>NZ_NPFL01000030.1:0-819 GCF_002259075.1 Rhodococcus sp. 15-725-2-2b | reverse complement strand
CAGGCCCGCTACGGTGGGGGCTTCCATGAGTGCACGGACGCTGATTTCACAGTCGAAGGTTTCCTGCACGGCGGCTACGACACGCATCGCAGAGAGCGAGTTGCCGCCCAGGTCGAAGAAGGAGTCGTCCACGCTGACTCGCGGCAGGTCGAGAACCTTCGTGAAAATGCCGGAGATAATTTCTTCAACCGGAGATGACGGCGCTCTGTGAACGCCGCTGGCGAATTGCGGCTCGGGCAACGCCCATTTGTCCAGCTTGCCGTTGACAGTTAACGGCAACTCGTCGATGACCATCACCACGGCCGGAACCATGTACGCAGGCAATCGCGCGGCAACTCGTTCGCGCAGCGCCCCACCATCGATTCCCGCAGACACCTCGGTAGGTACGACGTAGCCAATCAACTGCTTGCCGGTATCGGTATCACGGGCCACCACTGCCGCACGCTCCACTCCGGTCAAGGCAGCGAGTGTTGCTTCCACTTCACCGATTTCGATGCGGTAACCACGAATCTTCACCTGATCGTCAGAGCGACCCACATACTCCAGCTCGCCGTCGTGATTCCAACGAACCAGATCGCCGGTGCGATACATCCGCGAACCCAAAGGGCCGAGCGGACACGCGACGAATCGCGATGCCGTCAAGCCCGGCCGTCGCACATAACCGCGTGCCACACCCCGCCCCGCGACATACAACTCACCAACCACACCGATCGGAACCCGCCGCAAACCGGAATCCAACACAAACAACGCATCACCCGGCACCGGCGTACCGATAGGAGCTCCATGACCAGGCTTCATGGGCGCACTCATAGAGGCGTA
>NZ_NPFL01000015.1:0-244916 GCF_002259075.1 Rhodococcus sp. 15-725-2-2b | reverse complement strand
CCGCTCGTGTACCCCGAAAGGCCTTACCGCTCGACTTGCATGTGTTAAGCACGCCGCCAGCGTTCGTCCTGAGCCAGGATCAAACTCTCCGTAAAAGACCTGCGAAACAACAATCCCCACAAGGGACCGTGAATCAGTCAAAGACATCAAGTCAAATCACTAGCAAAAAAACTCAACTAGCATTTCAAACAACACCCGACAACAACCACCACAAGCGGATGGCTGATACATCGAATGCATTCACCAAAATAATTCGGCACTGACATTCATCGACACACTGTTGAGTTCTCAAAGAACACGCACACACCGTCGCTGCCGTTTGCACGGTAACTTCGGGGCTTACACGCTCGAACCCCAGGCATGGCTGATACCATCTCGCCTTGCCTGGGTTGTTCAGTGCACACTCCGTACAACCTCGTTGTCCCAGTCCGTGAAGACCGGGTCGGTGTCCGTGTCGCTCTGACTCGACAAAAGTTACGCGAAGACCAACGCTTACGCAAATCGCCTGGTCAGATGTAATTTTCGTGTGAACATCTGCCGCCGGACTCGGTCAGACGATCGCGACGGCGTCGATTTCGACCAACATTTCTTCTCGTGGCAGGCCCGTGAACACTGTCGTGCGGCTCGGTAGGACGTCCCCCGAGGTATGTGCCGACACGAACTGTCCGTAGGCGTCGTTCATGGTGGAGAAGTCTTCGCGCTTGGTCAGATAGACCCTCAGCATGACGACGTCGTCGAATGTCGCACCGCTGGCCTCGACGATGGCCTTGACGTTCTCGAGAGTGCGGGTCGTCTGTGCGGCAACATCGCCTGGGTACAGGTACTCGCTGGTGACCGGGTCGACCGGTCCCTGCCCCGAGACCTGAACGAACGGTCCCTTCCGGACTCCTTGAGAAAAGGTGTGAGCCGGTGCGGGCGCGTCTGTGGTGCGGATTTCGATCTTTTCACTCATTGTGTTCCTTCCGTCGAGCTCTCGTCCTGTGTCTTGCGGTCCTGGGCTTCTCGCGGTCGCCAGCCCAATCCCTCGGAGATCGCGGCCGCGGCGCGCTGTACTTCGGGGAGTGTTGCCAGGACCTGTTGGTGATCGAGCACCATGTCGGGAACAGACATCGACACCGCTGCCACGACCTCGCCGGTTCCGTCGCGCACTGCGCAGCCGATGCAGTTGACGAACGACTCGTGCTCCTCGCGGTCCTCGGCGAACCCCTGCTCACGCACGAGGTCGAGCTCGCGCAGATAGCGCTCGGCCGTCGTGATCGTTCGTTCGGTGAACGGTGTGTATGTGATGCCGTGTGCAATCTGTGCTCGTTCTGCCTCGGGACGGGCCGAGACCAGAACCTTCCCCACAGCTGTGCAGTGGAGTGGTGCGGGCTTTCCGATTCGCGAATACATCCGCACACTCTGTTGGGCGTCGAACTTGTCGATATAGATCACGACGCCTGCCTCGTAGGTGGCGAGGTGGACGGTCTGACCGGTGATCGAGTTCAGTTCGGCCAGATGCGGCCGCGCGATGCTCCGAACGTCGCGCTGTTCGAGCGCTCGGTTGGCGAGCTCGAACAGCCTGGATCCGAGCTGATAGCGGTGATCCACGTCGTGCTGGACGAATCTGTCGGCTTCCAACGTGCGCAGCAGGCGCAGCACGGTCGTCTTGTGAACCTCGAGGACCGACGCCAACTCGTCGAGTGAACGCGGGCCGTCGCCGAGCAAGCCGAGGAGTGTCATCGCTCGCGCGAGACTTTGACTCACTGCAATACCCCCGAGTGACGCGCGGTGGTGACTGCGTAGTCCAGCCTCGCCCAGTCGGCGTCGTGCAGTTCGGCCAGTTCGATCAGCACCGCCAGGGGCAGCACCGAGGCGATGTCACCGTGCCCGGTCAAGGCACCCGCCGCGCAGAGATGCCCGAACCGAACGCACTCGACGGAACTCCTACCCAACATCAGTCCGGTCAGATACCCGCCCGCGAACGCGTCTCCGGCACCGATCTTTTCGACTACGTCGAGCTTCAGCGCCGGTACGTCGACCCGAGAGGTTCCCTCGAACGCCGTCACGGTGTGCGCGTCGTTCTTGATCACCAGATGGCGTGGCTGCGGGAACATCTCGCGCAGCTCGGCGGGATCGGATGTGCCGAACACCAGCGCAGCTTCGTCGGCCCCCATCGACACCACATCGCTTCCCCGAACATGTTCCCCGAGCACATCTGCAGCTGCGTCCGGCCGAGACTTCCACAGCGCCGGCCGATAGTTCAGATCGAAGCTGACGACGGTGGGTAGATCCATCAGGGACCTCGTCAGATCGGCCGCGGTATCGGAGATCGCCACGGTGATCCCGGTGAAGTGGATCAAGTCGGCACGAGCAACCAAGGTCGCCGCACGCCCGTCGATGTCTCCCGGCGACAGGGCGCTCGCAGCCGAGCCGGCACGGAAGTACGTCATGGCACTGTCTCCGCACGCGAGGTCGTGTCGATCATCGGAACCCGAGCCGCGTTGCTTCACATACATGCCCGTGGGTCGCGCGTCGTCGACCGTCACACCGGAGGTGTCGACACCTGCCGTGTCCAATTGGCCGACGAGGTACCGGCCGAATCCGTCGTCGCCCACTCTCGAGATCCACGATGCATCGACGCCCAGTTGACCGAACACCCTTGCCACGTTGGCTTCGGCGCCACCGGCCGTGCGATGGAAGGTGTCCGAATTCTCCAGTGGGCCAGGCTCGGCGACCAGAACGACGAGGCCTTCGCCTACGCACACCGCTCGTGGTGCTTTCACGTCGATCTCCTCGAACTCTTGCGGGAACGCTGGCTTTCGTTGCAGACTACAAATCATAAACACATTGCGCAACTAGCGTTGCACAATACGCAACGTTTTCGATTTCGAGACCCAGGAGACGACCGTGATCGACACCGATGCCGTCGAGGCACTCAGCCGGCGAGTGCTCGGACCCGAGCACAAGGCGCTGCCACCCAGGTCGTGGGGGCACACCATCGAGAGCTTTCTCGCCACGTCGCCACGACTCTCCGAGTTCACGACGCCCGTACTCACTCTCGACCGCGCACGCATCGCGTCGAACATCTCGGTCATGGCCGAGTGGTCGGCGCGCGCGGGAGTGCTGCTCGCGCCCCACGGCAAGACGTCGATGGCCCCTCAACTATGGAAACAGCAACTCGATGCGGGAAGCTGGGCGATCACCCTCGCAACCGGATGGCAGGTTCAGGCAGCGCGTGCGTTCGGGGTCGAACGGGTCGTTCTCGCCAATGCCGAGATCGATCCTGTCGCACTGACATGGATTGCGGCCGAACTGGATTCGCATCCGACATTCGAGTTCTATTGCTGGGCGGACAGCGTCGCGACGGTGCACGAGATGGACCGCATCCTGGCGGCGCAGGGAACACGCTCCATCCCGGTCATCGTCGAACTCGGTGGCCCGCACGGTCGCACCGGAGCGCGGACGACCGACGAGGCGATCGCGGTCGCTCGTGCCATCGCGTCGTCGCCGCGGCTGACCCTGGCCGGGGTCGGCGGCTACGAGGGCGCACTCAGCCACGACCGGACCGACAGCGGCCTCGCGGCGGTTCGGACCTACCTCGACAACGTCGCCACCCTTCATCGCGCGCTCGATGCCGAAGGGTTGTACGGCGACCATGCGATCGTGACTGCCGGCGGTAGCGCCTACCAGGACCTGGTTGTCGAGCGGTTGCACTCCCTCACCACCGGCGAGGGGGTACCTACCGACGTGGTGCTGCGCTCCGGTGCCTATGTGGTGCACGACGACGGCTTCTACTCGCAGATCTCACCACTGACTCCCGCCCGCACCGACGCGCCGCTGATGTCTGCGATGCACGGATGGGCTCGGACGGTATCCCGGCCGGAACCCGGTCTCGCGCTGCTCGATGCAGGCAAGCGGGACTTTCCGTTCGACGAAGGTCTGCCGGTCCCCCAGCTGGTTCGAGGAACCGAAACCCTCGATTCCGGTGCCGCGGTCACAGCGCTGAACGATCAACACGCGTTCCTTCACCTACCGGCCGAGGACGCCGCGGCGCTGCCGGTCGGATCGGTGGTGCGGTTGGGCCTGTCTCACCCGTGCACCGCCTTCGACAAATGGCGTCTGGTTCCCGTCGTCGACGACGCCGATGGCGACGATCCCCGCGTCGTCGATCTCGTGCACACATTCTTCTAGAAAGCCGAAACCCTTGTCCGATATCCTCATTCGAGGTGCCGACGTCATCGACGGCACCGGGTCACCGCGGCAGCGTCGTGACGTTCTCGTACGCGACGGTCTCATCGCCTCGGTCGCCGAACCCGGCACCGTTCGCGGTGCCGACAGAATCGTCGACGCCACCGAGGGGCACGTCCTGTCCCCCGGGTTCATCGACATGCACGCCCATTCCGATCTGCGTCTGCTGACCGACCCCGACCACTTCCCGAAGATCAGTCAGGGCGTCACCACCGAAGTCATCGGACAGGACGGAATCGCCTACGCTCCGATCGACGACGCGACGCTCGATGTGGTGCGGCGTCAGATCGCCGGATGGAACGGCAATCCCGTCGACCTCGACTTTTCGTGGCGTTCGGTCTCGGAGTACCTCGCTCGCCTCGACCAGGGCATCACTCCGAACGCTGCCTATCTCGTTCCCCAGGGAACACTGCGATACCTCGCGGTCGGCCCTGATCAGCGACCTGCTTCGCCGTCCGAGATCGCCCACATACAGCAGTTGTTGGCACAGGGGCTGCAGGAGGGTGCCGTCGGGATGTCGAGCGGTTTGACGTACACGCCCGGAATGTACGCGGACACAAGCGAATTACGAGCGTTGTGCGAGGTCGTCGCCGACTTCGGTGGGTTCTATGCGCCGCACACTCGGTCCTACGGCGCGGGCGCGCTCGACGCGTATCAGGAGATGCTCGATCTCTCCGAGCAGACGGGATGTGCGCTGCATCTGACTCACGCGACGATGAACTTCGGCGTCAATCGGGGCCGGGCACGCGAGTTCTTGGACCGCGTCGATTCGGCGATCGCGAACGGCTGCGACGTCACCCTCGACACGTATCCCTATCTGCCCGGAGCCACCACCTTGTCTGCGCTGCTTCCGAGTTGGGCGATGTCGGGTGGCCCGGACCGCGCGCTGGAACGACTCGACGATCCGGACATGCGTCGACGCATCGCACGAGATGTCGATGTCAACGGGTCCGACGGCTGCCATGGCGTCACCGTCGAGTGGGAGACCATCCAGCTCAGCGGGGTCGCGAACCCCGACCTCGATCGGTACGTCGGACGCACGATGTCCGACATCGCGTCCGAGGCGGGTAGGTCCCCGGTGGACGTGTTCTTCGACTTTCTTCGACGAGACGCGCTGGCCACCACCATCCTGCAGCACGTCGGACACGAGGAGAACGTGCGCGAGATCATGGCGCATCCACGCCATATGGGCGGCAGCGACGCGATCCTGGTCGGCGAGAAGCCGCACCCGCGCGCCTGGGGAACGTTCCCCCGCTACCTGGGTCACTACGCGCGAGACGAGCAGTTGCTGTCACTGGAGGACTGCGTCAATCACCTGACCGGCCGTCCCGCTGAGCGACTCCGCCTGCGCGCCCGCGGCACGATCGCCGAAGGGTACGCAGCCGATCTCGTGCTGTTCGACCCGGCCACCGTCCGCGACACCGCCACGTTCGAGAACCCGAAACAACAGGCCCAAGGCATCAGCCACGTCATGGTCAACGGCGCGTTCGCCATCGACGAGCATCGCCCCACTCATTCTCTGGCAGGCCACGCCCTGCGGATGAACCCCACCGGAAGGCAAACATCGTGAACGCCATGACGACCATTCTCGAGGATCGCACACTGTCGGTGGTGCGCGCCCCGCACATCTCGGATTCTGCTGCGTTGGCAGATGCGCTCGCGCGCGGAGGAATTCGCGCGCTCGAGCTGACCTTCACCACGCCCGGCGTCCTCGCGCTGATCCGCGCGGCATCGGACGCAGGTGCAGTCGTCGGGGCGGGCACGGTCCTGACCGCCGACCAAGCCCGGTCCGCGATCGACGCCGGGGCGCACTTCGTCGTGACACCCGGGCTGCGTCCCGACGTTGCCGCGATCGTCACCGACGCCGGAGTCCCGCTGATGATGGGCGCACTCACCCCGTCCGAGGTGATGACCGCCCTCGATCTCGGAGCCGATGCCGTGAAGATATTTCCGGCTCGGACCGTCGGGCCCGCGTATTTCAAGGATCTGCTCGGCCCCTTCCCCGACGCACAACTCGTTCCGTCCGGCGGAGTCAACGCGGGCAACGCTGCTCAGTTCCTGACATCAGGTGCCGTCGCAGTGACTGCAGGTACCGATGTGGTCCCACCGGCGTCGGTCGCGGCCGCCCAGTGGGACGACATCACCGTGCGAGCGCAGGCGTTCGTGGCGGCTATCAGTGCACACATCAAGGAAGGCTCGTCATGAATTCTGTCGTCGACTGGCTCAGGACCTCGACTCCTGGTCTACTCGTACTGTGCGGCATCGCAATTGCCGTACTGCTCGTAGTCATCATCAAGGTCAAGCTCGAACCGTTCATCGCACTTCTCATCGTCGGCCTCGGATTGGCTCTGGCTGCCGGTTTGCCCGTCAACGAGATAGTCGGCACCGCGATCAAGAGCAACGAGTCGCTTCTCGAAACCGGGTTCGGCGGCATCCTCGGGCACATCGCAGTCATCATCGGACTGGGAACGGTCCTGGGGGCGATTCTCGAAAAGTCGGGTGGTGCACAGGCTTTGACCGCCAAACTACTCGGGATCTTCGGCGAACGCGGAGCACCCATCGCAATGGGACTGCTGGGGCTGATCTTCGGTATCCCCGTCTTCTTCGACATCGGCATCTTCGTGCTGGCACCGCTGGTGTACGTGGCGGCGCGTCAAGGCGGAAAGTCGTTGGTGCTCTATGCGCTGCCGATGCTGGCCGGGTTGTCCATGACGCACGCCTTCCTGCCGCCACACCCAGGTCCGGTCGCCCTCGGCGGGTTGCTCGAGGTGAACCTGGGCTGGCTCATCCTGTTCGGATTCATTTGCGGGATACCAGGATTCATCGCCGCCGGCCTGGTCTGGGGTAACTGGATCGGTAAACGCGTCATCGTCGACGTCCCCGAGGACTTCATCAACGACGGCGACGACGCAAGCACCACCGAGAGTGGAGGCGCAGGCACGGTCGCAATTAAGCGCCCGGTCGTCACGACGCCGCCGTCGGTGGGCACGATCGGAGCGATCATTGCCGTTCCACTGGTCCTGATCCTCGGGGCCACGTTCGGCAGCATTCTGCTCGATCCCGGAAACCTCCTCGAAGTACTCACGTTCTTCGGCACACCGGCCGTCGCGCTGCTCATCGCAGTTCTGATCGCGTTCTATGTTCTGGGCATTCGACGCGGATCCACAGTCCAGGAACTCAGCAAGCTGACCGGAGAGTCACTTCGTCCGGTAGGCATGCTGTTGCTGGTCGTCGGAGCTGGTGCGTTCTTCGGAAAGGTCATCTCGGCCACGGGTATCGGCACGGCGTTGGCCGACACCATGGCAGCCGCGGGCCTACCGATCATCGTCTTGGCCTACATCATCAGCTGCGCCCTGCGCGTGGCGCAGGGCTCGGCCACAGTGGCTATCGTGACGACCGGCGGAATCGTCGGACCCCTGGTAGCGGCGCAGGACTACTCGGCTCCGGCCGTGGCGCTCATCGCCATGGCCATCGCGGCGGGCTCGATCATCGCCAGCCACGTCAACGACGGCGGATTCTGGATCATCGCGAAGTTCTTCAACCTCACCGTCAAGCAGACACTGCAGACGTGGACGGTCCTCGAGACCATTCTGTCCGTGGTCAGCTTCGCCGTCGCGGGGATTCTGTTCGCAATCATCGCCTAGAGCCGGTGGCGCGATTCAGTGGCCCGAACGGCAGTGAATCGCGCCTCTGTGCCTGTGGTGTCACTCAGTCGCGCCACTGTGTCCGCACTTGATCACCGACGAAGTGCGTGTTCTCGGCAGACATCTCCCGGCTCCCCGACCGCCCGACGAGGTCGTCGATCCGATCGTCCAGGCTGTGCGCGCGGGCCATCGCGTCGGAGGTGCGTGCCTCGGTCTCCGAGGACTCGACCACGTTCGCGAGCCGAACCAGCGCAGCCACCCGTCCGGTCAACTGTTTCCACACCACTTCCAGTGCGACACGGCGGGATTCGACCTGCGCTGCTGTCTCCTCGTCGACCATCGTTTCACCGATCCGATTCAACTCGGTCGCTACCGTTTGCAACGAGGTGGCATCGACCGAGATCTCGGTGAGTTCGACGAACAGGTCCAGCTGTTTGCGTTGGATCTCGAAGTACGTCGACTGCCATGCCGGCGACCGACGCACCCGATCGAACGCCGTGCCGGCAAGGAACAGCAGGGTGTCGTAACGATCGACGAAGCGGTCGTCCTTTCGATCCACGAACTGATCCACCACTCCTGTCGCCCACTCGACCCTGTCGGCCACCGGAGTTCTGCGCGCCAGCGTGCTCACCCGATCCGTGGCCGCGTCCACCAGCGAGAGGCCACGCTCGGCGATCGGGCCGAACTTCTGTGGTGCAGGCGTTCTCGTCAACGCATCGAAGATCGCGTCCCGCTGGTCCAGGTCCAGATGCACACCTTCCCTGCGCTCTTTGCGCGCCGCGCGTACCCCGGTGGCGTAGTGGCGATTCGACATCACCACGGTGGTGCGGTGGTGATTGACTCGTTTGGTCAACTCGGCAGCACGGAGTTTGTACACGAGCGCCGATCCAGGCTTGTTCGTCGTGTCCTTGCCGAGCCAGCGATCGCGCTCGTCCACCAGATTGCGCAGTGCGCCGAATCCTCCGATCGACGGCAGCGAGCGTCCGGCATGCCATCGGCCGACGAGGACTGCTCGGGTGGCCTCGTCCACTCGTCCGGCCGCGATGGCGACAGCCGCCGCGTCGGACAGCTGCTCGGAGCGACCGGGCAGCCGGCAGTCGGCACAGCGGCGATGGACCTCGTCGTCGAACCGGGCACGCTGATCGGCCGACTCACTGCGATCGAACTCGGACATCGTCTCTCCTAGGTCGCGCCGAATCGCCGGCGTCGTCGACGGATCGCTCGCCATCGAGTGTTCCAGAAGGTCAGATAAGTCCGCGCAACGATTGTTCGGTCTGCGGCTTCTTCTTCGCCAACAGGCTGCGCGCCACGTCGAGCCCCTCCCAGACGTTCCACATGAGCACGCCCCGGACGACGGCATCGTCGTCGAGGTAGTAGACGACGCCTTCCTTCCCCACCGATTTCCAGTCCTCGACGACGGTCAGTGTCGTGGACACCGTGCCGATCGCTTGATAGCCGTCGTCGTACACGTCGGAGTAGAAGTACGGGGTGTACGTGTAGGGATCTGCGGCACCGGCCATGTTGCGTCCGGCGGCCTTGCCCATCTCGGTCGCATTGTCGACATGCTCTATGCGTCGGCGTCCGAGAATGGCGTCGGGGTAGTTCGCCACGTCACCGGCGGCGTAGACGCGTTCGTCCTCGGTGCGAAGAAACTCGTCGACGATCACGCCGTCGTCGACTGCCAGCCCCGCAGCCTCGGCCAGTTCCGTGTCGGGTCGCACGCCGAGTCCGAACACGACTCCGTCCGCCTCCACGGTCGAACCGTCGTCGAGTTGCAGTTGCACGCGCGCCGACGCCTCGGCTCCGGAAACGACCCTCGTTCCTCGGCGCACGGTCACACCGTGGCCGGCGAAACCCTTGTCGAAGCCGGCAGCCAGGCTCTGCGGAAACATGTGTCCGCCGAGCACGGAGTCCGACGTGACCAGTGTGACCTTCACATCCTGGACAGACAGCGCAGCTGCGATCTCGGTGCCGATGTATCCGCCGCCGACCACGGCGATGTGGTCGGCGGTCTTCGTCAGTTCACGCAGCGCCCGGTAGTCGGCGAAGGTGCGGAAGTACACCACACGCGGGCTGGGGGTCAGTTCGATGCGCGTCGGCGTCGCCCCCGTTGCCAGGAGAAGCTTTCCGTACTCGTGGGTGTCTCCGGATTCCGTGGTGACCGACGAGTTCGAGCGGTCGACCGATAACACCCGAGTTCCGGTGTGCACCGATGCGTCGGTGTCGGACGCCGTGTCGAGCGAGACCTGATCGCGGCCGAATTCCGGGTCGGTCCACAGCTTCTTCGACAGCGCCGGCCGGGTGTACGGCGCGTCGGGGTCCGCGCCGAGTATTCCGATGGAGCCCGTCGCGTCCTGCTCGCGGATTCCGCGAGCTGCACTGTCCGCAACCATTCCCCCACCGATGATCAGGTAGTCGTAACGCATCGTTCACTCCTCGAAAGTCGACGTATCCGCTCCGCGGCTACCCGGAACATCGCGAGAAGAATCCTTCGAGCCGTTCCGTCCGAAGAACCCGCAGGTAGCGGAACCGACCGGACTGTATGCAGCATCACACCCCGAAGAGGTTGGCCCAGGCCCGTCGAGTGGGCATGTTGGTTTGGGCGACGAAACATCGTTTTTACTCGGATGGAGCTGTAACGGTTCCGGCCGACCGAACGACTCACACCTCAGGACGCGAACAAAAGGAGACGATGTGACTGTTCAGATCGATTCGCTCGCAATTGGCACCGACAGTGCCGACATCGCGACAGCTGACGTCGACCAGCTCTTCGACGAAGTTTCAACGCTGGACGCCACCATCCTCGACGCCATCGAGCGTCGCACCCGGCTGGCGCGCACGCTTGCTGCGGCAACGCCCGGCACCACCGAGTCGGACGAGGCATCCGACCCCTACGCAGATCTCGGCAACGACGGCCACGTCTTCTCGCGCATGCTGTCGCGCCTCGCGCAGATCACGCGATAGCCAGCAGATCACGCGATAGCCAGCAGATCACGCGATAGCTACACGCCCCCTTCAGCTTCGCAGTCCGCGACCCCGTCGAGCACCCGCTCGGCGGGGTCGCGTCGTGTCGGCACATCTTCACCCGATGACTTTTCGGATCGACAGCTGTCAGTACGAGCAGACCGTTGTTCGACGGTTCGACGCAGCAGGTCTTCACGGAAAAGGTGTGTACCCATGTCACGTTTGTTGTTCGCCAACATGCCCGTTCGCGACGTCGTCGCCACCCGCGCATTCTTCGAGGGTCTCGGCTTCGAGTTCAACGACATGTTCAGCGACGAGAACACCGCTTCCATGATCGTCAGCGACCAGGCAACGGTGATGTTCCTGGCCACCGCGCGATTCGAGGACTTCATCTCGGACTCGATCTGCGACACCGGCTCGGCCCGAGAGGTGCTGATGTGCATCTCTGCAGACAGCCGCCACGAGGTCGATTCGCTCACCGACGCGGCGATCGCCGCGGGTGGATCGAAGTGGATGGAACCACAGGACCACGGGTTCATGTACGGAAGGGCGTTCCGAGATCTCGACAATCATGTGTGGGAAGTGATGTGGATGGATCCGTCCGCCGTCTCGGAGAGCTGACCAACCTTTGTTCTAGAGGTGGTCGGGCAATCCGAATCGATCGAACAGAGTCAGATCGAAGAAGCAGGCCACGTGTCCGACCCCTCTGGCATCGACATCGAGCACGTGCAGCTGGAACGGCCGGTGCACACCGTCCTCACCCAGCATGTACAACCCGTACGCCGGTTGTCCGTTAGCAGATGTCGACACCATCCGCATATCGCCCGCGCCGTTTGCCGGGCAGTTGTTGCGGATGAGCGATCCGATCGTCTCGCCGCCCTGGTACCACCCGACGAACGGCGGCATCTCCCACACCGCGTCGGTGGTGAACAACGTGACCAGCCGGTCGATGTCGTAGGCCTCGAAGCAGTCCACGTACTGGGCGAGCAGTTGCTGCAGTTCTGCCGATTCGATCGGCTCGATGTCGTCCAAATCGGGCGCGATCTCGTCGAGGCGCTCCCTGGCTCGCTGCAGGAGGCTGTTGACCGCGGTCGTCGTCGTGGCGAGAACCTCGGCAACCTCCGACGCTTTCCACTGCAACACTTCGCGCATCAGCAGCACCGCGCGTTGTCGCGACGACAGATGTTGCAAGGAGGCGACGAAGGCGAGCCGCACGGATTCCTTCGCCACCACGATCGATGCGGGATCACTCGCATCCGCCAGATCGGAATCTGCAATCGGCTCCAACCACGGAATCTCGTTGTTCTGCACAAGTTCGTCGGTGGGGCCTGAACTCGGCGCACCCAAGCCCGTCGGCAGGGGACGCTTCGCCCGGCCGTCCAGAGCGGTGAGACAGGTGTTGGTTGCTATTCGGTACAGCCATGTGCGCAGGGACGAGCGGCCCTCGTACTTTGCGTACCCCCGCCAGGCGCGAATGTACGTCTCCTGCAACAGGTCCTCGGCATCGTGGATCGACCCTGTCATGCGATAGCAGTGCGCGAGCAACTCACGACGGAAGGGATCGAACTGCTCGACGAAGTCGTCCTTCTGTTCCGAAGCCACGGTCATGCGGTAGAGCGTAAACCGCACACAGTCACGCCACAGCTCGAATGCGCGCCGCCGACAGGATCGGCGGTACTTCTGCGTTAACCTCGGCATCGTGACATCGGCAACGAGTATCGACGACTTGGTCGAAGAGCTGTACCTGCAGCGTCGTCGAGCGTGGGAAGCCGCTCTCGTCACTGCGCAGAATTTCCTCGAGACCATCGCTGACGAGATTCTCGAGGACGTCGATCGAGACCGACTGAATGCGCAGACGGCACGCATCAAGGACCCGGGCAGATCGGCCGACAAACTGCGCCGCTATCTCTCCGAGGGCCGCATCACCGAGCCGACCGACGCCGATGCCGTCGCCGAGGCTCTGCCCGATCTCGTCGGCGTCAAGGTGCTCTGCAAGACCCCGCGCGATCAGCTGACGTTCGTGGCTGCTCTCGAGCGTGCGTGCAACGACCCGGAATGCTCTGTACGGTTCGCGCAACCACCGACCGATTACGTCGCCTTTCCCAAGCCGAGTGGCTATCGCGCGTACCACGCGGTGCTGGTCGTCCGAGTCGCAACGCATCAGGGTGATCTCGATGTGAAAGTGGAAGTTCAGGTCAAGACGCGCCTGCAGGACGCCTGGGGCGAGCTGACCCACGAAGACATGTACAAGCCCGGTGAGGCGCTCAAGCCGACCAAGAAGCACACCGACTACGCCGCACACATGGCCCACCTGCTCGATCAGGTCGATGCGATGGCCGACGATCTGGCCGCGCAGCTCGACTCGTTGACGGCCGCGTCGAAGGACGGGGGCGTGCTCGCGGCCGACCCGATACCGAGGGACCCGGACTTCATCAGCGCCAGGGTCACCCGTACCGGTCCACGCTATGCACTCGCCGTCGGACCGGACGGCCGTAGGGGCCTCGTTCCCGCTCGATCGGTGAAAGCAGTCATCGGCTCGACCGACCGGATCGCCGTCGACGATTACCTCGAAGTCGGCGACTTCATCGATGTGGTGGTCGAGGACTCCGAGGATGCGCTCTACTACCACCTCACCTCGCAGCCGCCGCGCCGCAAACCAGCGAAGAAGCGCAAGCGCTGACCGGCGGTTCTCAGGAACATCTCACGTCGGTCCGGTAGACATGCCTTCTCGTGACCACTACCGAGAAATCCACGGTCGTCACCGATGCCGACAGTGTCGACACAGCGACCGACGAAACAGCCACCACAGACCGGCGCTCGGCGTTCCGTTCCGCCGAGACGCTGGTGCCGGTCGTCTCCTTCGCCGTGCTGGCGACCCTGTATTCGGTGATGTCCGTCCTCGGCCATCGCCAGCTCCGTACGTCCGGATTCGACCTGGGGATATTCGTCCAACAGATCGCGTCGTACTCGCAGTTTCGCGCGCCGACATCCGACCTGCTCGGCACCGGCTACAACACGCTCGGCGATCACTTCTCGCCCATCACCGCGTTGCTGGGGCCCCTCTACCGACTGTTCCCGCACGCCGAGACACTGCTGATCGCACAAGCGGTGCTGTTCGCGCTCGCAGTGATTCCGATCAGCCGACTGGCAGTACAGAAATTCGGCACGGTCGTGGGCATCGTGACGGCCGCGGCGTTCGGACTGTCGTGGGGCGTGCAGGCCGCGCTGAACTTCGATTTCCACGAGGTGGCGTTCGCGATGCCCCTGCTGGCCATGTCGATGGTCGCGCTGGTCCGACAGCATTGGCTGCCGGCCCTGGCCTGGGCTCTACCGTTGGTGTTCGTCAAAGAGGACATGGGCCTTACGGTGATCGTCATCGGGGCGTTGGTGGCGCTGTGGACGACCGGCCGAACGCGCCTTGCGGGGGCCCTGACTGCTGTGTGGGGATTGACCTGGGTAGTGCTCGCGGTCAAGGTGATCATCCCGGCCCTCAGCTCGGACAACTCGTACGATCAGGGCTCGAAGCTGCCTCCGCTCGGCGAGGGCATAGCCGACACCGCGCACGGTCTGGTTGCCGGCGATTCACGGGCGGCCACAGCATTTCTGCTTCTCGCGGTCACCGGCTTCTTCGCCCTGAGATCGCCACTGCTCCTGGTCGCGGTCCCGACGGTCGCATGGCGCTTTCTCAGCGACAACACCAACTTCTGGAAACCGATCTACCACTACAACGCGATCCTGATGGTCATCGTGTTCGTCGCCCTGCTCGACGCGTTGGTGCGTAGCCACCGCCACGGTCAGCTCACCGAACGTGGCCGGAAGCTGATCGTCGCGTTCGTGGCAGCCTTCGCGGTCATCGCGCTGCCTTTCCTGCCCATGTCACGTGTGGTGCACGCGCAGGAATGGACGATCGATCCGCAGGCCGCGACCGCACGAGAGATCTTCGAGTGGATTCCCGCCGGTGATCGGGTTGCGGCGTCGAACAATCTCGTGGCTCAACTCGTCGCCGACCACGAGGTCTCGGTCTTTCCGCAGCGTACGACCGATTCGACCGTCCCGGATTGGATCGTCGTCAACCGGCAACGACCTGCGGGGTGGCCGACGGACGAGACCGGCGACCGTCAGGCGATCGACCGGGCGCTGGCGAGCGGATACGACGTCGTCTTCTCCGTCGACGGAATCGAGGTCCTGCACCGCGAGTGAGTGGCCCCGATTAGTGTTCGAACGAGTCGACCTCCCAGTCGGCTCACAAGACGACTACCGCAAGGCAGGTACAGGACATCGACGCTCGAACCGGCGATCTCGGCGCCACCAAGACCGCATCGAAGCGCTCACCGTGGAATCGGAAGAATCCCTATCGCGCGCAGATTCTGGGCAACCGACGTCTCTCCGGCCCCACGTCGGCCAAGGAAGTTCGACACTTCTCGATCGCGCTCGGCGAGAGCGGCATCGCCTACGAGGCCGGCGACGGATTCGGCGTCAAACCCGTCAACGACGCGGCGCTGGTCTCGGCCGTGATCGAGCGTCTCGGAGTGCCTGCCGACACCGCTGTCCACACCAAATCCGGTGAGATCACCCTGGCGGATGCCTTGACCACGGACTACGAGATCGGCATCCCGTCCATGGATCTGATCGAGGCCGTGGCCGAACGCGCCGGTGACGCCGAGCTCGATCACGTTCTGCAGAACGGCGACCGCGCGTCGTTCGACGCCTGGACGTGGGGTCGGGACGTCGTGGACGTTCTCGACCTCGATCGGTCGGGAGCGTTCGATCCAGCCGAGTTCCTCGGACTGCTGCGACCACTGCAACACCGGGTGTACTCGATTTCCTCGTCCCCGATCGCGCACGAGGGCACAGTGCATCTGACCGTGTCCACGGTCCGATATCGGTCCGCCGAGCGTGATCGCGGCGGCGTCTGCTCGACGTATCTGGCCGACCGCGTCGGGGAGCAACAGCAAGCCGGGGTGTTCCTGTCGGCCAACAAATCGTTCCGCCTTCCATCCGACGACACCCCGATCATCATGATCGGGCCGGGAACCGGAGTGGCACCGTTCCGAGCTTTTCTGCACGAGCGTCGAGCCCGGGGCGCAACAGGCGAGAACTGGCTGTTCTTCGGCGATCAGCATCGAGCGAGCGACTTCCTGTACGAGGACGAACTGGTCGATTTCGAGCGCGACGGTCTGCTGACTCGACTCGATCTGGCCTTCTCCCGCGACCAGCCCCAGAAGATCTACGTTCAGCACCGCATGCGTGCGGCAGGCAAGGAGCTGTACGGGTGGCTCGAAGCGGGTGCGCTGATCTACGTGTGCGGCGATGCGGCTCGGATGGCCAAGAGTGTCGACGAGGCACTGCACGAGATCGTCGCCGAGCACGGTGGCCGCTCCCCCGACGCCGCCGAGGACTACGTCAACGACCTCAAGCGATCCAAGCGCTACCTTCGCGACGTCTACTGACCCAGGTTCTTGTCGGACCCTCTCGCTACGGTCTCGGATACAGGCATCAGTTCTCGTCCGAGAAGAGGGTTCGCATCGTGACCGCATTGCAGAACGGCCATTTCGACTCCGCCACCGCGCTCGCGTGGGCCACGTTCACCGAAAATCTGCACGCCCGTCTTCGGACCCTGCCGAGACGGGACTACATCACGGTTTCCGCTGCCCAGGCGAGCCCCGGCGAGCGCGGATTGCGGCCGTACATCGACGTGGCAGCGACGGACGGCGGCGTGCTGGTGTCGGTGGCAGCGCTGCCGTCACTGCTGTACCCGGATGCCCCGGACGCAACGGCCATGGATGTGCAGCTCCTCGACTTCGGTTGGCTGGATCGAGGCAAGCCGGTCGCAGACGGGTCGATCATCGATCTCACGCGCACCGACACCCGAGCAGATGCAGCGCTCGTCGCGGAGATGATCACTCGCGCGTTCCGGGAGCTCTGGAACGTCCCACATCCATCGTTCCTGAGCGTGTGGAGCGTCGCAGCCGACGCTGCGTCGTCGGGACCGGTAGACCTGCAGCGCGGGTTCGTCGGTCGCACGTCCGGCACAACGACCGAAAGCCCGTCGGAGACATCCGAGGACGTGCCTGCCGAGCTGAGGTCACTGCAAGCGTTGTGCCAGTTGGTCGGTCGACGCGTCGATGCGCACACCGTTCGATCGGTGTGCGCCGACGGCGATATCGACGCGCTGAAAGCGCGAGCACTGTCGCTGCATCGATCGGCCGCCGTTCGGGCTCGCCCCTCCGCCGACGCGACTGGCAACAACGTCGGGGTATGGAAGAACCTGGCCCGCACATGGCTTCTGGTCGCACACAGCATGGACGTCGTGACGAGGGCAGACCGGCATGCGTGCCGGTGACGAACACGATCGAACGAGCTACAGGATCTTTCGGCGCAGCCCGCTCGCCCGCAGCACCTGACGTTCGACGCCCGCGCGGATGGCCTCCTCGGTACCGATCACTCGAACGTGCGATCGTGCGCGGGTGATGGCGGTGTACAGCAGTTCTCGCGTCAACAGCGTCGATGCCTCGGCCGGCAGCAGAACCGAGACCGTGTCGTACTGACTGCCTTGGCTGCGGTGGATCGTCATTGCGTACACGGTGTGTACCGAGGAGAGCACATTCGGGTGAATCAACACGTGGCCGCGACCTCGAGCGAACGCCGCCATCGGAGTCCCGTTGTCTCCCAACACCACAACGCCGGTATCTCCGTTGTAGATCCTCGCCTCGTGGTCGTTGGCCGTAACCAACAACGGCTGACCGGGATACCACAGCGAAGGGTCGAGAAATGTTCCGGTGCCTTCTCCTACCCACTCCATCGCTTGCCGGTCCCACCGCGAGACTCCCCATCGACCCTCGCGGTGCGCGCACAGGAGGCGATGTTTCTCGAGCCCGAGCAGTGCTTCGGTGGCATCCCCGCGTACGGCGGCGGCGGTGACCTCGGCTGCGGTGTCGATCACGTCCGAACGTAGAGCGTCGACGTCGTCGGGGCTCTGAAACGAAATCTCCTCCGCGCCGGATTCGAGCAACGCCATCACATCGTCGGCCCGACCGTCCCTGACGGCCACGGCCAAGCGAGCGATGGCTCCGCCGAAGCGTCGGCCACGACTGAGCCGAACGACGCCGCCGCGCAATCGGTCTCGCTCGAACGCGCTCAGCGCCGCTTCTTCGGGATCCTCGGCGGCGGCGAAGTCCGCGTCGACGAGCTGAGCCAGAACCGGGTTCTCCCTGCCGGTGACGGGCCTGGCCACCAGATCGGCCAGCACCGCGCCTGCATCGACCGACGTCAGCTGGTCCGGGTCGCCGACGAGAATCAACCGAGACTCGGGACGTACGGCTTCGAGCAGCCGACACATCATCGTCAGAGACACCATCGAGGTTTCGTCGACGACGACGACGTCGTAGGGCAGTCGATTCTCCGCATCGTGCCGGAACCGCGTCTTGCTTCCGGGCTTCCATCCCAGAAGTCGGTGCAGCGTCATTGCTTTCAGGTCCGCAGGAAGTCCGAGGAGCCCGGCTTGTTCGGACACGGATTCCTGCAGTCGGGCTGCGGCCTTACCGGTGGGTGCGGCCAGTCCGATGCGCAGATCGCTGCCGTGTTCGCGTACGAGGAGCGCCAGAATTCTCGCTACGGTGTGGGTCTTTCCGGTTCCGGGTCCGCCGGCGATGACCGTGGTCCATTGCGTCGCTGCCAGCGCCGCCGCTATTCGCTGCCGATCGGGGGCGGCCGTGGGTGCACCCGATCCGTCCACGAACAGCGCGGCCAAGGCCTCGCCGATCTCGACGGCATCGGCGGGCGGGTGGGATTGCGAACGCACGTCGAGGAGATCCCGAACGGTGCTCTCCTGCAGATGGTATCGGTCCAGATACAGCAGCTCACCCTGATCGGTGTCGACCAGTTTCAGCGGCCTCAACGGCCCATTCGAGCTGCCGACCACCAGTGGACTGACCCTCAGCGCTCGGAGCACGTCGTCGAGCTCGGGCCACGGGAGTGCGCTCGGATCGACGTCCGAATCCTCGTCGACGGTGACGTCTTGCAGTCGTCGCAGATCCAGGCACACCGAGCCGGATCGCACCGAGCGCACCGTCAGAGCGGTGGCGAGCAGCACGTGCTCCGACGATTCCCCGGCCAGGGCACCGAGGCGCAACGCAACGTGTACGTCGGATGCCGACAGCACACCCACGTCGTTGAACGTACGTAGAATTCCACTGCCGCGCAGCGCAATCGAGACACCGGTCATCGGCTCACCCTGCCCGCGAGCAGATCCGACAGCTCGACCACCAGAGCTGCGGGCGGATCCCAGTCGAACACTCCGCATCCGGCGGGAGTCTGCGGTCCGACCATGCCCCGCACGAACAGGTATCGGATGCCGCCGAGATGTAGTTGCGGGTCGTAGTTCGATTGACGCCATCGTAGATATCGGTGCAGCGCAACGGCATACAGGATTGCCTGCAGCGGATAATGCGAGCGGATCATTTCCTGGGCCATCTTCTCGCGGGTGAAGTTGCCGGTGGTCAGATCGCCTCTCGCGATTCGATTCGTCTTGTAGTCCACCACGACGTATCGAGGTCCGGCCACGCGCAGAACCGAATCGATGCTCCCGGTGAGGAAGCCGCGAAGCGGTGTTGCCTCGAGATCGTCGAGCAGATCTGCGTAGGACGCGAGCACGTCCGTCGGTTCGAGATGGCGACGCAACAGGCGCGCCACGGACTTCAGCGTGACCGTGTCCGCCACCGGATCGTCTCCGCCGGCCAAGGGCAGCTCGAAGTCGAGCTCGGCCAGATGGTCGCACGGCGCTACGTCGGCCAGCGTCCCGAAACCCAACGGCGTCTGCATCACCGGCAACAGAGCCTGGGCCAACGCCATCGGATCGACCTCCGCCATTCGCGACGCGACCGCCGCAGCGCAGCGACCTTCGAGTTCCGCGAGCAGGTCCGGTGCGGACGTGTCGACGTGTTCGAGAGCCTCGTGGACGAGCGTTCCGAACGCCGCACCGGCAGGCATGCCGTTCATCGGTGACGCGATTCCGTCCAGCTGTTCGTCGATGTACTCGCTTCCTGGATAGTCGCCGCCGACCGACGTCTCGGCGGGCTCGTCCGTCTTCTCGGGATGCTCGGCCTCGCTGGTCACTCCTACTTCGAGCCGGCCGGGCGCGGCGTCGTGAGCATGAGCTGTCAACGCGGAGTACGACGTCCGACGCCACAGTAGGTCGAGGGTTCGATCGAAGCGTGCGGCGGCAACGTCGAGGTGCGGTTGCTCGGGACGAATCCAGTGTGCAGTGGACGGCTCACCGGGCCCCACCGGTTCGACCGAGATGAGCCCGGCTGCCGACCCGACCCAGGATTGGAGCCGGTTCGCAGTCGTCGCGTCGTCGAGAACCTTGTACGACGGCTCGGGCAGAGCGATTCCGGGAATGCGTCCGAACAGCATGCGGTGCAGCGATGAGGTCGCGGTGTTTCGGCACGGTGCCCACCACAGCACGATCCGGCACTCGGCGCGGGTGAGACCGACGTAGAGCAATCGCAGTTCCTCGCCTGCCTCCTCCTGATCGTTGAGGATCTTCCTGGCCGCATACCCCGCCCCGGACGGTCCGCCGACGTCTCGGATTCGCTTGCCGTTCTCGTGCAGCAACAGCGTCGACGGCTTGCTGAAGAACAACGTGTCCCAGGCGTAAGGCAGGTAAACGACCGGGAATTCGAGCCCTTTGCTTCCGTGTGTCGTCATGATCTGCACCGCTGCAGAATCACTGTCCAGTCGACGGCTCCGGTCGGTCGACCCGCCCGCTGCCGGTTCCTTGATGCGGTCGGTCAGCCAGCGAGTGAGGGCGGTGATTCCGTAGGACTCGGATACCGCTGCGCGATTGAGCAATTGGGCGATGTGTCGCAGATCGGTCATCGTGCGCTCACCGGATTCGACCGCGAGCAGCCTCGCATCGAGTCCGGACTGGGCCGACACGCGCTCGAAGACTGCTGCGAACCCGGCCTCGTCGAACAGCACCGAATACTCGCGCAGACGACTGCTGACCTGGGACAGCGCGTCCTCGGCTCCGGAGTCGAGTTGCGCGGCGGTCCACCCGAGCAGCGGAGTCAAAGCGGCCAGACGTACGCGATCGGTGCGATGAGGTTGCTCGATCGCCTGCAGCAACCACAGCCAGTGTCGGGCACTCTCGGTGCCGAACACGCTGGTGCTGCTCGATACGACGGACGGCACCCCGACCGCGTCGAGTGCGTCCCGAATCAACGCCACCTGCTTGGTCGTTCGGGTCAACACGGCAATGTCCCGCGGTTCGATCACCCGAGGGCCGTCGGGACGCTCGATCACGGCATGTCCGGACAGCAGCTCGACGATGTCCGCCGCAACGTCCGCCGCAACCCGGGATCGGAGGCGGTCGACCGCGGGAAAACCCTGCCGCAGTGGACCAGCGCCGGTTCGGGGAAGATAGCGCAGCCGCAGGGGAGGATGTCCGACCATGCGCGAGGGAGGGTTTCGAGCCTCGACTCGGTGCACCACGATGTCGTCGTGACCGAGGGCCGCGCCCCCGTACAGATGATGCAGGGCGTCGAGCAGCCCCGAATCACTACGCCAGTTGGCAGTGAGCTCGTAGAGGTGGTCTGCGGTCTGCACCGCGTCGAGGTAACTCAGTACCTCGGCTCCACGGAACGCGTAGATGGCCTGCTTCGGATCGCCGACGAGGATGAGCGTGGTGAATCCGTGAAACGCCCGCCGCAGAATGTCCCATTGCATGGGGTCGGTGTCCTGGAATTCGTCGATGAGCACGACGCGGAATCGGTCTCTCACTCGGGCGCAAGCGGCCTCGCCGTGGACGGGGTCGGACAACACCGAATGCAGAAGTCCCAGCAGATCGTTGTAGTCACGCACCCCGAGCAGGCGTTTGCGACGTTCGATTTCCCGGCGCGCTTCCCTGGCGAACCGCACACGCAGTCCAGGCTCGCGGTTGCTGTCGTCCAGGTCCTCGATGTCGGGGTACAGAATCGACTGCGGGTCACCCACGGCCGCCAACGCCAACTGCTGAGCGTCCCGCCTACCGAATGCCGGCGCCTCGTCGTCACCGCTGAACATCTGCAGATACAGGTCGTCCACGACCTGTTCGAGCAGGTCCGAAACCGATTCGACGAAGGCCGATTCCGGTTCGCGTTCGCCCGCGATGCCGAGCCCGTCGAGCATGCGCTGGCAGAAACTGTGAGTGGTGACGATGGTTCCGGCGTCGAAGTCCGACAGTGCCCGTCGCAACCGGCGACGCCGCCGGTCCACTTCGGCGTCGTCGACGGTTGCCAGAAACGCCACGAGTGGATCCCGAGATGCGCGAGCGGTGTCCGGCTCTGCCAGGTCCCGGGCGATCGAGGCGAACCTGCTGCGGGTGCGGTCTCGGAGTTCCTGGGTCGCGGCCCGACTGAACGTCACCAGGAGCAGGTCCGAGATCTCGGCGATCCCTTCGGCGATGTAGCGCGCGGCCAATCCCACGATCGCGTACGTCTTGCCGGTCCCGGCGCTGGCTTCGAGGACGGTAGTTCCGGTCGGCATCGGACCGAGCAGGTCGAATCCGCGGGTGGCAGTCATGCGTTCCCCATGTTCTCGGCGGTCAGCAACGGGTCCCACAGCTTTCGAGCGAGAATTCCGAAGCGGCTCTTCTCGTTCGACGGCTCGGTCTCGTCGGCATGCGGGCTCGCGGCGAGCAACGTCTGGAACGACAGTGTCGACCCATGGACGTAGCGCAGCGACCGGTCGGTCCCGTCGCCGAAGTCGCCCCGCCACGCCCACGTGGCCGAGTCGTAGCCGTCCTCGATGGTTCCGCCACCGAAGCGCTTCTCCGCGTAGGCCGACGCGGTACCGGTCGATATCGGCAGCGGCGAGGTCATTCCGCGATCACGCAGGTCCACCAGGTCACTCAGCACGGCTGCGGGGTCCCGCGGGGCGCTCAACCGAGAGCGACGAGGCGGGCGCATCCCGCTCGCTCGGCCGATGGTGACGGCGCTCCACTCCCCTGGCTGGGATGCGGCCACGGCCAGCAACCGCACCCACGCGGCCAGTCGATGTTTGGCGGCCAGGCGCGAGTAGGACGATCTCGCCAGCGTACGGCCGTGAATTCCGGTGACGGTGCCGGTCAGGCGGCGTCCGTCACCGAGATCGACCGCGACGTCGACGGTCTCGGCCGGACCCTCGTGGAAGGGAGCGGCCGCGTCGGCGATGATTCCGACGATCTGCCGGATGTCGGACATCTCTCTGCGGCCCTGATGGAACGGAGGAAGGGTGCCGCGCCGCCACTCGGCGTCCGCGAATTCCCCGATGTCCCCACCGGCGAGCACTGCCGCGAGCATCCGATCACCGATGTTCCACCTAGACAACGGATCCAGCTCGATGTCCAGACTGTCCGCCAGGTCGTCCTCGAGCTCCGGAACTCGAAATCCGAGCCGTTGCCGCAGAAAGGCCTGCACCGGGTTCTCGACGAAGGCGATCAGTTCGGCGAGCTCGACGTCCCCACGATCGGTCGGAGGTAGTGCGTGGAGCAGAAACGGTGCCACCGGATCGGGCGTCCGCTGCTGGGAGACCGCTCCGGCCAGTGCAACGGTGTCGAAGCTGAACGGGTGTTCGGCCTCGAAGTTGTGCGGATCGAACGGCTGCAGCGGATGCCGGTGTTCGACGCTTGCGCCCGCCGTCACCTCGAGCACGTCCATCAACTCTCGCAGCGGGATCGCGGGCGGCTTGGCGGACCCGTCGACGGGGTCTGCTCCGGTGTAGAACAAGAGCAGCTTCTCCTCGGCGGACATCACCGCGTCGAGGAGGAGTTGTCGGTCCTCACTGCGGATATCTCGTTCGCCGACGGCCGGATCACGGGCGAGGATGTCGTCTCCGTCGGTAC
Organism: Rhodococcus sp. 15-725-2-2b; assembly: GCF_002259075.1. Lineage (NCBI taxonomy): Bacteria > Bacillati > Actinomycetota > Actinomycetes > Mycobacteriales > Nocardiaceae > Rhodococcus > Rhodococcus sp. 15-725-2-2b. Next base: position 221,216 of record NZ_NPFL01000015.1, on the reverse strand, counting down.
TGCCCACTCGGGGGAACACCTCGTCGTCGAGCCCGAGCAACACCACCACTCGGTGCGGCACCGAGCGCATCGGCACCATGGTGCACACGGTCAGTTCGCCGGTGCGAAAGTTCGCACGGGTGGGTCGACCGGTCAGTCTGCCGGCCAACATGGCGCGCACGTCCGCGAGCCGTAGCTCGGCGGTGCCGCCGTGTTCGGTGGCGTCGGAGATCTCTCGATGTGCCTGTGCCAGTTGCCATTCGTCGGCGGTGGGCACGTCTGCGAGGAGATCGAGGGCGCGTCCCAGCTGCCGCGTCCATTCGGTCACCGATGCCGGACCGGCAAGTGCGCGGAGCACCGAGGCAAGCCGATCGACGAGCTCGGCGAAGCGGCCGGCGAGGGTGATGTCGTTGCTGTCGACGTCGTCGAGAGGCAGCGCGAGGTCGAGGTATTCGTTACGAGTCTCGTCCGCGGCCACTCCCAGCAGGATGCGGTCGAGCGCAGATTTGAATGTGTTCTGGCGAAAACCGTTCAAGCCGTATGCTTCTCGTTGCCGAACCGTCAGTCCCCAGCGAGCACCGGAGCTCGCCACCCACTCGCGCAGGCGCTCGAGATCGTCGTCGGTGAACGAGAACTTCTCCCGCACCGGGCCGCTCGCAGCGAAGTCCAACAGCTCGCTCGCCGTCACCCGCCCCTCCGAGAAATCCAGCACCGTGGCGATGACATCGAGGACGGGGTTGGTGCGGCGCAGGCCTCGATCGGCCAGGCGCACCCGCAACCGGTGTCCAGGATGCACCAGCGCCGCCTGCCCGAAGTTCGCACGGATCAGCGGCGCATAGGTCTCGACATCCGGACACATGACCAGCACGTCCCGTGGTTCGAGCGTCGGGTCGCCGGCGAACAGATGCAACAACGACTCGCGCAGCACTTCGACCTGTCGAGCAGGTCCGTGACAGGCGTGAATCTGCACCGATCCGTCGACGAACGTTGTGCCGTCGTCGAATTCGGGAGACGGAGGCGAATCGGCGGTGATGTCGTCTTGAATTCGACCGAGCAGGGTGTTCGCCGTTTCCGGGCCCTGGTGATGCACGGTGTTCGTCGCCACCGACGCGATGGTGGCCTGGAGTTCTCGCACGTCTCGCGAGAGGCCGGCCAGCAGTGGGTGCTCGACGGCCAGAGCCGTCGTATCGTCTCGTCGGCGCGTCACCGCCGGAATCTCGGCGAGGGTGCGCCACATCGACGGGCTGGGATGCGGAACCCAGACGTGCACATCCCGAGCCTGCGACAGTGCACTCAGTATCTCGAGCTGATCGGTGGCCAGCCGGGTCGGACCGAACACCGACAACCGGCTCGGTAGGTCCACAGACTCCGGTGCATCCCTGAGTCGCGCGCAGGTCTGCGGCAGTCGTTCGGCTGGGCTCGGGCTGCCGATCCGCTCGCGCATCGCGGCCCACACTCGCGGTTGCCACAGCAGGTCCTCGTCGAGATCGCCGCCGTGGCCGTCGGTGAAACGCCCGTCGAACCAGTCGCGCAGCATCTGGGGACGTTGTGATCCGTAAGTGCGAAACAGTTCTGCCACATGCGAAGCCGTCGACCAGCGGCGTCCCACCCGGTGATCCTCGGAACCGGCACCGAGGTGCTTGAACAGAACGGCCGCCCAGGGTTCGGTTCGGCACTCGTCGATCACCTCCAGCGCCGTCCAGAGAACCCGGCCAGGGGCCCACGGATCTTCGTCGGGGTCGATGTCGTCGACCGCCGCGATGGCGCGCGATACCAATCGCGTCGGGCTCGGGAAGTCGATGTTCGCGGCGATGCCGTCGCCGTGCGAACCGCCCAGGGTGCTCGACAGTCGCTGGGTGAGCCAACGCTCGACGCCCTTGGCCGGGACCGACACGATCTCGGGTACGAACGGATCGTCCAACGGAACGGACAAGATCTCGGCGAGTGCAGCCGCGAGTGTTCCGGCGCGTTCGGCGCGGTGGAGCGTCAACACCGTTGCGGTCCCCTGCCTGCTCGTATCGGTGCCCGATTTCGGACTCGTGACGACCCTACTCGAGCCACCGACAGATTCTGCGCGATGAGTCGGGCCGCCGGATCCGGTCCATATCTGCGAACCCGAACGATTGTGAGGAGAACGCAATGATCGAACATGTGCTTGCCGTGGTGGCGGTGCGCGATATCGATTCGGCACGACAGTGGTACGAGCAGCTGTTCGACCGCCGCCCCGACAACAATCCGATGCCGAGCCTGGTGGAGTGGCGGCTTGCTTCGGCTGCGTGGCTGCAGGTGACCGTCGATCCCGAGCGGGCAGGCTCGTCGTTGTTCAACGTTGCCGTCGGAGACATCGAGGTGTTCGTCGATGCCGCTCGTTCCCGCGGCATCGACTTCGGCACCATCGTCGACGCGAACAAAGGAGTCAGACTGTCGACGATCTCCGATCCCGACGGCAATTCCATCACTGCCATCGGCGGCTTTCGCGAGCTCTACTGATCGGGCGGTCCTCGACAGTCAACCCACCAACCGCCGCGTCAGGTCTGCGGCTTCGTGGGAGTAGGCGACCAGCATGACGAGGTCGACCGACGGCCGGGCAGCTTTGACTGCCAGGACTTGTTGGGTGACTGCATCCTGCATCGGCCACCCATAGGAGCCGCCGGAAACCAGTGGAAATGCGATGGACTTCATGTTCATCGACGCTGCCAGCGCCAGACTCCGGGCGTAGCACAGTCGCAGCAGCTCCGATCTGTCCTCGTGCGGGGAGTAGCGCGGGCCGACGGTGTGGATGACACAGCCGGCTCGAAGTCGGCCCGCAGTGGTGGCGACGGCTGCCCCGATGTCGAGGCCGTGGGGCAGGGTGGTGGCCCGCAGCGCCTTGCATTCTGCGAGGATCTCGGGTCCACCGGCTCGATGGATGGCACCGTCCACTCCCCCGCCGCCGAGCAATCGCGTGTTGGCCGCGTTGACGATCGCGTCTGCCGCCACGTCCGTGATGTCGCCCTGGACGACGTCGATGACTGTCATGAAAGCTCCTTCGCTGCAATGATGTTCGAGGTGATTCGGTCGAGGTCGTCGGCGCGCAATCCCGGGTAGCCGTGGACGATGTCGCGCCATTCGCTCGGCACCGCCGATGCGCCCCAACTCGCTCCGAGGAGTCCTCCGGCTATGGCCGCCGTGGTGTCGGTGTCGCCGCCGGCGCGGACGCACAGTTCCAGAGCGGCGGGCAGGGGCTGCTCCGCGTCGGCAGATCGGTGGATTGCCCACCACGCCGTTTGCAGAGCGTGGACCACCCAGCCGTTGTTTGGGAAGTCGGACGGCTGCCCCTCCTGTGCCTGACGAAGCAGGGGCTTCCAGAACTCGCGGACGTCGGCTTCGGCCTCGTTCACGAACTCGGTCACGCCGTCGTAGGTGGAGTTCACAATCGCGTATCGAATTGCGTGACTCCACAATTGACACGCTTGACCGGCACGGGGATCGGAGTGGGTGAGGGCACTGATCCGCGCCGCAGCATCTCGACAACCGGCCGGGTCGTCGAGGTAGGCCAGGGCAACCGGTGCCGTTCGCATGAGTGATCCGTTGCCGCCGGTTCTACCGGCCAACGACGCTGCCACCGCAGTCATATCGGCACCGTCGAGTGTCGGCTGCGACAGCACCAGCCGAGTCTGGTTCCCCACGTCCGGAGGGTTCTGGTCGAACCAGTCGCGAAAGTACCCGGCGATCTCGTCGACGTCGCCGCCCTGCTCGAGTGCGCGCGCGATGCAAAGCGCCATCGAGGTGTCGTCGGTCCATTCGCCCGGAGCCCAGTCGAATGATCCGCCGCCGATCATGGCGATGGTCTCCTCGGACGTGGGATACCCGAATTCGTATCCTGCGCCCAACGCATCGCCCACCGCGGTTCCGAGCAGAACCCCTCGCGCCCGATCGTGCTGAATGTCGGTCAACCGCATCTCTACCCCTTAGATTGATATTGCGCTAAACATAGATCACATCGGCGCTAAGATGCAAGGCATGACGTGGCGAGACAAAGACGGCAAGGCTCTGACCGACTATCCGCGCCCCTCGGTGGCCGTCGACGTCGCAGTACTGACCATCCGCGAACGGCGACTGCACGTCGTCGTCGTTCGGTCGGACCGCGGCCTCGCGTTACCGGGCACTTTCCTGCGGCCGTCGGAGACTCTCGCCGACGCGGCCGACCGCGCGTTGAGGACAAAGGCAGGCCTGATCGATCTCTCCTTCCATCAGCTGAGGATGTTCGACGGTCCTGATCGCGACGACCGCGGATGGGTACTGTCGATGGCGCACAGCGCAGCGATATCGGCTCGATCACTTGCTCCCACAACAGAATCGATGCCGATCGACGGCTCGGAACCGGTCTCGTCGCTGGCCTTCGATCACGGCGACATGGTGACCGAGGCGGTGCTCGACCTCCGTCATCGCTACGCGCGTGAGGTCGATCCCGCGCTGTTGACGGACGCTCGATTCACCCTTCTCGAACTCCGTGAGCTGTACGAGATCGTGTTCGATCGCCCGCTGCCGAAAGACACTTTCCGACGCCACGTCATCGGCTCGTTGCAAGGGACGGGCGCAACCTCGACCGCAGGTGGCGGCCGCCCCGCAGAGCTGTATCGCCGTGCCGCGGATCCAGCTCTTCCCGCGGCTGCGGGATCGTTCCTTCTTCGCTGAGGGCACGGATCGACGAAACCGGACATGCCAACAGATAAGCTGGGAGTCATGGGATCGAAGCGGCCTGCCAACCGCGGACAGAAACGCGCAGAAAAGACCAAGGCCCGGCAACGGCGTCACCAGCAATCCCGACCGGCCCCGACCGGTGCCGCCACCGAACGCATCGCCGACCTGATCGACGGTTTCGTCGAATGGCTCGACGAGAGCGAGATGTCGGAACAGTCGGAGGCCATCTCTCGGCTCGTGTCGTCGACACTGACCCAACTGGCCGGGGCGCGTCAGGGATTCTCGCCCAGCGCCTGGCTTCCCGCAGACGCGCACCTGCTGGTGGATGCGGCCGAACGGATCCTGCAGGAAGAGTCCGACACTGCGGAGGACACCGCGGTCAATCTCGTTCTCACCTCGCTGCAATACCTGACATTCCTCGACGAGACCGATCTCTGGGACGGCAGCCCCGAGGACTACGCGCACTGCATGGAAGACCTCTCGGACTTCCTCGAGGGCGACGAGCCCGACATGCTCGATGCCGACGACATCGACCTGCCAGACGTTTCCCTGGCCCAGGAACTCGCCGCGATCTCGGCGCTTCCCCTGCTGCCCGCCCTCGATGACATCGTCGCGCGTGTGGCCGATGGATTGGCGGTGGCCGACAACGCCGACCTGCAGGAGGCCGTCGGCTCGGCCCTGGTCGATCCCGCCCGACTCGATGTGGGTGCCGCGGTCGATTACTGGTCGACGGCCATCGCCACCGAATTGATTCGCATCGACGGAGACACCGCCCGTCCGGGAGACAACGCCCATTCGCTGGCCGGCCGTGGAGCCGAGACCGTGCACGAGCTGGTTGCCGAACACGTTCGCGTGCAGCTGTCGGGAGACGCCGACGACCCCGACGTGTCACGGTCGCTGGCCAACACGTTCGCGGTGCAGACGCTGCTGGCTGCCATGACCGACGAGCTGCCGATCAACAACGAGGGCGAGGACTACGCCGAGCTCGAAGGTGAGGATCTGCGTACGGCACAGCTGATCGACCACCGCGTTCGATCCCTCATCGAGCAGGGCATCCTCGTCAGGATCGAGGAAGTACTCGCCGTTCCGCACGCGTTGCGTCCGGCAGTGCTGGACGGTGTGGCCGAGGCGCAGCCGTTCGGTGTGATCGACGAGGAGTCGCAGGACGACCCGCTCTACGGCTCGGTCGAGGATTCGGCATCGTCGTGACAGCCCACGCGAGCGCCGAGACCCTGTCGGTGGTCGCCGCTAGCGTCACCGACTGCGCGTTACGTCGACGCGATCTGGGTAAGGAGCCGACATGAGCGATTCACTCGAGTTCGACTTCGACGTCGATGCTGCCTGGATGCACTTCCAGCGCAAGCTCGGCGATTACGTCAGCGCGATGCGCGACGGCGATGCGCTGGTGATCGAGTCGCGTTACGACACCACCGACGGCGTGCCCGACACCGCCGCCTGTGTGCAGTTCTATGCCTGGGATCTGGATATGGTCCGCTGCGAAATTCCCGCGAACGAGCATCTGCACAGTAGCCGTGCCATCACCGTCGAGCAGCGAGATGCGCTCAGCCATATCGGATTTCGCACGTCGGTCGATTCGGAGCCCACGGCACCACACGTCGACCGAAATCGCTCGTGGTCCGATGATCTGGCGAAGAAGACCGTCGCGGTGTTTCGCGACATCTGGGGTCTGCCCCACCCGTCCTTCCTGGGCTCACGCGCCACCGGTCGCTACGACGTCCCGAGTTTCGACGCCACCACCGCCGAGACCGACACGGCCGTCGTCCCACTGTGCGTGCAACCGAAGGGCAAGGAGCACCTACAGCAACTCGTCGACCGCGCCCTCGAGCCATGGTTCGGCTTCCCGCCGGATCACGACCCCGACGGCGACATCCCCCTGCGGTTCGCGGGCGGTACCGCGTACGTGTCGGTCAAGCCCACCGAACCTGTGGTCGAGATCAATTCGACGCTGGTGCACGCCGTATCCGGACGAACCCGCGCAGCCGAGTTGCTGGTCGATCTCAATCTTCAACTCCCCGACGTGATGCTGCACCTGGTGCAGGACTGCATCGTCGCGCAGGTGCGAGTGAGCGGGTCCCCCTTCGTTGCCGATCACCTGCTGTGGGCGGTGCGGATGCTCAGCCACGTGTGGGAGCAGGTCGACGAGAAGTTCGCCGAGGATTTCGGCGGCGCACTCGGGGAACCGACTCCGCCGTCGATCGACGCGGACGACTTTCCGGACGGGCTGCTCGAACTGGTCGAGCTTCTCGACCGGTCCGACGAATCCCTCGACCTCGACACCGTCCTCGGTCGTTGCTCCTCCGATCGCGATGTCGTCGTCTCCTACCTGCGCATCAGCGCCGAGCAGGAGGCGTCGTGGCGGGGTATCGCGGTCGCTGCAGACCTCGGTGACGAGCACTGCGATGTCGACGAGGCAGACCGAGAAGCCGGCAAGTGGGGCCGCGCGGTTACCGCTCTGCGCGAGGTACTGCGCAGCACGCCCGAGCAGGTCACGCCGGTGGTCGATCCGTCGGCGATCCAGTTGCAGCTGTTCGAGACCGACGAGGTGGCAGAGATCTCCGACGAGCGTTCGGACGAACAGTAGGCGGCGACCCAACAGGATTTCTTCTACGCGCTTCCCTTTCGTGTTAACTGGGGTTACATTAACCCTATGTTCGCACCTCGTTTGGAGAAGCCATGACACTGACGACAGGCACCACGTCCGTTTCGGTCGATACCGACACCACGGACGAACAGCAGTACAACGAGACACTCACTTTGCTGTCCGAGGGTTCTGTGCACAAGCACTTCGATCCGTACGTCGACATCGACTGGGAGTCCGAGAAGTTCGCGGTACCTGCGAACGATCCCCGCTGGGTACTCCCCGCCAAGACGGACCCGATCGGCGGCCACGACTGGTACCGCGCACTACCGCTCGAGAAGCAGATCGAGATCGGCATGTGGCGCCAGGCCAACGTCGCCAAGGTCGGTCTTCAGTTCGAGAACATCCTGATCCGCGGCATGATGCAGTACGTGTTCTCGCTGCCCAACGGCTCGGCCGAGGCACGCTACTGCACTCACGAATCCATCGAAGAGTGCAACCACACCCTGATGTTCCAGGAGATGGTCAACCGCGTCGATTCCGACGCCCCCGGCATGAGTCGGCCCATGAAGATGCTCTCGCCGTTCATTCCCCTGTTCGCCACGCTGCTGCCCGAACTGTTCTTCGTCGGCGTTCTCGCAGGCGAGGAACCCATCGACCACATTCAGAAGTCGGTCCTGCGGTCCGGTGAAGACATCCATCCGATCATGCAGAGCGTCATGGCAATTCACGTCGCCGAGGAGGCACGACACATCTCGTTCGCGCACCAGTTGCTGCGACGTCGCGTTCCCAAGATGTCCAAGGCCGGGCGGTTCCTGCTCTCGCTGGCCTTCCCGGTCACGATGCGCATCCTGTGCGACGTCATCGTCATTCCGCCGAAGAAGTTCTGGACCAAGTTCGACATTCCCAAGCAGGTGAAGAAGGACCTGTTCTGGGGCACCGAGGAATCACAGCACGCGCTCCAGGACTACTTCGGAGATGTGCGCATGCTGGCCACCGACACCGGCATGATGAACCGCGCTGCTCGCCTGGTGTGGAAGCTGTGCGGAATCGACGGCAAAGCGTCGCGTTTCCGTAGCGAACCCGACCGCAGCTCGAGCCAGTTCGCCGCATAGCCCTCTCGCCGCTCAGCCATTCTTGCCCCTGCCGTCAGGAACCCCTCATGCCCCACGTCGTCACCCAGTCATGTTGCAGCGACGCGTCATGCGTCTACGCGTGTCCCGTCAACTGCATTCATCCCACTCCAGACGAGCCGGACTTCCTGACGGCAGAAATGTTGCACATCGACCCGCAATCGTGTGTCGATTGTGGCGCATGTGTCTCGGCCTGCCCGGTCGACGCCATTGTGCCGCAGGCGAAACTGACCGAGGCACAACTGCCGTTCCTGACGATCAATGCAGATTTCTACAAGCAGGAGCGCCCGCCGCGGCCCATCCTGGCACCGGTCACACCTGCAGCCTCGGTATCGAGGGATCGTCAGCCGCTACGAGTCGCAATCGTCGGATCGGGACCGTCGGCCATGTACGCAGCGGACGAGCTGCTCACCCAACCCGGCGTTCGCGTCGATGTCTACGATCGACTTCCGCGGCCTCACGGCCTCGCCCGACTCGGCGTCGCACCCGATCATCAGAAGACACGTCAGGTGTCCCGGTTGTTCGAAACCATCTCCGCGCAAGAGGGATTCACCTACCACCTCGGCGTGGAGGTCGGCAAGGACGTCACCCACGACGAGTTGATGGACACCCACCATGCCGTGATCTACGCCGTCGGGGCATCATCGGATCGCGAGCTCCGCATTCCAGGAGCCGAATTGCCCGGGCGCAGTTCGGCGACCGACTTCGTCGCCTGGTATAACGGCCACCCCGATCACGCGCACCGCACCTTCGACCTTTCGCACGAACGTGCCGTCGTCATCGGTAATGGCAACGTTGCACTCGACGTCGCGCGCATTCTGACGATGAATCCGGATGCGCTCGCCCAGACCGACATCGCACCGTATGCCTTGGACGCCCTGCGCCACAGCGCAGTTCGTGAAGTTGTCGTCGTCGGCAGACGCGGAGTGGCTCAGTCCGCCTTCACGGTGCCCGAGTTCGCCGGATTGTTGACCGTCCCCGATATCGACCTGGCCATCGATCGCAGCGAACTCGCACTCGATCCCGTCACCGTCCGACTCGCCGCGACCGACGACCTACCCCACGCCGTGGCACAGAAGCTGCAACTGCTTCGCCACGTCGACGAATCCCCCGAGCACAGCGACGGCCGCAAGCGAATCACTCTGCGCTACCTTCTCTCTCCCACCAGAATCCTGGGCACCGACCGCGTGACGGGAATCGAGTTCGACCGAATGGGCCTCTCCGCGGACGGCGACGACGTGGTTCGCAGCACTTCGACCGGCGACGTGGAGAGCATCGAGGCCGGACTCGTCCTCACCTCCATCGGCTACCGCGGTGTCGCGCTTCCCGGAGTTCCGTTCGACGACCGGGCGGGCATCATTCCCAACACCGGCGGCCGTGTGCTGGAGGAATCCGGCGGGCAGACTGCAGTCGGCAGCTACGTCACCGGGTGGATCAAGCGGGGTCCCTCGGGATTCATCGGCACCAACAAATCCTGCGCTCAGGAAACCGTCGGCCATTTGGTCGACGACTTCAACGCCGGTCGCCTGCCGGATCCGATCGAGCTGCCCGACACCTGGCCGACCGGGGCGAACCGGGGCACGCTACGACGCTCGAAAGACAGGCTGCTTGCTCTGCGCCGCTCCTGATTGCTCACCTCGGTTGGGATCAATGCGCCTTTCCGTCACTCCAACTGCAAAGCCACATTCATCCGGGTGACGAAGGCCGCAGAACCAGGGAAGCAGTGTCGAGGTTGAAGCGTCGACCATCGGGGTAACCCAAGGCATCGGCCACCGATTCGCGGCGGGCCAACACCTCGAGGAGTACGAGATGACGGCCCTGCGACGCATCTTTACCAGGACTGCTGTCCCAATTGTCGGTATTGCCGTGGCGTTGGTGTGCGCAGTACCGGCCCAGGCTCTGCCGACGCCCGGTGACCTCGCAAATGTCCCGGCCCGAACCTCGATCTCGTACGAACACATCCCGACGGGGACCTACGTGGGCAGCGCGGAGGACAACTCGGCGCGCCCGGGACTGTCCACGGTCAAGCTCTACATGGCCGACTACGTCGTCCGCTTCGGCGACGGTTCGCCCAGAGACCTCGACCTGGCAGCCAGGATGGTCCAAGTCAGCGACGACGGTGCCGCTTCGACGCTCGACAACAAGTACCCACAGGCGATCTCGGCAACCGCCGCGGAATTCGGACTCACCTCTACCTCGCGGGGCGGTTTCTGGGGCAACTCGTCCACGAGCACAGCCGACACGGTGCGATTCCTGGCGGCGAAGAAGCGCACCGATCCCGCCAGCCCCGTCCTCGCATGGATGAACACCGCGGCTCCTGTGGCACGCGACGGAATGGTTCAGGACTGGGGCACCGAGCAATTGCCCGGCGTGACCGGAACCAAGTGGGGATGGGCCGACGACCGATCGAGTGTGGTGGCGTCCGCGTCGATCGGCGATGACTTCGTCATTGCATCCAATACATACGGACCGACCCGATCCAATACCGACGACGTCATGGCGGGCCTCGGCGGCATCGAATTGACGGCACCGCCCGCCGCCGCTACTGTTCCGAACCTTCCCGTGATACCCGGACTGCCGTCCGTCGAGGAACTACTGCAGATGCTCGCTCCTCGCTGACACGTTCGAATAGTTTGTCGGACCCCTCCCTTACTCTGCGTCTCACCGAACAGTTCGGGGACCACACCGGGGGACGTGGAGGGGACGACGATGAGTCGTATCGATCTGGACAGTTTTTTCAAGTACACGCGCGCGACGAACGCCTGGGAGGATGCCGACCCGAGCGAATTGCTCGCCAGCGGAATCGGTTTCGCCCAACTCGGATCAGCCGGGAGAGACAGGGTCCGGCTGGTTGCAGAACGCTTGGCCGCTGTGGGCGAGCAACAGAGTCGTCCGGTGCACGACCGCGCAGCGCGAACACTCGACGAGGCTCTCGACGCTGCTTTCGAGAATGGTTGGCAGCCGGCCGAACTGGTGCACGTAACCCGCCAGTGCGCCGGAGGCGACGCCACAGTGGTCATGGTCGAGGCTATCGGCGCACACGCGGCGCGAAGCTCGGCGGAGCGCCTCGCTCCGGGTTCCTGGCGTGATCAATTGTCCGAGCTGCACATCGAGTACGCAGGGGGCACGACGGCCGAGCGCCTTCGGCGGTGGCGGTCGTACAACCGACGATCGTCGGCGCAGTCCTGGTACACGCTGTTGCTCGTACTCGGTTGCGCGACGTGGCTGTTGCCCCTCGAGAAGCTCCTGCCCCCTCCGGCTCGATGGACCTCACAGTCGGCTGCGAGCGGCCCCGGACAAGCCACGGACTCGAAGATGCTCGGCAGAATACGAGGGCTGCTGGCCAAAGCCGAGTCGACGCAATTCCCCGCTGAGGCCGAGGCATTATCGGCCAAGGCCCAGGATTTGATGACCCGCTACGCGATCGACAGTGCGCTTCTCGACGCGGGGAACCATCGCAGCCTGATCGACGATGTCGTCACCCGTCGCATCATGGTGAGCAATCCGTACTCGAAAGCCAAACTGCTTCTGCTGCACTGCGTATGTCATGCAAATGGCACCAGGACGCTATGGAAGAAGAAGTACTTGCTCGCCAGCGTCATCGGCATGCCCGTCGATCTCGATCTGTGCGAGCTGCTGTACACCTCGCTGCTGGTCCAGTCGGCACGTGCACTCGACGAGGTCGCCGGATCTCCGACTACGCGCACACGCAGCTTCCGCAACGCATTCTTGATCGCATACGCCCATCGAGTCGGCGAACGACTCCAGGACGCACGCAAGCGAGCCACGGCGGCGGCAACACAGCAACACGGTTCTGCACTGGTGCCCATCCTGGCGAAGCGATCCGATGCCGTGAATCGTGTGTACGCCGCCCGGTACCCGGCGACGAAAACGATCAGGTTCAGCAGCAACAATGCGGCGGGATCGTATGCCGGCCGCGCTGCCGCCGAACGCGCCGACCTTACCGGTGGGCGCGAACGTATCGACAAATCCGATCTGGCCTCGTAGTGCGCGCTACATTGACTGCCATGACCGGTCTCGATACTCCCTTGACGCCCCTGCGCTTTCTCGAACGCGCAACGGAGGTCCACCCCCACAAGACCGCCGTGGTGGACGGGCCGAGGACATTCACCTACGAGGAGTTCGCCGCCACTGTCACTCGGCTCGCGCACGCACTGCGCGCGTCGGGTGTCGGCCATGGAGATCGGGTGGCGTACATCGCATCGAACTCGGCGGAGCTACTGTTCGCGCACTATGCGGTACCGCTGGCCGGTGCCGTTCTGGTCGCGATCAACACACGACTCTCACCGGACGAGGTTCGCTATATCTGCGATCACTCCGGTTCGGTTCTGCTGGTAGGTGATTCGGAGCTGCTGACCGGACTCGGAACGGATCCGATCGCCGACTCGGTCCGTGAGATCGTCGAAACACCCGCCGTCGACGGCACGTACGCGAAGCTGCCGCACACCACTCGTTACGACGCTTTCCTGGAGCGAGGCTCGGACGATTCGCTGGAGTGGGAGGTCGACGACGAGACCTCGACGATCACGATCAACTACACCTCGGGCACCACCGGTCGGCCCAAGGGCGTGATGTACACCCACCGCGGCGCCTACCTCAATTCGCTGGGAGAACTGCACCACCAGGGGTTCGACATCGACACCCGTTACTTGTGGACACTGCCGATGTTCCACTGCAACGGATGGTGCACAACGTGGGCGGTCACTGCCGCGTCGGGCACGCACGTCTGTCTTCGCGGCGTCCGCGGCGATGCGATCTGGTCCGCCATCGACAACGGCGTCGATCACCTTGCCGGTGCGCCGACCGTGCTGACCACTCTTGCCACTGCAGCGCAGGCACATTCGCTGGATCGCCCCCTGACCATCGTCACGGCCGGTGCTCCCCCGAGCCCGACGATCATCGGCAAGATTCGTGCGTTGGGCGCAACGCTCGTGCACGTCTATGGACTCACCGAGACCTACGGTCCGTACTCAGTGTGCGAGGCGAAGCAGGAATGGCTCGAACTGGACGGCGACGAGCAGGCTCGACGCTTGGCTCGGCAGGGAGTCGGCATGCTCACGGCCGACCGTTTGCGTGTAGTACGCGACAAAGCTGGTGTCGGCGGAACGCTCATCGACGTGGAACCCGACGGCGTGGAGATGGGTGAGATCGTCATGCGCGGCAACAACGTCATGAAGGGGTACTACAACGACACCGCCGGCACGACAAAGGCTTTCGCCGGCGGCTGGTTCCATTCCGGCGACCTCGGGGTGATGCATCCGGACGGCTATGTTCAGTTACTCGATCGAGCCAAGGATGTCGTCATATCCGGCGGCGAGAACATTTCGACGATCGAGGTGGAACAGGCACTTGCCAGCCACCCCGCCGTCGCCGACGTCGCAGTGATCGGGGTACCCGACGACAAGTGGGGAGAGCGACCGAAGGCATTCGTGGTGCTGGCGCCGGGCGCGGACGCCTCCGAGGCCGAGCTCGTGGCACACGTGAAATCTGCCATCGCCTCGTACAAAGCCCCGCGCAACGTCGAATTCATCGTCGACCTGCCGAAGACATCGACCGGCAAGATCAGAAAAAAGGAGCTGCGCGACGCCGAGTGGGGCACGTCCGCGTCGAAGATCAACGGGTAGCCAACACCGTTACGCCATCTGCACGCCCGCGATTTCGGTGACGCCGCCCTTGCCGTCGAACGACAGCTGCCGGAACGCTACTTTTTCGACGAAGAATCTGTCGTGGCTCACCAGGATCACCGCGCCCGGAAACGCCATCAGGGCACGTTCGAGAACCTGGGTGCTCTGCAGGTCGAGGTGGTTGGTGGGCTCGTCGAGAACAATGACCCCTGCGCCGAACAGTAGGCACTGAGCCAGAGCCACTCGCGCCTTCTGGCCACCGGACAGAACGCCGATCTTCGATTTGAGGTCCATCTCGGAGAACTGCAGCAACGTGAGAAAGCGGTGGACTTCCTTCTTCGTCGCCGTCAGAGCGAGACTACCCGGCATCGCGTTCACCGAGTGCGACACCGTGTCATCGAGATCGAGATCGGCGAGCACCTGGTTGTAGTAGATGAACGAGGGCGCTTTGGTCTTCCATTTGATCTTGCCGCTGTCCGGTTGCTCGGCACCGACGAGGATGTCGACGAGGGTCGTCTTGCCGCATCCGTTCGGTCCGGTGATGGCGATACGGTCGCCGCGATGGACGGTGAACGAGATGTTCTCGAAAAGTCGTTGCTCGCCATAGCTTTTGGAGATGCCCGTGATCTCGGCCAGGTTGTCGTGGACGTGCAGTCCGCCGTAGATCGCAGTGACCACCGTATCGACCGGACGCGGACTCTTGCTCTTCTTGATGTTCGCGAGCCGACGCTTGAGCACCCCGCTGGGGTTCTTCACCGCTTCCTTGCGATCGCTGATCGCCTCCTGCTCGTAGGCCAGCAACTGTTGCTCGTTGCTGAACTCACGTTCGAGGTTCTTGAGTCGAAACTGTTTCTGCTGAACGTATTCCGAATAACTACCGTCGTACGTCTGCAGGTGATGGTTCTCGATTTCGACGATGCTGGTGACGACCTGCTCGAGGAATGCGCGGTCGTGCGAGACAACGAGAAGCGCGCCGCGGAAATCGCGCAGCCAGCGCTCGAGCCACGCGATTCCGGCAACATCGAGGAAGTTCGTCGGCTCGTCGAGTAGCAGAACGTCGGGCGCTTCGATGAGGATCTTGGCCAACGCTGCGCGGTTGCGCCAACCACCGGACAGTCGATCGACAGGAAGCTCACGTCGTTCGGCGTTGAATCCGAGCATCGACAGCACCGTGTCGATCTGCTGGTGGTAGGTCCAACCGCCGCTGTTCTCCATGGCGTCGAGCAGTTCGGCTTGGCGGTCGACGAGCTTGTACATCTGCTTCTCGTCCAGGTCACCGCCCAATGCGGCCTCGACCTCGGCCAATTCGGTCTCGATCGCGTGGACAGCGCCGAACAGCGATTCGAGCTCCGCTTGAATGCTGCGATCGCCGTCCAGTTCGGAGAACTGAGAGAAGTATCCGATTCGTGCGCCCTCGGTGACGTCGACGGTTCCGGAATCGGGTGTCTCACGCCCGAGAAGAAGCTGCAGCAGGGTGGTCTTGCCCGTTCCGTTGCGCCCGATCAGCCCGATGCGATCACCGTCGGCGAGACGAAAGAACACCTCGCGCAGCATCACCTTCTGGTCGTATCCCTTGGCAACGTCGTTCAAGCGAATCCAGCTCAAGCGTCCACTTCTCCTGAATACACGGGTCCGCTGAGTAGTCGAACCGGGCTCGCTCACTCTAGCCGCGCGCGGCTCCGTTCGATTCTGCTGCTCACGTGGACTCCCACAACCACAGGTAGTAAGCGAGGCGCTCACTGTCGAGGTCGATGCCGTACGCGTCCAAGAAGGCCGCGCAGTAGTCGCGTCCGAAGTTGTACTCGGTGCTCCAGATTGCCGGTGCCAGGTCTGCCCATCGATCGGCGACGCCCATGGTGCCCATGTCGACGTGTGCTGCCCAGGATCCGTCGTCGGTGATCAGGGTGTTGGGCATGCAAGCGTCACCGTGGCACACGACGAGTCGATCGATCGGCGGCGGTTCGACCGGCAGGTCGCGATCGCCGATGCGAGAGATCACCGACCAATCGAACGGGCATTGTGCGACGGGGACAGCATCATGAAACGCCCGAAGGCCGGTCGCCGCCCCTCGAACTGCGACAGCCGGGTCGGTCTTCCACCGATCGGCTACCGCGTTCCCCCACGGCAAGGCCCCGGTCACCATCCAGGAGCCCGAGTCATCGGAACCGGTGTCGAGGACCTCGGGCACCGGGCTGTATCGAATCACCCACTGCAGACGACGCCTCTCCTCCTCCAAGTCGATCGAGGCCGCGACCGGCGTCCACTTGACGTAGCGTCCTGTGCCGAGACGAAAAGTCAACCCGCCCAGTTCATTCGACCACACCGGCTCGATATCGTCAGGTCCCGCCAAGTCTCGCACCACGGTCGGGACTGTGATGTCGCCGTCGGGCACACTCATCGATCGGTGATGTTCGCAAGAGAATCGACGGGCGGAGACACCACCACGGGGTCGCGACCCGACCACAGATCCAGTACCGCTTTGGGGCGCGCCAGCAACTCTCGCGCGTAGTTACGCACCACCGCAAGGGTATTGCAGTCGATGCACTCGGCCGTGACTCCGTCGATGTCGAGGTCCATGTCCTCACACAACGCTACTGCTCGCGACACGTGGAGGGGTTGGCTGATGATCAGTCCCCGTTCGACGCCGAACGTCTCCTTTGCGCGGGCGCAGGTGTCGTAGGTGTCGATGCCGTGATCGTCTCCGATGATCACACTGGGGTCGATTCCGTGCTCGATCAGGTAGTCGGTCATGGCTTGAATCTCGTTGCCGGAGTTGCCGTCCGCGTCACCAGAGACCAGGATTGCCTTGATCTTCCCCGCTGCCATCAAGGCAATCGCCGTGTCTAGCCGTCCGGCCAGAAATCGCATCGGCTTGCCGTCGCGCACCTGTGCACCCAGGACGATGGCCACCGGCGCGTCCGGCGCATCGTCGACGTCGTAGACCTTCCCCGCCGTCGCATACGCCACCCAACCGGCCGATGCCAGAACGACGGCAACCAGGGCCGCGACGACCGCGCAGAAGGCACCGACGAGTCGCCGGCCCAATCCTCGGGGCTTCGATTCGGTACTCATGATCTCGTTTCGTCGTCGTCAGGAAACCTCAAGCTAACCCACGAATACGGCGACCGAGGGTCGCCGCAGCGCACCCATACCGATTCCACAGTGATCCCTCAGAGCCCGCCCCTGCTTGATTGCACAGTTCGGAGGCGGAGTACCGTTCGATCAGTGAATCCGCTGCTGACCTCTCGACGGTATGTCGACTT
Source organism: Rhodococcus sp. 15-725-2-2b (assembly GCF_002259075.1). NCBI lineage: Bacteria > Bacillati > Actinomycetota > Actinomycetes > Mycobacteriales > Nocardiaceae > Rhodococcus > Rhodococcus sp. 15-725-2-2b. The sequence continues at coordinate 203,914 of NZ_NPFL01000015.1, read as the reverse complement.
GCGTCTGCAAGCCAGCGCTACCTGTTGACGGTCCTCCAGACCGCAACCCCCTGAAGTTCGGCCCATCGGCCGAACAGCACTTCTGTCGCCCATCCCTGGCGATACCTCTCCTTTTCGAAAGGCATATCCATGTCTGCGCCCAGCGCTACCCGAACGCGCCGTGTCCCTACCTGGGCAACCGCATTCGGTCCACAGATCATTGCCGGACTCATTCTCGGAGTCGTATTCGGACTCATCGCCCGATCGATGCCCGACGCCGCCGACGGGAACGAGAACTGGTTGGTCGGCACCCTGTCGACCATCGGTTCGAGCTACGTCAAACTTCTCACCGTCGCGGTGATCCCGCTGGTGTTCACGGCGATCGTCAGTTCCATCGCCAACCTGCGCGAGGTCACCAATGCTGCCCGTCTGGCGATCCAGACGCTGTGGTGGTTCGCCATCACGGCATTCATCGCCGTCATCATCGGCATCGTGATCGGGTTGGTCGCGCAGCCCGGCTCGCGTACCAGCGCGGGCGCAGATTCGGCGGGCGATCCGTCGAGCGTCGGGTCGTGGTGGTCGTTCCTCACGGGGCTGGTGCCGAACAACTTCCTCGCGCTCGGTGCGAGGACCACGGTCGCCGACAGCGGCACCGCAACCACATCGCTGAGCTTCAACATCTTGCAGTTGCTGGTCATCTCTGCTGCCATCGGCATCGCTGCACTCAAGGTAGGCAAGAAGGCCGAGCCGTTCCTCGAGTTCAACGCGTCACTTTTGGCCATCGTGCAGAAGGTGCTGTGGTGGATCATCCGCTTGGCACCGATCGGCACCGCCGCTCTCATCGGCAACGCAGTGGCGACCTACGGCTGGGATGCCATCGGTTCACTCGGAGTCTTCACCGTGTCGATCTACGTCGGCCTCGCCGTGGTGTTCTTCGTGGTGTACCCGTTGATCGTTCGCGCGCACGGCCTTTCGGTGCGCAACTTCTATTCGGGAGTGTGGCCGGCCACCCAGCTGGGCTTCGTCTCGCGTTCGTCGATCGGAACCCTGCCACTCACCGAGCGCGTCACCGAACGCAACCTCGGAGTTCCGCGCGAGTACGCGTCGTTCGCGGTACCTCTCGGGGCGACGACCAAGATGGACGGTTGCGCGGCAATCTACCCCGCAATTGCAGCGCTCTTCGTCGCTCAGTTCTACGGCATCGATCTCACCATCACCGATTACCTGCTGATCATCGTGGTGTCCGTGATCGGTTCCGCCGCAACGGCAGGAACAACGGGTGCGACGGTCATGCTCACCCTCACGCTGTCGACACTCGGGTTGCCGTTGGCCGGCGTCGGTCTGTTGCTTGCGGTGGAACCGATCGTCGACATGGGACGCACCGCAGTCAACGTGACCGGTCAGGCATTGGTGCCGACCATCGTCGCCAAGCGTGAGGGAATTCTCGACCTCGAGCGCTACAACGCTCCGCGAAACGGTGACCCCTTCGTCGACGAGGAAGCGGACGTGGAACTCGCTCGCTGACAGAGCAATTCGATCTGCGATTCCCGACGACCCAGCACCTGGGTTGTCGGGAATCCGCGTCTATCGCGGTGGTGACAGAGCTTCGACCGCGGACGCGGTGTCTGTATCGGTCGCCTCGACACTGGCGAAATAGTGTCGAAAGAACTCCCGCATCGTCTTGATGATCTCGATCTGCTGCTTGATCGCGAAGCGCGCGGAGCGTTCTTCGCCGACCGCGAGACGATGGAACTTGGCACCGAGCATCTGGGCCGAAGGCAAGTCGCCGAATGCTTCGGGAGATGACAGCATCTGCGTGAACTCGAGTTGCTTGCTCAGATCCACAAGGTAGTCCGCGCAGACTTTGTCGCATTCCTGCGCAATTTCAGTCTCGACGTGCAGTTCACCCGCAGCAGCCTGGTCGCGCACCGATTGCCAGTAGAGGAGATTGTCCGTAAAGCCCTGCGTATTGCCAGTCACCAGAATCACCAACTCACTTCGGTAGAAACGCTTCGAGATCACTTGCGTGTCTGCTGACTTCCCTGCACGGGTCTCCCACGGTCTCTTCAGATCCGATTGTGTCGAGCTTGAAGATGATCAAGTTGCCGCCTGCGTCGAGCGCAATGTCGCACCCGTCAGGCAAGTCGCTCTGGTAAGGAGCGTGGTATCGAACGGCATCGCGTGAACCGACGCGTACGGGAACCTGTCGGTCGTTTTGCGGGCTGTTCAGGTACTCGTCGATTGAGTTCTTCGATGACATAACCGCCAAGTAGTACCAAGGTTTTCCAGACGGCCCGTCCCACGTGCAGTTCTTCCAGCCGGGGTAAGTCCCGATTCCCGCAAAGTCCGGTCTCTCGGTACTCACGTCCAATCCACTTGCCGTCACGGCAGATTTCGGAATGGTGCATGGATCGAATGGCTCCGGACCGGCCGCCACCGTCGTCGATTTCGTCGAGGCGTCTCCACTCGCGATCGGGCTGCCCTGCGTCGGGCCCCCACACCCTGTCAGCACCAGCGCCGGCGCACAGACCACCGCGAGCAGACGCCCACCCACCAGCCGCATTTGTTCAACCTCTCGACACAGACGTCACTGAACGGTTGGACGCGACGCGTGCTCGATCGGTTCCCTCAGACAGGCTGAGAGGCTCGCAGCTCCCGAGTCGCCTTCGAGGTGAGGCTCCTTCGTTCTGCCGCCCACACCCACAGCGCCAGCGATATCAATGCGATCACTTCGGCGACGACGAGCACCCGCTCCACGTAGCCGAGTGTGACTACGCGGTACCAAGGCCGCGAGCCGGTTGCTCCCACTGCCAGCGCGTAGGCGATGGGCATCAGAGTCACGAGGGAGAGCGCGCTGAGTCCCATGGTCACGCGGGCGCGCACTGCCCACACGGTGTCCCGAAGCCAGGGCCGCGAGAACGCGAACACCGCGACCGGGATGCTGACGAACGCCACGGCAGCCCCCAACCTGTGGATCGTCCCGCCGAGGCTCAGGGAGGCGTCGTTCGACCAGTCCTGCTTCGGCACAGCGACGACGGCAATGAGCCCCACGGTCCACAGCGTGAGGAAGATCGAGGCGGCTGCACCAGGCCGAGTGAGACGATGTCGAATCGCGGACGCGAGGGTGAGTGCAGAACCGAATGCGAGCAGTACGACGCCGATCGAGAACACCCACTGCTGCGCGCCGAGTCCGTATTCGCTGATCGTTCGGCGCAGATGGGAGGGCGTATGCCATGCAGTGTGGATATCGAGAACCAGCACCACGAGTGCGCCCAGCACCATCGTCAATGCGCCGATCATGGCCGGTCCAATCGGCACAACGCCTCCCCTCTCGCACGGCGTCGATCGCCGTCCCGCACTCCATGTTGCCTGAAGGTTCGGGCGTACCCCCTTGACCCGAGAGAAAGGCGGGCATAACCTACAACCAAATGGTTGTAGATGAGTTGAGTGACGACGAGGTCGATCGCCTGTTCCAGGCGTTCGCCGACAAGACCCGGCGTGACATCGTCGCGAGGGTCACTGTCGGCGAACAGTCGGTGTCGGAATTGGCGGCTCACTACGCCATGAGTTTTGCCGCTGTGCAGAAGCACGTCGCCGTTCTCGAACGCGCCGACGTGATCACGAAACACAAGCGTGGCAGGGAGCAGATCGTGCGAGTTCGATTGGACACCATCGCACGAGCCCGCGCACTGCTCGACGCATACGAAGAGATCTGGCGACGTCGAGTCGACCGGATCGACGAACTACTTTCCCACGACGAGAAAGGCTGAATCCATGCCGTTCATCAGCTCCCACAAGGATGCGGAGACGTTGACCATGACGATGGTCGCCGAGTTCGACGCAAAAGTCGAACGGGTGTGGCAGATCTGGGAGGACCCTCGACAACTCGAGCGCTGGTGGGGACCGCCGACGTGGCCCGCGACCTTCGAGAGCCACGACTTCGTTCCGGGCGGAAAAGCGTCGTACTACATGACCGGACCCGAGGGCGAAAAAGCCGCCGGCTGGTGGCTTTTCACCGAGATCTCCGCGCCGACCACACTGTCCTTCGACGACGGTTTCGCCGACGACTCCGGCAATCCGTTGTCGACGATGCCCGTCACCCACGCCACCGCGACCCTCGAAGACGTCGGTGGCACAACACGTATGACCATACGTTCGCGATTCGACAGCCTCAGCCAGCTCGAAGAACTCGTCGAGATGGGCATGGACGAGGGTATGGCCCTGGCACTCGGTCAGATCGACGCCATCGTCGCCGACTGATCGTTGTGCACGGAAACTCGGACTCGGCGACGAGTTTCCGTGCACGTGCGGCGCAGCCGCTCTACTCCGGAACCGAGCTGACGGTGAACGGCTCGACGGGCTCTCCCCCACGCTTGTCGAACTGACTGTTCACCACGTACAGCCGATCGTCCATCGCTGCAACGGTTGTCGGATACGCGAACGATGCGTCGGTGATCTCGCCGGTGACCGCGCCGGTTCTTCCGTCGTCGTCGAGATCCACCTTCGCGATGAGACCGTCGCGATTGCGAACGACGTACAGCGTGTCGTCGTCCATCTCCATCCCGTCGCCGTTCATGAGTGTCGCTCCCCCGAGATCGACCTGTGTGACCTCCTTGGAAGTCTTGTCGATCCGATACAGGTTGCCGGTGCTCGACTGCACGACGATCAACGCAGATTCGTCGTCGTTCTCCACGATGCCGTTGGCGTTGAACCCCTCCCCGTACGCGAACGGAGTGCCGTCGAAGCTCACGAACGTTTCCAACGGTCCGTCCTGCGTTCCGGCGGTCATCTGTTCGGCGGGAATGCGGTACAACGCCGGGCTGCGCGAGTCCGTGACGTAGGCATCGCCGTTGTCGGCAATGGCGACGTCGTTGAGGAATGTCGCGTCTGCACCGAGACCGTTGGTGAACGTGGCCACCAGGTCACCGGATTCGGCGTCGTACACCCACACCTTGCCGGTGGCTCCACCGGCGATCACCAGGTAGTCGGCGCGATCGTCGTCATCGGTCACATCGATACCCGCAGCACCGGTGCGTCCGTCCGCGCCGCCGGGTAGGAACACCGACACATCGGGAGATCCGACGGTTCCGCGGAACACCGCTCCGTCGGACGTCGACGTCACGTAGAACGTGTCGTCCGCGGCGGTGATGCCCTCGGGGAACACTCCGCTACCGGGCAGGTCGTAGACCGTTGCGGTGCTCGAACTCGATGGCGTTGCCGCCGACGAGGAGGAACCGCTCGGGGTGCTCGGTGCCGGCTCGGCCGAATCCGAGGACCCGCAGGCACTCAGCAGGAGTGTGGCAACGGCAACAGCGGGGACTACTCGGGAGACTCGGTTCACACCGTCGAGTGTTCCATATGTCTCAATTCTCGGGCATTTGTCCTGGTGAGCAGATTTTCCTGGCGTCGGTTTCGTACAGTCGTTGCCATGAGTGCCCTTTCCTCCCTTGCCGCAGCCGACAGCGACCTCGGAGGGATCGCCGGATGGGCAGTGAGTTTGATGGAGGCCATCGGCGGCCCTGGGGCCGGAATCGCCGTCGCCGCGGAGAACTTCTTCCCGCCCCTTCCCAGCGAGATCATCCTCCCTCTCGCCGGGTTCACCGCGTCGCAGGGCGGCATGACGCTGCTGAGTGCGTTGTTCTGGACGACGGCAGGCTCGGTGATCGGCGCACTCGTCCTGTACTGGCTCGGCATCAAGCTCGGCCGCGATCGGATGTATGCCATCGTCGAGAAGATGCCGTTCGTCGGCACCGAGGATCTGACCAAGGCAGAGGACTGGTTCACCCGTCACGGTCGGTCGGCAGTGTTCTTCGGCCGCATGATCCCGGTCGTCCGTTCGGGCATATCCATCCCGGCCGGCGTGTCCCGGATGCCGATTCTGCAATTCACCCTGTACACCACTCTCGGCAGCCTGATCTGGAACTCGATCTTCGTACTCGCCGGCTACTTCCTCGGCGAGAACTGGCATTACGTGGAGAACTACGCCTCGGTGTTCCAGTACGTCGTCATCGGCGTAGTCGTCGCGCTGATCGCCTGGTTCGTGGTGAAGAAGATCAAGTCCAGACGCGTCGAGGTGCAATAGCCGCTTACAGATCGTCGATGTCGATGAACCCGTCCTGCAGCGCACGCACCAGCAACGTCGCCTTGGTCGGTGCAGTTCGCCCCACCGCCGTGTATTTCGCTCTGATGCGAGTCAGATGTGTGTTGACGGTTCCCGTCGACAGATAGAGCGAACGCGACGCCTCCGCTTTGGAATCCGAGATCAGCCAGGCGGTGAGTACTTCGATTTCACTAGCGCTGAGCCGGGGGTCGGGTGCGTCGCCGACGCGGATATCGAGCACTGTCATGGAGGTCCTTGGTGTCGGGCACCGCCGCTGTCCCGGTGGCGCGAACACGGCCAATGACACCGCAACCGCTCCGCTGGGTCACTCCGAGGAATGACCGAGGTCGCTCTCACCTGAGAGTGAATACTGTCGCCCGCGACCTCGATCTTGGCCCCACCTGGGTAAAGTCCGGCTCTATGACCGAGCTCGACGCGACCGCCGCCCACTTCGTCGAGGCGGGTGTGTCATTGCTGATCGCACATCCGCGCAAGATCCTCGAACGCGGACTGCGCATCGAGGACGTCGTCCACGAGACCGAGTCGTCGACGGCGACGTTCTTCCGCAAGTTCAAGACCAAATCCGACTTCCTCGCCGCGGTCGTCGAACATTTGTCCCGTACTCCTCCACCGGTCGCCATCCACGACATCGTTCGCGCGCAGATGACGAACAGCGGCGCGTCGATTCGCGCATCGGTGTCGGCGCTCGTCGCGGACCACTTCCCGGCAATCGTCGACCGGAAGAGCACCACCGCGTCTCTTCTCGACCATGTTTTCCGCGGACCCGCTTCCGCGGCACTCGCCGCTGAGTACCGCCTGCGTGACGACGCCGTGCTCGACGCATTCGAGGTGCTGTTCGCTCCCGACGGTGGAGCCTTTCGCCGTCCCTTCACGGCCCGATCGTTCGCCGTGACGGTCAATGCCGTCGTGGACGGCTTTCGCATCCGCAGTCAGGTCGACGCCGCTTCCGTATCGGCCGATGTGTTGTCCGATGCGCTGCTCGCCTTCCTCGGGGCCGTCGTCGACACGTCGGGGCATCATCAGCACCTCGATGACGTCGTGGGGGAAGTCGGTGTCTCGGGCGAGGAGCGGCCGCTGCCCCGCGATCCGCGTGCTGCGATCGTCACCGCTGCGCGCGACGAGTTCGGAAAGCGTGGCTACTTCATGACGCGAATGGACGACGTCGCCGATATCGCGGGAGTGCCGAGGGCGGCGTGCAAGACACTGTTTCCGACCAAACCGTCCGTCATCGTTGCAGCACTGCAGAGTCGAGTCGATCGTCTTCGCGAGTCGGTGGCCGACGACCAGTTGCTGGGCCTCGACGAGCTCACGATTCTGCGGAATCACATGCTGCGGTGCGCGCAACTCGCCGCCGACGAACTCGAGTTCATGGACGCTCTCCTCGTCGCCGTCGCACACGACACCTACGGCGAGCCGGAGGGGCTGATCTCGATCAAGGAGAAGCTCAACCTGCCGGCGATCATTGCACCGGTCATCGCGCGAGGACAGGACACCGGCGTCTTCCGAACGAGCTCGAGCCCAGTGGATCTCGCTGCCGGAATCACCAACACTCTGCTGATGCGATGCTTCACCCGACGACAGAACAGCCCACAGGACAACGCGACGTTCGTCGGTGAACTTCTCCTCGACGGACTCGGTACGCACTGAGCATCGACCGGCCGTGTGTCATCGAACGCCGGATCCCGCCGGCGAGGTGATCGGGGGCTGCCAGGATGTCATCTGGCTGCTACACCCGGCACGATTAGCAAAACGAATGGTATGAATGTTGCGCGACATTCGTCGCGAATGCGGCGAACGAAGCGAGGGTCATGAACGGGGACACGCAGCCCACCGAACGCAATCGTTCCGCGCTGCTGAACACACTCGTCCTCGTATCGATAGTGGCACTCGGTGTAGTCGCAGCGGGACTGACCGCTCCGGCCGAGGAGCCCGAATTGACCTCGTTACCAACGACATCGGCGACACCCGTTCCGGAGCCTCCGCAGCAGGAATACGTGGTGGTCACCCCGGAGGTCGACGCGTCGGCAAGCATTCCGGGGTGCGACACCGTCGAGCCTCCGAGCGAATCCTCATCCCTCGCCTTCTTGACCACGGGCGACGAGTCGTACGACAATCCTGCGGCCCCCTGGTACAGCGGACCCCGAGCGCACCTCATGTCCGTCGCGTTGATGGCAGCGCTTCCCTCCGCGATCTCGTCGACCACGTCCATGTACTTCGGCCCGATACCCGCGTCGAGCGAATCCGAGGATTTTGTCCTCGACTCGGCGCACGCATCCACCCCACTGGCCTCGGGTAGCGAGTCCGACTATCTCAGTGTCGGTGTCGGCCCGGCAGACTCGGCCGCACCACCACCGTGTGTGGCAGGACAAGTGGACGAGCGACGCAGTCTCTCGGACGGAACGGTGCTGGACACCGACGACACGTGGCGCGAAACCAACGGTCAGAGATCCTACTCCCGGACGGCCACCGCGTACACGCCGGACGGATCCCTCGTCTCTGCCTCGGTCTCCGGCGGGGACGACCCGGCCACGTTGAAACTGACGCTCGACGAACTGGTCCGAATAGCCGCCGACCCTGCCCTCAGGATCACTGCTCCCATCCCTGCCGGAACACCGGGCAATGCTGCCGACTGCTACGCAGGCTGGGGTGTCGGCTGGGACGACTCACCGACGCCGTCGTTCTCTCGCGAAGAGATTCGAATGCTCAACGACGCTCTCCGGCGGGCAGACGCGGCGGCGCTCGCTCCGACACCACCGTTGGGTGCGTTGCACACCAGTGAATTCGGTTCGGGGCTTTGTCAGACGGTGAACAGCATTGCCGGGCAACTCATGATCAGCGTTGTCCGGGCCACGCCTGACATCCAATCCGATTCGACGACAACGGAGGAGCCCCAGCTCGTCTCACCGGACGAATATGGGCCGGGTTCCTCGGTCTCCGTCGTCACGCCGTCGGGGCTCGAGATCACGGTGTCTACGACACAACCGGTGCAGGATCCGGCACTGCTCGAGAACCTGGCGAACACAGCAGGATTGGACCTTCGATGATGCGATGGAACCAGAACACCACACTGGTCGTTGCGACGATCGTCGCAACACTGTCGGTCGGTGCCGCGATAGCCGTTGTGACCCAGGACCGATCGACGACCATCAAGAAGATCACCGACTCCTCGGACGACGCACCGGGGTTGGCGTGGTCCGTCGATGCGGCGGACATCGGACTGGAGGGAGCCACCTTCGCCTCTCCGAGGACAGGTTCGATGTACGCATGGCAGGCCGGCTCGATTCTGATCGATCACACCGCTCTCACACTGGCCGTCGTGTCCTCGGAATCCGGCAACGACGAGGCAGTCATGGTCGGAATCGACACCGCGGACGGCAGCGTTCTGTGGAAGACGCCCGCTCCGGACCTGGCCGCGTGCGCCGACCAGCCGCTCGGCGGCCGACTCGTGTGCCATCAACCGATCTGGGGTGCGACGCCGGGCTACGTCACCTTCGATCCGGAGACCGGCGAATCACGAAACTACCCCACTGATCTCGATCTTTTCGCCGTCACTGTCGCGAACGACCGCATCTACACGACGTCGGGCAACCTCGAGGACGACGACGTACTGTTGCACCGCGGAACGCTGGAGAATCCGAGCGCCGACTGGACGGTTCCACTGCATGCGTGGGCCGGATGGGAGGACGATTACGCCACCGCATTGAAGGTGGATGACGACATCGGAACCTTCGACGTCGGGGGCGACTTCTCCACGTTCGACGCCTCGACCGGACGGCAGCTCTGGAAGACGGACAGCCTAGAGGATTGTCTCGGAGCCGTGGGACGCACCGCAGGCGACCTGGCCATTGCGTCGTTGAGAGATTGTGAGGGTACGAGTACGGAATCGAAAGGGTCCGCCGCCTTCCGTTCGGACGGCACGGTCCTCGCACGATCGGACAGCCCTGTGGTACAACAACCTTCGCTGGACGAGCCCACCGACACGGCGATACCGATCGTTCTCGGTGAAACGGCCTTCGACCGCAACACCGGCGAGGAACTGTGGCGCGACGACGCCCTGTCGTACGACTTTCCCGGCGACGAACTCAACGAGCCCCGCACGTACGCCACCCTGACGCATGTCATCGGCCATGTCGGGTTGCTGCAGGCATCCAATGGCACCACCGCGATCGACCTGCGAGACGGCGAGCACCTGTGGCAGGCCGAGCTGAACGGCAGCATCATCGGGCGCGACAACGATCTGGTGTTGACCTCGGCCGGAACAGATCTCTCCGCGGTCGACGTGACCACCGGTGGGACCGAGTGGACTGCATCGACGTCGATGATGTTTCCGGACGACGAGTCGATGAGCTTCGAGCTGTTGGTCGACGCAACCGAGGGCGGATATCTGGTGCAGTCCGGATCGAAATTGGCGATGCTGCAACCACTCCCCTGATTCAGTTCTTCGATACGCGGTACCGGCCGCCTTTGACGACGAACACCACGTATCCCAGAACGGCCAGCAGGTACAGCGCCGTCGGGACGGCGAGAACCCAGACGCCGACCGAGTCGCCCGTCGTTGCACCCGCAACGCCGGTGATCCAGGCGAACAGCAATGCCGTTGCCGCACCGATCCACTCGAGGTCCTCGGCCATCTTTCGGTTCAGCTCGGGTCGGTTCTCGGCGGCAGTCCAATACTCGTGCATCGTCCGGCTCGGCAGATTCACCATGGACCCCGGAACCTTGGGGAACCACCACCCGATGCTCGCGAACAACCCGATGATCGCGAATCCGATGCCGCCCATCGTGAGCAGGAAGGACAGCTTCGAGTCCATGCGATCGACCTGACCGGACCCGTCGAAGTGCGCGGGCACTTGATCCCCCGCAGTGACGGCGACCCAGATCAGAGCGACGATGAACGCCAGAGTTGACAGCAGTAGGGCCGCACGCGAGAGCTTCATCCCAGTCGACTTTAATGCCTTCGGCAGTGGTGTGGTTGAGTGCCGTAGAAGGAACTTGTTCGCACCACCGCCGGAGGCATCGATGCCCAACAACGAGTTCGGGGACTTCCAGACCCCGATCGAGTTGGCACGTGCGTTGGTGAACACCCTGCCTCGACGGCAGTGGACTCGTGTCCTGGAACCCACGTGTGGTGTCGGGAACTTCTTGTCGGTCATCGGTGAGCGTCACCCCGACACAGAACGCGTCGGAATCGAAGTGCAGCCCGAGTACGCCGCGGCAGCATCGATATTCGGCAGGGTGATCACAGCATCGATCTTCGATTTCGACCTGGCGCGCGACATCGCATGGACGTCGGAGTCGGGCCCGACCCTCGTCGTCGGCAACCCACCGTGGGTGACCAACTCACAGCTGTCGGTTCTGGGTTCCAACAACAGACCGGCTCGTGCGAACACGGGGAACGTGCGCGGCATCGATGCGATCACCGGAAGCTCGAATTTCGATGTTGCGGAGTTCATTTGGATCAAGTTGCTCACCGAGTTCGCAGATCGCCCGGTCACCGTTGCGATGATCTGCAAAACCCAGGTAGCTCGAAACGTCCTGTTGCACTGCGCTCGGCACGGCCTTCCGATCACCGGTTCGAGTCTGCGCCCCATCGACGCCAAGAAGTGGTTCGACGCCGGAGTCGATGCCTGCTGGTTCGTGGTCGAACTCGGAACCGGTGCAACCGACCACACCGCGCAGATGTATTCGAGCATGGACGCACTGCACCCCAGCAGCAGGATCGGAGTGGTCGACGGACAACTCGTCGCGGACGTCGACGCCTACGAGCGAAGCAAGCAGTTCGATGGCATCAGTCCATTGATGTGGCGTCAGGGCATCAAACACGATGCGTCTGCCGTCATGGAACTGGCCGAGAACGACGGCCCACGAACCAAACTCGGAGCTACGGTCGACGTCGAGACAGACTTCCTGTTTCCCCTGTTCAAATGCACCGACGTCTATCGCGACAAGTTGAGCGTGGTCTCGCGATGGATGATCGTGCCGCAATCCCACACCGGTGACGACACCGCACAGTTGGCGGACAGCGCACCGAAGTTGTGGAAGTACCTGACCGACAACGCGACAGCTCTCGATGGCCGGAAGTCGTCGATCTACCGAAATCGCGCCCAGTTCTGCATCTTCGGTGTCGGGCCGTACACGTTTGCGCCCTACAAGATCGCGATCTCCGGATTCCACAAGATTCCGCAGTTCAGGATGGTCGGCCCCTACGACGGAAAACCTGCGGTGTTCGACGACGCCACCTATCTACTGCCATTCGAGGACCCAGCGGCATGCGCCGTCGCCCATGCACTGTTGACCGGACCGGAAGCGACTGATCTCATCGCGGCCCTCGCATTCTGGGACAGCAAGCGACCGGTGACGAAGAAGCTGTTGCAGCGCATCGACCTACGGGCCATCGCACGTGCAACCGACCGGCACACACTGCGGGACCGGGCGCGAGATGTGCACACGGACAGCAACTCGATCGATCAGGCGATCGACGACTTCACAGATCGGACTTGATCGTCTCGGCCAGTCGGTCGAGGAATTCGTCGTTGCGTTTGTAGTGCACCCAGGGGCCGATCTTGGTGCTTGTCACCAGCTGCGCGCGTTGCAGCACGGCCATGTACTGCGAGGCTGTGGACTGCGAAACACCCGCCCGCGATCGAATGTGCTTGAGGCAGACTCCCACGTCCTCGGCGGGCTCGAGCTGGGGCGGAAAGTCGTTGGGATCCTTGAGCCACCGCATGATCGCCAATCGCGCGGGATTGCTCAGCGCACCGAACACCGCCGCGAGCTCTGCGGGGTCCAGTTCGTCAGCCACCTTCGAAGCGTACTCCAATATCGCAATATCCCGATATGTGGTCTACTAGGGACATCGTAATATCGCGATATCCAGATAGGAGTAGGTCATGTCACGCGTAGCAGTCGTAGCGGGAGCCAACGGAGTGATCGGCGGTAACTTGGTCGATCACCTGCAGCGAACAGGTGATTGGGACATCGTCGGGCTCTCACGCCGCGGCGGTATCGACGACGGACGCGTCCGTCACATCGCGGTGGATCTGCTCGACGCCGACGAGACGCACCGCAGACTGGCCGAGCTCACCGACGTCACGCACATCTTCTACGCCGCGTATCAGGAGAGACCGAGCTGGGCCGAACTCGTCGCCCCCAATCTCTCGATGCTCGTCAACGTGGTCACGGCCATCGAGGACAGTTCACCGGACCTCGAGCACGTGAGCCTGATGCAGGGATACAAGGTGTACGGCGCACACCTGGGGCCCTTCAAAACCCCGGCGCGAGAATCCGATCCGCCCCACATGCCGCCCGAGTTCAACGTCGATCAGCAACAGTTTCTCGAGGCGCGGCAATTCGGCAAGCGGTGGACCTGGTCGGCCATCCGGCCATCGGTGGTGTGCGGTGTCGCTCTCGGGAACCCGATGAACCTGGCCACCGTCATCGCCGTGTACGCCACCATGTGCGCGAAACTGGGCGTCCCCATGCGGTTTCCGGGAAAGCCCCGTGCCTTCGGCGCGCTGCTCGAGATGACCGACGCATCGTTGCTCGCCGAGGCGACGGTATGGGCGGCCACCACGCCGACCTGCGCCAATCAGGCGTTCAACATCACCAACGGCGACCTGTTTCGCTGGAGCGAGATGTGGCCGCGCATCGCGGGTCTGTTCGACCTCGACACCTCAACTCCGTTACCGATGTCCCTGGCGGACGTCATGGCAGACAAGGAGCCGCTGTGGGATTCCATCGTCGCCGAACACGGACTGCAGTCGACTCCGTATTCCGACGTCTCTTCCTGGGCATTCGGTGATTTCGTCTTCTCCTGGGATTACGACGTCATCGCCGACGGTTCCAAGGCCCGTCGCATGGGATTTCACCGCTTCGTCGACACCGAGGCCATGTTCGCCGGGATCTTCGCCGAGCTACGCAGCCGGCGAATCATTCCGTGAGGAGCCACCCTGCGTGCCGTGTAGGTGAGCCGGATAGTTTGAATCGGCACCAACGCCGATCGAGACCTACGGGAGAACAATGCATCCGTTCGACACAGCAGTGGCACTCGAGACCGTTTCCGACGGCACTTACCGCGGTAGGACGTCGGCACCGTACAACAACATGGTCGGCCCGTTCGGTGGTCTCACCGCCGCAACGTTCGTCCGTGCCATCGAGCTGCATCCCGAATGTCTGGGTTCACCGGTCTCGCTGACGGTGAACTTCGCCGGCCCCGTCGCCGAGGGTGAGTTCGATATCTCGGCGCGTGCCGTGCGCACCAACCGAAGCAATCAACACTGGTATCTCGAACTGACTCAGGGTGGCGACGTCGCCACCACCGCAACAGCAGTGTTCGGTACGAGGCGCGAGACGTGGGACACCATCGAGGCAGTGGCACCGACCGTTCCCTCCCCCGCCGAGACGCCCCGAGGCACCTTTCCCGATGCGATCGCCTGGGCACAGAACTACGAGATGCGTTTCCTGGCAGGCGCTCTGAGCGACCAGGAATCCGCGGACTCGACCGAAACCCTGTGGATTCGAGACACACCGCCGCGTCCGTTGGACTTCCCGGCACTGACATCGCTCAGCGATGTGTTCTATCCCAGGATCTTTCAGCGTCTCGGTCGCTACGTTCCGGCGGGCACCATCTCACTGACGACCCACTTCTTCGCGACGCCCGAGGATCTCGTCAGCCACTCCGACGGGTACATCCTCGGCACTGCCCGAGCGCGCCGCTTCCACCGAGGTTACTTCGACCAGACGGCCGAACTGTGGACCGAGGGCGGGACATTGCTGGCGACGAGTCACCAGGTGGTCTATTACAAGGCCTGACCGACCGACTGTTCCAGCACGCGCCGTACGGCTCCGCGCGCTCCGCTGTCCTGAAGCGACCGTTTGGCCCTCTGGTACGCGCCGCGCAGTCGAGGACTCGTCGAGAGGTCACCGAACACAGCAGGATTCGCCACGAAGGCACCGGGGTTGTCGTGGTCTTCCCAGGACAGCCGCTGAAGATGTTCGGCATTGGCGTCGAGCATCGGCACGTCTCCGCGCTCGTAGACACCGCACCACGCTGCGAGTATCAACGCGCAGTGGTCGACGCATCGATCCCGGGCCAGCAGGTCGCGGATCACCGGCAGTACGAACTTCGGAATGCGGGCGGACGCGTCGACGATCTGCCGTTCGAGCGTGTCGCGAACGGCAAGGCTGGAAAAGCGTTGCAGCAGTTGGTCTATGTAGCCCTCGATGTCGATTCCCGGTACAGGGGCGAGGGTGGGTGCGGCCTCGTTCCGCATGTACGACGCCACGAATTCGTGCAGGTCGGGGCTGGCCATCACCTCGTGCACGTGGGTGTACTCGGCGAGTATGCCGAGGTAGCTCATCGCCTGATGGGAGCCGTTGAGCAGCCGCAGTTTCATGTGTTCGTACGGCGCGACGTCGGCGACGAGTTGCACTCCGACCTCGTCGAAGGGCGGCCGCCCGAACGAGAACATGTCTTCGACCACCCACTGCGAGAACGATTCCGACCGTACCGGCCAGCCGTCGTCGATTCCGAAGTCGCTGCGCACGTCCTCGATGACGGCGGCCGTCGTAGCAGGGGTGATGCGGTCGACCATCGAGTTGGGAAACGCCACCGTTGCGTCGATCCAGTCGGCGAGATCGGCGTCGTGATGACGGGCGAACGAGGTCAACGCCGTTCGGGTCACCGACCCGTTGTGAACGATGTTGTCGCACGACATCACGGTGAAGGGCGGAATCCCGTGGTACCGGCGGGTGGCGAGGGCAACGGTGAGAAAGCCGAAGACACTCGACGGTACCGAGATATCCGCCAGGTCGTGCAGCACTGCAGGATCGGTGGGCGCGAACGCTCCGGTGGCGTCGTCGACGCCGTAACCGGACTCGGTGATGGTCAAGGACACGATCATCGTGGCGGGTGAGCTGAGCACATCGAGTACGCCCTGCGGATCGTCGGGCGCGTAGACGAAGTCGGCGACCGAGCCGATCACCCGGGCGTCCCGTCGACCGTCCGGATCCACTGTGACGAGGGTGTAGAGGTGGTCCTGCGAGTCGAGGACGTCCCCGATCTTCCTGTCTCCCGACAACACTCCCACTCCGCACAGAGCCCAGTCGAGATGTCCGGCCGCGAGCAGCCGATCGAAGTACACCGCCTGATGTGCGCGATGGAACGCGCCGACGCCGAAATGCACCACACCGCAATGCAGTTCGTCCAAGTCGTAGGCCGGCTTCGTGACGGTCGCGGGCAGCTCTTCCAACGTCGCGCGGCGAAGCATGGTCATGACAGGTTCCTCGGGTCGAACGATTCGGGTGGAATTGGTGAGCGGTGGCGCTCCCGGGCATGTGCTGCCACCAGGAGCACCACCGCAGTTCGAGGTGCTACAGGTCAGCAGGACGACTTGTAGACGTACTGCGCACCGTCGCCGTCGATGTTGTCGGCGGTGATGACGTGGAAGCCGGTGGAGATTTCGGACGTGACCGGCTTGTTGTCGATCGCAGCCATGGCCTGCTCGACGCCGTCGGTGCCGATCGTGTCGGGCTGCTGGGCGATCAGTGCCTGCACTGTTCCTTCACGCAGCTGCTTGACCTGTGCGGGACCGGCATCGAATCCGACGATCTTGACCTGGTCCTGCTTGCCTGCCTGCCGGACACCCGTCGCGGTGCCCTCGGCTGCAAAGGTGTTGGCGGCGAAGATGCCGACGATGTCGGGGTCCTTGGCCAGAGCGGCCGAGACCAGACGGGCAGCTTCGGCCGGGTCGTTGTGGCTGTACTGCACTCCGAGGTAGTCGAATGCCGAATTGGCTCCTACGGCCTCTTCGAAGCCTTCGACACGCGCATCGGCGGTGGAGATACCGGGGTCGGTGGAGATGACCAGAACCTTGCCGCCGGAGGGGTTGAGCTCCTGGATGGCGTTGAATGCTTCCGCTCCACCGCCCTTGTTGTCCGAGGAGATCGACGACACCGCGATGGACGGATCTTCGAGGGTGGTGTCGACTAGGACGACCTTGATGCCCGCGTTCGCCGCAGCCGCCAACGGTGCCTGCATCGCCGCGACGTCGGTGGGCGCGATCAGGATGGCCGACGGCCGCGATGCGACGACGGAATCGACGATCGGCTTCTGCAGCGTGGGATCGAACTTGACCGGGCCCTGAGTGGCGACGGTGACGCCGGCGGCCTCGGCTGCAGCTTCGATTCCGCACTGCATGCTGATGTAGAACTCGTCGCCGCTCACGCCCTGGATGAAGGCGATCTTGCCGCTGCCGTCACCGCTTCCGGAGTCGGACGAGCAGCCCGCCAGAAACATGGCGGAGACCGAAGCGACACTCAGTGCAACGACGGCGGTGCGTGATGTGATCATGGTCGACTTTCTTGTAAGGGACTGTGCGGGAGGGAGTTGTGGGCCGGCCCGAGCTACGGACTTCGGGACCAGAGTTTCTTGAGCGAGCTGGGCGACTGACCTCGACTCGCTGCGTCACGACGACGCTGATCGAAGTACACGGCGGCGATGAGGACGGCGCCGACGGCGACCTGCTGCCAGAACGGCTGAACGCCGACGATGACGAATCCGTTCTGCAGCACTGCGGGAATGAAGAGTCCGACGACGGTGCCGAACATCGTGCCGATGCCACCGAACAGGCTCGTTCCGCCGATGACAACGGCCGCAATGACATTGAGGTTGGTCTGCGACTGACCCGCGATGGCGGTGGTGCCGTACTGCGAGAGCGACAGAATTCCTGCGAGTCCGGCGAGGGTGCCCGAGAGTGCGTAGATCTTGACCAGGTGCATGTCCACCTTGATGCCGACTCGACGAGCGGACTGTTCCTTCGAGCCGACGGCAAACGTGTAGAGACCGAACTTGGTGCGATGCAGCACGATTCCGAAGATGACCACCAGCACCAGGGCGATGCTCGAGATCAGCGGGATGGTGGTGGCCGGTAGATTTCCGTACCCGATCGTGTCGACCAGTACCGGTGGAACGTCTCGGATGTCGACGCCGCCGGTGATGACCTGCGAGAGCCCGAGTGCGCCGCCCAGGGTACCGAGCGTGACGATCAGTGGAGGTACATTGGCCTTGCCGATCAGAAATCCGTTGAGCAATCCCCAGCAGAGGCCGCATCCCAGGGCCACCACGATCCCGACGGCGGCGACTCCCCATCCGTCGCCACCGATGGCTGCCATGGTCTTGGCCGAGACGACACCGGAGAAGACGAGAACCGACCCGACGGAAAGGTCGATGCCGCTGGTGACGATCACGAACGTCATGCCGATCCCGAGGACGGCCAGGATGGAGACGTTCTGGATGATCTGCCGAATGTTGCCCCACTCGGGGAAACTCCCGGGAGCCATGATCGAGAACACGATGCAGATGGCTGCCAACACCAGGACGATCTGGAAGACCTGGACGCGAGCGAGGTTACGGAGCGATTCGACGAGGTCGAACGTGTGCTTCGACGGCTTCTCGCTCGGCGGCAACGGTTCGATGGATGGGGTGATGATCTGATTGCTCATCGTGTGGCTCCGGTGGTCGCGCCGGTCATCGCACCGACGAGTTCTTCCATGGTCGTGTTCTTGGCGTCGAGAGTGGCGACGCGTCTGCCCATCCGCAGCACTTGCACGCGGTCCGCGACCTCGATGACGTGTGGCATCGAGTGACTGATGAAGACCACTGCCACTCCCCGATCTGCCACCCGACGAATGGTGTCGAGTACGTTGCGGGTCTGCACCACGCCGAGCGCAGCGGTCGGTTCGTCGAGGAACACCACGCCCTTGGCCCATGCGACGGCACGTGCGATGGCGATGGCCTGCTGCTGTCCACCGGACATCGAGCCGACCGGGACGGTCAGACTGCGAACGGTGGCTCCCAGTTCGTCGAGAGCGGCCTGCGATTGCTTGCGCATCGTGGACACGTCGAGGAAACCGAGTCGGCCGAGCGGGCCTCTCGCCGGCAGCTCCCGGCCGAGGAACATGTTCTGCTGGGCGTTGAGGTGCGGCGCGAGCGCGAGATCCTGGAACACCGTCTCGATGCCGAGTTCCGCTGCCACCGTTGGGCTGTCGAGATCGACGGCGGTGCCGTCGAACAGGATCTCTCCGGTGTCGACGGCAAGGCTTCCCGAGAGCGCCTTGACCAACGTCGACTTGCCGGCACCGTTGTCGCCGATGAGGGCGACGACCTCGCCGGGGTAGATGTCGAAATCGGCGTCGTCGAGGGCGCGCACGTTTCCGAAGCTCCTCGACAATCCCCTCGCTTCGAGGATCGGTGTCGCAACAGGTGCAACGCTGGCCATGGATACTCCTAGGTCGGATCGAAAACCTTCGGGTGCGGGATGGACACCCCCACCGGTGCCCGTGCAGCTCGGTCGGTGAACGTGATCTGCGAGGCGGGTCGAGCTCCCCGCGGGGCTCGTTGTGTAAACGAGTGTGACCCACGCAACCCGCGTTGTCACGTGTTTCGCGAAAATTCATGTCACCGGTGACATGACACAAACGATGCACATGGAAGGTAGCGCACTGTCGAACCACTATCGGACCGCACGGTACCGTCTCCCAGCTGCAGAAATACTCGATCTGTTCGATTTTCGAGCCGTCGGAGGTGTGCTGAGGTACCGTCCATGACACCGATGACATCGCGTGCGCTCAGCGAGCCGATGACATCGATGACATATCCATTCGGAACAGCAGAGGTAGACCCCATGGCGAAGTTCGACGGCCGGACGATCTTGGTGACCGGTGCCAGCGGAGGCATCGGCTCGGCGACGGTGCGACGGCTCGTGGCCGACGGTGCCGATGTCGTTGCCGCGGGCCAGTCGGTGGATGCATTGGACAAGCTCGCCGACGAGACCGGCGCACAACCCCTGGCCTTCGACCTGACGTCGGAAGACAGCGTGCGTGACGCCGTCTCCGGCTTGGAGCTGTACGGGGTGGTGAACTGCGCGGGCTTCGGCGGCGAGATCGCGACGCCTCAGGACACCGACATCTCGATCTTCGACAAGGTCATCGCCATCAACGCGCGCGGCGCTCTGCTCGTCATCAAGTACACCGTCCCCGCGATGATCGCCGCCGGTGTCGGATCGATCGTCAACGTCTCGAGCCAGGCCAGTCTCGTCGCGCTGACAGGACACGTCTCCTACGGTTCCTCGAAAGCAGCCCTGGACAACATCACTCGCGTCTCGGCCCTCGAACTCGGCCGCCACGGAATCCGGGTCAACGGAGTCAATCCGACCGTCGTGATGACGGAGATGTCCGCGTTCTACTGGGGTCGTCCGGAGATCGAGGAGCCGTTCCTGGCACAGATGCCGTTGGGTCGCTGGGCCACCGAGGACGAGATTGCCGCGCCGATTGCCTTCTTGTTGAGCGATGATGCTTCCATGGTGACGGGAGTGTCGTTGCCGGTGGACGGCGGCTACACCAGTCGATGACGAGCGGACGACGAGCAGACGGGGGTAGATCATGACCACGATGCAGGATGTCGCGGCGCTGGCCAGAGTCAGCGCCAAGACCGTCTCACGGGTGTACAACAACGACCCGCACGTCGACCCCGACACGCGCGCTCGCGTCACCGATGCCCTGAACTCGCTCAATTACGTTCCGAACACGATGGCGACGTCGTTTCGCAACGGTCAAGCCGCGGCAATCGGTGTGGCCGTGCCCGACATCGACGATCCGTTCTTCTCCTCCATCGCACGCGCGGTGGAGGAGCGTGCCCGTGAGGACGACATGGCCGTGCTGGTCACCAGCCTGGGCCACGACGGTGATCAGGAGCAGGCGCTGGTCGAGTCACTGCTGCGGAGGCAGTTGAGCGGCTTGATCATTGCACCCACGGGTGCCGACCACGGCTATCTGGAGCGGTGGATCGACAAGACTCCCACGGTCTTCGTCGATCGCGGACCCGATGGCCTCAAGGCCGACAGCTTCGTCGACGACGATCACGGTGGGGCAGTGCTGGCCACTGA
The DNA here is from genome assembly GCF_002259075.1 of Rhodococcus sp. 15-725-2-2b. Lineage (NCBI taxonomy): Bacteria > Bacillati > Actinomycetota > Actinomycetes > Mycobacteriales > Nocardiaceae > Rhodococcus > Rhodococcus sp. 15-725-2-2b. Next base: position 182,872 of record NZ_NPFL01000015.1, on the reverse strand, counting down.
TCATCTGCTGCGACTCGGCCACACTCGGATCGCGGTCATCGGCGACAGTGCCAACATTCCTACCAGCCGAAATCGGCTGAAGGGGTATCGAGAGTCGTTGCAGGCCCGAGGAATCGAGTTCGACGAATCCCTCGTTGCGCTCGGCGTCATGGGCCGCGACGATGCACGCAGCGCCCTGACCGCACTGACCGCGCTCGACGATCCACCGACAGCGCTGTTTCTCTCCAACGCACGCGTGGCCATGGCATGTGTCCCCGTTCTGCAGCAGATGAACTTGCTGCATCTGGCGTTCGTCGGATTCGGCGACTTTCCCCTTGCCGATGCCGTGATGCCACCGGTGACGGTGATCGACCAGAATCCTGCTCGGCTGGGCCGGTTGGCCATCGAGCGACTACTGGGCCGAATCGAGAATCCCGGCAAGCGCTTCAAGCGGCGCAACATACTCGGGGTCGAGCTGATCGAACGTCGATCGTGCACGCCCGGAAGCGATCACCGCTGCACGTAGCCCTCGAGAGTTCCCGCGACCAGCTCGACCTGCTGCTCGGTGGACAGCTCGGCATCGACCCGTAGATGAGGAACACGCGGCTTCTCCGCCGGAGTATCCGACGGCCGATGTGCGTCGCGCTCTGCCCCACGGGCGGCCCGTCGACGCGCGAGCAGTTCCGGCGAGCCGTCCACGTGCACGACCGACGTTGCGGCCGGTGCCAATTGCGCGATCAGCTGCTCCCATTCCGCGCCACCGGTCAGCTCACGGGTGAACGGAGCCACGAGGACCGGCCGCTGACCGATGCCCACGAGGTCGGTGGCAGCGGCGAGCAACACTGCATATCGGCCGGCTCGGATCTGCTCCGAGTGCGGCCCTGGACTGTTCCAGTGCGGGCCGACCGACACCGAATCCAGCTGATCGAGAAGCGGATTGGTCAGGGTGTCGAGGTCGAGCAAGGGGATGCGGAAACGGCGCGCCAGCTCGCGTCCCAGGGTGGTCTTTCCACTCCCGGCAGCACCCGCGACGAGCAGGACCGGCAGCTGATCCCGATCGATCACGGAAACGTCTTGACAGACATGAGGCATAGCAGGAATCATACAAGACAACGTTGTCTCGCACCTTGCTACAGCGAAACGCAATCCCTCCGATCGAGAGTTCACGTGACCGAGCGCGCAAGCATCAAAGACGTCGCCGCATTGGCAGGCGTCAGCTTCAAGACCGTCTCCCGCGTCGTCAACGGCGTGGACACCGTCTTGCCCGAGTTGCGCGAACGCGTCGAGGCCGCGGTGCAGACGCTGAACTACGTCCCCAATTCGGCTGCGCGCTCGTTGAAATCGGGATCGGGCAACACCATCGGCATCGTCGTCGACTCCATCGACGACGTGTTCTTCGCTTCCCTGGTCAGTGCCGTCGAGGATCGGGCACTCGAACACGGACTCGCCGTCATCGTCGGCAGCACCGGGTTCGACGCCCAGCGCGAACGTGACCAGCTGGCACTGCTGGCCGGTCAACACGTGCGCGGCATCATTCTCGCGCCGGTCGGCGATCACAGCGACTTCCTCGTGCCTCGGCGTCGAACATTGCCCACGGTGACCATCGACCGTTCCATCCCGGGATTCGATTCGGTCATCGTCGACGATTACGGCGCTGCCAAACGAGCCGTCGAGAAACTGGTGGAGGGCGGGCACACCCGAATTGCGTTGCTCGGCTTCGACGATCGACTGCAGACCGCGCAGTTGCGCCGTGAGGCGTATTTCGATGTTCTCGCGAACCTCGGCCAGAAGCCGGACGTGGCACTTGCTCCCCCGGTGTCGCACGCCGCCGATTCGGTACGGCCCGTGGTGAAGAAGCTACTGGCACTACGCAATCCGCCGACCGCCTTCTTCGTCGCCAACGCACGTCATGCGACGGCCGTGGTATCGGTGCTGCACGAGATGGATCGCACCGACGTGGCGATGGTCTCGTTCGGTAATTTCTCGCTCGCCGATGCCGTCAGTCCATCGGTGACGTGCATCGACCAAGACCCGTATCGCATCGGCACACTCGCGTTCGATCGGCTGGTGCAGCGTTTCGACGATCCCTACCTCGAACCGGAGCAACAGGTCGCGCCCACCACGTTGGTGGAAAGACTCTCGCATGCACTCCCCCTACCCGTACAGAAATGAGACCAACTCCGTGAACCCCAGACTTGTTGCGGGACTGGACCTCGGGAGCACCGGCGTCAAAGTACTCGTCACCGACGATGCCGGCACCGAAATGCTCATCGAGCAGAGTCCGACACCGTGGCGTCACGGCCCGGGCGGTACCACCGACCTCGCGGCCGAGGACCTGCTCGCCACCATCGCGAATCTACTCGAGGCCGTCGCGCGCCGACTGCCCGAGGTGACCGGCGATCCCGCGTCGCGCATCGATGCGATCGCAGTGTCCGGAATGGGTGAGACGGGTTTCCTTCTGGATCAAGACAACGTTGTCCGAGCGCCGGCCTTCGCGTGGTTCGATCCCCGAGGGCAACAGCAGGTCGACGCACTACCCCAGGATCTACGTGACCGGTTCGCCGGGAAGACAGGCCTTCCCGTCGGTGTCCAGGTGTCGGTGGTCAAGATCGCGCACCTGCGCGACAACGGACTGAAGCTGGCCGGACTGCGATGGTTCAACCTTCCCGAGTTCGTCGTGCTGTCCCTCGGTGGCCGCGCGGTGGCCGATTACTCGCTCGGTTCCCGAACCGGCCTGCTCGATCAGGACACCGGCGAGCCGTGGTCGGAAATGTTGACGCACTTGGGCGTCGGGGCCGAATTCATCCCGCCTCTCGTCGATGCGGGCACGGATCTGGGAACGGCAACCGGACCCGCCCTCCCCGACGCCATCGCGGGGGCACGGTTGACCGTGGCCGGCCATGACCACCTCGTCTCCGCCGTATCGGGTGGGGCAATCCCCAACGACCGCTATCACGTGTCGATGGGAACCGCCGAGGTGCTGCTGCGAGTGCTCGACGCTCCGCTGACGCCCGATGCACGAAGCCGTCTGGCCGATCATCTGATCAATTCGGTGCGGCATGTGGTTCCGGGCCAACACGTACTCGTCGCCGGAGTCAAGACCGGGCTGTTGATGCGACGGGCGTTGCAGTTGTGCGACATCACCGACCGCGCCGGGCGTGACCTGCTCGATCAGCGGGTGTGCGCATTGCCTGCCGGCGGACCGTCCACCGACGGCGGTATCGACATCGCCGGAGCCCGCAACGACGACGGGGTTCTGTCGATCACCGTGCGGACGGACGGGGTGAACGCGGCGGAGTTGTTCCGTTCGATTCTGTTGCACGGCAACGACGAGATCGCGCGGCTCATCGCCGCCCTCGACGCGGAGGTTGCCCCGGCCCGTTCCACGCTGCTCACCGGCGGCTGGGCGAGCATGGCCAGCGTTCGAGATGCCCGCGCGCAAGTGCTCCCCGATGTCTCGGTCTCCACCCGCGCCCAGGACACCGCCTACGGCGCAGCGTTGTTCGCGGCGCGACTACTGACGCTCATAGAGATCTGAGCCCACATTTCTGCATTGAGACAACGTTGTCTCGCTCGCTCTCGACCCCAACCCAGCACCAGGAGAAAACAATGAACGAACTGACCACACTCGAACGTCGCGGAATGGCCGCCATCTCCACCGCCGACGGCAACATGCTCATCGTCGCAGGAGATCAACGCAACGGCATGAAGGCGGTCATGACGGACGCTCCCGACGGGCCCGGTTCGGTCACGTTCGAGCAGCTCGCCGACGCCAAGGCCGATCTGGTTCGCTACCTCGGCAATCACGCCCCGGCGATCCTGCTCGACCCGGAGGTCGCACTGCCCAAGATCGTCGACGAGGGTGTGCTCTCGCGGGGCACTGCGCTGGTGGTCGGCATGGACGCCTCGGGCTTCGAGGAGACCGACGGCCTGCGCTACACCCGGTACGTCGACGGCGTCACCCCGCGCGTCGTACGCGACCTGGGTGGCGATGTCGCCAAGATGCTCTTCTACATGCGTCCCGAACGGCAGGGCGTCGATTCCCGTGTCGCCGAGGAGATTCGCGACCTCGTCAAGGCGTGCTCCGCCGAAGGCCTGCTGCTCATCGTCGAAATCCTGACCTACAAGCTCGAGGGCGAATCGGACGAGGACTACAAGGCAGGCTTCGGCAAGATCATCGCCGACTCCACCCGCATCTCGGTCGAATGCGGTGCCAAGGTCCTCAAGCTCCCCTACCCCGGCTCCGCCGAGGCCTGCGCCGCCGTTACCGAAGCGGCACAGGGTGTTCCGTGGGCAGTGCTCTCCGCAGGCGTCGACCACGAGACGTTCATCGAGCAGGTACGCGTCGCTGTAGCGAACGGCGCGCGCGGCGCGATGGCCGGCCGGTCACTGTGGAAGGACAGCATGGCCGTCTCCGCCGCGACCCGCGAGGACCTGCTCACCAACCGCGCACTCCCCCGCCTGCGCGAACTGAACGAGGCCGTCGACAACTGATCCGCATTCTTCGACTGCACGTTCTTCGACCGAGTCCGGACGCACCGTCCCGGGCTCGGTCGACGCCGTTCTGGGTAGCGTGAACCCATGACCGACGTTTCGAGACACATCCATATCGTTGCCGCTCCCGGAGTCTTCGCCGATCTAGCGACGGCGGAGGAACTGGCGAACAGGGCTCTCGCTGCTCGTGGCCTGACCGGTGAAATCGTCGATGCCGCAACCAGTTCCGACGAGGCGATCGTCGTTCCAGGTGACGGAATCCCGATCGATACGTCGCCGTACAGCAGTGCAGTTCGGGTCGATCTGGGTCAGTGCACTCCGGACAGATCACCGGGCATACGCACTCATATTCGCGGCCGTGGACTCGACGGTCTGCGATTCGCGATCGACAGCGTGTATTTCCACCGCTTCCACCCCGGAACGATCCTGTCCTACGGGGATCACCCGGAACAACGCGTCGAGCTGCGGGTGCCCGAGAGCGACGGTCCGTTCCCTGTCGCCGTGCTGATCCACGGTGGGTATTGGCGTTCGCGATGGGAATTCGATCTGATGGACGCGATAGCCGTCGATCTGACGGCACGTGGCTATGCCACCTGGAACATCGAATACCGTCGACCCGACGAACACGGCTGGGATGTGATGACCGACGATGTCGCGTCCGCGCTCGCAGCGTTGGAGACGGCACCCGGCGATCTGGATCTGTCTCAGGTAGTTCTGTTCGGCCATTCGGCGGGCGGTCAACTCGCACTGCGAGCCGCGGCCGATTCCTCAGGAAAGCCAGGGACACCCGCTCTCGCAGTGAGTCTGGCCGGGGTACTCGATCTGCGGGTCGGGGACGAGCGGTGGCTCGGCGAAGGGGCAGTGTCGAACGCGATCGGCGCACGATTCGCCGGTGCGCAGGAGACGTACGAGAAATCGTCGCCCATCTCGAGGCTTCCGCTCGGCGTCCCGCAGCTTGTGGTGAGTGCACTCGACGACGACCCCAATCTGCTCGAGATCAGCCGGGCGTACTACGCCGCCGCGTCGGCCGGCCCGGATTCGGTCGCCTCGATCGAAGGACCTGGGGGCCATTTCGCCGTCATCGACCCCGCGTCGGAGATCTTTCAGGACATCGTTCGCGAGGTCGACGCACGAATCCGAGGTACCCGAGACCACGCGTCCGAGTAAGTCCGTATCGTGCATGGTGTGACGCGCAGCACAACGATGTGTATGCCGAGACTTCAGGAGCGAGATCGATGAAGAGCACCATGCAGGACACCCCATTGTCCATCGGCCAGCTGGTTCGATTCGGGACGTCCATTCACTCCTCGGCCGAGATCACCACCTGGACCGACACCGGTCCGACCACGGTGACCTTCGGGGAATTGGGCAGGCGGGCAGCGCAACTGGCGCACGGTCTGCGGTCGATCGGCATCGACGACGATCAGCGCGTCGGAACGTTCATGTGGAACAACGCCCCGCACATGGAGGCCTACATGGCGATTCCAGCGATGGGCGCTGTGCTGCACACACTGAACATTCGGCTCTTTCCCGAGCAGCTCACCTACATCGTCAACCATGCCGAGGACCAGGTCATCATCGCCGACGCAAGTCTGCTCCCCCTGTTGACGCCGTTGCTGCCGACGTTCGAGACCGTGCGGCACCTCATCGTCGTCGGCGTCGACCCGGCACAGGTCACCGCACCCGACGGCATCGAGGTGCTCGGCTACGAGGACCTGCTCGGAGGCAAGCCGGAGGAGTTCGACTGGCCCGAACTCGACGAACGATCAGCTGCCGCAATGTGTTACACGTCGGGCACCACCGGTGATCCCAAGGGCGTGGTGTACTCGCACCGCTCCATCTACCTGCACTCGATGCAAGCGTGTATGACCGACGCGATGGCGATTGCGCAGTCCGACAAGGTGTTGGCCATCGTGCCGATGTTCCACGCGATGTCGTGGGGCTTGCCGTATGCGGCGCTGATGGTCGGTGCGTCGCTGATCATGCCCGACAGGTTTCTGCAGCCGGCACCGCTGGCGGAGATGATGTCGACGCTGCGTCCGACAGCCGCAGCAGCGGTTCCGACCATCTGGCAGGCCCTGCTCGCTCATCTCGACGAGCACCCGGCGGATCTGTCGAGCCTGCGTGACGTGGTGGTCGGCGGTGCCGCGTGCCCCCCGAGCCTGATGCGGGCGTTCCACGAGAAGTACGGAGTGCACATCTCTCAGGCGTGGGGCATGACCGAAACCTCCCCACTGGGCACCTCGGGCAAGCCCGATGCGGGCCTGTCGCCGGAGGACGAATTCGACTTGCGCTGTACTCAAGGCAGATTCGTCGCCGGAGTCCGGGCGCGACTCGTCGACGATGCAGGCACGGTGTTGCCATGGGACGGTGCGACCGTCGGGGAACTCGAAGTGCGTGGCCCGTGGATCACCGGCAGCTACTACCGCGCCGACGCCGACGACAAGTTCGACGACGGTTGGCTGCGCACCGGTGACGTGGGAACGATCTCCGAGGGCGGGTACCTGCGCCTGACCGATCGCTCCAAGGACATCATCAAGTCCGGTGGCGAATGGATCTCCTCGGTCGAGCTCGAGAACCAGGTGATGGGACATCCGGCCGTGCGGGAGGCCGCGGTCATCGGCGTGCCCGACCCGAAGTGGGACGAGCGGCCCTTGGTAGCCGTCGTCGTTCGCGAGGGGGCATCGGTCACTGCCGAGGAACTCAAGGAATTCCTCGACAGCCGAGTGGCGCACTGGCAGCTGCCGGAGCGGTGGACATTCATCGACGAGGTCCCGAAAACCAGTGTCGGCAAATACGACAAGAAGAGGCTGCGGAGCTCCCATGCCGACGGTGCATTGGAGGTCATCGAGCTGGTCTGATCCGTTCGGTGAGTTACACGTTCCTCACGCGAACTGCGAATACCAGTAATGGTCTACCCCTAGCGTCGTAACGGACAGCGACGGCGGGAAGTGGCGAACTGTGTTGATCAACCGTTGTGCATCGGCACTCGCGGTGATGTCGGCCGTTCTGCATCTGAGAATGGGCGTCGGCGGCGCGTCGGGCATGTTGGTGACCGACGCTGTCAGCGGTGCCTCCGCGGCCTCGATTCTCGCGGCGGTCGAACTCACGCTCGCCGCCGTCGTGGTTTTCGTTCGCACGCGCGGCATTCCGCCGGAACTTCTCCATCACCGACTGCAGGAGCCTCGATGACCGATACCTTTGCGCCCGTTGTAGTTCATCCCCTCGAACCGCTGAGCCCGCAGGAGATTTCGAGGACGTCGGCGATAGTCGTTCGCGAGCGGAACCTGACCTCCGCTGCACGCTTCGTCTACATCGAACTGCTGGAGTCGACGAAAACGGATCTCCAGCATTCGGATACGGACCGTCGAGCATTCGTCGTCCTGCGTGACCGTGACGCCCATGCCACTTTCGAGGCCGTTGTCTCGCTCACCCACGACGCCCTGATCAGCTACACCGAGATCTTCGACGCCCAGCCGCCCATCACGTTGGAGGAATTCCTTCGCTGCGAGGATGTCATCAAGGCCGACCCGCGCTGGCAGGCGGCGATGACTGCACGCGGCGTCACCGATTTCTCGCTGGCAATGGTGGACAAGTGGGCCAGCGGCCACACGATGGCGGGCGACAACCCCGGCGGTCGACGCCTCGCCCGGCCACTGACGTTCGTACGAAGCGAAGCGCAGGAGAACGGCTACGCGCGGCCCGTCGAGAACCTCGTCGTGACGGTCGATATGGACACGATGGAGGTCGTCGACGTCGCAGACACCGGCGTCGTCCCCATCCCAGACACGCCCGGGAACTATCTGCCCGGATTCTACGAACGTCCCGGCAACGTCCCGGAGTTCGCGCACCAGCGGGCACCGATGAAGAAGATCGACATCACTCAACCCGACGGTCCGTCGTTCACGGTGGACGGCCATTACGTCGAGTGGGCGAATTGGCGCTTGCGCGTCGGCTTCACGCCGCGGGAGGGTCTCGTGCTGCACGATGTCGGATACGTCGATCGCGGAACCCTACGCCCGGTCATCCATCGAGCATCCCTGTCGGAGATGTATGTACCCTACGGCGATCCGGGCGACAGCCAGTGGAACAAGAACGTGTTCGACGAGGGCGAGTACGGTTTGGGCGTTCTCGCCAATTCGCTTCAGCTGGGCTGTGATTGCCTCGGCGAGATCCATTATTTCGACGCGTACGTCAACGATCAGGACGGTCAGCCGATCGAGCTACCGAACGCGATCTGCATGCACGAGGAGGACTACAGCATCGGCTGGAAGCACACCGACTTTCGCGACAACGTGGGACAGGTCCGACGCAACCGTCGTCTCGTCGTCTCGTTCTTCGCCACCGTGGGCAATTACGACTACGGCTTCTACTGGCATCTGTATCTCGACGGGTCCATCGAGTTCGAGATCAAGCTGACCGGCATCATCTCCACCGGTGCGATCGAGCCGGGCACGGTCCCCGAGTTCGGCACTCTTGTCGCGCCCGGTCTCTATGGGCCGCATCATCAACACTTCTTCAGTGTTCGTCTGGACATGAACGTGGATGGGGCACGCAACAACCTGTACGAGCTCGAAGCCGAGGCAGTGCCCGCAGGCCCCGAGAACCCGCACGGCAACGCGTGGCGTCAGACCAAAAGACACCTCACCAGCGAGTCGGAAGCGCAACGCCTCGCCGATCCACTCCGGGCCCGCTCCTGGTTGATTGCAAACGCGGACAAGAAGAACAAGCTCGGTGGGCACATCGGGTACAAGATCGAACCGTCCGGTGCGGTCGCTCTGCCTCTCGCACAGCCCGGTTCGCAGCAGGCTCGCCGAGGCGGTTTTGCCACTAAGCACCTGTGGGCGACGCCGTACGCCGAACGTGAGCGCTATGCGGCCGGTGAGTACGTGGCCCAGAATCCGGGACCCGATGGGTTGGTGAAGTACACGAGCGGTGACCGTTCCCTGGAGAACGCCGACCTGGTCATCTGGCCCACGATCGCTGCACATCACGTGGTGCGCCCCGAGGATTGGCCGGTCATGCCGGTCAGTCATGTGAGTCTGCACCTCAAGCCCACGGGATTCTTCGACGGCAATCCGATGCTGGATCTGGCACCGGAGACGCCGAAGCCCGCCGGGCATTGCTGCGACGAGTAGCTGTCTGCGACCAGGCCCGGGGACCGCGGTCTCCGGGCCTACGCGTCTAGGTCGCAGTCTCGGTGACCGAGGCACTCACCAGCGACGAGGTGCGCACACTCAATCGCGTTCGATCGGCTCGGAACAGGTCCACGGAGTACTCGACGGGTCGTTCGGACTGGTCGTATCCGATGCGTTCGAGTTTCAGGATGGGTGTTCCCTCGGGTTGCCGAAGCAGCGAGCCCGCGGGCGCACTGATCGTCGCCAGTTCGATGGATTCGTCTGCCATACACACCGATACGCCGAGCCGTGTACGCAGAGCCTCGTACACCGAGTCCAACGGAGTCTCCAGAACTCGGCCACAGATGCTGTCGCTGAGATACATCTGCTCCAACGACAGCGTGTCGCCATCGGCGAAGCGCAGCCGTAGCAACGACACCACCGGTCCGTCTCCCAGGACCTGCGCCGCCTCCGGGCTAGGCTCGGCGATGCGCGCCGAGATGACCTTGGTCCCGTCTCGAAATCCCTGCTCGTGCAGCATCTGTGGGACGCCCTTGACGGTGTTGAGGCTTCGGAGCAGTCGCCGGCTCTGACAGAGGGACTGCGCACTTTCCGGCGAGGACGAACCCGGTGTCACCGAGGTCAGGAAGGCACCGCCTGCCCTGCCCTTCGTCCGTCGGATGACACCGTCGCGTTCGAGGAGATCCAGCGCTTTGCGCAGTGTCGTCCGCGACGTGCCGAGCCGCTCGGCCAGTTCGCGTTCGGGAGGCAACCGGGCAACGGACCGCGATTCGAGCTCGGCCGCCAGCCGAAGAAGCGCCGCGTGCGTCTGTTCCATCAACAGCACCGGACCACCTCGATTTCTCCTGGAATGACTGCAGTGTCCATTCAATCTTCAATCAGGCCCGCGCAACACCCCTCGACCTGGGCATTAACGCACGATTAACACGGCGGGTGTCCTATGACCCGCAACCAGGTCACGCGTTACACGACGTTCACGTATCGACGAGAAAACCAGAAATGGTCTACGCCCATCGTTGCACCTACCCGAGAACGCAACATCTACCGAAGGGTGCAACACCGTGGAGGATTCCAGGTCGGCACGCGCCGCTCTCGGCGTGGAGCTCGCCCGCTCGGCGGGCGAGATCGCTCGTCGCTGGTTCGACACCTCAGGCCTCACCGTCGAACAGAAACAGGACGGTTCCCCTGTTACACAGGCGGATCGCGATATCGAGACGCACATCAGAGCCGGCGTCGCCGAGCACTTCCCCACCGACGGCTTTCTCGGAGAGGAGTTCGGTGAAACCGGCGGCACCTCCGACTACCGCTGGATCGTCGACCCGATCGACGGCACCAAATCGTTCGTGCACGGAGTTCCTCTGTACGCCAACCTGATTGCGATCGAGGAAGGCGACGAGATCGTCTTCGGTGCCATCAACCTACCCAGCGTCGACATCCTCATGCACGCCGAGCGCGGCAAAGGGTGCTGGAAAAACGGCGAGCAGGTGCATGTTTCGAGCAGGACCGATCTCGACGGTGCCTACGTGATGGCAACCTGGCTCGAGGACTGGCACCCGGATACCATCGTCGATCTCCACGCCACGGGTGCCGTACTACGCACCTGGGGCGACGCCTACGGCTACATGATGGTCGCGAGCGGCCAGGCCGATGCCGTGGTCGACTACACGACGCAGATCTACGATCTTGCCCCCATGCCGGTGATCATCGAGGAAGCCGGCGGCACCTTCACCTCGCTCGACGGAGCGCGAGACTTCGACAAAGGCAACGGGATTGCGACCAACGGCGTAATTCACGACTCGGTTCTCAAAATAGTCAACCAAGGATGACGCACATGAAAGAGTACATTCGCGGCCTGAGCCGAAAGAGCATCATGACGTTCTTCGGCGGTACCTACGCTCTCGCTCTGCTCTTCGCACTGTTCCCACCGCTCTACATGTGGGGCAGCGGAATTCGCTACGAAATCCTCGGTATCCCGTTCGCCATCATGTACTGGCTGATCAACGGGGTCGTGCTCGGACTGACCCTGTGGGGCCTCTACATCGTCGAGGACATCCGAGGCGAACTCGACGAGGACCTCCTCCCCGCTACCGCACCGCTGACTGGAGAATGACATGTTGATCATGCTGGGAATGCTCGGCGTCTTCTACGCCGTCGTCATCTTCATTCTGTACACCACCCAACAGAAGACCTCACCGACGTTCGACGAGTACTCGGTGGGCGGTCGCAGCTACGGCCCCTGGTATGTCGCGATGAGCTACGTCAACTCGTGGTGGCCGGGTTCTGTGTTCATCGCGTTCTTCGGACTCGCCAGCGGCGCAGGCGTATTCGGCATGTACGGCCTCGCCTACTCCAGCCTCGGTGTTGCCATGATGTACTTCATGGCCACCCGCGCCTGGCGATGGGGCGCGAAGTACAACCTCCGCTCACAGCCCGACCTGCTCGGCCTGCGCTTCAACTCGCGCGGCACCAAGATCGTCGCCAGCGTCATCGGTATCGTCTCGCTCTTCCCCTGGGTGGTGCTCGGTATGCAGGCACTCGGCGAGGTCTTCCAGATCGCCAGTGCCGGAGCATGGTCGGTCACCACGTGCCTGTTCGTCGGCCTGGCCGTCATCGTCATCCGTCAGTACTGGACCGTCAAGATGGGCATGCGCGGGTTGATCATGACCGACATGTTCCAAGGCATCGTCGCGTACGTCTTCTCCGCGGCACTGTGCCTGATTCTGCTCTCCGGTGTCGCCGGCGGCCCGATCAGCTTCTCGACTCTGGGAGACGTGGCCGACCAGTATCTCCGCGTCCCCGGCGACGGCGACTCCTACGGCCCGTTCTACCTCTTCGCCCTCATCTTCACCGGTGTCGTCGGATCGCTCTGCTGGCCGACGAGTTTTCAGCGGATCTACACCGCATCCAGTGTCCGGGCAGTCAAGTCCGGCACCATCCGCACCGTGCTGATCTCCGGCGTCTTCTACTCACTGCTCATGCTCGTCGGTATCGCAGGCACGGTCATTCCCGCCGTCGCCGATTCACCGCAGACCGGCTGGTTCACCATTGCCGAGAGCTACGGTGGGACGTGGCTTCTGGGACTCGCCGCCACCATGGTGTTCGCCGCATCCATGGGCCACATCGACGGCAGCGTGCAGGTCTGCGGACTGCAGATCGCGAACGACATCGTCAACTCCGACAAGCGCAAACTCTCCGACAGCCAGCTCACCAAGGTGGCCAAGACGAGCATGCTCGCGTTCATGGCAGCGGCGGCCATCGTCGCCTACGCCACCTTCAACATGACGCGTCTGCAACTCCTCGCGCAGATCTCGTACCAAGGCGTTGTGCAGCTTGCCATTCCACTGTTCCTCGGCATCTTCTGGCGAGGCGGCAACGGTAAGGGCGCAGTCGCCGGAATGATCTCCGGCTTCACCGTCGCCCTGGTGCTCACCGCGATCTTCCCCGACGACATCGTCGGACTGGGCAGCCTCACCGGTGGAGTCGTCGGCATGGCCGTCAACCTGGCCGTCTTCCTCATCGTCTCCAAGGTCACCGGAATCACGGCCGAGGAGAAGGCACGCGTCGACGAGATGTTCGCGGTCGGCAAGCGTCCTACCCGCACAGCACCGGTCGACCTGTCCTTCGAGGACCGGATCGACGAACTCGCTGCCAACCCCGCACCGGAGAAGATCTAGTGACTTTTCTCGACGATTTCGCCGCGATGTCGCAGTTCGGTGCCACCGCCGCCGGCGGCGTGCACCGCGAGGCAGCGACCGCGGACGACGGTCGAACCAGGCGGTTCCTTGCCGACTGGTTCGACCGGCACGGCTTCACCACCACCGTCGACGCGGTGGGAAACATGTACGGCACCGTCGAGTTGGTTCCCGGCGCACCGTACGTGCTCGTCGGCTCGCATCTCGACAGTCAGCCGACGGCCGGAAAGTACGACGGGGCCTACGGGGTCCTCGCCGCGGCACACGCCGCGTACGAGGTCTCGGAATGCGTCGAACGGGGCTCGGTCGCTCCACAATTCAACCTCGCGGTGGTGAACTGGTTCAACGAGGAAGGTTCCCGTTTCTCGCCCAGCCTCATGGGAAGCGGGGTCTTCATCGGCAAGTTCGACGCCGAGAACATCCTGAAGGTCACCGATCGCAATGGCGTCAGCGTGCGGGATGCTCTGTCCGATATCGGATTTCACGGCAACGACGATGCACCCGAGGCCGCGTCCTACGCCGAAATCCACATCGAACAGGGCCCCATTCTCGCGGACACGGGCACGACGATCGGCATCGTCACCGCCAATTGGGCCGCACGGAAGTACTCGATCACCGTTCACGGCGAGCAGTCGCACACCGGAGCAACGCACATGGCCCTGCGTCACGACGCGTTGGTCGGCGCATCGCGCATCGTGCTCGCCACCCGAGAACTCACCACGCAGTTCCCGCAGGAGACGCTGCTGGCCTCGGTCGGCGAGTTCGATGTCGAACCCAACTCCCCCATCGTCGTGCCGTCGAAGGTCACCATGGCCATCGACATCCGGTCCTCCGATCCCGAGGTTCTCGAGCAGGCCCACGAGAAGCTCCTTGCAGCAATCGATTCCGTCAACACCGACGGGGAGGTGCGGGTCAGCGTCGACACCTCGGCGCTACGGCCGTCCACGAGCTACCAGATCGACGGCGTCGAACTGGCCGAGGAGGCAGCCGAGGCACTCGGATTGTCGTCCCGACGGATGCTCACGATGGCCGGCCACGACTCGGTGAACCTCAAGGACGTCGTCCCGACGGTGATGCTGTTCGTCCCCAGCGTCGACGGAATCTCGCACAGCGAGAAAGAACTGACCCACGACAGCGACCTGCTCGACGGCGTGAAAATGCTCGCCGAGACGGTCGCGCGCATGGTGCGCGGCGATATCGGAGTCGGCCGATCTTCCGAACTCGCCGGCACCAGCCGCACTCGAGCATAGAAAGCAGAGCCAGATGATCGATTTGAGCGGCAAGACTGCACTGGTCACAGGCGGGTCCCGCGGCATCGGACGAGCAGTCGCGACCACTTTGGCGGCGGCCGGCGCGCACGTGGTGATCGCCGACCGCAGCGATGCACTCCGCACCGACGGCGCATCGACATCGAATCTGATCTGCGCTGCGGGAGGCACCGCCGAGTCCGTCCTGCTGGACATCTCCGATTCCCGGCAGGTCGACGCGGTCTTCGCGGACGTTGCGGGCCGATCGGGCATCGACATCCTCGTCAACAACGCCGGAGTGCTCAGTGCCGGAACGGTCCTCGACACGACCGACGATGCGTGGCGGTCACTTTTCGCAGTGAACGTGGACGGGACGTTCTTCTGCACCCGAGCGGCGATACGGCACATGGTCGACGCCGGGCGGGGCGGCAAGGTCGTCAACGTCGCGTCGATCAGCGGCCTGCGGGCCAATCCAGGATTTGCCGGGTACTGCGCGGCGAAGGGAGCGATGGTCAACTTCACTCGGCAGGTCGGCATCGACTATGCACCGATGGGAATCAACGTCAACGGCGTTGCGCCCGGCTTCGTCGAGACCGACATGACCGCGATCTACGACGCATCCATCCGCGCTGCTCTGGAAGGGCAGACGCCCAACGGCAAGTGGGCAGATCCGCAGCACATCGCCGACACCGTGCTGTTCCTGGCCTCGTCGCTCTCGGACCACATCTGCGGAGAGATCGTGGCCGTGGACGGCGGCTGGCTCGTCGGCACTCCGGTCGTACCGGCGGTAACCGCGGTATCGGCATGAAAGGCACGCGATGAATCCCCTGTTGACCAAAACCGTCGCCGAGATACGTGCGGCATTCGGCACCGGTGAGCTCACTCCCGTGCAGTTGCTCGACGCCACGCTGGAGCATCTGTCGGCGACCGACCCCGTGATCAATGCGATGGCGTACGTGGACGAGTCGGGTGCCCGTGCAGCCGCGACGGCCGCGACCGACCGACTCGTATCCGGCCGTGCCCGAGGAGGCCTGGACGGGATTCCGGTGACGATCAAGGACAGCGTCCATGCGATCGGGATGCCGTGGCGGCACGGCGTCGCAGCGAATGCGGACCTGCCGATGTCCACGGTCGACGCGCCGCCGGCCGCCCGGCTGAAGGAAGCGGGTGCCGTCATCGTCGGCAAGACCACGATGCCGGACATGGGGATGATGGCAGCCGGCGTCAGCTCGCTGTACGGCATCACCCGTAATCCTTGGGACCCTTCGCGCAACACCGGTGGATCCAGTGCCGGTGCAGGTGCGTCGCTGGCGTCGGGCATCGGGTTCGGTTCTGTCGGTTCCGATATCGCCGGGTCGGTGCGGTTGCCTGCGGGACACTGCGGGCTCGTTGCATTGAAGCCGACGCAGGGCCGCATTCCGCACACTGCTCCGTCGACCATGCGATCGGCCGGTCCGATGGCGCGCACCGTCGACGATCTCATCGACCTCTACGGCGTCGTCTCGAGGCCCGACCCACGCGACACGTGGAGTCTGCCGTACGAGGACACCTCCGACATACACGCGGTTCTCGCTCCTGCCGGGCTTCGCATCGGCGTCATGCTCGACATGGGCTACGGTCCCACCATTTCCGACGACGTACAGGCCGTGGTGCGTTCTGCCGCAATGCAACTGAGTGCAGCGGGTGCCGTGGTCACCGACATGCCGCCGATCTTCGGCGTGGATCCGTACCCGGCGTTGGATCGCCTGTTCCAGGTTCGTGCGCGCACGGAGTGGGAGGCCATTCCCGAGAGTCGTCGATCGCAGGTACTGCCCGCGGTCGCGGAGTGGGCCTCGGCGGCGGCGGAGTATTCGGCCGCTCAGTTCACGCGAGATACCGATGCGGTGATGCGCTCGCAGGAGTCTGTTCGGGCGCAGACGTCCGAATTCGACTTCGTCATTTCTCCGGTCGTTCCCACAGTGGGCTTCGGTGCCGAGGAAGTCGGGCTCGACCCGGCACAACCGTTGGGCCACTGCAGTTTCACCGCATGGTTCAACCAGACCGCGCAACCGGCCTCGGCGCTCTGTTTCGGCTTCGCCGGACACATGCCTGTCGGGATACAGGTCGTCGGACGTCGGTTCGCCGACCAGGCGGTGCTGAGGCTGACGAAATGGCTCGAAGGTGCACGGGGATTCGAGATGAACTGGCCGACGGCTGTGGCCGCTGACAAGATCGGAGTGCTGGGATGACTGTGCGGCAGACACTGAGCGAGTTGGGTATCTGGGCAACGGGCGACCTGACGTTGGACCCCGGTACCACCATGGCGAGCCCCAGTTGGTGGGGCGCGGACTCCGAGCGGTATTCGGCGCGGGCCGAGGTTGCGGACTCCGGCGCGGGCTCGGCCGCATACGTGAAAGTGACGGAACCGCACGCTCGCGACTACATCGATGTCGCAGCGACGTTCTCGGTGGCGACCGCGGCCGGCGACGCGGGCATCGGACCGAAAGTCTTCTTCTCCGACGCAGCCTCCGGTGTGCTGGTCATGGAGGACTTCACCGGACGGTGTTCGACCGCAACGCTCGATCTGTTCGACGAGGACGCGAATGTGGAGAAGCTGGTGGCGCTGCGGACATCCGTTCACCGGCTCAGCGGAATCACCAGACGTGCATCGGTGTTCGAGGACCTGGCGCACGTGATCGGTTTGGTCGAGAAGGTCGGGGGGTTGTTCCCGGCCGACTTCGATTGGATGCTGCGGACTCTCGCGCCTGCTCGAGTCCGCATCGACGGTGCCGGGTTCGACGCGGTCCCCTGCCACGGCGACGGCAACGTCTCCAATGTCCTGATGCTCGACGACGGCGGTATGCGGCTCGTCGACTGGGACTTTGCGGCGCTGATGGATCCGTTGCAGGACATCGGTGCCTTGCTCGCGGAGATCCGTCCGTTCGACACCGACGCACGCGAGGTGTTCGAGATGATGTGGGGATCGTTCGACAGTGCGCTGTTCGATCGCGCCCGTGTATACGGCATCGCCGACTCCCTGCGGTGGGCCCTCATTGGCTCGTATGCCGACGCGATGAGGCCAGGCACGCAGGAGTATTCGAAGTTCTCCGACTGGCAGTTCCTGAGAGCGCGGGCTGGATTGCGCGACCCCCATTTCGACGACCGAGTACGGAATATCTGAGGTGGCCATGAACGAGATCGCACTGGGATCTGCCCGAACCGAGCCCGAACGGCAGGTGGAGAAGGCTCTGGCCGCCGTTGCGGAGTGGGAGGGCCTGAACATCACCTACGCTCCGGTACCCGGAGGGTTGATGAACAGCAATTGGCGCATCACCGTCGAAGGGAAACCCAAGCGCTACTTCATGAAACTCCCCGGCGCCGGGACGGATTCGTTCATCGACCGGTCACTGGCCAACGAAGCCGCTCGCCGGGCAGGCGCTCTGGACATCGGGCCGGAGGTGGTGCTGTTCGATCCGGTGACCGGAGTGGAGGTGATCGAATTCCTGGAAGGCTACCGGGCGTGTACCAACGGCGACCTCAAGCGTCCCGAGATCCCGATGGGCATGATCGATGTGTATCGCGTGCTTCATTCGGGAAGCAAGCTGAGCATCACGAAGACGATCTTCGACATGATCGACGAACACCTCGATCAGGTTGCCGAACTCGGTGTGCGGTTGCCGCGCGACGCAGAGCTGATCCTCGCCGAGTACGGGCAGGCGAAGAACGCGATGCTGGCGTCCGGCCTGGATCTGGTTGCATGTCACAACGACCCGATGCCAGGAAACATCCTCATCGGCGACGGCCTGCCGATGAAACTGGTGGACTACGAGTTCGCATCCAACAACGACCGCGCCTACGAGCTCGCCGTCATGATCACCGAGATGTTCTACGGCGAGCAGCAGACGATGGAATTGATCGAGGAGTTCTACGGCAAGGCCGAGTGGTCGATGATCTCTCGCGTGCAGGTGTGCAGCGCGCTCGCGGACGTGAAGTGGGGCCTGTGGGATTGCATGAACCACAAGCTCAGCACCGCATGGGATTTCGACTACCACAAGTACGGAACCTGGAAGCTCGCCCGCGCCAGGATGAAGATGGCGGATCCGCGTTGGGCGTTCTGGCTGCAGGGGTTGTGAGGTGACCACTCTCGATCGCGTCGGAGCCCTGAGCGTCAACGGATTCGATGCATCCTCGACTGTGGGACTCAGCACTCGCACGCTCGATCTGGTCGAACGCCGGAGGCGCGTCCTCGGGCCCGCCTACCACCTGATGTACGAGTCTCCGCTCGAGTTGGTACGCGGAGAGGGTGTGTACGTCTACGACGCCGACGGCACTCGATACCTCGACATGTACAACAACGTCGCCAGCGTGGGGCATTGCCATCCCCGGGTTGTCGACGCCGTCACCCGGCAGATGTCGAGGATCAACACGCACACGCGGTACCTGCACGAGGCCGTGATCGGCTACGCAGAAAATCTGGTCGGCACTTTCCCGGAAAACCTGAGCACGGCGATGTTCACGTGTACCGGGTCCGAGGCGAACGACCTCGCTCTCCGGATCGCACGGCACGCGACCGGCCGTCAGGGCATCATCGTCACCGAAAGCGCGTATCACGGTGGAACCGTGGATGTGGCGGCGTGTTCGCCGTCGATGGGTCCGGCGTCCGTCCGCGACGCGGAGTGGGTGCGGACGGTTCCGGCACCGGATGCGTACCGGGTGGACGGCGATCCGGGCACGTGGTTCGCCGAGAAGGTGCAGGCACAGATCGACGACTTGGTCTGCAGCGGTGTCGGTTTCGCTGCACTGATGGTCGATTCGATCTTCGCCTCCGACGGGATCTTGCCGGAGCCGACACCGTTCCTGAAGCCTGCAGCGGACGTCGTTCACGCCGCGGGTGGGCTGTTGATCGCCGACGAGGTGCAGCCGGGATTCGGGCGCCTTGGCGCCTCGATGTGGGGCTTCGAGCGGCACGGCTTGCTGCCCGACATCGTGACGATGGGCAAACCGATGGGTAACGGGATGCCCATTGCCGGACTGGTCATGCTGAGTTCGTTGGCCGAGTCGTTCGGACGAGACCTGCGCTACTTCAACACCTTCGGTGGCAATCCGGTGACTGTCGCTGCGGCCCAGGCGGTTCTCGACGTGATCCGCGACGAGGACTTGGTCGCCAACTCCGCCTCGATGGGTTCGCGCATGCTGACGGGCCTGCGAGGACTTGCCCCTAGTATCGATTCCATCGGTGACATCCGGGGTGCGGGGTTGTTCGTCGGAGTCGAATTCATCGGCCCGGCGGGTGAACCGGACGCGGCCGAGGCATTGCGCGTGGTCAACGCCATGAAGGAACGCGGGGTGTTGATCTCGGCCACCGGCTCGTACGGAAACACATTGAAGATCAGACCGCCGTTGACCATCGAGTCGGCAGACGTCGACCTGTTCCTCGACATGTTCGCGGCGGTCGTGGCCTGATACGAATGTCTGTCAGGCGTCGGTCGGGCCCAGCGACGCCAAGGTTCTGTCGGCCACGCGTTCGAGTTGACCCCGCGTTGCGCCGTCCCGGGCTCGCTGGGACATGCCCTGAATGATCACACCGATCAATTCCGCAACGTCGACGGGCTCCCATGACGGGGGCAGGATGCCGTCGGCGATGTTCTCCGAAATGCGCTCCGACAGCAGCGCGACGTTGGCATTGCGCATGTCCCGCAACCGATCTGCTATCCCTCGGTTGGTGTCGGTGACGCCGACGGCCGAGCTGATGATCAGACAGCCCCCCGGACACGAATCGTCGGTGTAGTGCACAGCCGCGTCGTACAGCAGCCGTGAGATGAGCTTGGCGGCCTGCGGCTCCTCGGCGAACGCCCGGGCCATGAAGTCCCCGCGCGTAGCGAGGTAGCGGTCCACCGCTGCGAAGAACAGCCCCTCCTTGCCGCCGAATGCACTGTAGAGACTGGGCGGGTTGATGCCCATGGCACCGGTCAGCATCGACACCGAGGTGCCCTCGTACCCGTGCTCCCAGAAGGCGAACATCGCCTTGTCCAGCGCAGAGTCGACATCGAACTTGCGCCCCTGTCCTCGCACGCCGGCCATAGGCCCTCCTGTGTCACATCGCAACAGTTCTGTTCAGCTGTGATCTACTCTACTCCTGTAGCGATCACTAAGCGAATCCCTTACGCTTCTGCAAGAACTTCGGTTCGGCGCCGCACGGAAGAGAGCGAATACAGCCCGAGAGTGCACATCACCGTCCAGGGGGATCGAAATGCGTAGTGCCGCTTCATTCAAACTCGGACTCAGTCACAGCGCAGACACCGACTCGGCGTGGAAGGTCGAGGCGGTGAAGCAGGTCGAGTACCACGTCATCGCCGCACGGAACCTGTTCGAGACGGAAAACGCCCAGCTGTTGACCGGCTGCAGCGCAGCACCGCTGACCCGGGGAGACAGACGCCTCGTCGTGATCGACTCCAATGTCGATCGCATCCACGGCGACCGCATCAGGAGATACTTCGAGCACCACGGGGTGGCCGCATCGTTCGTGCCGATGCGCGCCGACGAAACGGTGAAGGAATGGAGCTCGGTCATCCGCGTCGTCGACGCGATGAACGGATTCGGTATCGACCGACGACGCGAGCCGGTCATCGCCGTCGGCGGTGGCGTGCTGCTCGACGTCGTCGGATTCGCCGCGAGTGTCTATCGGCGCGGCACTCCGTACATCAGAATTCCCACCACCTTGATCGGTCTCGTCGACGCCGGAGTGGGCGTCAAGACGGGTGTCAACTACGGCATGGGCAAGAACCGCCTCGGAACGTACGCCCCCGCCATCGCCACCTACGTGGACCGCTCATTCCTGCGCACCCTCGACGACCGACACCTGTCCAACGGTCTCGCCGAGATCCTGAAGATGGCGTTGATCAAGTCGGTCGACCTGTTCGAGCTGCTCGAAACCTACGGTCAACGCCTGATCGCCGACAATTTTCAAGGTACGTCCAGCGAACTCGACACTGCTGCAACGCAGGTCATTGCCGAATCGATCCACCTCATGCTCGAGGAGCTTCAACCCAACCTGTGGGAGTCCTGCCTCGAACGGTGCGTGGACTACGGCCACACGTTCTCGCCCACACTCGAGATGGAGGCTCTGCCCGCTCTGCTGCACGGCGAGGCCGTCAGCATCGACATGGCGCTCACCTCCGCGCTGGGTTTCCTGCGCGGAAGCCTCAGCAGAGAGGATCTGGACCGAATTCTCACGGTGATGAAACGGCTCGGCCTCCCCGTCTGGAACGACGTGTTGGCCACCGCAGGCGTGCTCGACGCCGCACTCGCAGACACCGTCCGCCATCGAGACGGACGTCAGCGACTGCCGCTGCCCGTCGGTATCGGCGGACACCATTTCGCCAACGATGTGACCAACGAGGAGATCGCGTCCGCGCTGACACTTCTCGCGCGCAAGAACACCGGGCTGGCCAACGGTGAAGTCTCGGTGACGAAGGTCGCGTCATGAAGTGGGACAGCCTGTACATCGAGGGCTTCGGGTCCTATCTACCCGAAAGCCGAGTGCAGGCGGCCGATATGGTCGCGGCGGGGCGATTCGACTCGGTCGAGCACCAGAAGACCGGGCAGACGTCGGTCGCGGTCTCGAATCCCGACCTCGGCGAGTCCGCGCCGGACATGGCCGTCCTCGCGGGCCGAGCCGCGTTGCAGGACAGCGGAATCAACACTGACGAGATCGATCTTCTGGTACACGCTGTCGTTCTGCACAACGGCCTGGAGGCCTGGAACTGCGGTGCGTACATCCAGAACGAACTCGGCATCGACGACTGTCTGCCCATCGAGATCCGCACCGCATGTGCCGGCGCGATCGTGGGCATGGAGATGATCGGTCGTTGGTTCGACGGACGGGGCAAGGGATTGGTGACCGCGTCCGACGCATGGCGAATGCCGCTGTTCGACCGGTGGAAGTCCGACAGCGGACTCGTCTACGGCGACGGTGCGGCCGCCGCCGTCGTCGGCCCCGATCTCGGCCCGTTCCGCATCCTGTCGACATCCGTGGTCAGCGATGCGCACCTCGAACAGATGCACCGCGGCTTCGACAGCCTGGACATGCCGGTCTACGACACCGACGGGCCCATCGACCTGAGAGCACGCGTCGCGGGCTTCACCGCGACACACTCCATCGACGAGTTCTGGTCCCGCAACGCAGCGGCTCTGTCCCGTTGTGCCGAAACGGCACTGGGTGACTCGGCGACCCATCACGGCGAGATCGGCAGGTGGATCGTCCCGAACTTCGGCAACGTTCTGCTGCGCAAGCAGTGTTTCGAGCCTCTCAAGATCAAGCCCGACCAGACGCTGGTCGAACTCGGGCGCGAGATCGGCCACACCGGTGCTGCCGACCCGTTGCTCGGCCTCGACCTGCTCCGGCACACCGAAACCCTGCAGCCCGGTGACCGAATCATGCTCACCGGCATCGGCGTCGGGTTCACCTGGGGATGCGCAGTCGTCGAGTACACCGGCCACGACAACACCACGAAGGGATAGACCAATGGTCACCGAGACACGTCACGAAGCGCCCGCGGTCAACGCGAACGCGGCCATCATCTGGATGCTGCTCGCAGTGTTCGGGGTGGGGACCGTCGAATACCTCGTCGCCGGAGTTCTACAGGACATCTCCTCCGATGTCGGTGTGAGTGATTCGACTGCGGGCCTGCTGATCACGATCTACGCCGTCACGGTGGTCATCGGCGGCCCCCTTCTCACCATCGCCACCACCAAAGTCCCTCGCACCCCGCTCATCGCCGCTTTGATGGCCTTGTTCGTCATCGGCAACATCGGCACCGCACTGGCCCCGAACTTCGCGAACCTCGTGGTCTTCCGAATCATCACCGCACTCCCCCACGCGACGTTCTTCGCACTGTGCCTGGTGTTGGCAACATCGTTGGTGGAACCGGAATTTCAGGGCCGCGTCATCGCACGCGTGACGCTGGGGCTCAACCTCGCCACCGTCCTCGGAGTTCCGTTGGGGACGCTGATCGGCTCGCAGCTCGGTTGGCGTTGGTCGTTCGCCATCGTCGCGCTCTTCCAATTATTGGTCACCGCCGCCTTGATCGCCTCGACCCGACGAGCAGCACCGTCACATCAGACCGGCAGTGTCACTTCGGAACTGAGCGTGTTCACCCGCGGACCGGTGTTGTGGGCAATCGGTCTCACGGCGCTGAGCCAGGCCGCGCTGTTCGTGGTGTTCACCTACATCGCGCCCTACCTGACCGATCACGCCGGCATCTCCGCATCGACCGTCACCATCGTGCTGTTCGTCTTCGGCGTCGGCTCGGTGGTCGGCAACCAGCTCGGCGGATACTTCGCAGACAAAGCACTGGACAAAACGCTGTACACGGCGCTGACGGCACTCGCGGGCGCACTCGTCGTCCTGTTCCTCTTCGGCGGCACAGCATGGTTCGCGTTCGCGTGGATGTTCGTTCTCGGTGCCGCGGGCTTCTCGATCATCCCGCCACTGGCCTCGAAGTTGATCGGCGCGGCCAGTGAAGCGCCCCACCTCGCGGCCACCGTCAACATCGCCGGGTTCCAACTCGCCAACGCAGCGGGTGCCTGGATCGGTTCCATCGCCCTGTCGGGAGGCGGCAGCGTCTCGGTCCTGCCTGCCATCGGAGCGGTCCTCGCCGTCGGCGCGGTGGTGCTGCTGTTCGTCAGTCGTCGCGCGTCACGGGTGGCCGCATGAGAGCCGCGGTGATCGACGCGCCGCATTCCGTTTCGATCGTCGAGCTCGACGCACCGGTCTGCGGCCCGGACGACGTCGTGGTCGCTGTCTCGTACGTCGGGCTGTGCGGTACGGATCTGGAACTGTTGCACGGCACGTCCTCGTACCTGACCGACGGGAAGACGTCCTTTCCGCACCACTTCGGCCACGAGTGGGTCGGCGTGGTCGAACGGACGGGCAGCGGCGTCCGCGATCTCGATGCCGGTGACGCGGTCACCGGAAGCACCATGCTCTTCTGTCAGTCCTGCACGGCCTGCGGATCGGGTAAACGAAACCAGTGTTCGGATCTTCGCGAGGTCGGCCTCTACGAACACGGCGGTGCTGCAGCACAATTCCTCGTCATGCCGCGGCGCGCCGTGGTCTCGCTGGGACGGGTGACAGCCGAACCCGAACATGTCCTCATCGAACCGCTGGTGACCGTACTCGAAGCTGTCGACGCGGCATCGGTGTCGCCGGGCGATCGGGTCCTCGTCGTCGGGGCGGGAACCATCGGCAGTCTCGCGGTGGCCATGCTCTCCCGCTACCCCGTCACCGTCGACATTCTCGAACCACGATGCATCGAGCACCTCGACCCGAGCGCGGTGGCTCGGACCTTCACCGAGGCCGACGCTCTGACCGGGCCCTACGACATCGTCGTGGAGGCATCGGGCGGCGTCGGCGCACTGAGCACTGCAATCGGGGTACTGCGCCCCGGTGGAAAGTGCATTCTCGTCGGCGTGGCTGCGCACTGCGAGTCCATCGACCCCGGAGCGGTTGCGCTGGCGGGTATCTCGATCATCGGGATTCGTCACGGTGTCGATCACTATCGCCGTGCTGCGGCGCTCTTCCCGCTCATTCGTCCCGCCCTGGCGGCGCTCATCGACAGCGTGGTCCCGTTGTCCGACGCCAAGGCGGCCTTCGATCGTCTCGAAAGCCACAGGTCACGCCCGAAGGTGGTGATCGCAGTTGAGTAGACCCGGCTACACCGTCGTCACCGGTGCCAGTAGCGGAATCGGACGTGCGATCGCCGTGGCCCTCGCACGCGAGGGACACAACCTGATCCTCGGATACGGCAACGGCACCGACCGAGTCAGTCGACTGATCGACGATATTCGAGCGTCGTATCCCGTCGACGCGATTGCGCTCCAGCTCGATCTGCGTGACGCGCGGGCCACGGTCGCCGCAGTCGAGGGCGCGATCGGCACGTTCGGCGAGATCCGATGCCTTGTCAACAACGCCGGCGTCAACGACCGGTCCTCGGCCGACGGTCTCGATGTCCAACGGATCGAGGATGTCCTGGCGATCAACACCGTCACGCCACTTACGTTGGCATCGGCTGTCGGTCGTCGCATGATCTCGGACGGCATCGCGGGCTCGATCGTCAACGTCACCTCGGTTCACGATTCGGTGCCCATCACCGGCGGCGCGATCTATTGCGCCAGCAAGGCAGCGTTGGCTGCGTCGGGGAAGGTACTCGCGCTCGAGTTCGCGCGGCACGGTGTTCGGGTCAATTCGGTGGCTCCCGGAGAGACAGCAACCGCAATGAACGGAGTTGTCGACGAATCCGCATACGCGGAGATTTCGAGGCCGGCCATTCCCCTCGGCAGGCCCGCCGGGGTGAACGAAGTTGCCGCCGCCGCAGTCTTTCTCGCCGGACCGGCATCGAGTTACCTCACCGGTACCACCATCACCGTCGACGGCGGCCTCGTGCTGACCGCCGCGGAGGAAAACGCACGGTACGCGGGCGAGTTGGTGCCCGCAGCCGAACGAGAGGAGATCGCATGAAGGCCGTTGTCATCACCGCCAAGGGTGAACCCGAAGTACTGACTGTCGCCGACGTGGACGAACCCGTCGCCGGACCGGGAGACATCACGGTGTCGGTGGCTGCGGCCGCCGTCAATCCGGTCGACCTCAAGACCCGCTCGGGATTTCTACCGATCGAACTGACGTACCCCGCGGTCCTCGGTTGGGATGTGTCGGGCACAGTCGTCGCCGTCGGACAGTCGGTGACTCGATTTGCACCGGGCGACACCGTGATCGGGATGGTTGCGCAGCCGGCACATCGTTTCGGTACCTATGCCGAGCGTGTGGTCGCCGACGAATCTCTGTTCGCACACGCGCCCACCGGCGTCGGCGTGGCGCATGCGGCAGCGATCCCGCTCGCATCTCTCACCGCCGTGCAGCAACTCGACAAGATCACCCTCTCAGCGCACTCGTCGGTCTTGGTGACCGGGGCTGCGGGCGCGGTGGGACGCATCGCGTCGGCGATTCTGATCGGCCGCGGCCACCGAGTGGACGCCCTCGCGCGAGAGTCCGACACCGAGGATCTGCTCGCGCTCGGCGCACGCCGAGTGTTCGCGAAACCCGTCGACCTGCAGGCCGGTGAGTACGACGCCGTCGTCGACACCGCAGGCGTGGTCGAGACCATCGACTCCGTGCGCGACGGCGGCGCGTACGTCTCGATCGAGGACGGCGACCAACCACAACCACAACGCGGGATCACCCCGGGCAAGAGCTATGTGAACGAGGACGGACCGGGACTGGCGGAGATCTCCGCGCTCGTCTCGGCGGGCACGCTCACTGTCCCCGTTGCCCGCGAATTCGGATTCGACGAGGCCCCGCAGGCGCATGCGCTCCTTGCGGCCGGTGGAACCCGAGGAAAGGTACTGCTGATCCCATGACCACGACCGAAAGAATCGAAACATCGCTCACCACAATAGGTATCACTGTCCCGGACGCCCACCAGGCCGCTGACTTCGTCGCGTCGCTCGTCGGCTCGACTGCCACCGACGATGCCTCGGTGCCGGTCTCGGGCAGCGTCACCGTCGAGTTCACGTCATCGGCTTCGGCCGAACAGACCCCGCCGCGAATAGTCGATGTGGGAACCAATCACCTGTGCTTCACCGTCGGAGACATCGACGCTGCAGCGGGTTACCTCGATGAACAGCAGGATGTTTCGTTGCTCGGCGATGTGATCACCGTCCCCGAGGGTCCGATTGCCGGCAACAAGTGGATCTACTTCAGATCGCCGTGGGGCACGTTGTTCGAGCTGCAGCAGTGGCCCGAGACCCCGGGCTACTTCGGTCACACCGACGCCCGGCTGCATCATCGACGTGACGATATCCCCTCGGCGCTGCTGCCGGCCTGCCGAGGGCTCGACCATTCCGGGTACAGCGTGGCGGATCTCGATGCGACCATCGCGCAGCTGGTGGCCTCGCACTCCGCAACCGAGGTACTGCGCACCGAGATCGAAGCAGACCGCGGCTTCATGCGAGCGCAATTCGATCTCGAAGTGGAAGGTACGTCCAGGATGGCAATGGTCTCGGTCGGTGAGCTCAATGTGGAACTGTTCGAGCATCACATCGGACGCAAGCACGGTGCCCGGCCGCTGACGGCCAACGGTGGCAATTTCCTCACCCTGCCCACCAGTGATCGAAACACCGGCGCACGTCGACTGTTTCCGGGTGCGCTGTGAAGTACGGACTCAATCTGCCGAACTTCGGGCCACAGATCGATCCGGACGGGCTCCTCGGGTGGGCACGCACTGCCGAATCGGCCGGATTCGACAACATCCTGCTCTCGGATCACGTGGTACTGACCGACGATGCGAATCGCCGCTCCCCCGCGCCGTTCTACGAATGCCTGACGACGCTGTCGTGGCTTGCCGGGCAGACCGACTCGATCCGTCTCGGTAGCGGAGTGCTGATCGGAAGCCATCGCCATCCGGCATATCTCGCGCATGCCACCGCAACGATCGACCGGCTCAGCGCCGGACGACTCATCGTCGGAGTCGGCGTGGGTTGGACGGCGCAGGCGTTCGACGTTCTGGGTGTTCCGTTCCACCGCCGGGGCAGGCTGACCGACACCACACTCGACACCCTGGCAGCCGCCTGGGCGTCGGAGACCTACGAATCCCCCGGTGCCAGCGGCACATCCCGCCGTATCCACGGTGGGCCGATGCCGGTGCAGTCGCCACATCCGCCGCTGTGGATCGGTGGCAACGGCCCGGCGGCGATCGACCGGACCAATACCCGCGGCACCGGTTGGCATCCATTGCACCCGTCGAGACAACTGTGCATCGCAGGATCGCGAGCCCTGCACGAGGACAAGGAGTTCGTCCCGAGAATCTACTTTCTCCCCACCGACACTCCGGTGCAGTCGCCCAATCGTCCCCTCGGGTACGGGACCGTGGACCAGATCCGTACCGACATCGAATTCCTCAGCGAATTGGGTGCCGGCACCGTGGTTCTCGATACCGACCCGGGCGACCAACGACTACGCCGCTCCACCGCAGACGATCTCGAGCTCGTCCGCTACGCCGGCGACGCCTTGGGGATGCGAGCGGAGGCAACGGTATGAGTCTGCAGCCCGGTCCGCTTCGCGGATCCATCACGGCAGCTGCATTCCTGTTCGACATGGACGGCACACTCGTCGATTCCCACGAGTCGATCGAGGCGGTGTGGTTCGAGTTCGCCGAACGCCACGGCGTCGACAAGGCCGTGATGACCAAGGCCCTGCCGGGGCGACTGGCCGCCGACATCGTTCTGCGTGTACTCGGCCCCACTGCAGACCTCCGTGCCGCGCTCCGATGGATTCGAGAACGCGAACACCAGAACCTGGTGCCGGTTCGGCCCATCGCCGGTGCGCAGACGTTTCTCGACGCGGTGCCACCGGACCGATGGGCGGTGGTGACGTCGGCGTCGCGTTCGATGATGGTGCGACGCCTCACCGCGGCCGGACTTCCGACGCCGCGTGTTGCCGTGTGCGCCGAGGACGTCGCCGTCGGCAAGCCTGATCCCGAGGGATTTCAGTATGCCGCAGAGCAATTGGGTGTGGCGATCGAGTCGTGCATCGTTTTCGAGGATGCCGACGCCGGGATTGCCGCAGCTCATGCCGCCGGCGCGCGGTGCATCGCGATCGGCAACGAGTCCGGTCCACAGGTTGCCCGCGTACACGACTTCGAATCGATGCGGGTGGCGCTAAGCGACGGCGGTCTGGTGATCGACGTGGACGGGGTGACGTGAGCACCACCGTCTCGGTCGATCTCGGCGGGACGTGGCTGCGCATCCGACACGGCGATGCCACCGAGCGGCTACCGTCTCCCAGCTCGATCAGGCAGCCCGGCACACCGTCCGACGAGCTGTTGGAGCAACTGGTGGATACCCTCGATCTCCATGTTCCGCAGGGTGCTGCGGCCAACATTTCGTGTGGCGCTGCGCTCGACGAGCAGAACGGTGTTGCCCTCGGTTCCGGGCCCCTGTGGGGAGGCGCGCCGACCGGTGAGATTCCCCTGCTCGACGTCCTGACCTCTCGACGCCCCGATGTGCGATGGAGGCTCGTCAACGACGTGACGGCTGGGCTGGCGTCGTTCGCACTCGGGTTCGCTCGACCTACCGACCGTCACATCGCCTACCTCACGATCAGCAGCGGAATCGCCGCGCGCACTGCAGTTCTCACCGACAGAACCATCCCGGTCGACCACCGAGGTCTACAGGGTGAGATCGGCCATCTGCGGGCAATGAGTTCAGCCCCGGAGGCAGTGCGGACGTTGCCCTGCGCATGCGGCGGCATCGGGCACGTGTCGTCCATCTCGTCCGGCCCCGGAGTAGAGGCGGTGGCGGAGGTACTCGGCATTGGTTACGACGTCGATACCTTCGCGGCGTCGCTTACGGCCGGACACGCAGACGCGGCCAGGTTGCTACGGATTGTGGTGGAACCGATCGCCGAACTGATCAGGACCATGATCACCCTCGACCCGCGCTTGGACCGAATCGGCATCGGCGGTGGCGTCGCGGAGGGACTGTGCGAGTTCTACGGACGTGAGCTCGAGGAACAACTCGCGGAGACACGCTCGTACGCCGACTCCCTCACCTCGGAGCGTGTCGCCGAGATCATCCACCTCTGCAAGCCCGGCGACATCGACACTCTGGCCGGAGCCGATGCCATCGCCGACGGCTATCTGCGCGCCATCAAGATCTGAAAGAGACTCCATGACAACACAATCGACTCATCGCGCCATCGTTCGTCAGGGCAGCCACTCGACCGTCGAAGTGCGTCGGACGCCGACGCCCGGGCCGGGAGAGCTGCTGATTGCCCCGGAGTCGGTGTCGTTGTGCGGGACGGATATTCAGATCGTGCGCGGTGACCGAGACGATCCGTCCCCGATCGTCGGGCACGAGGGGGCTGCCCGTGTCGTGGAGGTCGGTACCGGGGTGTCGGGGTTCGCCGTCGGCGATCGTGTTGTCGTCAATCCGACGCACCCACACGACTCGTCGTTCCTCCTCGGCCACAACGTCGAGGGGTTGTTCCAGCAGCGCGTCGTCATCGGCGCGTCCGCTGTCGGCGGCGGATTGGTGTCGCTACTTCCGACCGGTTTGTCCAGTGCCCGGGCGACTCTCGTCGAACCGTACGCCGTCGTGCGCTACGCGCTCTCGTGCCTGGCGAGGGAGTCCCCGGAGACACTGCTGATCTTCGGGGACGGCTTGATCGGCAATCTCGCCGCCACGCTCGCTCGGTCCGTCCTGTTCCCCACCGTGGACGTCGCGAT
Source organism: Rhodococcus sp. 15-725-2-2b (assembly GCF_002259075.1). Taxonomy (NCBI): domain Bacteria; kingdom Bacillati; phylum Actinomycetota; class Actinomycetes; order Mycobacteriales; family Nocardiaceae; genus Rhodococcus; species Rhodococcus sp. 15-725-2-2b. The sequence goes on along the minus strand of NZ_NPFL01000015.1, from coordinate 152,063 downwards.
GGTGCACCGTACCGAACTGGGTACGAAGTGGACTGCGAACCATCTCCCGTACGTGAAGAACTTCGCCGTCGATGACGAGTGGGAGCGATACCTCACCGGATCGGTCGCAGTACTCGTGGCCACCCATCGCGCCGGGACGGTGGCGTCCATCGACGCGGCTCTGCGACGTCTCGGCGATCGAGTGGTGGCGGTACACCCGATCGGCGGGGTGCCTGCCAAGGCCACCTCCGATCTGCTCCCCGGCGTGGATATCGCCGGCGTGCGGCAGGCCAATACCGGCGGCCCCACTCCGCCTGCGGTGACCACGTTCACGCGCGGCTCTCACCGCGTGGCGCTGACGGGCAACCGGGGCGTCACGAACGGTCAACTCACCGCAGCAGCAACGGCACTGACATTCGCCGAGGACTCGATCGATGGACTTCTCACCCACCGACGCGGGATAGACGAGGGCACGGCATTGATGAACACCATCTGCGAGCAACGAACGCGAATCGTCGACGACGAACTCGTGATCCGATTGGTCGTGGACCTCAACAGCCACGACTGACCGCTGCTCGCATCGGACTACTCATCGACCTCGACGCCGTATCTGACGGCTAGTTCCGCCAACCCGTCGTCGTAGCCCTGACCGATGGGCCGAAAGCGCCAACCGCTCCCCCGGCGGTAGATCTCGGCGAGCAGCATCGACTGTTCGGTCGTGGCTGCGTCGAGCACGGCAGTGGCGACGGTCGAATCGACTCCATCGAGCGATACCGAGACCGCGCCGACATCGCCGAACGTCCTGTCGCCGTCTATGGCTGCGGCGACGACGATGCGTGCGCAGTCCTCGGGAACAAGTGCCAGATCGATCCGCACACCCTGCTCACTGTCACCGTCGATCGACATCGAGACGGCACCATCCGAGGTGGCCGGAGCATTGTAGAAGACGAAATCCTCGTCGCTGGAGACCAATTCGTCGTCATCGACCAGGAATGCGACGACGTCGACGCCGACCTGTCCGGAGTCGACGGCGCGCCAGGAACTGTTGACCGTCAGCACTGTCCGATCAGGGTCGAGGTCGACGACGCCACCCCGTGGCACCAGCGGGGTGATTCGAGGCCGCCGAGCAGGCAATGGCGCAGGCACCTCGATCTTCAGTTCACGGTCGATCGATGCGGGCGTCAGCAGCGTCAGGTCCCGTTCTTTGACCTTCGGCATTCGGGGATCTCCGTCGCCGCCGTCGAGGATCAGGATGTCGGTCACGCCTGCACTGAGATTCACAGCCGGTGTGGCACCGAGTTGGATCAGGCGCGACCGCATCAGCACGGACTCAGCGTGGGAACCACCCATGACCAGGACCCTCCTTGCCTGCCAGGGCTTATCGACGGGAGAGGGCTGCTGCACGGGTGGCTTCGGCTGGGTCTGCGGCCGAGTACCTTTCGGCGTTCCTGGCTGCACATCCCGGAGCAAGTCGAGCAACTCCGACTCCGAGATGATCCGAAGGCCATGGGCGCGAGCCCGTTCGACCTTTCGGCTTTCCGTTGTGGGATCCGAACACACCACCACGCTGGTGAACCGGCTGACGGAGTTCATCACGTCCAGGCCCGCTTCGGTGAGCTGCGCGGCCAAACGCAATCGCGGAATGCGCGTGTCGCCGCTGATCACGACTCGCATGCCCTGAATCAGACCGCCGTCCTCAGCAAGAGGACCGGGGTTCTCCCACGTGCAATGTGTGCGAGGAACGGTGTCCGGATACAGAGTCAGGCGCTCGGTGCACGTGACGACGGGAAGGGGAAGTTCGAGCGACCTGGCCAGTCGAGCGCTGTGGGTGAACACCTGCGCCAGCACGCGGGCATCGTCGTAGGCGTCGTGTGCATTGGACTGCAACACTTTCCAGTGCGCGGCGAGGGTGGATAGCTTGTGGTTGGGAGTATCGAGTTGTAGTCGCCTCGACAATGCCACGGTGCACAATCGTTGCTTCGTCGGCATGTCGATGCCCGCACGCATCGATTCGAGCTTCAAGAAGCCGTGGTCGAAACTCGCGTTGTGCGCGACCATGGTTCGACCGTCCAGCAAATCCATGAGTTGCGGGGCGATCATGTCGAACGTCGGTGCACCGGCGAGTCGTTCGGGCGTCAGTTTGTGGATGTGCACCGGACCGGGATCGCAGCCCGGGTTGACCAGAGTCGACAGTTCGCGTCCGACGCGTCCGTCCTCGTCGACCGTCAGAGCGGCCACGCTGAGTACCCGATCACGGGACGCCTTCAGACCCGAAGTCTCGACATCGACGACGACCCACCTGTCGCTGCCGCTTCTGAGCGCGTTCCTCACAGAGCTTCCACCTTCGACCGCGTCGGACAATGGTGGTCACTATGCCGTACGGGCGATCCTCAGTACGGAAAATGCCGATCGCGGGTCCCTCTATTCACACTGCGGACCGGTGATGTAGCCCTGCTAGCAGCCATACTGGGTCTGTATGTCTCCGCTGGTCGGCTCCTCGCCGCACAGAACTCCGCACCGCTCATACCCATTCACCACGCCATCACCGTTTCGATCTTCGGACTCGTCGTACGGATACCCGGACTCGGGCGACGGCGCGGTCGCAGCACATCTCGGGTCGTTCACCGCGTACGAGCCATCGGTGAAGACTGCGGTGCCGCCGTAATCGCAATATCTCAATTCAGGAGCCGCAGGCGCGACGAACGTGTCGCATTCGGCTTCGTACCCTGTCGTTCCGTCTGAGTACAAGGCGGTGCCGGATTGATACAGGTCCAAGTCTCCGCACTCGTAGGTGACTGGTTGAGGCTGAGGAACAGGCGGCGGTTCAGGTGCCGGCGGCACGTCCACGTTGGAGGTCGGCGATGCCGACACAGTGACGCTGGAACTGCTCGTCACAGGAACAGCTTCGCTCGGTGTCTCGTTGGGGCTCGAGCAGCCGGCGCAGACCAGAGCTATTGCGGTGATTGCAATGAACATTCTCGTGGACATGCCAACTCCGAGCCGGTCGAGACTGCATGGGCCCGTCCTCGGTACAGGCCATGTCGGCTCAGTATCGCCGGGAAATGCACGCGAAAACGCATGATTCGATGTTCGGATCGAGCGCTATGCCTTAATACGCAGGCCCAAGCGGGTTCCACACGACAACTTGCACGGGTAATCTCCTCTATGCATGTCGATGCAAGCACAAGGAGCAAATGTGGCCACCCCACGACGACGAACCCGACTGCATTCGAGTGAGCTGGCCGAATCCTTCGTCGCTCGTCGGCATCAATTGCGCCTCACTCAAGCAGAACTGGCATTGCTTGCAGGAGTTGGTCGATCGACAGTCCAAGCTCTCGAAGGCAGTAAGGACTCGGTCCAACTCGACGGTCTAATCGCAATTGCGGATGCTCTGGGCTGCAGCATCTCTCTGAACACTCGGGCTGATATCCCCGTGCCGCCGCTCGATCCGCGTTGACAACAGGCTGCACGCCCATTGGCAATCTGTTCGGAGCCTGGTCGACTGACACGGATCACGTTCGTAGTTCGTAGTCACCTAGGAGGAACCTTGACCGATCCCGCACGCAACGATGAGTACTTCCTCGGACTCGCACTGGAGCAAGCACAGATCGGCTGGGAAGAAGGCGGCGTTCCGATCGGCGCGGCACTCGTCCACGACGGTGATGTGCTCGCAGTGGGCCGGAACCGCCGTGTGCAGATGGACAGCGCAATCCGTCATGGAGAAACCGACTGTATCGAGCGAGCGGGCCGACTGCCGGCTTCGGTGTACCGCAACTCTGTCCTGTACACCACCTTGTCTCCGTGCTTCATGTGCGCGGGAACCGCTCTGCTGTACGAGATTCCTCGGATCGTCGTCGGTGAGAACCGCTCATTCGAGGCATCGGAAAGCTTGCTACGCGAGCATGGGGTTCAGGTCGACGTCCTCGACGACGCTGAATGTGTGCGAGTGATGGAACGCATGTTGGCGGAGCGACCGGGCCTGTGGCTCGAAGACATCGGCGAAGAGGCATGAGCGGCAGAGCTAACCAGGAACCCACTCGTGCCGTCGCCGAGGACCCGGTCGACCTCGACTATCCCGTAACGCCGGTACCCCGCAGTGCCCACAAGCCGTTCTTCTCGTTGCCATGGTGCTGCTGGGGTTCACGATCTTCACACCGACGATGCTTGCCGGCGCTGCACTCGGCACCGCGTTCACGTTCTGCAAGCTGATCTTGGTGATTGCCGCCGGGTCGGCCATTTTGGGTGCCTACGTCGCCATGATGGGATTTGCCGGTGCTCGAACGGGTTTGACGACCGTACTCATGGCGCGGTACAGCTTCGGCACTCGCGGATCGAAGCTCGCGTCGCTACTACTCGGCGGCACACAAGTGGGGTGGTACGGCGTCATCATCGGTACCATCGGCGAGCTCACCTCGCAGGCGTTGGGCTGGGAACCGTAGGCATCCCGTAGTTCGGGCCGGGCTCAACTGTGGTGAACTGTCGCGCGACCAGCCAACTACTAGCCCGCCACAGGTCGTGTTATAACGTCCTGGCATGGCCAAGTTCCCCAAAGTTCGAGAGCAGCACATCGCCGTCTTCGGTGAGAGCGGGTCGGGCAAGACCGTTCTTGTTTCGTCGTTTTTCGGCCCGACCCAGGAGGGGTCCTACAAGAACGATCTTTGGGATCTCGTTGCTGATGATGTCGGCCAAGGGGTTCGCCTCTACAAGAACTTCCTTGGCATGAAGAACAAGGCCTCTGCGCCAATGGCCACCCGTTTCAAGAACACGACCTACTATTTCTCGGTCAAACTCAAAGGCGGAGACAACGACGCAGCCAAGAAGAGGCCGTTCGATGTCCTCAGGCTGGCGTGGCACGACTACCCAGGAGAGTGGTTCGAAGAGGAGCCCGGCAGCGCGGCAGAACACGACCGGCGTACCGACACTTTCCGTTCTCTGCTCAGGTCCGACGTCGCAATTCTGCTGGTGGACGGCCAGAAATTACTCGATCACCGCGGCGAAGAACAGCTGTATCTCAAGTCACTGATGTTCAACTTCCGTCAAGGGCTTCTGCGACTCAAGAATGACCTGCTCGAGGACGGGCCCATCGTCGAGTTCCCGCGAATCTGGATCCTGGCCCTGTCGAAAGCTGACCTGTTGCCAGACTGGGACGTCCACACTTTTCGCGACCTGGTAATCCTCGAGGCCGCCGAGGACGTCGAACACCTTCGATCAACCATCGCCGAATTCATCGAGACTCCGGCAGCCTTATCTATCGGTGAAGACTTCATGCTGCTCTCGTCCGCCAAATTCGAGCTCAAGTCCGATGATCCGCAGCCGGTCGACATCGACCTGACGAAACGCGTCGGTCTCGATCTCATCCTCCCGGTGGCATCTCTCCTCCCGCTGGAACGTCGCGTGCAGTGGCAGCAGAAGTTCAATATCCCTTTCAAGGTGCTCGAATCGCTCGCCGACGGAGCCGAGTTGCTCGCAGCCGGCCTAGCCGATAAAAAATTCGGGCCGATCGAAAAGATGTTGGCCGCAGCGGGCACGAAAGGCAAGATCGCGGCCATGGCGCTGCCGATCGTGGGAGAAGCGGTCAAGTTGGTAGGACCGAAACTCAAGGAGATGAACGAGCAGGCGCGGGCGAAGCACGACTATCTGAGAGCGACTCTGACGCAGTTTAAGCTCGATCTCGAGCAGGGCGTCAACGACAAAGTGATCAGGAACCCGAAGTGAGTAGCAATCCCGCGCATTCGGAGGGCTTGATCTGGGCCACTCGGGGTCGGACCTGGGGTTTTCGGTTCCTTCTCGATGCAGGGCAGAGCGATCCGCTCCCGGCCTACGAACGGGCTTTCGGAGACCTCTCAGACGCACCGACCGCGTGGCACCGCCAGAACGAGGAAGTCGCGCTGCGCATTCCAGATCCGCTCGGGCGTCGCGATTCAGCAGGTCGTGTGATTCCCCACGAGTTCGTCCTCTTCGGCGACCTCGCCACTACTGTCGACTCCGTGGAAGACGGCCTGAAAATAGTGTGGCCGTTAGTGTCTGAGATGTACGCAGCGGTCTGGGAAACCCCTAATCCATCGAACGACTGATCCCTCCCCACACATCGTGAAAATTCGTGCGTCCGAGGCCAGTGTCGATCGAAAGAGGTAGCCGAAGCAGATGATCATCACCGGATTGTTCTTCGCCGAGTACGCGCGAGTCAGCGAAGACATGCTCGACATTCTCGGCGGCGTCTGGGATACCTGCACGGTCCCGCGCGACACCCGCATGCTCGAATGCCGCCTGGTCGCGCTACTGCAGACCGGGCCCGACGACATCGGCAAGGACTTCCCGGCGTCTCTCGAAGTGCTCGACGCCAACGGCGAACACATCGTGAATCAACGGGGCCTGCAGATCCCCGGCACCGGCTTCACCGGCGAGAACCGCTTCTGGTTTCTGCCGATGCAGATGGTGTTCCGCGACGAAGGACGACACAACTTCATCCTCAGCGCCGGTGGGGCCACAGCGAGCGTCGGGCTTCATATCGTCTTCGGCTGACGTCAGCTGCCGATCGCGGACCGCGCAGCAGCACGCTCGACCACTCGTCGAGCGGTTCGGGCAACGGCCTCGTCGATCAGAAATCCTTTGCTGTCCACGGCCACACCGGACTCCGCACGTTCGAGGTCGGCCAACATCTCCTCGGCCTCACGCACCTCGTTCTCCGAGGGCACGAAGACCCTTCGCACCGGTGCGAGTTGGGCCGGATGGATACACGCACGACCGACGAAACCGAGACCGGCCAAGGCACGAGTATCGGCCTCGAATGCATCGGCGTCTCTGAAGTTTCGAGACACCGCTGCGGGAGGCGGATCGATTCCGCCCGCCACGCTGGCTGCCACCACCTGAGCGCGCACGAACGACAGTGACTCCGCCGAGCCGTCGACGCCCAGATCGGCGGCGAGGTCCACCTCACCGATCTGAAGAAACTTGACCCGAGGCGCACGGGCAATCTCCAGAGCGGCGAACACTCCGGCGGCCGTCTCGATCAGAGGCGAGACCACCGCGCTACTGTCGCCCAGAAGAGCGTCGGCCTGCTCGATCTCGCGAGCAGACGACACCTTCGGCAGCCAGATGCCGGTCAGGTTCGGATGCAACACTGCACGAATATCATCCTCCTGCAACGGCCCTGGGTTCACCCGCACCCAGATCTGGACGTCACCCGGTTCGCAGGAAGCAACCCACTCGGCCACCGTCGCCCGCGCATGGTCCTTGTTCGCCGCGGTGACGGCGTCCTCGAGGTCCAACACCACCGCGTCCGTGCCCGATGCCAGTGCCTTGTCGAAGCGCTCCGGCACATCCCCGGGAACGTAGAGGTACGTCAGAGCCGACCTCATCCGATCACTCCCGTACCCGCGACGAGGGACTTCGCGATGACGGTGCGCATGATGTCGTTGGTGCCCTCGCCGATGGCCATCAGCGGTGCGTCGCGGTAGAGGCGCTCGACGACGAACTCGGTCGAGTAGCCGTAGCCCCCGTGAATGCGCATGGCCTCGAGGCTGGCTGTGATGGCCGCCTCGGAGGCGAAGTACTTCGCCATGCCGGCTTCCATGTCGACGCGCTTACCCGAATCCGCCTGTGATGCAGCCCAGTACGTCATCAGGCGCGCAGCCTGCAGCTGGGTCGCGATGTCGGCGATCTTGAGCTGAATGGCCTGGAACTCGGCGATGGGCTGACCGAATGCGGTGCGCTGCTTCGCATATTCGAGGGCAGCGTCGTAGGCGGCCTGAGCGATGCCGACACTGCGTCCGGCGATGTTGAGACGGCCGATCTCGAGACCGGACAGTGCCTGCTGCAGACCACGACCCTCGACGCCGCCGAGCAGAGCATCGACGGGAACGCGCACATCGGTGAAGGTGATCTCACACGATTCGGTGCCCTTGTATCCGAGCTTGCCCATGTCGCGCTGCACCTCGAAACCGTCGGTGGTGGTGTCGATCAGCAGCAGCGACATGCCCTTGTGCGCGGGGGTCGTGGTGGTGTCGGTCTTGACCAGTACCGGAAGCACATTCGCGTGTCGCGCGTTGGTGATCCACGTCTTGGCACCGTTGACGACGTAGTGGTCGCCGTCGCGCTTGGCGGTGGTCTTGATTCCCTGTAGATCGGTTCCGGCTCCGGGCTCGGTCAGGCCGACTCCCGTGCGCCATTCACCGGACGCGAGCTTGGGCAGCAGCGTCTTCTTCTGCTCCTCGGTGCCGTGCTTGCCGATCATCCAGCAGGAGAGGTTGTGGCTGCCGAGAATCCCGGCGACGCCCATCCATCCCCGGGCCAGCTCCTCGTAGACCAGGGTGAACGAGACCTTGTCCAGGTCGAGGCCGCCGTACTCCTCCGGCGTCGTGATCCCGAACAGGCCCATGGCCTTCATGTGCTCGACGATCTCGGTGGGGTACCGACCCGTCTTCTCCCACTCGTTGGCTACCGGGATGATTTCCTTGTCGACGAAGGTGCGCAACGCTTTACGGAATGCCATCTGCTGTTCGTCGTACGTGAAGTCCATGATGATGTCCTGTCGATTGGGGTGTCGTCGATCAAAGTGTCACGGTGCCGGCGCGATGGCTGCGGCGAGATCGAGAATGGCGGTCAGGTCGGTTTCGTCGACCAATCCGAGGATGCGGTCGGACAGCTCGGCGGCACGAGAGTCGTTGCCGCAGTTGCCGAGAAACTTTTCCAGCAGACGGTCGTCGCTCAGGGGGAATCCAGCGGATCCCTGACTACCGCCGACGGAGGCGTCGAGCACTCGTCCGTCGGTGAGCGTGAGAACCGCCCTGCCCGACGCGGCCGCCGCGGGAACCTCGGACGGTAGGTTCGTCACCCGCACCTTGCGGGCAGTGACGAGGACGTTCTCACGTGCGATGGATTCGTCGGTGTAGGTCGAGACGGTGATCGCTCCATCGTGCAGCAACGCCGCCACACTCCACGGCAGGTCGAACTTGCCGTCGTAGGTACTGCGCGGTGAGGCGACCCCGGTGTTCGGTCCGCAGACGAACGGGCTCGAATCGGGGTGAACGAACACCTCGATGTCGGCGACATCGCTCGCGTGAACGTCTGTGTCGCCGAGGGCTTCCGACACTGCATCGAGTGTGACGTGCATCAGCTGGCAACTCGGGTACGGCTTGATGCCGATTCGAGTCGCTTCCCATCGCGAGCCGAGCCCCTCGGTCAGTGCCGCGAAATTCGTCGGCCGGTCGGTCAACGCAGCGTAGATTCCGCGTCGACCTTCCAGAACCGACGAGGGCCCGGTTGCACCGGCGGCGGCGAGTCGCGCGGCCAGAACACCGTTCATGCTCGCCGATCCCGGATGCAGAGCCTTGGTGTCGGCATCGGTATCGAGAAACTCGAGCAGTCCCGAACTCGACGACCCGGCGATCCCCAGGGCATTGACTAACGTCTCGGTGTCGAACTTCGAGAGGTGACCGGCAACGAGTGCGGCCGTCAACGGACCCACCGCTGCCGTGGCGTGCACTCCCCGGGCATGAAATCCGTGTGGACTGACTTCACCGAGACGACAGGCGGTTTCCAGGCCCAGCGCGGCGGCAGTCAGCACGTCGGCTCCCGAGGCCGACACCTGCTGCCCCACTGCGAAGGCCGCGGGAAGAGATACGGCCGTCGCATGGACCAGAGCGCCCGCGTGCGTGTCGTCGAAGTCCAGGGCGTGCAACATCACTCCGGTCGCGAACGCTGCCGCCGGTGCCGACAACCCGCGTGCACCGGTGAGCGGACGGGCTTCCGGCGGTCCGCCGAGAGAATCGGCCACCGTCCAACCGGCCCGGCCATAGCCCAACCGTTGCGCTGCAATGGCATTGCCGACGCCGTCGAGCAGGTGACGCGCGGCGGCGTGCCGGACGCCCTCGGACAGATCGGCGACGGTGACACCGGATGCCCACTCCGCCAGGATCGTCGAGGTCACGCCCGCACCTCGTCCTTCGCCGTTCCGAAGGCTCCCTCCGCCTTCAGTTGTGCGACGCGTTCGTCGTCGTAGCCCAGTTGGTCGCGCATGATGTCGTCGAAATGCTCGTTGCGCTGCGGCGCTCGGCGGTACTGCTTGGCCTCGGAACCGAAGTTCACCGGGGACGCGACCTGACGCACGGTGTTGTACACCGGATGTTCGGTCTCGACGACGAGATTGCGTGCGAGCGTGTGCGGTTCGGTCAGTGCGTGCTCGACGTCATTGATCGGCCCGGTAGGCACCCCGGCCGGGCCGAGCTTCGAGAGCCAGTGCTCGACGGTGTTCGTGGCGAACACCTCTTCCAGGATCGGCAGGAGCACGTCCTGGTTCTTGCCACGCAACGAGAAGTTGGTGAACCGCGGATCGGCACCGAGGTCCGGGCGATCGATGGCGACGACGAGTCGGTCCCAGAACTTCTCTTTGGCGCAGCCGACGATGAGCCATCCGTCCGTTGCCTCGAAGGCCTGGAACGGAACCAAGGACGGGTGAGCGGAATTCTTCGTGCGGATCGGCTCGAAGCCAGCGTTGAGATGCCACGTCGCGGGATACGTGAGCAGAGACATCGCAGTGTCGTACAGCGAGACGTCGCAGTCACCGCCGATGCCGTCACGCCGGGCTGCGTGCAATCCCGACAGCAGCGAAATGGCGGCGACGAATCCACCGGAGTAATCGACCAGCGACAGACCGGATTTGGTGGGCGGGCCGTCCGGGTCGCCGGTGACGCTCATCCAGCCGGCGAGACCTTGCAGAATGTAGTCGTAGCCGGGCTCTTTCGCGCGCGGGCCGGTCATACCGAAGCCGGTGAGGCTGCAGCACACGATCGCGGGATTGAGGTGCTTGAGCTGGTCGTAGGTGATGCCGATCTTCTCGGGCACGTCACCGCGGAGGTTGGAGTAGACGGCGTCGCTGGTGCGGACGAGGTCCTCGAACACCGCTCGCCCGCTCGGTGTCGAAAGATCGAGGGAGAGAGACCGTTTGTTGCGGTTGAAGCTCTCGAAGAACAGCGAGTCCTCGCCCTCGTTGTACGGAGGGACGTAGCGTCCGACGTCGCCGCCCACGCTGGGGTCCTCGATCTTGATGACATCCGCGCCGAGGTCGGCCAGATGCAGGCTGCCGAACGGGCCTGCGCCGTACTGCTCGAGGGAGATGATGCGGACGTCTTCCAGTGGCCTCATGCGTCGGAATCCTTCGTCTTCAGTTCGATGTCGGCGGGAAGTTCGAGCGGGCCGTTCTGTGCTTCGGGGAAGTAGTTCTGCCCGATGCCACTGTCGCGGGTGGCGACCATGACCGAGCGCTTCCACGAAATGACCTCGGCACCATCTTGATTGAGGCCTCGGGTGATCATCGAGACGATGCCGGCGTAGGGCCGAGACTTGGACTTACGCAGCCCCGTGCAGATGCTCTCGGCGTACAGGGTGTCGCCGGCGTAGACCGGGTGGGACATCTTGATGTCGGTGAACGCGAGGTTCGAGATCGCGTTCTGACTCATGTCGATCACCGAAAGACCCAGTACCACAGACACGGTCAGGCCCGAGTTGACGATGACCTTCCCATCGGTGATCGGGTTCTGTGATGCCAGATGCGCGTTGAAGTGGTTCTGGTTCGTGTTGAGCGACAGCAGCGTCACCCAGGTGTTGTCGGTCTCCGAGATCGTCCGTCCGAAGGGGTGCTGGTAGACGTCCCCCACGGTGTAGTCGTCGAAGAAGCGCCCCAGAACGGCCGGATGGATTGCCACCGTGTCTCCTCGTGTCAGTTTGGCGAGTGCCTTACCTAGACCATAAACATCAGATGTTTACGGCGTCAAGGGTTCGCGGAAACCGGTAATCGGCAGACATCACCTGAATCGACTCGATAAAGAGCAGATGTTTATGGGTTTCGGAGTCGATCCATCTGCCGGTAGGAGTCACCGAGGTGGTCGAGATGCTTACGCATCAGGTCCATGGCCGCCATCGAATCACCGGCTTCGACCACGTCGAGCAGTCCCCGGTGATCGCTGTCGACGCACTGCCAAAAGCCCTCCGGTGCGTGATCGCGACCGAATCGGCCGGACAGGACACGGAAGACGGGAGCGGTGATGAGCTCGAGCAGTGGGTTGTGGGCTGCGCGAAGCAAGACGAGGTGGAATTCCTGGTTCTTCGCGAAGGTCTCGGGTCCCTGCACGTCGTTGGGGTCGAAGATCGTCGCGTTGAGCTGCTCGAGATGCTCGTCGGTGCGGCGGAACGCAGCGATGCCGGCTGCGGGCACCTCCATGAGGTTGCGCACTTCCATGAGCTGATCGACGGTGACGGTCTCGGCGGCGGCCATCAGCGCCACACCGGTTTCCAGGTGCTCGCTGATGTGTCCGACACTGGGGACAGCGACGAAGCTTCCCCCGGTCACTCCCCTGGTGGTCTCGATCAGATTCTGGCTGGCCAGGGACCGAAGGGCTTCACGGATGGTGCTGCGTCCTACGCCGAATTCGGCGGTGAGCTCGGCCTCGCCGGGAAGTCGTTCTCCTGGTTGCAGCTCACCGGACAGAATGCGACCGCGAAGATGGCCGGCCAGAACCGCATACGCGGGGACGCTCTTGGTAGTGGCCTTGAGCGATGCCGGTTCGGCCACGACTTCCCCCTGATGCTCGACTGGTTCTGCTGACCGATCGGTACCGGTCGGCACGAGCTTAGCTTGGCCGATGCTCCAGGATGCGAAGATCGCCGCCCCGTATACATCCGCTTTTTAGCGCAGATGCGTGCGCTCGAGCACAGACTTCGCCGCACATTTGGACAAAGCCGACGCAATACATCAGAGGTATTGCTTTTCCGGCGCATCATCAGCACTATGACTCATGTCACCACAGCGGTGATCCCACTACTTCGTACCAACAGGCGGAGCACGCCTTCCCGCTCCACTCGGGCACCGACAGAACGGACGCAGCATGAAACGCATTGGAGTCGACGTCGGCGGCACGTTCACCGACCTCGTCCTGTGGGACGACGACGGCACGGTGGTCGTCCACAAGACCCCGTCGACCAATCACGACCCATCGATCGGCACGATGGACGGAATCAAGGTCCTCGCCGAACGCGCCGGGATCGACCCGTCCGACATCGACATGTTCTTCCACGGCACCACCGTGGCCACCAACATCGTGCTCGAGCACAACGGCTGCGACGTCGGCATGATCACCACCGAGGGTTTCCGCGACCTGCTGCACATCGCGCGCAAGAAGCGTCCCCTCAATTACTCGAACTACCAGGATCTTCCGTGGCAGAAATGGCAGCTGGTTCCGCGTCGCAACCGTCGTGTGGTCCCGGAACGCATCGACGCCGCAGGTAATGTCCTGACCCCGCTCGACGACGATGCTGTGCGCGAACAGGTTCGACTGCTGCGTGAGCGCGGTGTGCAGGCAATCGCCGTCGCGTTCCTGCACGCGTACCGCAACCCCACGCACGAGCAGCGTGTCCGAGCCATCATCGAGGAGGAGTTCCCCGGCGTCTTCATCTCCCTCTCCAGCGAAGTCGCGCCGCAATATCGCGAGTACGAACGCTTTTCGACCGCAGCACTGAACGCCTTCATCGGACCGAAAACCTCGAAGTACATCGAGAATCTGGCCGGCAAGGCGAAGGCGGCACAGGTCGGGGAGGACGTCCACCTCATGACCTCCGCCGGCGGACTCGTCACCTCGCGCAGCGCCAGCGAAATCCCGGTCTCGCTGCTCACCAGTGGCGTGGTCGCCGGACTGCTCGGTGGTTGCGCCATCGGTAAGGCGTCCGGATACCCCAGTGTCATCACCCTCGACGTCGGCGGAACCTCCGCGGACGTCGGAGTGGCACCGGACGGCGCGCTACGCATGAAGCATCTCCTCGACACCCGAATCGGCGACTACCACGCGATGGTGCCGATGGCCGAGGTCGACACCATCGGTGCCGGAGGCGGATCCATCGCCGTGGTCGACGACGGGGGCATGTTCCGCGTCGGACCGCGCAGTGCAGGAGCCATTCCCGGCCCGGCCTGTTACGGACACGGCGGCACCGAACCGACATCCACCGACGCCATGGTGATGATGGGATGGCTACGCGAGAAGAGCTTCCTGTCCGGAACAATGGAAGTACAGCCGGAATTGGCGCGCGAAGCCATTCAGACCCATATCGCCGACAAGCTCGACACCCCGCTCGACGACGCCGCGATGGGCATCTTCAAGATCCTCGCCCATTCTATGACCGAGGCCATCAGCCTGCACTCGGTGCGCAAAGGCTATGACCCGCGCGATTTCTCACTGATCGCCGAAGGTGGGGCCGGTCCGCTGTTCGCCTGGCAGATCGCGGACCAGCTCGGCATTCCTCGCGTGATAGTGCCCGGTCACCCCGGCATCACCTCCGCCGTGGGCCTGCTCACCACCGACATCCGCTACGAGGAGCCGACGACGGTGTGGACGTCGTCCGCCGATCCGAACATCGAACTGCTGCAGGAGCAGATCGAGCGCCTGTCGGCGCTCGCCGTCGCGCAGCTCGAGAAGGACGGTGTTGCGGCGGAGAACATTTCGCTCGAACGCAGCGTCGACTGCCGCTACGTCGGTCAGGGTTACGAATTGCGCGTCGCCGCACCGGACGGTGAGATCGACGACGTGTGGGTCAAGACCGTCGCCGAGGCATTCCACGACGTGCACGGACGCACCTACTCGCAGCGGTTCGACGACAAGCCCGTTCAGCTGATCAACGTGCGCGTCACCGGCGTCGGCGCGGTCCCCCACGTCCAGATCGCCGACATCGAGGTGGGCACCGCCGACTCCTCGGCTGCGATCAAGGCGACCACGCAGGCGCTGTTCTGGCAGGACGACACGTCCGCGCCCCAGTGGGTGGAGACTCCGGTCTTCGAGCGGTCGCTGTTGCTGGCGAACAACGAGATTCACGGCCCTGCGATCGTCGAGCAGTTCGATTCCACCACCATCATCGGCATGAATCAGCACGCCAGCGTCGACGCCGTCGGCCACATCATCATCGAGAGGAACCCCGCATGAGCAAGGCGCTGATGCCCACCACCGGAGTGTCACTGGCGGGCGAGTCCACTCGAACCTGGAACGACGTCGAGGTCGACCCCATCACACTGCGCGTCATCGGCGGAGCACTGCAGTCGATGGCCAAAGAGATGGCCCAGGTGCTCTACCGCATGGCGTACTCCTCGCTCATCCGCGAGTCCGAGGACCTCGGCGCGGGCATCTTCGACATCAACGGACGCGAACTGTGCGAGTCGGATTCGACTCCGATGCACTGCGGTTCGATCCCGGCGTACATCAAGGGCGTCAACCGTCGCCTGGCGGGAACCTACAAGCCCGGTGACGTGGTGCTGCACAACCATCCCTACCACGGAGCGGCGCACTCCCCCGATTACGGCGTGATCATCCCTATCTTCTGGCAGGGCGAACACATCGGCTTCGCCGGATGCACCGGGCACGTGTCCGATGTCGGCGGCAACTTCCCCGGCCTGTGCATGGACGTCGTCGACGTCTGGGCCGAGGGCAAGCTGATGGACTCGATGAAGATCTACGAGGCCGGAGTCCGCAACGACTACCTCATTCAGCACATCCTCGACAACGTCCGGACCCCCGAGCAGAACCGCGGCGACCTCGAAGCGTTGATCGCCTGCTCGCGCATCGGCGAGAAGCGATTCACCGAGCTGCTCGAGAAGTACGGCCTCGATACCGTCATGAGTGCGGGTGAGCGGTGGATGGACTACTCCGAGTCCATGCTGCGCAACAAGATTCGCGAGATTCCGGACGGCAGCTACACCGCCCCCATCGGATACCTCGACGACGACGGCAAGAACCGCGGCGAGCCGTTGAAGGTGGCCGTGCGGGTGCAGGTCGAGGGCGAGGACATCCTCATCGACCTCACCGGCTCGAACAGCCAGGTGCCGACCGCATTCAACGTCCCCTTCGAGGGTTCGGTTCTGCCGGTGGCCGTCTCGGCCATTCGGACGATTCTGCTCGACGAGGACCTGACCGAGGAGTTCGTTCCCCAGAACGACGGGTGCTTCCGGCCCGTCAAGGCCTATGCCCCCGAGGGAACGATCTTCAATCCGGACTTCCCCGCGTCGTGCTTCGCGCGGTTCTCTCAGGTCAACCGAGTGTTCGACTCGATCAATCTGGCTCTGGCACCGGTGCTTCCGGAACACGCTATCGCGGGGTCGTCCGCCGCGCTGTGCGCCATCGCCTACTCCGGCATCGCGCCGGACGGCGAATCCTATTGGGTCTACATCGAGATCAACGAGGGCTCGTACGGCGGCCGCAACGGTAAGGACGGGATGGACGCCGTCGATGCCCTGATGGCCAACACCCGCAACAACCCGATCGAGGAACTCGAACTCAATCACGCCATGCGTGCGTTGCGCTACGAATTGCGCGACGAAGCTCCAGCGCCGGGCAAGTGGCGCGGCGGTATCGGCAGTGTGCGCAAGTGGTTGATGGAGACCGATACGTTCCTCGGTTCCGAGGCCGACAACCGATCGGATCCGCCGGCCGGAGCGCTCGGTGGACACAACGGTGTGTCCGGCTCGTTCACCAGGAACGCCGGCACCGACCGCGAGGAAGTGTTGTACTCCAAGGTCACTCAGGAGACGATTCGCTCCGGTGAGACGCTGGAGATCAAACTGCCCTCGGGCGGTGGCTTCGGAAACCCGTTCGAGCGTGACCCCTTCCAGGTGCTCAGCGACGTCTGGGACGAGTACCTCACCGAGGACGACGCTCGACGCGACTACGGTGTGGTCGTGAACACCGATTCGTGGACGGTCGACGAGGACGCGACGGCTGAGCTGCGCGCCCGGAGCGCGGCCTGATCGAGGACGGGACCTTCGGCGGTGTCGTCCGGTGGATCGACGACCGGAACGACACCCCGGGGCCCCTGTCCGGCCTGCGCATCGGCGTCAAGGACAACATCGACGTGGCCGGCGTCGAGACCACCTGCGCGTCGGAGTTCTTCGAGCACAAAGTTGCCAACGCTGATGCCGAGGTCGTCACCCGCCTGCGGTACGCAGGCGGGTCGGTGGTCGCGAAACTGAACATGGCCGAGTTCGCCGTCGGCGTCACCTCCCAGAACTCGGCCGCCGGACCGTCGTACAACCCGTGGAATCGCACTCGGGTGCCCGGCGGATCGAGTGGCGGCTCAGGGATTGCCGTGGCCGCCGGATCGGTCGACGGGTCCCTGGGCACCGACACCGGCGGGTCGGTGCGCCTCCCCTCCGCGGCGTGCGGAATCACCGGTCTACGCCCGAGTTGGGGATCGATCAGCAACGACGGTGTGTTCCCGGTGAGCGAGCAATTCGACACCGTCGGCCCGATGGCGCGGTCGGTCGCAGAGGTCAGGGCTCTGTTCGACGTCCTGTCCTCCAGCCCGTCCGAATCGCTGGCTGTGACACGCATCGGGGTGCCCAGCGTGTTCCTCACCGCCGACGTGGACCCCGGCGTCGCGCAGACCGTCGCGAGTGCCGTGCGCACGTTCGCCGACCTGGGGTACGAGATCGTCCCCATCGAACTGGGGCATGCAGCCGATGCTCAGGACATCGTCTACACGATCGTCTACAGCGACCTCGCTCGCTGCCATCGGCACCGACTCGACACCGAGCCTTCCCGCTTCCAACCCGCGACCTTGGAGCGAATAGCGCTGGGCCTGAGCATCTCCGAGTCCGAGCGTGCCCGTGCACTCGGTGGCCGCGAACGATTCCTCGAGGCGATGACCGCCACGTTCGATGCAGTGGACGTGGTGCTGACCCCGGCAATGCCGGTCGATGTTCCCCCGAGGGACGGAGGCGACGACGTGGTCGTTCTCTCGCGACGGATGGGACAATTCACCTACCCGTGGTCGTTGCACGACGGCCCGACGCTGGCTCTGCCGGTCGGCTTCCACCCGGCCTCGGGCATGCCGGTGGGAGCGCAACTCACCGCTGCGGCGCACCGTGAGGGTGCCTTGTTCGACTTGGGCGAGCACTATCAGTCGACAACCGGCTGGCATCGCGCGAAACCGCTAAATACATCAGATCTTTAACGAGATTCGTCGAAGTCTATTCGCCATTTGTCTCGATTTACCTCGTCTTGACGCCCTAAACATCTTATGTTTAGCTAGGAGTAGCTGTTACGTACGTCTCACTACAGGTGTGCGTGCGACAGCCGACACTCCCACTTCGGCATCGTCACGCCGATCAGTAAGCGAGGACGCAGATGCATTTACGCCGAATCACCTCGATCATGACAGCTGCGGCGCTGTCGGGCGCGCTCGTGGCGTGCGGATCGAATCCCGGCCCCGACGCGGACCCTGCCAACCCGGTCACGATCGACGTCACCGTGTCGGCAGCGGCCGAAATCTACAGCATCCCTTGGCTTGTCGCGCAGCAGCAAGGACTGTTCGAGAAGCACGGTGTGATCGTGGAGAACATCGTTCCGGGCAAGGGCGGCAGCGCGACCATGCGCACACTCCTCGACGGCAACATCCCCATCGGTGAGGTCAGCTACCCGTCGATCGTGCAGGCCGACGCGGCCGGCTCCGAACTGCGCATCGTCGGCGGCGGCACCCAGGGGCCGTACCCGATGAACTTCTACGCGCTCGCTTCCAACCCGAACATCAACACCATCGAGGACGTGCGCCGCTGGGCCTACACCCGCCCCAACTCTGCGTCCGACGCCCTCACCCGCCTCATTCCCTCTCTCGCAGGCGTCGACCCGGGGCGGATCGAGCGCGTTGCCTCCGGCGGAATCGGTGAAGGCTTCGCACTACTCGAAGCCGGCAACGTCGACATCGCCCTCGTCCCCTCCATCGTCGCCGAACAGCGACCCGAGGACTTCAAGCTGATCGTCAGCAGCCCCGACTACATGTCCCGGTTCTTGCAGTCGACGATCACCACGACCAAGGACTACGCCGCGAGCAACCCCGGCGTCGTACGAGCCATCAACGCCGGCTACACCGAGGCGGTGGCATCGATCGAGGCCGATCCCGTTGCAGCCGCGCGGATCTACGCGAACTACACCGGGTTCGACGTGGAATCGGCCACCGCGGTCGTCAAGCGTGCATCCTCTGTCGGCACGTGGGGCGGCGGGTTCGATCCCGCATCCGTCCTGTCCGCGCAGGACGGTGTCGAAGCGTCGGGCAGCGATCGCGAACCCGATTTCTGCACCCTGTTCCACCCGGAATTCCTCGCCGAGGGGGTCGCAGACGACTTGCCCGGTGACTGCGACTCCTGACATCAAATCCCCCCACCAGAAGGTAGCGACGTGACTCACGCAGCGACTCGACCCCGACCCGACACCACCTCCGCCATCGCCGTTGCATCCTCGGTCTCCCGACGATTCGGTGAGGTCACCGCCTTGCACGAGATCGACTTGTCCATCGGCCGAGGCGAATTCGTCTCCGTCGTCGGGCCCAGTGGCTGTGGCAAGTCCACTCTGCTCGAGGTGTTCGCCGGACTACAGGATCATGACGGCGGCACCGTGCACGTCGACGGCCAACCACTGACCGGCCCTCGGTCCAAGACAGCGGTGATCTTCCAGGAATCGGCGACGCTGCCCTGGCGGACCGTCCGTGACAACGTCGCGTTCGCGCTCGAAGTTCGGGGTGTCGGCAAGCGGGAGAGACGAGCTCGTGCCGACGAGCTGCTGAACACCGTGGGGCTGAGCAAGTTCGGCGACCACTACCCCACCCAGTTGTCCGGTGGTATGCGCCAGCGTGTGGCCATCGCGAGGTGCCTGTCTATGGAGCCCGACCTCATTCTGGCGGACGAGCCGTTCGGCGCACTCGACGAGCAGACGCGACTCGTGATGTCGTACGAGCTGCTGAAAATCGTCGAAAAGCTCACGTGTGGAGTCCTGTTCATCACCCACAGCATCCAGGAAGCGGTCCTGCTGTCCGATCGCGTGCTGGTGATGAGCGCGCGGCCGGGACGCTTCATCGACGAGATGGACATCGACCTGCCTCGTCCACGCTCCGAGGACGTTCTCGCGAGCCCGGCGGCGACGGCTCTGCACGAACGTATCTGGTCCAGTCTGCGCGACGAGGCCAAGAAGACGATGAGCATCGAACCATGAGTGCGCCCACGCGCGAGAGCACGCGCACCTCCGTGGTTCCGGGATACATCCGGCCTGCCCCCGCTACCCAACTCGGTCTCCCGGCATGGGGATGGACCGTGCTCATCCTCGTCGCGGCACTGGTGGCCATCGACATCGCGGCCAGATTCTTCGCCTCACCGCTCGACATCGTTCCGGTGACCGACATGGTCTCGACGGCGCTGAGCCTGCTGACCGACCCGGACTTCCTGATCGACGAGTTGGGCCGAACGCTGGGAATCATCGTCCTCGCCTTCGTGCTGAGTTCCGTACTCGGCGTCGCTGCCGCCTACGTTCTGTGGCGGTACGAGTTGTGGGACAGGGCGTTTCAGCCGTACCTCAACGTCTACTATGCCGTCCCGACGTTTGCGCTCTACCCCATCATGGTCGTGCTGTTCGGTGCCGGCGTCGCCCCGATCGCCATTCTGTCCACCATCTTCGCGTTCGGTGTGGTCGCGTTGAACGCACGCACCGGCTTCAACTCGGTATCGCCGATCGTCACCAAGCTCGGCACCACACTGATGCTCACGCGGTGGCAGTACTTCCGATCGGTTCTACTTCCGTATGCGCTTCCGAGCATCGTGACCGGACTCAAGCTGGGGCTCTCGTACGCCGTCATCTCGGTGTTGGCCAGTGAGTTCATCCTGTCGACTCAAGGCCTGGGCCACTTCATCTCGATCGCCTACGACGGGTTCGACATCGCCGACATGTACGCCGGAATCCTCATCGTGGCGGCGATCGCTCTGCTCTCGACCTCGCTGATCTCGCTCGCGCTCAACCGATTCGATTGGAGGCGCCGCTGATGAGCAGCACCTTGGACAGAGTAGCCACCGTCCCCACCACTCCCCCGAAGGTGACATCGTCCGCAGGCCGCACCAACGCCCGACGGTTCCTCCCTCCCGTCGTCGTGGCCATCGTCGCGGTCCTGATCTGGTGGATCGCGGCCGTTCTCGTCGACAGTCTCATCTTCCCGACCCCCGCCGAGGCCATGCGTTCGCTTGCTGCGGACCTTGGTACCGCCGACTTCCGAGCCAACGTCTACGACTCACTACGCATCCTCGTGCTCGCGTTCCTGGCCAGTACGGTCGTCGGTTCACTCCTCGGCCTGGCACTGGGCCTGAATCCGTTCTGGACCCGAACCATCGCCCCGATCGTGTACTCGATCAACAGCATCCCGAAGATCGTGCTGTACCCGATCTTCCTGTCGTTCCTCGGTATCGGCGCACTGAGCCGATTCGGATTCTCCTTCTACGCCGCGTTCATCCCGATGTTCCTCGTCGCAGTCGAGGCCACGGCGTCGGTTCAAAAAATCCATCTCAAGATGGCGGCGTCGCTTCGGGTGAGCTGGCCCAGACTCATTCGTCAGATCGTGATTCCGGCGGTGCTCCCGGCGCTGGCGACGGGCATGCGGATGACCTTCGGCTTGGCGTTCCTGGGACTGCTTCTGGCCGAGATGTTCTCGTCGTCCAGTGGCATCGGATACGAACTTTTGCGCAACGTCAGCCTCGTGCGGATGGAAAACATCATGGGCACGGTTGTGCTCATCCTCGTGATGGCACTGCCACCCACCATCGCCCTGCAATGGTTGGAAAGCCGCATCACCTCGAAATATGGCGGTCGGTAACCTCAGTAAATCGGCACGTACGCAGGGCAGCGCTCCGTCACTCGAACGCAGCATCGACGGCCGACCGGACCAATGCCGAGACCGCTGGCGATCGGACTTCGGCCAGCCATGCGATGACCGTCGTGATCACCGGCGCATCAACGACAGGTACGGCCACATGCTCGGGCCACTGCCACGCGCGACTCGACGCTGGAATCATCAGCAGCGCCTGACCCAGCGCGACCAGTTGGGCGATCTGCGATTGTGTGCGTACCTCAGGCCCGGGCCCCCTCGGATAGGTGCCGTCGAGCAGGGGCCACCGAGCCATCGGCAGATCCGGGACGTCACGGATATCGTCCATGGCCACCTCGT
Source organism: Rhodococcus sp. 15-725-2-2b (assembly GCF_002259075.1). NCBI lineage: Bacteria > Bacillati > Actinomycetota > Actinomycetes > Mycobacteriales > Nocardiaceae > Rhodococcus > Rhodococcus sp. 15-725-2-2b. Next base: position 130,079 of record NZ_NPFL01000015.1, on the reverse strand, counting down.
CTTTCGCGGCCAAGGGGTGATCACGCGGAACGATCGCGACCTGCCCCTCGGTGAGGAGGTCCTCGGAGTCGAACCCGACGAGGTCGTCGACGGGGCGATGCATCAACGCCACATCGGCATCACCGCGGCGAAGATATCCGGCCTGCTCACCGACTTCACACAACACGACATCGACGGCGGCGGGGTGCGCTTCGAGAACGCGGCGTAAGAGCTCGTGGGACGCACCGGCTTTGGTCACCAGCTTGACTCTGGCACCGGCGGCTCGTGCTCGCTGCGCAGCCGCAGCGACGGCGTCGAGCGCCGTCGCAGCGTCCCTCAGGAGCACGGCACCGGCAGCAGTGAGTGCGACTCCGCGACGATTCCGATCGAGGAGGGCGACGCCGAGTCGTCGCTCCATCCTGCTGATCGCTCGCGAGAGTGGTGGCTGGGCGATCCCCAAGCGCTGCGCTGCGCGTCCGAAGTGCAGCTCCTCGGCAACGGCGATGAAGTACCGGAGTTCGCGTGTTTCGAGATCGTCCACTCCGTCAGCGTAGCTGTGATACCCGTCGAGTATCACTGGTTGGTCGATCGGTATTGGACGCACCTGCGCTCGACACCGACCATGGATCGCATGACGACAAAGACCGCGCTTATCACCGGCGCCAACAAAGGGATCGGCTTTGCTATCGCACACGGACTCGGAATGCAGGGAATCAGAGTGGGAATCGGGGCCCGCAACGATGCACGACGACAGGACGCGGTGGACAAGCTTCGTGCTGCGGGCATCGATGCGTTCGGCGTCCCTCTCGACGTCACGTCAGACGCCAGCGTTGCTGCCGCCGCCGCCTCGATCGACGACCTGGACATACTGGTGAACAATGCAGGCATTTCCGGCGGCGACCAACAGAATCCGACGACGCTGGATATCGACGTACTGCGAACTACGCTGGACACCAACGTATTCGGAGTCATCCGAGTGACGAACGCATTGCTTCCGACGCTTCTTCGGTCTGATGCCTCGCCCCGCATTGTCAATGTCTCGAGCAACATGGGCTCGCTCGCGCTACAGACCGGCCCGATAATGGCGGCATATGCTCCATCCAAGACCATGGTGAACGCGATGACCGTGCAGTACGCACGGCAGCTCGTGGACACTGCGGTGATCGTGAATGCATGCTGCCCAGGCTATGTGGCAACAGATTTCACCGGATTTGCATCCACACGCACGCCGGAGGAGGGTGCGCAGATCGCACTGAAGCTCGCCACCCTGCCCGACGACGGCCCGCGTGGCGGATTCTTCGACGACGCCGGATCGGTGGCCTGGTAAGAACGTCGGTGCCGAGCTGACCACCGCCGACGGTGTCGAGCGGGGACCGTAGAAGACCGCCCATACTCCCCTCTCGCTCGCGTGCGATCTTCCGGGGTGAAGGCCGACACCGAATGCGCATCGATACCGGCCGAGCGCTTTCGATGCTGGTAGTCCGCCACCGAATCGAAGGCTGCCGTCACGCCAACCGATGTCGAGACGTACGTCATCGACTTGCCGGGCTGAAAGCCCAGATCGGCACCCACCTCGACGGCGTCGATATTCGATCCCAGAAACACGAAGTCCCAGTTGTACTCAGCCTCCTGCCGCTGGATCAGTTCCCGCACAGCGGAATTCGTCCACTCCCGGCTCGAGTTCTCGTGACCGACGGTCATCAAGAAAACGGTCACCGATCCGGGACGCTCGTTCTCCGGAGTCGCGGCCAGCCCTGCACCGACCTCGCTGACGAGCCGGCCGATCGCGTCGTACAACGCGGTGCCACCACGCGGCTCGAGTACGAGTGGGTCGACGTCCGCGATGGGCACGCTGTCGTAGACCAGCTCGTACCGGTTGTCGAACTGTGCCAGCGTGACCATGGTCCGACCGTCGGCCTCACGTTCCTTGGTGATGAACGAGTCGAATCCACCGCGGGTGTCGTCGGCGATGGAATGCATCGAGCCTGACCGGTCGAGCAGAGCGGCGACGAGGGACAGCTGAGGGTTGGTCATGGTTTCCTCCTTCAGGTCGCAGCCGAAACTGCAACGAGTGAGACAGGTTCGGCCAGAAAAGTCAGCGCTGTTCGAGTCGATCGACGGAGGGCGACCGTCGTTCCGCCCGAGAACGCAGAGTCGTGCAGCTCGATCTCGGCAGGCACGGTCCCGGCGGGAACGTCAAACACAACGGTCGTGTCCAGTGCGTTACCCGGGTTGATCTGTTCGTAGCCGATGCCCTCATCGAGGTAGGCAGTTGCGAGGCTGTCGACCGACACCCTGCACGACAATCGCCAATATGACGGTCGGGATCTTGCGACGGGCAAACCATGTTCAGAAGTGTGACGCCGGACGTGTTCAGGCTTGACCAAGCCGCTCTGCCCGTCGAGATTTTCATCGTGTGCGTTTGGCGGATCTGTGTTGGCCGTGCGAGTTCTTGCCGTGCCCGCGCACCTAGCGTATGACGGAATTTCCGGTGCGGTCAGCCGTTCCTGCGACTTCAGTCGATCCGCTTCGCTACTGTCACTCTGTGATCACTGGAGACCTCAAGATCAAGATTGACCGTGTCTGGGACTCGTTCTGGTCAGGCGGTATCAGCAACCCACTAGAGGTGATCGAACAGGTGACCTCGTTGCTCTTCATCCGCCGACTCGACGACCTTCAGATCCTGGCCGAGAAGAAGGCCCGCATTACCGGCAAGATCGAGGAACCTATTTTCCTGCCCGGTCAGGAAAACCTGCGTTGGAGCCGATTCAAGAATGCTGACGCGGAAGTGATGTTCAAAATAGTCGGGGAACAAGTCTTTCCGTTCCTGCGCGCACTCGGCGGTGACGGCTCTACGTACTCCGAGCACATGAAAGACGCTCGGTTCACCATCCCGACACCCGCGCTGTTGTCGAAGGTTGTTGACATGCTCGACGACATCCCGATGGTCGAGCGCGACACCAACGGAGACCTCTACGAGTACCTGCTGTCGAAGATCGCCAGCGCGGGCGTCAATGGACAGTTCCGCACGCCGCGCCACATTATCAACCTAATGGTCGCCATGACCGCCCCGACACCCACGGACGAAATCTGCGACCCAGCCTGCGGAACCGCCGGGTTCCTAGTCGCCGCATCGGAGTACGTGAGGGAAACGCACCCGTCAGCCCTGACCGATGCGACCCAGCGCAATCACTTTCACCGGTCGATGTTCCACGGCTACGACTTCGACAACGTAATGCTGCGCATCGGCAGCATGAACATGCTGCTCCACGGCATTGAAGCCCCCGATATTCGCTACCGCGACTCGCTCTCCGAGGGTGCAAGCGAGGACACCGAGAAGTACACGCTAATCCTGGCCAATCCACCGTTCGCGGGGTCGCTTGACTACGAGGCCACCAGCAAGGACCTCCAGCGGGTTGTCAAGACCAAGAAGACCGAGCTGCTGTTCTTGGCGCTGTTCTTGAAGCTGCTCAAACCCGGTGGCCGGGCAGCAGTCGTTGTTCCCGACGGCGTCCTATTCGGGTCGTCGAAAGCGAACAAGGAATTGCGCAGAGTGCTTGTCGAGGAGCAGAAGCTCGACGCAGTAGTAAAGCTGCCCTCCGGAGTGTTCCGGCCCTACGCTGGTGTTTCGACGGCGATCTTATTTTTCACCAAAACCAATTCCGGTGGCACCGACCACGTGTGGTTCTACGACGTTCAGGCTGACGGCTATTCCCTCGATGACAAGAGAAATCCGGTCGAGGCAAACGACCTGCCAGATGTGCTCGCACGCTGGGCCGAGCATGGTGGCTCGGAGTTGAACCGTGCTCGAGCGGAAAAATCGTTCTGCGTACCCAAAGCCGACATCACCGCCCAGGGATACGACCTCTCACTGAACCGTTACAAAGAGATTGTTCACGCCGAGGTCGAACACCGAGCGCCACTCGAAATTATTGCTGACATCGAGGCACTCGAAGCCAGTATCGCCGAAGGGTTAGCTGAGTTGAAGGCGATGCTGTCATGAGGACGGTACGTCTAGGAGAAGTCGCCAAGATAGTTTCGGGTGCGACTCCGAAGACTGGCGTCGCGGCGAACTGGAACGGAGATGTGCCGTGGGCCACGCCAGCAGACTTGAGCAAGTTAAACGGTGCTTATATCTCCCGAACTCCTAGAACACTCACGGAAGCTGGTGTTCGAAGCTGCGCGACGACCCTGCTCCCGGCAGGATCCGTTCTGCTCAGTTCACGTGCACCCATCGGGCACGTCGCAGTCAACACGGTGCCTATGGCGACGAATCAGGGTTTCAAGAGCTTCGTGCCGGGCCCCAGCCTTGATGCGAAGTTTCTTTACCATTGGCTGAAGTCCAGCACCGAATACCTTCAATCGCTCGGGAACGGCGCGACATTTAAGGAGTTGTCGAAGCGAACCACCGAACAGATCGAGATCCCGTTCCCGCCTATCGCGGAGCAGCGTCGCATTGCCGCGATCCTCGACCAGGTAGACACCCTCCGCATCAAACGCGGCCAGGTCCTCGCCCACCTCGACATACTTGGGCGCACGTACTTCGAGATGGTTGTGGCGAAATCTCTGTCATCAACCAGCGTGCCGCTGGAAACTGCGTATTGGTTCCAAGAGGGCCCCGGGATCCGCAAATGGCAGTTCACTGAAGAGGGAGTCAAGCTTCTTAACGTTGGCAATATTGAGAAGAACGGGACGATAAATCTGGCGAAGACCACCCGACATATCTCAGTCGATGAAGCACACGGGCGATACCAGCACTTTCTCGCTGACGAAGGCGACCTGGTCATTGCAAGTTCGGGAATTTCATTCGACGATGACGGCCTTTTAAGGACGCGGGGCGGCTTTATCCGTGCAAATGATCTTCCGTTGTGTATGAACACAAGCACAATAAGGTTTAAAGCCAAGACTGAAAAGTCGAATCTACTCTTCTTACAAGCTTGGCTCGGAAGTGTGGAATTTCGGACTCAAATCACTCGCCTTGTGACGGGGAGTGCCCAACAGAATTTCGGTCCAAGCCATCTAAAGCAGCTGACGATCACACTTCCAGATGCTTCCGCGCAACTTATTTTCGCGGAAGCGATGGTTGCGTTGGAGGCGCAGAAGAGGCATCACAGGCATGCTTCGTTACAACTCGACTCATTATTTGTCTCCCTCCAATCCCGTGCTTTCCGAGGGGAGCTCTGATGGGTAACTTCGACTTTCTCAGAACCACGCTTCCCGTCGCGTTTTCCGATTGCGCCCGTGCGGAGTCGTACCTGGCTAGCGACCCTCGCTCTGCGTGCTTCTACAGTCGCCGTGCGGCCGAGGGGTTGGTCAATCACCTGTACGAGGTCTTGAATCTGTCGGTCCCTTACAGGGACGATCTGGCGGCGAAGATCAACGACTCAGCTTTCGCTGCGCTGACGGGTGTAGGGATCGGACAGAAGCTGAACCTGATCCGTAAGGTCGCCAATACCGCCGTCCATGAGAACAAGCCGATTAGGGGTGACGTCTCGCAGGCAGTGCTGCGGGAGCTGTTCCACGTGATGGTGTGGGCGGCTTATCGCTACTCGCCAAACCCGCAGGCTGTGCCGACGAAGGCGACGTTCGACCCTGCGCTCGCTCGGAGCGCGGCACCGCTGAGCCGTGACGAGCTGGCGAAGCTGGCGCAGAAGTTCAAGGAACAAGACGAAGCACACGCGAAGGCGCTGGCCGAGAAGGATGATCTACTCGCGACGCACGATGCGGAGATCGCGACGCTTCGTGTCCAGATTGCCGCCGCACAGGCCGCGAACGCAGCACACGATGATCACGACTATTCCGAGGCTCAGACACGCGACCTCTTCATCGACGTCCTGCTCGCCGAAGCCGGTTGGCCACTCACCGATCCACGCGACCGTGAGTACGAAGTATCCGGTATGCCCAATAAGGAGGGAAAGGGCTTCGTCGACTACGTCTTGTGGGGTGCAGACGGCTTTCCACTAGCGGTAGTCGAAGCAAAACGCACAACCAAGAGTGCCCAGGTAGGTCAGCAGCAGGCCATGCTCTACGCCGACTGCCTCCAGAAGCAGTTCGGTCGCCGCCCCGTCATCTTTTACACCAGCGGTTACGAACATTGGATCTGGGACGACGCAGCTGGCTACCCGCCCCGCGAGGTCCAAGGTTTCTACACCAGTGACGAACTGGAACTGCTGATCCAGCGCCGCACGACCCGGCTTTCCTTGGGCACCGCCGAGGTCAATACCTCTATCGCTGGTCGCCCTTACCAGGTCCGGGCCATAAAAGCTGTCGGCGATGCTCTGGACCGCAAACAGCGCCAAGCGTTGCTCGTCATGGCAACCGGGTCGGGCAAGACGCGGACAGTGATTGCATTGGCCGATCAACTGATGAAAGCCAATTGGGTCAAGCGGGTCCTGTTCCTGGCGGACAGGACCGCACTGGTCAACCAGGCGACCAACGCGTTCAAGGCGAGCTTGCCTTCCGCGACGACGGTCAATCTGGTGACCGAGAAGTCCGCGGACGGTCGGGTGTACGTCTGCACCTACCCGACGATGCTGAACCTGATCAACGGAGTGGAGGGGAATCTGCGCAAATTCGGGCCCGGATACTTCGACCTGATCGTCATCGATGAAGCGCACCGATCCGTGTATCAAAAGTACGGCGCGATATTCGAGTGGTTCGACTCGCTGCTCGTCGGTCTCACCGCTACCCCCAAAGACGAAGTCGACCACAACACGTACAGGTTGTTCCACCTTGAAGACGGTGTCCCGACCGATGCCTACAGCCTCGATGAAGCTGTAAGCGAGGGGTACCTCGTGCCACCCGTCGGAGTCTCTGTCGGGACGACATTCCTGCGGCAGGGCATCAAATACGCCGACCTGACCGACGCCGAGAAGGATCAGTGGGACACCCTCGACTGGGGCGAGGACGACCGACCGGACGAGGTCACCGCCGAGGAAGTCAACCGGTTCCTCTTCAACGAAGACACCGTCGACAAGGTCCTCGCCATCCTGATGGATCAGGGCCACAAGGTTGCTTCAGGAGACCGACTCGGCAAGACCATCGTCTTCGCAAAGAACAAGGACCACGCAGAGTTCATCCAGAAGCGCTTCGACGTCCAATACCCCGGGTACGGAGGCCAGTTTGCGCGTGTCATCACCCACGGCATCAGCTACGCGCAGTCCCTGATCGACGATTTCTCCGTGACCGACAAAGCTCCCCACATCGCGATCTCGGTGGACATGCTCGATACGGGCATCGACGTCCCCGACGTCGTCAACCTGGTCTTCTTTAAAATGGTGCGGTCGAAGTCGAAGTTCTGGCAAATGATCGGGCGCGGAACCCGACTACGCCCAGATCTGTTCGGTCCCGGTCAGGACAAGACAGACTTCTTCGTCTTCGACTTCTGCGGGAACCTCGAGTTCTTCAGCCAGAACCTACCCGGCTCCAAAGGCTCGACCCAAAAGTCACTCAACCAGAGACTCTTCGAGAACCGCCTGGGACTGATCACTGCACTCGACAACGGCGAGCCCGAACTGCGCGACTCGACCGCCAAGACGTTGCACACCATCGTCGCCGCCATGACCCTCGACAACTTCCTCGTGCGACCGCACCGCAGATGGGTCGAGCACTACGCCAAATGGGATTGTTGGAAAGCTCTGACTCCGGAGGCGGCGACCGAGGTGGCGGAGCACCTCGCCGGGCTGCCCTCGACGGCCAAGGACGATGACGAGGACGCCAAACGGTTCGACCTCCTGATCCTGCGCCGACAGCTTGCGCAGCTCGAAGGCGACGCAGTCGCCGCCGAACGCATCCGTGAACAAGTCCAGAGCATCGCTACTGGTCTATTGAGTCAGCTCTCGATCCCCACGGTCAAAGCCCAAGAGGCCCTCCTCGACGAGATTGCCGGCGATGAGTGGTGGGTCGATGTCACCCTGCCGATGCTCGAACTCGCCCGGTTGAGGCTACGGGGCCTGCTGCGCTTCCTGGAGAAGATCAAGAAGGCAAAGGTCTACACCGACTTCGAGGACGCCTTCGGCGAACAGACCGTGGTGGCTTTGCCCGGCGTCACACCCGGAACCAACTGGGAACGATTCCGCGCAAAGACGGCCGCCTACCTCAAACAGCACGAGGATCACGTTGCCCTGCAGCGTCTGCGGCGCAACAGACAGCTCACTACCGAAGACCTCGAAGCCCTTGAAGCGATGCTTGCCGCTAGCGGTGCCAGTGCCGTTGATGTCGAGCGGGCAACGCAAGAGAGTGCGGGGCTGGGTTTGTTCATTCGGTCCCTGATCGGGCTCGACCACCAATCGGCGCTCGACGCCTTCGAGAGCTATCTCGACCGCACGCGTTTCGACGTGAACCAGGTCCGGTTCGTGACACTAATCGTTGACGAGCTCACCGCGAACGGTGTCATGGACCCGGCCCGACTGTTCGAGTCGCCCTTCACCGACAATGCAAAGGAAGGGGCGTACTCTCTCTTCCCTGACCACGACGTCGAGGTAATTGCGGACATCTTGCGGGGAGTCAAGGCCAGCGCTGTCGCCGTCGACTCTGTTGCGTGAGTAAGGGGCCGCGACTAAATCTGCGACTAATAGGTTTCGAGAAGTTCGTAGAGTGCACAGCCAAGGACTGCCGCAACGGGTAACCGTCCATACCCCGCATGCTGGCGGATACCGCGATTGCGTCAAGTGCGAGGAAACCATCCTCATTTGCAGAAGCGCTTCTAAATGTAGTTAACCATCGGTAGGGTCACTGCGTCACAAAAAGCAAAAAATCACAAACGTATTTCGCTAAACGAGTGACTGACACGCTGAATCGCCGCCAAGACCAAACGGCGATCCGCGACTACTCGGCAAAAACGCGCCAAAAAATAGTGCGGAGCGAATCCAAATCGTGTCAATGCTTTGCTGATGGTCCAATTTTGCAGGTCAGGATTTGGGGTAGCAACAACTTAAACTTTCTACATCAATACCCCCAGCTCAACCTAACTCGACCTCTGGCCCCGCACACGCCACAGATAACAATAATGCCGATGCGAACGAACAGAGGTATGGTGTACCGAAGCTGCTCAGAGCAGCAACCTAGAAAAGAAAGGACGACGATGGATAATGCGACCGCCTCGCTGGGTTTCACGAGTTTAGAGGTTCACGAGTGGAGGCAGTTTGAGCAGATCGACATACGATTTCACCCAAGGTTAACAATTCTTACAGGTGGAAATGCCAGCGGCAAAACCACACTACTGGGATTGCTTGGACGGCATTTGAACTGGCATCGAACTTACATGCGCTCGCGCTCTTCCGTGGATGAAGCGGGGACACGTTTTCTACAAGGCAGGAAGAAGCGTCGCTTGGAACGCAGCACACCGGACGGAACCGTCCCAGCTGGATGGGACCAAGTTGGCACCTTGATCTACAACAACGGAATAACGACTTCAATTGGCGTACCTAGCGATGATCTGGACGGAGAACAATTCGGTCAGTATGACATCGCTCTATTTTCCCAGCAGCCAGTTGACGGACTTTTTCTGCCATCTCATCGTCAGCTAAGCATCTACCAGCAGGTAACCGACCTGCCTTTGCAATCTTTCTCTGCGCAGTCCCTGCTGCAGACGTATACTCAAGAGCTGCGCCTTCGGCAAGTCAACGCAGGAGGCTATGTGATTAATAAAACACCTATGTCGTTGCTTAAACAGGGATTAATCGCCAGTGCGCTTTTTGGAGAAGGCAACAGCTCAGTGGAGGGCGACCCCAAAGCCCGGGAAATTTGGGTCGGTTTCCAGAATGTATTACGGATACTTGTTCCCGAATCAATTAAATTCGATCGACTCGTCGTGCGTAGATCGGAAGTCTTAATTAGATCCGACACGGCCGAGTACCCCATTGACGAGGTTTCGGGCGGTTTATCCGCCATTATCGAAATTTCGTGGCAGATTTTTCTTACGAGCTTGATCTATGAGAATTTCACAGTCGTGCTTGATGAACCCGAAAATCATCTACATCCAATTCTGCAGAAGAAGCTTCTAGCTGACCTGCTGGCAGCCTTCCCAAGAGCACAGTTCGTGGTCGCGACTCATAGCCCATTCGTGGTCAGTTCGGTTATGGACTCATTTGTTTATGTACTGGATCACAAAGAGGGAAGCACTCGCGTAAGGAGCCGTCTTCTAGACCAAATCAATAAAGCGGGTGATGCAGATTCCGTTTTGAGAGAAGTCCTTGGAGTTGGAAGTACACTCCCAACCTGGGCAGAGGATAGATTCGACCTGCTGGTCGAGTCCTTCTCGAGCAGAACTCTCGACGCGAATACCATGACCCAACTGCGATTGGCGCTAGACGAGAGCGGGTTGGCGGCCTCATTCCCTAAAGCAATGATTGCCCTTCGCAAAATGAGCGGGGAACAGTCATGAATTCTCTGGTCAAGGGTAATAAGCCTGAAATCCTTGAGGACAACGAGGACACTTGGACCATCGAGTTCGTCATGGCAACACCGGCTCAGCGAAGAAATCTAAGACGGTACGCTCACCCGAAAATACGGTCCGCGCTAAAGTCTGAGACGGGCGGACGGTGTATTTACTGCGAGAGTCGGATGCACGGGATTACTTGGGAAAATGTCGAGCACATCTTACCCAAAAGCATATTTCCACAGCACGTTGTTGCGTGGGATAATCTAACGTTAGCATGCCCAGTTTGCAATAACTATAAGTCAAACTATTATCAGCAGAACGCTCCGATTATAAATCCGTACAAAGATGATGTCGTCGGCAGTATAACGTTTATTGGAAGTCTACCGTTCCCAGTATTTTCGAGCGACTCAGGCAGACGAACCATAGCAATATTACACCTCGATCGAGCTGACCTTACCTATGAGCGCGAAAAACGTATTAAACAAATCGACCTGTTACTAGAAGACTGGCACAACGCTTCCGACGAGGATCGAGTGTGGATGGCTGCCGGAATTCGGATCGATGCACGAGACGGTGAATTTCGTGCATGCGTGGAGGCATTCTTAACTGCACGTGGATTTTCGATACCTGAGTTCGAAACTCCTGTATAAGCGTTTCACGAAGATAGCCCATATAACACGGTCGATATTTTGCAATTAAGAGCGGTCGACCGTTTATTCATCGGTGCCATTCGAGGACGACCGGAGTCTCGACGGCGGCGTTGCAATCGTCGAGCTAGAAGCAATTCTAGCCAACAAATCTTCGCAAACTTCGTACCTTTCGATAAATTTCGCATTTCACGAGCAATTTCGTCAGATCGCCATGCATACCTACAGTATTTGATACCCCCCCATAACTACCCGGGGACAAGACGTAAATAATGTTACTCAGGCTATGTATGCGAATAGCCGGAGCCACCCCAAATCGATTTTTCCTCGGCGATTACTATACACATAATAGGGGTGTCTGCAAGGATGGGCATGTCGGTCATGTCAGCTGCTCCTATCATGCGCGCGCAAGTGAGACGTCCAGATTGACTGGCCGGAAGTTGCACCGGAATACATAAGCGTGGTAATCATGCTCAGGCCCCCGAACCGCAGTCGACGGGCACGATCGCCCCGGTCACCGCCGATGCCCTGTCGCTGAGCAGCCACGCGGCGGCCTCGGCAACTTCGCGGGCTTCGGCCATGCGACCCATCGGTGACGCAGCGCTACTGGCAGCGATGACACCGGGTGTCTTTGCCTCCCATTCGTCCATCATTTCTGTTGCAGTTCCTCCGGGCATCAGACCGTTGACACGGATTTCCTCAGGGGCCCAGGTGACCGCTGCGGTTCCGGTGATGCTGTTGAGCGCCCGCTTCATCGCCCCGTAGGCAGGAAGCGGCGGAACGGCACGACGGCTGCCGATGCTCGAGGTGTTCACGATGGCACCGCCGCCACTCCGACGCATAAGGGCGGCTTCGGCATTCATCGCGGTCCAGTGGGCACGGAAGTTGACGGTGAATTGCTCGTCGAGGTCGTCTTCGGTGGTGGTGTCGAGGGGACCTATCTGCTGCTGGTTGACGCCACCGTTGTTGAACGCGCCGTCGAGTCGTCCGTGCAGCTGTTCGACGCGGTTGACGGCGGCGCGGATGCTGTCGGAGTCGGTGAGGTCCATGGAGACCGCGTCGGCGGTACCCCCGGCCGTTCGGATTTTCGTCACGAGCTGGTCGAGCGCGTCGACGTTGCGGGCGGCGAGCACAACAGCCGCTCCCTCAGCGGAGAAGAGGTGAGCCGCAGCAGCACCGATTCCTCAACTTGCGCCGGTGATGAAAATGACTTTGCCGGACAGGAGGCCGACTGTACTGGAGGCTGTTTCGTTGGTCATGGTGCAATCATCGATGCTCATCGGCACCGGAGACAGGCACAAACGGTACTAGGGTCCGACGCTCTACCTGCGGCACAATCGAACTCATGGACAAGCAGGAACTCGGGGCGTTTCTCCGTAGCCGCCGCGAAAAGCTCCAACCGGAGGATGTGGGTCTTCCGTCCGGCTCTCGTCGCCGAACCCCGGGTCTTCGCCGCGAAGAAGTTGCCGTGCTCGCGCATATTTCGACGGAGTACTACGTGCGCCTCGAACAAGGCCGCGCACCACGCCCATCGGCCGAGGTGCTGGCAGGGATCGCGGCTGCCCTATGCCTCGACAACACCGAGACCGACCATCTGCACGCGCTCGCGGGCACCGCACCCTCGAGATCCGGTCTGCACCGGCGCGATGTTCGGCCCAGCATGTTCACGCTCCTGGAACGGTTACCTCAGACCGCCGGCATCGTCATGTCGGCCGCGTTCGAGGTACTCGCCTGGAACGATCTCGCTGCAGCGCTCATGGAAGACTTCGGCAGCCTCACCCCTCGTGACCGCAACCTTGCCCGTAAGGCCTTCCTCGGCACCGAGCAGCCAAGTGGGCGGCTCTACGGCATTTCCGACGACGTGCATTTCCGCCGCAGTGCGGTCAACGAACTCCGCACAGCGCTCACCCGGTATCCCACGGACGCGATTGTGTCCGAGCTCGTCGCCGAACTTCGCGAGGGCAGCCCCGAGTTCGCTCGGCTGTGGGAACAGCACGACGTCGCAGTCTCCCCTGCACTGCGAAAGACGTTTCGGAACACACCCGTTGGAGAGATCACGGTGGACTGCGATTCGCTGAAACTCGTCGAACTTGACCAGCACCTGATCCTGTACACCGCTGCTCCCGGCACCCCTGATGCCGACAAATTGGCGCTACTGGCAATGATTGGACACCCGCGAACTGATCACTACGACGAACCCGCAGGAACCCGATCGGAGTGACAGCAGCCGCACAGTGTCGGTGCCCGATGCTTCGATGGCGGTATGTCACGTCTCGACGAGGGGTTCCCGCCACCAGAAGCCTGTGTGCAGTGGTGTCAGCACCGCAGCTACGACCTGCACGTCCTCGACGACGGCGTGGAGGTGGACCTGGATTGGTGGAACGGCCACCTCGACCGGGCCGGTCACGATCTTCGACTGCGCGGTCGCAACCTCGACGGATAAATCGTCGAGTACGGCGGCGCAACTGTGCAGCGCAACGATCTGCGGTTCGGCACCGATCTGGCTGTAGGCGAACACGATTCACTCGGACTGTTGTTTCTCTGCGCAGCCTGGCAGGGCAGCCACCGACACCGCAGAGCAATGCGACGATTCCCAGACGTCATGAACCCGCACCTCAGCCGTCCCGACGAGAACCCCGTCGCCAAGACTCTCGCCGTGCTCGACAGCTGCGTCCGCAACAGCGCAGTGCCCGACCATCCGAACTCGACCTGGTCAGGATGCCCCGATGCGCCCGGTGTCGGAACGTCTCTGATGGCCACGTTTCTGTGGGCGGTGAAGGTGTCGGTCTACGGTGGCCCCGCGCAGCTGATCGATCAATACGGAGTCTCGACCCTCATCCACGAAGGGTGGCTCGAAGATCCGTCCGTCACCGGCTTCACTCGTCGACGCTACGACCGCTACGTCGAACTCATCACCGCATGGGCCACCGACATCGGCACCAGCCCCGAGCTCGTAGAAATGTGGCTCGTGCAGCGCTGGAGCGCCCGACTGAACGAAGCACGACACGGTCGCTACACCGCGCCCACGTTGTTCTGAACCGCTCAAAATATCATTGCAGCTCAACAGCATTGGTCAGAACAGAAGAGGGCGCATCATCCACTCGTCACCATGCGCACGTGCGGAATTCCAGCGTCCAGGTAGTTCTCCCCCACGCGAACGAAGCCGAAGCGGCCGTACCACTCTTCGAGGTGCGCCTGCGCGGAGAGTTCGACGACCCCGGGATATGCCGCCCATGCAGCATTCACCAGTTCTCCGGCATAGCCCCGACCCCGCGCAGTGACGGCGGTCGCGACGCGGCCGATATGGACCGCGTCGTCGACGAGAACTCGAATGGTCGCCAGCACCTCACCGTCGTCGTCCTGCATCCAGAACAACTCCGTCGTCGGTAACAGGTCTGCGCCATCGAGTTCGATGTCGTCGACGATGCCCTGCTCGTGCACGAACACTGCGACCCGCAGCGCCATGATGCGGTACAGGGTTTTCTGATCGACGCGTGCCAGCGGGGCACGATGGAGAGTGGGCATAGAGGTCCGTTCTATCCGAGGTAGGTACAAGGTCACCGGTCAGTTACGGCACTGCGGTCGACCACGTTGTCGATCGTGCGCTGAGCGAGTCGTTTCTGCGACGCCGGCGGATACGTCTCGGGATCGAGCACCGCCAGGACCACGATGCCTTCCACTGCGATGGCGATCTGCAGGGCGTAGTCGGTGGCCTCGGCATCGGTGACATGAGTGCCGAGGTCGGCAACGAGACCCGCTATGCGAGTGAGCCACTGACGCGTGTGGGTGACGTGCGGGTCCCGCAGATCGGTGTCCACGATCGCCGCCGCCGCGAAGCCCGTGAAGATTCGGGCTTCGACAATGCGATCGTCGTCGAGTGGAAGCACGGAGCACACAACGGCATACAGCCGCTCCGCCGCGGACTTTCGGCGACTGGCACCGGCCTTGTCTGCCCGCGCTGCCGTGCGCTCGAACAAGGACTGCCGAGCGTGCACCAGCATCGCAGACCGTGAGCCGAAGCGGTGCATGATCAAACCGGTCGTACAGCCTGCACGGGTCGCGACCGCGCGCACCGTCGTCGCCTCGATCCCCAACTCCGCGATCGTGTCCCACACGGCCTGCGAAATGCGGTGACGCGTGTCGTCCGATTCGGCAGTCACTTGTTCTCACCTCCCGACATCCGTAACACCTGTTACGGACCAGCGTAACAGGTGTTACGAATGCTAGGCACCGAAGATGGTGCGACGGGGGTTGTCGCGCCGAGAATTCTCTTCTATCGTTAATCCGTAATTACGGAATAACAACCAAGGAGCCCGAGATGCGACGCCTCACCCTCGTCTCGACAACCTGCGCAGCGGTCCTGCTGATGAGTGGATGTGCCACCTCCACCGAATCGGACACCGCCGAAGCCGCAACCTCGACGCCGGAGAATTGCGCAGCTGTCACCTCGACCGACCTCGGCACCGAAGACGGTTGGATCGGACTGATCGATCAGATGCCCAACAATGTCGGTCTCGTGATCGACGACGGCCGCGGCAGAACCGTCGAACATCGGGCCGACCAAGAGCAGGTACTCGCATCCGCGATCAAGGTGGTGCATCTCGCCGCATACGCACAGGCGGTCGCCAATGGCAGCATCGACCCGAACGAACAAGTGGCCCTTTCGGATTGGGAGCGCTGGTACGTGCCCGGTACCGACGCCAATGCACATCCGAAGGCTTTGACCCGGTTGGGCATTGCGAACGCCGGCACCAACGCAACCGACCCCAACGCCACGGTTCGCATCGATGACATGGTCTCGGCCATGATCCAGGAGAGCGACAACTCGGTGCCCGACTACCTCCGATACCGACTCGGCGATCAGGCACTTGTCGACGCCGCAGCCGCCGGAGGTTGGGAGAACTTCGAGCTACCGAGCATGGTGGCCGACATGCTGTCGCTTTACGACCCCGCACTCGCCGACGCAGACCGCTGGGAGACCGCACAGAAGTGGGCATTCGACCCGCAGTTCCGGGCCCAGGTCGAAGCATCCGCGCAACCGGCGACCTACGAAGACCAGGCCGCCAGGGTTCAGAACAGTTTCCGCGGCGCGTCGGCCGAACAGCTCAACGGAATGTATCGAGCCTTTACGGACGGGACCTACGGCGACGCGTCCGACACCATTCTGCGCCAACTGGAATGGCAGCCCGCAGGTGACGGCGTTCTCGGTGTCGGGTTCAAAGGCGGCAGCCTCGCAGGGGTGCTCACCCAGGGCTTCGAGCTACGGCGTACCGACGGAACAGTCGCTACCGCCGTGTGGCTGATCGATGGCCTCCCCGCGGACAGATTCGATCAGGCCATGGCCCAATTCGGCGTACAGCAGCAACTCATTGTCGAAGCGATGCTCTCGCCCGAGGTTCTCGACCGGATAGCCTGCGTGGTGTGAGCACAGAGTTCGAGTCGAGACTGGCAGAGCTGGAAGCCCGCGTCGCCGAACTGGAACGACGCGACGCTCCCGAACAGCTCGATGCCGCCCCGTCGACCGGCGGCATGATCGCCTACCAAGGCGACGTGCATCTGCACGGCACGGTCCGCTGGGACATCGGCTACTCCCCCGACGCCATCGTGGAACTGCCTGTTCCTTCCGCATCGGAAGTGCTCGCTGCTTTAGGACATCCGGTGCGACTACAGATCGTGCGAACGCTTCTGCGCGGCCCGGCGAACGCGGCAGATCTGCACGCGACGGTAGGAGTCGGCTCGTCCGGCCAGATCTATCACCATCTCAAGACGCTCAGTTCGGCGAACATCGTCGAGCAGCACGGCCGCGGTGACTATCGAATTGCCGCCAAACGAGTTGTGCCGCTCTTGGTTTCGATGCTCGCCGCCGCCGATATCGCGGGCGATCTAGGGACCTGACCGCTTACAACACCGCGCGTCAGGGTACGAACAACACACCCAAGCCGGGGATGAGAGCGTTCGACGCATCGGGATTCTCTCGGTCATGGGTCACCGTCACGAATACCGGACCCGCGCCCGTCCGAGCCGTCACCTCGGTCGGCAGGCGGTAGGCCTGCGGACCACCCTGATTGGCCGGCTGAGTCCGATCGATCTCGTCGTTCCAGTGCCGCAAGCCAGCGGAGCCCACCTCACCGGTGGATAGGTTGCGCCAATTGACCGTCAGGTGCCGGTAGTTGAACTGGTAGTAGTACGGCCGGATGTCGGCGGCCGAGAAGCGCACCTCTCCTGGCTTCTCGCCGAACACCGCGCGAATCGGAATGGTCTGGATCAGCCCGCCGGGAACGCCCGCAGGGACGAATTCCGGCCCGGTGACGACAGGCACCTGCAGTACCGACTCTTGCGGAGTAGCAGTTGCAGTTCCGGCACCAATGCCGAAGACCAGGGGTATCGAAACCGCAATTACTGCTGCGGCCCGTCGCATCGATGGCTGCATCGTGAAACCTTTCGTCGGGGTCGAATCAGGGAACGAGCACCACGCCCGCGCCGGGGATAAGAGTGTCGAGGTACGGCGAGCCCCACTGACCGCCGTTCGAGTAGTCCTTCGTGTGCGTCACCGTTACGACCACAGGACCCGGCCCGGTGTTTGCGACTACCTCGAGGGGCAGATCTTCCCGTCCGTAGGGTCCACTCGGCGATGGTGTCGGATCGTCCTGCCAATGCCGTAGATCAGCCGCCCCCGTGGCACCTGTCGCCAGGTTTCGCCAGTTCAGGTTCAAGTACCTGTACGGATACTGATCGGCGAACGGCGCAATGGTCGACGCCGAGAAGCGCGCGACACCGGGCTCGCCGCCCACGGTTGCCTTCATCGGAATGGTCTGGAACAACCCGCCGGGCACGGCACCGGGTGCGATCTGGAAGCCGGTGACCACCGGAATCTGGAGCAGCGTGGTCTGCGGAGCTGCCACGGCCGTTCCCGTACCGATGCCGAGCATCAGGGGAACTACGAGTGCGATCGATACGACCGCTCGCCGCAATGTCTTTCGCATACAGCACGCCTTTCGATCATGTCGCACAACGACATACCGGACCGCTTGTGGCCTCGCACCACGAACTCCAGGTTGAACCTGAAACATCAAGTGGTTCTTGAGTCTTTACCGAACCCACCATCGCAGTCACAGCGACAAAAGGACCACCCGTATACCGATTCGTGATGGGGTCGTGACACGACTGACGTTAACAGACCACTTGGCCCGTTCGATTCATTGATCAGAGGTGACGCACTCCGCAGCCACCGGTGAGGACCATCGAATGAGGCAAGTCCGAAACATCGTGGCCATGAGCGCGTTGATCGCCGCTACTGCTCTCGCATCCACGGCCTGCGGCTCCGACGAGCCGGCGAGCAACCCACCCACGCCTGCCACCAGCGCAGCGGCTGCTCCGTCGGCAAACGGGTCCACCGAATCCGACGGTGGGAGCGGCGCAGGCGGAATCGCACAGGCTCCCGACATAGTCACCCCGGTACAAGCCGTACCCACCGCTGCGGACACACCAGCAGTACCGCCCGCCCCGAACCGCGACGACGTCAACGTCGATGCGCGCGACTACGAGCAGCCCGGCGGCCAGTACTTCTTCCAATCACCCAGCGGAAATGTGTTCTGCGCATTCAATTCGTTCAACGCTCCCGGGACCATCGTGGGCTGCCAGGTCCGCTACTCGGTACCGGGCAACACCGGCCGAGAATGCGCGAACACGGCGAACAACACCTACGGGGTGCAGATCACCCAAGACGGCACCGTCGAACAGATCTGCACCAACCAGGGCATCTTCGTCGGCGATCCGAACAACGGCGACACCCAGGTTCTCCAATACGGTCAGGTCATCGGAGTCACCGGCAATTTCTGTCGCTCCACCGAAGCGGGCATCACCTGCTACGACGGCGACCGAGGCTTCATGATCTCCCGCGACGTCAACATCGCGTTCTGATGAGGGAGCTCCGAGTGTTCCGCAGAACCGCCCTCCTCGCTGCCGCCGCATCACTGACCGCTTTCGCGCTGACGGCCTGTGGCGGCGAGGACACCCCGGCTGCCGCGCCGACCCAGAGCACCAGCGTCACCGCACAGATGCCCACGCCACCACAGGTGACCATCGCAGCGCCGTCGAACACCGATGGTGCCGACGAATCGACGGACACGCCCTCGGCGACCGGTACGGAACCGACGGCCGACAATCCCGCGAACAACACCGCGCCCATCACACCGGTCGACCCGGCCAGCTACTCGGTGACCGACAATCAAGTTGCATGGAAGTCCCCGTCCGGCAACGTGTACTGCAAGATCGGATCGGGCCCTTTCTCCTCCGGCTGCCAGGCATCCGATGCGCCGGTACCCGATGGCGCAGGCACCGATTGCGCACCGAACACCACGTTCAGCGTCGACATGCTGTCGAAGGGCTTCTACCTCGACCCGGGACACGTCACCCCCACGTGTTTCAACCAGGGGGTGTTCGGAGCCGAGGGTCAGAAAGTGTTGAAGTACAACACTTCCATCGCCTTCAACGGCTTCACGTGCTTCTCCCGCGTCGAGGCGATGATCTGCGACGCGGGCGGCGGGCACGGATTCGTGCTGTCGATGCAGCAGGCAACATCCAACTGATCAGCGAGCCTCATCCCGTCGAGGCTCCACGACGAAGTCGTCCAGATCGGCCCGCCGCGTCATCTCCCAGTAGTCGACGATGCGCCACGGCAACGTCGAGACCACGCGTCCGGCTTCGTTGCGATACCAGTTGTCCATGCCGCCGTGCGACCAGATCATCTTGGCGTGCGCCTCGTCGTGCCTGCGGACGTACTCCGCTTCCACATCGGCCTTGCACTCGATGGCTCCGATTCGCTTGTCCACCATGTCGATCAACACATCGACGATGTAGCGCACCTGACATTCGGCGATGGTGATGTAACTGCCGCCGTGGCCCAATACTGTTCCGGGACCGCAGGTGATGAAGAAGTTCGGGAAGTCCGGGACAGTGATGCCGAGATATGCGTGCGCATCCTCCGGGCCCCAGATATCGCGAATGGACTCCCCCGATCGTCCGCGCACGTCGATCGGCGTCAACAGCTTGTGGGTCTCGAAGCCCGTCGCGAGAATCACCGCATCGACCTCGGTCTCCGAACCATCACGCGCAACAACCGAATTCGAGGTGATGGACGCGACCGCGTCGGCGATTAGGGTGACGTTGTCGCGCTTGAGCGCGGCGTACCAGCCGTTGTCGAGCAACATCCGCTTGCCGAAGGGCGGGTAATCGGGCAACGACTTCTCGATCAGGTCCGGTCGGCCCTCCAGCTCGGCTTCGATGTAGCGGGTGAAGACGCGTCGATGGGCGTCGTTCACCGGGTTGATCGAGCGCTGCGGATGCTCCCACTCCGGATCGACCTGCAGCGAGCTGTGCACCCGATCGTTGAAGTTCCAGGCCAACCGCGTTCGGTACCAAAGGCGATACAAAGGAACGACATCCATGAGGTAGTTGGCGTCGTCGCTCATCTCGGTGAAATAGACGTCACTCGACGCAACCCACTGAGGTGAGCGCTGGAAGACCGTCGCATGCCCCACCGTCGACGCGATGGCCGGCAGCACCTGCATGGCGCTGGCCCCGGTACCGACGATCGCGACGCGCTTACCGGTCAGATCCAGATCGGCCGGCCAGTTCGCGGTGTGGAAGATCGGGCCGTCGAACGACTCCAGGCCGGGGATATTCGGCACCTTCGGCCGATTGAGCTGACCGGTAGCGGTGATCACCACGTCTGCGGTCAGCGTCTCGCCGTCGACCGTCGTGACGGTCCAGCCCTGCCGCTGGGCGTCGTACTCGGCGGTCGCCACCTCGGTGTCGAAGCGAATGCGTTGCCGCAGATCGTGTTCGGACGCCACGTCGCTGAGGTACTCCCACACCTCGTCGCGCTTGCCGAAGTGCGTGCTCCAGGCCCGCGGCGCGAAGGAGTAGGAGTACAGGTGACTCGGGGTGTCGACGCCCGCACCGGGGTAGGTGTTCTCGAACCAGCCACCGCCGACGTCGGAGTTCTTCTCCAGCACTGTGTGACTGATGCCCGCCTCGCGCAGCTTGATGGCGGCGAGCATCCCGGAGACACCGGCACCGATCACGATCACCGACAGATCGTTCGGTGCGGCCACCGGAGTCTCCGCAACCACGAAGCCCATGTCCTCGGCGACCATGACGCCGAACTCGGGAGGCACCTGTTCACCGACGGCCAGGCTGATCATCTCGACGAGGTGCTCCGAGTCGGGTGAGGGCACCGCCATGGGCTCGCCCTCGTGGAAGGCGCAGATTGCGTCGAGGGCCGCGGCACGGATGCGGTCGGCTACTGCGTCGTCGAATCCGCCCGTGTCGTTGTCGTCCATGCCCCGACTGCGCGTAGGGCGATACGGATCGGCGAGCCAAGTGCGATCGCCGGTCAACTGATAGAGCACCGCCACCAGCGTGGGCAGGTTGGCCGCGGCGAGAGCCCGTGAGAGTCGGTCCCGATCCACCCGGTCCCGATCAACCCCACCCACGGTTTCCGCTGCCGTTGCTGCGTCTGTGGACACCGGTACCTCCTGTTGCGAGCTGCTCCATCCGACTCCGACAGCTCAACTAACCACGGTTAGGCAATTTCCCGCAAGGGATTCGCGATCTCGATATTCACAGCTTTTTGACCCTTGACAATGTGGCACACGCCACACAATGCTTCAATGCATTACCTAACAATGGACAGGCGAAGGGATTCACCCATGGAACTCACCGAGGCGATGCGTACCACCGGCACCTGCAGGCGGTACCTCAGCGATCCCGTTCCCGACGAGGTGTTCAAGGCCGCGTTCGACGTCGCCCGCTTCGGCCCGCAGGGCGGCAACCGTCAGCCCGTGCGGTGGATCGTCGTGCGCGACGCCGCCCGTAAGCAGGCCCTCGCCGACCTCTACCTGCCGATGTGGGACGCCTACTTCGCCGGCATCACCGGCGGAACCGTCGCCGTCGGCGCATTGCCCAAGACCGTGCAGGACGCCGACTACTTCGCCCGCCACCTCGCCGAGGTGCCCGCCATCGTGGTGGTCTGCGCCGCGCTGGACGGACTGCACCCCACCGACCACGAACTCGGCCGACTCTCCGTCGTCGGCGGCGCATCGATCTACCCCACCGTGCAGAATCTGTGCCTGAGCCTGCGCGATCAGGGCGTCGCCACCGCGGTGACGACATTGCTGTGCCACGAGGAACCGGCCATCCGCGAACTGCTCGGCATCCCGGACGAATACATCACCGCCGCACACATCGCCGTCGGCTATCCGGAGAAGTCGTTCCCGCGCAAGCTCACTCGCGATCCCGTCGAGCAGATCGTTGCGGCAGAGACGTTCTCGCAGCCGATGTTCGACTCCGCTGCACTCTCCCCCGCCCTGTAGAAGCTCGTACCTGAAGGAGTCCGCCGTGCCCGGTACTGCCACCCACCATCGCTCCCCCATCGGACGCGCCACCATCGGCGATCAGCTGCGTCGTCATGCGCGGACGCAGCCGAACAAGGTCGCGTTCATCAGCTACGCGGCGGACGGCACCCGCGAGGTCACGACCTACGGCGAACTCGATTCTCGTGCAAACCGGTTCGCCAACCTGCTGGTCGATCTCGGAGTGACCACGGGCGACCGCGTCGCCTCTATGGCTCGCAACAGCGTCGACGTGGTGGTCGCGTACTACGGCACGCTCAAAGCCGGAGCAGCCTTCACCGGCATCAACGTGATGTACCGCGCAGCCGAGGTGAAGCACCAACTCGAACATGCGGAACCGACTGTGGTGGTGGCCGATCCGGCCTACACCGAGATCATCTCCTCGGTGAAGCCCGACGCCACCACCCTGGTGACATTCGGGTCCGAATACGAGACACTGACGGCGAACACCCCGTCCACCGAGCCGGACGTCGAGATGGACGAGAACGACGTCGCGATGGTCATCTACACCTCGGGAACCGAAGCGGCTCCCAAGGGCGTGATGATCCCGCACCGCAACTTCCTCATCTCCACCGCGCCCGCGTGGAGCTGGGGCCTGCGTACAGGGCCGGAGGACACCTGGTTGTTCGTCATGCCGTTCCACACCATAGCCGGACTCGGCTCGATGACAACCCTCACGCTGATGGGTGCCACGCTCGTTCTGCCTGCGACAGTCGACCCGGAACAATCGCTGCGCATCATCGCCGCCGAGAAAATCTCCGTCATCGCGCAGACGCCGACGTTCTACCTGGCCCTGGCCCGTGACGCGCAGTTCGGCCCCGAGGCCGCCGGCCAGGTCAGGCGCTGCCTCACCTACGGTGGCCAGGTGTCGCCACACACGATCAGCGCCTGGGCCACCGCAGCACCCGAGGCCATCTGGGGTACCTACTGGGGACAGTCGGAACTCTCGCAGCTCGGCTCGGTGGGCTGGTTCTCCAGCCTCGACGACATCCCCGACGGCGACGCGTCGTGGATCGGCAAGCCCGTCACCCACCTCGAGATCAAGGTTGTCGACCCTGCGGGCAACGAGGGCGAGATCGGTGAATTGCTCTGCCGCACACCGTCGGTGATGCTCGGCTACTTCAAGGACCCCGAACGCACCGCCGAGGTGTTCCGGGACGGCTGGGTACATACCGGCGACATGGTCCGTATCGACGCCGACGGCAACCTGTTCTTCTACGATCGAATGAAGGACATGATCAAGTCGGGAGGGATGAACGTGTCGTCGCAGGAAGTGGAACGCACCATCCACACGCACCCGGACGTGCTGCGCGCCGCCGTCGTCGGAGTACCCGACCCCTACTGGTCCGAGGCCGTGACCGCCTTCGTCATCGCACGCGACGGAGTGACCGCCGACCCGGCCGCGATCATCAAGTACTGCCGCACCGAGTTGGCGTCGTACAAGGCCCCGAAGTCGGTACACATCGTGGCCGAACTGCCCGTCGACCCGCAGGGGAAGATCCTCAAGCGTGAACTACGACTGTTGGCGGCGGTGGAGGAAACCGTATGACGCAGCCCGATGCTGTGACTCCGCTACCCCGGCAGATTCGCACCAAACAACGACGAGACGACATCGTCGCCAACGCCGCGAATATCTTTGCGCGTGAGGGCTACTCGAACGTGGGGATGCGCGACATCGCCGACGCCGTCGGCATCAAGGGGGCCAGCCTCTACCACCACTTCCCGTCCAAGGAAGACATCCTCTTCGCGATCTGTCTGACGGTCACGCAGGAACCGGCCGAGGAGAACCTGCCGCTGCTCGACGCGGCCGGGACCCCCACCGAACGCCTGTCGTCTCTGGTGCGCGCGCACCTGGTGCATCTGAACCGGAGACGGGTGGAGTACATCGTCGGCCTGCACGAGTTGGCCTCACTGACCTCTGAGCACCGCACCGTCATCGAGGACTACCGCCGCCAGTACCAACGACGCGTCCGCGACGTGATCACCGCCGGAATGCGCAGCGGTGAATTCACCGTCCCGAACGCGCGATTGGCATCGTTCGCCCTGACCGACATGCTCAACGGCATCAGCAACTGGTTCCACGACGGCGGCGAGCTGAGCATCGAGGACGTCGCCGACGGGTACGTCGAACTGGCGGTCCACCGCATTCTGGGTGCAGCGCATGGCGATTGACGGTCACTGCGACGCAGGCTTCACGGCGGTACGTGACGCGTTGAGCGCCAACCTCGACAGCGGTACCGAACTGGGCGCATCGATCGTGGTCGACATCGACGGCCACACCGCCGTCGACCTGTGGGGCGGCTACCGCGACACCGAACGTCGCCTGCCGTGGGAGTCGGACACCATCACCAACGTGTGGTCGACGACGAAAATGGTGACGTGCCTGGCGGCATTGATGCTGATCGATCGCGGACTGCTCGATCCCGATGCGCCGGTGGCGTCGTACTGGCCCGAGTTCGCGACCGCAGGCAAGGAAGACATCGCGATCCGGAACCTGTTATCGCACACCTCCGGGGTCTCGGGCTGGGACCGACCGTTCAGCGAAGAGAACCTCTACGACTGGGAACTCTCGACCTCGCGGCTGGCGGCGCAGGCACCGTGGTGGGATTCGCGCACTACCTCGGGTTATCACGCGGCCAGCCAGGGCCACCTGATCGGAGAAGTCGTCCGCCGAGTCACCGGAACATCGTTGCGGCAGTTCGTGGCCGACGAGATCGCCGGCCCTCTCGGTGCCGACTTCCAGATCGGTGCCGCCGAGTCCGACTGGGATCGGATCGCCGACGTCGTACCACCACCACCGCCGACCGATGATGGCGTACCCGATCCGACGTTGGTGCGTCGCAGGACCTTTCTCGGTCCGTTGGTGCAGGCCTCGTCGGCGAACACCCCGGCGTGGCGCGCCGCGGACATGGGCGCACTGAACGGGCACGGCAATGCCCGATCGGTCGCGAGAATCCTGTCCGTCATCTCCCGAGGCGGAACCGTGGACGGCGTACGACTGCTGCGCCCGGAGACGATCGACACGATCTTCGAGGAGCAATCCGACGGAGTCGATCTGGCCCTGGGCATTCCGTTGCGCTTCGGCCTGGGTTTCGCTCTGCCACAGCCCGAATCGATGCGCTACATCCCCGACGGCAAGGTCTGCTTCTGGGGCGGCTGGGGAGGATCGCTGACCGTTCTGCACCCGGACTCGAAGCTGACCATCTCCTACGTGATGAACCGCATGGGACCGGGCATCATCGGCTCCGACCGAGCCGAGCAGTACGTGCGCGCGGTCTACGCCGCCCTCGACTGACGGTCAGGATTCGGCGGGCTTCAGGAATTCGAGCACTGCGGCCATGTCCTTCGCCCCGAGTCCGGAATCCAGCGCCCGGTCGAGAACGTTTCCGACGGTCGTGGCCTGGGGCAGATCGAGGGCATGATCGCGGGCCAATGCAAGTCCGAGGCCCACGTCTTTGTGCAAGAGCGACAACGGAAATGCCACACCCGCGGCGTCCGGATCGAGAAAGTGCTCCTTCTTGTAGCCGACGTACGGCGCAGCCACCGCACTCGAGCCCAGCACCTCGTACAGGGCGGACGGTGCCAAGCCGGCCGATTCACCGAGAATCAACGCCTCGGCGACAGCCTGATTCAGTGCTGCGAGAACCGAATTGACCGCGAGCTTGGCCACCGAGGCGGTACCGGCCGGACCGGTGTGGAACTGCGCGCGGGTCACCGCCTCGAGGATGGGCTTGAGGTAGGTGAACTGTTCGTCGTCGCACCCGACCATCGTCGTGATCTGCCCGGTATCGGCCAGGCTCACGCTGCCCGAGACCGGGGCGTCGACCACCGCGGTGCCCGAACCTGCTGCGCGCTCGGCGAATTCGCGCACGGCCGTCGGCCCTACCGTTCCCATCACCACATGGAGGTGCTCCGACGCACCGGCCGTGGCGATTCCGTGCTCACCGAACAGCACCTCCTCGGTCGCTGCCGCATCGGGCAACATGCTGAAGGAGATCTCGGCGCGGGCCAGATCGGTGGGCGTCGTGGTGATCGTCATTCCCAGATCGACCAGTTCGGCCGGCGCGGTTTCCGCCGTCAGGTAGATGTCGTAGGCGGTGACCGTGTGGCCCGCCTCGAGGAGGCGGCGCACCATGTGGGTACCCATGCGGCCGACTCCGGCGAATCCGATGTGCATTGTTTCTCCTAGCGTGGGGCGGAAGGTCGCTGCAAGTACTGTCGTGTCGATCAGGACGCCGGTGCGTCGCCGACCCGAACCAGAAGCTTCTGGGCGTCACCGTTCGGGTCCAGCAGCCGCTCGAATCCGTCGGCGACGATGTTCTCGAC
Organism: Rhodococcus sp. 15-725-2-2b; assembly: GCF_002259075.1. Lineage (NCBI taxonomy): Bacteria > Bacillati > Actinomycetota > Actinomycetes > Mycobacteriales > Nocardiaceae > Rhodococcus > Rhodococcus sp. 15-725-2-2b. Next base: position 103,332 of record NZ_NPFL01000015.1, on the reverse strand, counting down.
GTCGATGATCTCGCTGACGACCTTCTCCACCGGGTAGCGTCCGGATGCGACCAGGGCGATGATGCGCGGCCAGTCGTACACCGGGTAGCACCAGGTACCCACCAGGGTCAGGTCCTTGTTGGACATGGCCATCGGATCGATCGTGGCCGGCTTGACGTGCAGACCGACCTGGGCGACGGTTCCGCCGGAGCGAACGCTGCCGAGTGCGGCCGTCAGTCCGTGTTGGTGGCCCGAGCATTCTGCTGCGGCATCGACTCCGATACCGCCGGTCAGTGCGTGGACCGCGGCGGGCACGTCCTGCACGGTGGGGTCCAGTACCTCGGCGATGCCGAAGGCCTCGATCAGCGCTCGGCGCTTCGCATTCGGCTCGGACACGATGATCTTCGCCGCACCCGATGCGTGTGCGTACAGAGCGGACAGGGCACCGATCGGTCCCGCACCGGTGATGAGAATGGTGTCGCCTGCTCGCAGGCCGGTGCAGTCGACACCGTAGGCGGCCACCGCTGCCGGCTCGATGAGAGCACCCTGGACGTCGCTGACGCTGTCCGGGAGCACCGATACCTGCTGTTCCTGCACCGCAACCAGTTCGGAGATTCCTCCGCCGCCCCAGCTCAACCCGGTGCAGGCCATGATCACACACAGGTGGTTGAGTCCGCGTCGGCAGTAGTAGCACTTGCCGCAGGTGACGAGCGGCATCACCGACACGCGATCGCCCACCGCGACCGACGTCACGTCGGAGCCGATCTCGACCACGCGCGCCGAGAATTCGTGGCCGAACACCTGCGGGGCTTTCGCGCCGGTGAGTGCGTGGGGTTCGGTCGGAATGACGATCGGACCGAAGGCGTACTCGTGCAGGTCCGTTCCGCAGATGCCGCAGAAGAACGGACGAAGCAGAACCTCGCCGGGGCCGACCTTCGGGGCCGGAACGTCTTCTACCCGTACATCGTGTCGGTCGTGAAATACCGCGGCGCGCATAGCTTTCTCCTGTAGTCGATGTTCTGTGTGCAGGGGGTGTCCGCGTCAGACCGCGGTGATTCCACCGTCGATGGTGACCGCGGAACCGGTCTGATAGCCGACGTCCTCGCGGAGGAGGAAGACCACCAGCTCGGCGATCTCCTCGGGTGATCCGTAGCGCCGAAGTGGTGTGCCTTCGATGAATCGGTCGCGCTCGAAGTTCGGATCGTCCGGGTTGACCAGACTTTCGGACCTCGACATCAACGGGGTGTCGACCGGCCCGGGGCAGATGCAGTTCACTCGAATGCCGTGAGCGGCGGATTCGGCTGCAGCACTGCGGGTCAGACCCAGAACGGCATGCTTGGTCACCACGTAGTCGGAGCGATCGGGAGCGCCCTTGAGGCTGAGAATCGAACCGGTGTTGACCACCGCTCCACCTCCGGACCGACGCAGCAGTGGGAGTACGTGCTTGAGCCCGAAGAACATTCCGTTGAGGTTGACGTCGACCACCGATCGCCATTCGCTCTCGGTGGTGTCGACGATGGACTTGTGCACTCCCTCGACCCCGGCGTTGTTGAAGAACAGTCGTGGTTCACCGATCAGCGAGGTCGCGGCATCCGCATAGGCCTTCACCTGATCGTGGACGGACACGTCGGCGGCGAACGGATGGATCTCGCCGTCCGACTCCGCTGCGGTGCGCTCCGCGGCCGCCATGTTCATGTCGACGGCGAGCACACGCGCACCCAGGGATGCCAGCCGATGCGCCACCGCTCGACCGATTCCGCTGCCGGCACCGGTGACGATGGCACCTTTGTTCGTGAACTGCGACTGCTCGTTCATCGCTGACTCCTCGGGAGGATTCCGGCCGCGCGGTAGCTTTCGGTCTTGTCCATGAAACTCTCGAACGTGGATCGGAACCCGAGGAAGCCGGCCTTGCGGCTCTTGGTCATGTCGGTCAGGCATTCGATGTCGCGGCCCAGGTCGCCGTCGGTATGCCACCAGGACGCGAGGCGGTCGACATCGGCTTCGACCAGATCGTGCTTCGCGGCGATCTCCGCCCATACCTTCGGGGCGTCTTCCATGCGGTCGTCGAGCGGCTTGGGGGCGTCGGAGAATCCGACGGGTTCGACGCCGAATGCCTCCGCGATCTGCGGCCACATCCAGCGCCAGCGGAACACGTCACCGTTGGCGATGTTGAACGCTTCGTTCTCGCCCTCGGCATGTGTTGCCGCCCAGATCATCTGCTCGGCGAGAAGGTCTGCGTCGGTGATGTCGGTCAGCCCGTTCCACTGGGTGTCCGAGCCGGGGAACACGAACGGTGCTCCGGTCTCGCGGCAGATCTCGGCGTAGACCCCGAGGGTGAGTGCCATGTTCATCGCGTTGCCCACCGCGTAGCCGAAGACGGTGTGCGCTCGGTGCACGCTCCAGGTGAACCCCTGCTTCTCCGACGCTGCGAACAGCTCGTCCTCTTGGGTGTAGTAGAAGTTCGGGTTCGGCAGCCGGGGTTCGCTCTCGTGGAACGGGGTTTCGGCCATGACACCGGTCGCGTAGTCGTCGAACGGGCCGAGATAGTGCTTCAGGCCGGTCATCAGCGCGACGTGACGCAGTGCGTACTTGCCCTTCATGACACCGAGGACGTTGCGGACGATGCTCCCGTTGACCTCGATGTTCTCGGCCTCCGAGTCCTGCTTCATCCAGGCCGTGATGAACACGATCTCCGGGTCGACCCCGTCTAGTGCAGCAGCCAGCGACTCCGGATCGAGCAGATTCGCCGAGACCGGCACCACGCCCTCGACCGGATTGGCCGTGCCGCGGGCCAGACCGTAGGTGGTCCACCCTGCGTCGACGAGTTGACGCGAGATCGTTTGGCCGGCAATGCCGGTGGCACCGATGACGAGTGCCGCTCTGCTGGGCGCGCTCATCGGATCGCCGGATCGACGAGGACTTTGCCTTCGACCTTGCCGGTCGAGAGTCTGTCCAGCTCCGAGGGCAGTGCCGCCAGTCCGACGGGCGTCTCGGCCAGCTCTCCGCCGAGTGGTCCGGTGTTCAGGATGTCCAGTGCGGCAGGCAGATCGGTGTCGCACACGTGGGCCAAGGTGGTTTCGAGAGTGATCTCTCGAAAGACGAGCGAATGCACATCCAGCTCCGGTTTCTCTTTGGGAATTCCTACTGCGAGCACGCGGCCACCGTCGGCCACCATGGTCAACGCCGAGACCAGCTGGCCGGGCGCTCCGCTCGCTTCGATGACGACATCGGGTTTCTTTCCGCCCAGAGCCTCGACGATGTCCGCGCCGAGGTCGTCGGACGGGGTGATCGTGCGGTGTGCTCCGAGGCGCGAGGCGCGATCCAGTCTCTTCCCCGGGAAGTCGACGACGGTGACCTCGACGTCGGCCAGGTGCTGCAGTCCGGCGAGGACGAAGGAGCCGATGGCACCGGCACCGATGACGACGACGTTGTCCCCGTCACGAGCACCCGAGCGCCGGGCCGCGTGAATCCCGACGGCCAACGGCTGCGCGAGTCCTGCGTGGTCGATGGACAGCCCCTCGGGCAGCGCGCGCAATGTCTTCGACGGGACGCTCGCGTACTCCGCCATGCCGCCGTCGACGTTGAGTCCCAAGGTCTTGTAGGTCGCGCACTGGTTGGTGCGGCCTTCCCGGCAGCGTCGGCATGTGCCACACCAGATTCCGGCTCCGGTGGCCACCAGATCTCCGATCTTCGTCTCGGAGTCGGGGTCTGCTTCCACCACCTCGCCGACGAATTCGTGGCCGAGGATCAACGGGCCCTGATGCCCGCTGTTCGGATGCCGGCGCAGTACCGGAAAGGTCTTGGGTCCGGCCACCCATTCCGAGGCGTCGGTACCGCAGATACCCGAGCGTAGAACGCGTACGAGCGCCTCACCCGACCCGCGTCGGGGAACGGGAACCTCCTCGACGCGGATGTCGCGCGCGCCGTGGTACACGGCGGCCTGCATGGTGTCGGGCACGATTCCTCCTGGACGAACATTGAATGTGATGCACGCTACTTCTTGAGTGTAGAGTAACACTGCACATGTTCAGTGCCAAGCGTCACACCGTGAAAACCTTTGTACGAACGCGGAACAGCGGAATGACCGAGCAATGAGACAATCGATGCACTACCGTCCGTCCAGTGGGTGCGTACACCCGGCAGCAGGGGGAGACGGTGAAGGCAGAGGTGGGAGGCGGCGAAAGAATGACCGAAGAAACTGTCCAGGTCGAATCGACCGAGACGGCTGTTCAGATGAACGCGCAGATGGGCCTGCGTCTACGCGGAGCGCGTGAGAAGGCGAACATGTCGCTGCGCGAGATGGCCCGTCGAGTTCACCTGTCCCCCAGCTTCATCTCCCAGGTCGAGCTCGGCCGAACGGCACCCTCGGTGGGCACGCTGTATGCCATGGTCACCGAGCTGGGTCTGTCCCTCGACTCCTTGATGGCCGAAGACGTGGCACCACACGACCTCGAGACCCCACAGCCCACGCCCTCGGCACGGCCGACGCTCACGGACCGCACCGAGGTGGCACATGCGAACGGCAGCTCGCGAACATCCTCGGTTCAGCCGCTCCCCGAAGTGGGAGTGCTCCCGGGTCTCCAGCGTGCCGACGAACGGCCCGAGTTGTACCTCGGCGGAGTCCGGTGGGAACGCCTGACCCCGGACGACGATCCGGACGTGGAGTTCCTCCGAGTCACCTACCCTGCCGGGACCGAATCCTGCCCCGCGGACAACCTGATGAACCACGGCGGCAAGGAATACATCCATATCCTGTCCGGACGCTTGGAGATTCAGGTCGCCTTCGCTCGCCAGGTGCTCGGCCCGGGCGACAGTCTCCACTTCGACTCGTCCATTCCGCACCGGTTGAGCAACCCACACGACGAGACCTGCGTCGCAATCTGGTTCGTGGTCGGCCGACAGAAGTGATGCGGTCTCACACCGCCGTGTAACCGCCGTCGACCACCAGTGCCGCGCCGTGCACGAAACGCGCCTCGTCACTGGCCAGGAACAGCACCGCGTTGGCGACGTCCTCCGGCTCACCGACGTGACCGATCGGATGCTTGGGCTCCATGATGTCGAGATAGCCGCGCAATCCACCCTCGCTACGTTCGGCCAGCTCACGCACGAACGGAGTCAGAATGGTGCCGGGGTGCACCGAGTTGACCCTGATGCCGTCGCGTCCGTACGTCACCGCATCCTTCTTCGTCATGATCGTGACCGCGCCCTTGGCCGCGTGGTACGGGGCCATCTCGTGCGAGCCGACGAGCCCGTAGATCGACGAGATGTTGACGATGCTGCCACCGCCGTTGGCCCGCAGGTGCCCGATGGAGTGCTTGGTGCAGAAGAAGACGCCCTTCACATCGACCGCGAACACTGCGTCCCACTCGGCCTCGGTGACCTCGTGGGTTGGCTTGTCGACACCGGAGATGCCGGCGTTGTTGACGAGGATGTCGAGCTTTCCGAACGTCGCGGTCACCTGCTCGAACACCGAGGACACCTCGGCTTCGTCACTGACGTCCAATCGCCAGAACGCCGCCCGGCCACCCTGCTCCTCGATCAGCCGGACGGTCTTGAGTCCGTCGCTCTCGGAGACGTCGGTGACCGCGACGGCGGCTCCTTGGGCAGCGAACAGCGTCGCCATAGCGCGACCCATTCCCTTGCCGGATCCGGTGACGATGGCGACTTTGTCGGTCAGACGAGACATGAAGGGTCCTCGGTGTCGTATGGGTTCGGAAATCAGAGGCTTGCGTCGAAAGTGATGTGCACCTTGATGTTCTCGGCCGGCTTCTGTGCCTCGTCGAGAGCGGTCACGGCATCGTCGGCCGCTATTTCACGCGTCACGAGTCCACCGAGATCGAGCCCACTCCTGGCGATGAAGCGCAGGGTCGCAGGCCACACGCCCGGCGAGCCGATCGCACCGCGGATGTCGAGCTCCTTGGATTGGATGAGCCCCAGTTTCGCCGGTGCCGATCGTCCGACGTCGATGCCGATGTACACCACCCGTGCCCTGTGCCCGGCGAGTTCGAGTGCACTGGCCATCACCTCGGGTCGGCCGGTTGCCTCGACGACGACGTCGGCACCTCGGCCGCCGCTGACTCGGTCGAGTAGTTCGTCGACCTCCTCCGGGGTGACCGCGTGGGCGGCACCGAGTTTCAGCGCGGCCTGCCGACGTCCCTCGGATGGTTCCACCACGATGGTCGTCGCCCCCAGTGCTGCGCCGCCGGCCACTACCCCGAGGCCGATCGGTCCGGCTCCGAGTACGACGAGTACGTCGCTCGCGTTGACGTTTCCGGCGCGCATCAGTCCGTAGTAGCCGCAGCTGAACGGTTCGACGAGCGCGCCGCTGGTGAACGAGACCTCGTCGGGAAGCTTGTGCAGCCATGCGGGTTTGACGACGAAGAACTCTGCCGCGGCTCCGCTGATGGAGAACCCGAAGTGGTCATCGCCGATGACGCATTCTCCGACGACACGGTCGCCCACCTGGAAGCCGTCGACGTCGGCACCGACCTTCGCGACCTCACCGGACCATTCGTGTCCGGGAATGATCGGGTACTCGAACGGGATGATGTAGCGGCCCTCGAGCAGTTCGATATCGGAATGGCAGACGCCGACCGATCGTGAGGCGATCAGAACCTCGTCCGCCGCTATGGTCGGGATGTCGAGGTCGGCGACCTCGGCCCGATTCTCTCCGACGAACCTGAGTGCTTTCACTGTTGTCTCCTCTGTAGGACGTTGATATGCGGGCGATCAGTGCTTGCGGGCCGAATTACGTTGCTGCAAAGCGACATACAGTACGGCGGCCACGATGACGATGGCGCCCTGCAACCAGTACTGCCATGCCGTGCCCAGACGCAGGAAGTTGGCGAGGGCCAGGATCACTTGCAGCAGAAGCGCGCCGAGCAGTACCGCTACCGGCGAACCGCTACCGCCGCGCAACAGTGTTCCGGCCACGACGACCGCGGTGATGGCCGACAGGGTGAAACCGATCCCCTGGTTGGGGTCACCGACGCCGACCTGACCGACCAACATGATCCCGCCGAGCATCGTCATCAACGAGCAGCCGATGTAGGCCGCGGTCACGGTGAGACCGTTGCGCACGCCCATCTTCTCGGCGATGCTGCTGTCGGATCCCGACGCGCGCAGGGCCATTCCGGGTCGCGTGTATCGCAGAACCGCGCCGAGCGCGACGGCGGCGAGTACCGCGATCAGGAACGCCACCGGAATCGGACCGATGCTGTAGTTGATCGCATCGAGAATCGCGAAGTCGACGTATCCGTCGATCTCCGGCCGAAGCAGCAGCGATATTCCTTGAATACCGATGTAGGTCACCAGAGTTGCTGCGACGGCGGTGAACCCCAGGCCTCGAATCAGTCCGCCGTTGATTGCACCCACGACGATCGCTGCCACCACCGCGACGGCGACACCGGCAAGCAGACTCGCCACCGAGGCCCCGTCGAACCAGAAGAACGACATGATGACCAGCACCAATCCGGTGAGCGGTCCCACCGACAGATCGATACCGCCGGTCATCACCACCAGCATCTGGCCGAGCGCGATGAAGCCGAGCGCCGTGGTGGTGAGCAGAACCGACACGATGTTGGCTTCACCGAGGAACCGCACGTTCTGCGTCGTGGCGATCAGTGACAGCAGGACGATGGCCCCGAGCAGGATGTACGCGGGCAACGATCGAACGAGCTTGTTGGGCGGCGTGTCCACCGCGCCGGCACCGGATGTCGCGGCACTGTTTCGGTGACCGGTCGCCGACACCATCGCCTGCATCATGTTGTGCTCGGTCACCGCATCACCACTGAGCGATTCGACCACGGTGCCGCGTGAGAGAACCAGAACCCTGTCGCACAGTCCTTCGAGTTCGACGGCGTCGGAGGACAGTACGACGATCGCCATGCCCGCGTCGGCGGCGTCGCGCAGCTCGCGGTAGATCTCGGCGCGCGCACCGGCGTCGACGCCCTGAGTCGGCTCCTCGGCCAGGATCAACGCGGGCTTCGACAGCAGCGCTCGGGCCAACACCACTTTCTGCTGATTTCCGCCCGACAGATTTCCCACCGCCGTGTCGACGCTCGGTGCCTTCACCGTCAGCGAGTCGGCCATCGCCGACGTCAGTTTCCTTTCGCGGCTCTTGTCGATGATCCCGTGGCGGACGAAGCGACCGAACGCACCGAGCGCGGAGTTCTCCCGGATCGAGAAGTCCGGCAGCACCCCTTCTCCCGCGCGGTCGGCGGGCATGAAGGCGATGCCGGCCTTGTGGGCGTCCGCCGAGGACTTCAGCGTCAACCGATCACCGCCCAACCGCACGGTTCCGGTGGACTCGCTTAGGCCGGCTAGGGCTCGAAGCAGTGCCACCTGTCCGTTGCCCGCGACGCCTGCGAGTCCGACGATCTCACCTGCGCCGACCGTGAAGGAGACGTCGTCGAAATCCGGGCTCGACAGGTTCTCGACCACGAGACCGTCTGTGCTCGGCCCGGTTCCCTTGGGCGGGAACACGGCGTCGACGTCGCGGCCTGCGATGAGCGTGATGATCTCGTCGTCGGTGAGCGACTGCGGATCGTAGGAGCCGCGCACCCGGCCGTCGCGAAGAATGGTCATCGTGTCCGCCAGTTCCCTGACCTCGGGGATGCGGTGGGTGATGTAGACGACCGCCACCCCGGCTGCGGCGAACCGGCGCACCTGCTCGAACAGCAGATCCACCTTGTCCTGCACCAGCGGCGCGGTCGGCTCGTCGAGAATGAGCACCTTGGTGTCGGTCGCGAGCGCCTTGGCGATCTCGATCAGCTGACGCTCCGCGATGGGAAGGTCGCCGCACTTGGTGTCGGGATGGACGGTGCAGCCCACCACCGCCAACTTCTCGGTGACCCACGGGCCCATCTCGAACACCGAGGGACGCATGGTCCGAGGAATGGCCAGCACGAGGTTCTCGGCGACCGTCAGGTCCGGCAACAGGGCCGGAGTCTGGTGAACGATGGAGATGCCGAGAGCCAACGCGTCGGCCGGGGTGAGAGCGGTCCGCTCGACGCCGTCGACGACGACGGATCCCGACGTGGGTGTCTGAGTTCCCGAGATGATCGACATCAGCGTCGACTTGCCTGCGCCGTTCTCGCCGAGAAGAGCGTGCACCTGTCCCGGTCTGATGTCGATGTCGACACCGGACAGTGCGGTGACGGGGCCGAAGGTCATGCCGATGCCGCGAACCTGAAGGTACGGCTCGGCGAGAACGGTTGTGGACGTGAATGTCTCGTTCATCGAAGCTCCTGACAGCACTGGCTGCGGTGTGATCGGACGTGTCATTGCAGAACCTCTCCGATGCGTTGCGGATCGAGGGTGCTGGACAGGAGGGCATCCTCGGGTAGAGCCGGGTTGCAGATCGGCGCGCTCGGTTCGGCGCTGATCGAATCCTCGAACGCCACCGGCACATCGACCTTGGACTCGGGTGCGATGCCCCCGGTTGCTTCGGCCACGACGTGCTGGACGGCGAGGCGCACCATGTAGGTCTGCGAGGTGACCGTGAACAACTCGAACCCGGGGTTGGCGTCCTTGAGCTGCGCGTACTGGCAGGACAGTCCGTTGGAGTCGGCCGACGCGATCAGCGGCAGCGGACGTCCGGCCTGCTGGAATGCCGTCATGATGCTGGTCGCGGCGAAGTCCGTCATCACCGCATCGATCTGGGGGAACCGCGAGAGCATGGCCGAGGTGGCCTGCTGGGTCTCCGCGGGCGTCCAGTTGGTGACGGTGAACGGTTGGTCGCCGATCAACTTGATGCCCGGATGATCGACCAGGACCTCCTGCATGCCTTCGTATTCCGCGAGGTCCTGGGAGTTCGCGGGCGGACCACCGAGGAACAGCACGTTGCCCTCGCCGTTCGGCAGCGATTTCACCAGCCACTCGGCGTACAACCGGCCGATCGCGCCGAAGTCGGCGGCCACGAACGTGGTGTACTCCGAGCCCTCGGATCCACCAGGAGATATCCGGTAGGGAACGACGGCGACACCGGCCTTGTACTCGTAGCGCAGCGCCGGAAGAATCGCTTGCCCCGCGTCGGGGAAGACGAGCATGCCGTCGACGCCCTGAGCGCCGAGGCTCTTGATGTCCGCGATCGCCTTCTGGGTGTCACCCTGGGCATCGGTGGTGATGAAGTCCGTGACGGAGGAACACTTGGCGAGCTCGTCCTGCAGCTCGGCGAAATTGGTTCGCTTCCAACTGTTTCCGCCGCTACCGTCGGCGAACCCGATGACGGCCTCGTTGGGGCCGCACCAGTCGGGACGTGGCTCGCTGCTGGACACGGTCTCGAAGCCGCCCACCGAACAGCCCGCGATCAGGGCAGCAACGGGCAGCAGCGTGAGCATCCGCAGGGTGTAGGTCGTGAGCTTCATCGATGATGTCCTCGAGTCAAGGGGGAAGAACGAATGTCGTAACGGGCCAGGTGCCGTGTGCCGGCGGTCATGCCACCTCGACCGGCTTTCTGGGTTCCTCGACGGCCGGGGCGCGACGCTTGCCGCCGGGCCGGAAACCGCTGTGGAAAGCGACACCGAGACCGAGCGCGAGAGCCTGAATGAGGATCTGCCAGCCGTAGGCGAGTCCCAGAGTCGAGGCCAACCGGTCGACCTGAGTGAAGAAGACTGCAGCGATCAACGAGGCGAGCACACTGCCCTTACCGCCGAGCAGCGATGTACCACCGAGAACGACGGCAGCCACCGACGGCAGCAGGTAGGTGTTGCCCTCACTGATTCCCGGGGTGTTCACGATGCCGGTCAGCAACACGCCGGCGACGGCATACAGCACTGCCGCAACGGAGTACGCGCCCAGTGTGTAGCGCAACGGTGCAATACCGGCCGCGACGGCGACCCGCGGATTGGCACCGACGGCCTCGAAGATGCGTCCGGTCGGCGTGAGTCGAACGACGACCCCGACGACGACGGTCAGGACGATCGCGACGACGACGGTCACCGGAACTCCGAGCAGCGTCGATCCGATGACATCGGACAGTCCGGTCGGAGTACGGCGGGCGGCACCCTCGGAGACCGCCCAGGTTGCACCGATGAGGAGCGCATTCATGCCGAGGGTCGCGACGATCGGTGCCACGTTCAACCGCGCGACGACGAAGCCCGAGACGGCTCCGGCCACCGCAGCGATGAGAAGGGCCGCGGCTACTGCCAGGAAGATCGCGCCGGGTGTGCCGCTGCTCGCGAGTTTGGTGACCACGACGACGGACAGGGAGAACACGCCCGGTACCGACAGATCGATACCGCCTTGCTGCACGACCAGGGTTTGCCCGATCGCGACGACCGCCAGGATCGCGGCGAACGGCAGCATCGCGGAGATCGCCCCACCGCTGACACTCTGTGGCGCGAGTACTGCGCTGATCAGGAACAGAACGACGGTGGCGATTCCGATGGCGACGGCACCTCTGGCTCGTCCGCTCAGGGCCGTGCGCAGTCCGCCTGCCGTCGATCGTTCGTTGCCGGGAGTGGGCCCGATTCCCGTCGAGGGCGCGGGTCCCCCAGCCGATTGACCATGTGATGTCACGAGAGTTCTCCGTTGATCGGGCGATGAGGGTTGTGAATCCAGCGGGATGTTTCGCTGCGTGAAACTCGGCTGTGCACAAGCAGGCGAACATAGAGCTTCAGAATGTCCACCAGCGCTGCATGAATGTCCTGTCCTGATTGAACTGTGCAGTGGGTCACTTTGTCAAGCACGCAATGCTGTGGGCCACTTCTGACAGGCATGCAGATGCCTCTAGCTGCACTTACTCGGCTGAAAATATGGCGGTCTCGCGCCGACCGAAGTACAGGAAGACCGTTTCGTCACGGTCGGGAATGTTCTGTGACAGTTGACACTCACCGTCCGGCTGCCTACCGTCATCACCACCGGCACACCTGCAGCCGCTCGACTTTTCAGGAGAACCCATGACACAGGCCCAGGAACTCGACATCGACGCCATCAAGGCCACGATCTCCGAGCTCGAGAACAAGCGCTACACGGCGATCGTCGACGGCGACCTCGATGCCTTCACCAGCTGCTGCCACCCGAATCTCGTCTACACCCACTCCGACGGCAGCCGCGATACGGTCGACTCGTACCTGAAGAAGGTCACCTCGGGCTTCTACGTCTACCACCGCATCGACCACCCCACCGACGACATTCTGGTCTCGGGTGACACCGCAGTGGTGGTCGGTGAGATGAACGCGAGTATCACCGCCAACGGCACCGAGAAGGAACTGGTGAACAACTCGATCGCCGTGTGGGTCAAGGAGAACGACCAGTGGCTGCTCCTCGCCTACCAGCCGACTCCGCGCCCCTCGCACTGACACTCACTCGGCTCACTGACACACCGGAGGCACGGATGCTCGAATTCGAGCACGATTCACTCGCACAACGCGTTCTGTTCGGAGCAGGCAAAGCAGCATCGAATCTCGCTGCCGAGGTCGCTCGACTCGGTGCCACCTCCGTCATGGTGATCGCCGGCCCCGCCGAGACCGATCTGGCCAACTCGGTGTGCAGCGAGATCGAGCCGCGACTGATGTATTCCGAAGTGGTCCAGCATGTTCCGATCGAGACGGCGGAGAAGGCGCGAGCCGCAGCTCACGAGCACGACATCGATCTGCTGGTCAGCATCGGAGGCGGGTCGACCACCGGCCTGGCGAAAGCCGTCGCCCTCACCAGCGGTATCCCCATCGTCGCCGTTCCCACCACGTACGCGGGCTCGGAAGCCACGAACGTGTGGGGACTGACCGAGTCCTCGCGCAAGACCACCGGCGTCGACGCGCGGGTGCTCCCCACCACCGTGATCTACGACGTGCTCTCGCTGTTGACCCTGCCGGTGGAGTTGAGCGTGGCGTCGGGACTCAACGCTCTGGCGCATTCCGTCGACTCGATGTGGGCTCCGCGCGCGGATCCGATCAACTCGACGCTCGCGGTGGAGGCCATCACTGCACTGTCCAGCGGACTTCGAGACATCAAACGAGATTCCGCCAGCCAATCCGGCCATGAGCAAACCCTGTACGGCGCTTACCTTTCCGCGGTCGCCTTCGCGTCCGCAGGGTCCGGACTGCACCACAAGATCTGTCATGTGCTCGGCGGCACGTACAACATGCCGCATGCCCAAACCCATGCGATCGTGCTGCCACACGTACTCGAATACAACGCTCCGTATGCACCGACGGCCGAGCAGCGCATCGCGAGTGCCTTCGGGAGCAGCACTGCAGTCGAGGGACTGTGGTCGCTCCGAACCGAACTCGACGCACCTACCGCGCTGCGCGACTACGGGATGAACGAGTCCGATCTGGATGAGGCCGTCGCACTCGTTCTCGACGCGGCTCCCGCCTCCAATCCGCGGCCGGTCACTGCTGAATCGCTCATGATACTGCTCCGTAACGCCTGGGCCGGAACGACTTCCGAGAACGAGGGACGCTGACATGGGTATCGACAGTCGCACCGACATCTCCGCCGAGCAGAGCAGCCGGGAGCGGGCACTGACCGACAAGGTCGTCGCCAGTTTCGCCGACACCCCCGATCCGCGACTGCGAGAACTGCTCACGGGATTGACCGAGCATCTCCACGCGTTCATCCGAGAGGTCCGGCTGACGCAGGACGAATGGAACACGGCCATCGAGTTCCTCACCGAGGTCGGTCACATCACCGATGACCGACGTCAGGAATTCATTCTGCTCTCCGACGTTTTCGGGGCCTCGATGCAGACCGTGACCGTCAACAACGAAGCGATCGCAGGCGAGACGGAGGCGACGGTGTTCGGTCCGTTCTTCGTCGACGACGCCCCCGCCATCGAGTCGGGCGGGGACATCTCCCACGGCGCACCGGGCCAGGCCTGCTGGGTCGAGGGAACCGTCACCGATATCGCAGGCGATCCCGTTGCGAATGCTCGGATCGAAGTATGGGAGGCCGACGACGACGGCTTCTACGACGTCCAGTACTCCGACGGACGGGTCGCCGCCCGCGGTCACCTGCTCTCCGACGAGAACGGAAAGTTTGCGTTCTGGGGCCTCACCCCGACTCCGTACCCCATCCCGTTCGACGGACCCGTCGGGCGGATGCTCGACGCCGCAGGACGCTCGCCGATGCGGGCATCGCACCTGCATTTCATGGTCACCGCCGAGGGGCAGCGGACCCTGATCACCCACATCTTCGTACGCGGCGACGAACTGCTCGATCGCGACTCGGTGTTCGGCGTCAAAGACTCGCTCATCAAGGACTTCGTGGAACAGCCTGCCGGAACCCGCACCCCCGACGGTCGCGACCTCGGAGAAAACACCTGGTCGAGAGTGCAATTCGACATCGTTCTCGCGCCGGACCAGGCAACGACGGGATCCTGAGCGGTTGGAAAGTCGAGACCGCTCGGGCCTCGGAGTACGAACGGATCCGTCTCGTTCGACGGCTGCAGGCGACGTGGAACCGACCCGATCTCAGGCCGGCATGAAATCCCGGAGCACGGGAAGTCTCGACGCCGAGCGATTCGCGAGCGTGGGCACGCAACCCAGCAGCCCCTTGGTGTACGGATGCGTCGCGGTCGCGACGATCTCCGCGGACGCCTTCTGCTCCACCAACTCACCCCGGTACATGACCAGCATCGTGTCGGAGAACTCGAGGCACAGCTTGATGTCGTGACTGACGATGAGCAGCGCAGTCCCCTGCTCCTGGGTCAGGTTCTGCAGCAGCTCCATCGTTCCGCGAGCAAGAGATGCATCGAGCGCGCTGGTCGGCTCGTCGGCAATCAGCAGTCGCGGAGACCCGCACAACGCCAGAGCCGTCATCACCCGCTGCCGCATTCCGCCGGACAACTCGTACGGCCGACTCCGCATCACCCGCTTCGTGTCGGAGAGCCCGACCTTGTTCAGCCAGTACGCGGTCGTATCCGCACGCTCACGCCTGCCCTTGATTCCCGCTCCCGCGAGCACGTGCTTGAACTGGCCCCCGATGGTCCACACCGGATCGAGTGCCGTCATGGCGTCCTGAAACACCATCGCAATTCCGTCGGTGCGCCGTGGCACGCTGCGACCGGTCTCCGGCCGGGCCGGGCTACCCTCGAATTCGAGACGCGTCGATTCGACTGTTGCGCCCGCCGATACGTCGAGCAATCCCGCGATCGTCATGGCCAAGGTCGACTTCCCCGAACCCGATTCACCCACCAGAGCAACTCGCTCACCGGGTGCAATCTCGAACGATGCCTTCCTCACCGCGACCACCTCAGAGTCACCGGTTCCGTACGTCACAGTGAGATCCTCGACACCGAGAACCGGCCGGTCGGTTACCAGCGAGTAGTCATCGGTGTCATGATCGCGACTGGAAAGCGAAAGCGATTCTCGCTCTGCGGTTGTCGTCATAGGGAACTCCTGCCGATACGCCGTCGATTTGAGTACGGTGTCCATGGTCGCGGCACGGTGTTTCCCAGAGCCGCGTCGGCGGTAAACAGCGCATTACGCAGTACATGCGCCGCGCCCATACGTCCCTGAGCAGGTATTTGTTTCGTAATTTTCTTCGTTAAGGCCGCAGCGCTGACAACGGGTCGAACGCCGATGTCCGATATGCTCGTAGTCATCATCGGTGATCTCGACGCTGCGGCCACCTCGGATCTCCCATGCGCATCCCCGAAAGGCGATGACAGATGACTCGCCCCTTCTTCGACGACCAATCCGGATCCGTTGCCGCCCATCTACGCAGACAGGCCGACGAGCAACGCGCCAGATACATTCGCGCGCAATCGAACCGCGGCGCGAAGTCCGTGACCTCCCCCCGCCGTGTGTACGAACTGATCCGCTCGGGAATCCGCCGCGGCACGATGCCGCACGACGAGGTTCTCTCCGAGCAGCATCTCATCGAAACGTTGGGAGCGACGAGAAATGCTGTGCGCAAGGCACTTCAGATGCTCGCCGACGATGGCGTCGTGCTGCGGGCGCGTCGAGCTGGGACGTCGATCGCTCACGACATCGTGGCCGTACGCGACGGCGAAGTGGGCCCGAGAGCGTGGGCGGGCATGCCGGATGCAGGCCGACTCACGGTGGAGACACTGGAATGCAGACGCATCACTGCACCTGCGGTCATTCAGGAGTTCATCGGTAGCGACGTGGAGTCGGTGATTCTGCTCGAACAGATCGGCCGGATGAACGCAAAACCGCTCTACCTCCGTGTCGGCTACTGCATCACGGACTTCGAGGTCGACGAATTCATCCAGCGCGTCGAGAGCAACCACGGCGAGTATCCACCCATCGCCGTGGCCCACCACCGAATCTTCGGAACCACCTACGGCGGAAGCAGCTCCGTCGTCGAGGCCATCTCTTGCCAGGAACGGGCGGCCGAGCTGCTCGAGATGCAGGTAGGATCACCGGTATTGTTGCGCGAGTTGATCACTCGCGATACCGCTGGCCGTCCGTCCGAGCTCAGTTTCACTCACTTCCGAGCCGATCGAGTGGCCATCATCGGGTCTACGGTCACTGCCGGTACCACCACCCTGAACTGACACCAGGGGGTCGTGCGAATACCGACCCCCTGGTGTCGATCAGTCAGAAGTCCAGCAGATTGTCGCGGAACTGCGTGTGTGCATACGTGTCTCGAACCAATCCTCGACGACGCAAGGCCGGAACCAAACCGTCGGTCACCTCGGTGTAGTACCGACGCCCGAGCCTACCGGTCATCAGGAAACCGTCTCCGCCGACAGCATCGATGACCTCCTCCATCTGCCCTGCCACGGTGTCCGGAGTACCCACCAGCGGAACCGAGGTGATCGACCACGTGGCAGCCAACTGGCGCAACGTCTTCGGAGTTCCGTCCTCGTTGAACTTGCTGCTGCCCGAACCCGCGAGGAAGTCCGCGAGCGTCGTGCGGTGCCCGTTGGTCGTCAGATCCGGCGGCGGTGCATCGATGTCCATCGTCGACAGATCGTTGCCGGTCACCGCGGAAATGTGCGCCAACGCAGCGTGCACACGCCCATCGGTCGCCTCACGTGACCGCGCATCCAGTTCGCGAGCCTCGCTGTCGGTGTCGCCCAGTACCGGGGAGACGATGTAGAGAATTTTGATCGAATCCGGATCGCGGCCTGCGTCCGAGGCCATCGCCCGAACGTCGTCACGATAGGCCTTCATCGCCTCGATGCCCTGAGCCTGGCAGATGATGGTGTCGGCATTGCGAGCGGCGAATGCGCGTCCGCGCGGTGATCCACCGGCCTGGCAGATCACGGGCCTGCCCTGGGGCATCGGCAGCGTGTTGAGCGGGCCGCGCGTGCGGTGGAACTTGCCGACGTAATTCGCGTCGTGCACCTTGGTGTGATCGACGTAGGTGTTCGACGCCTTGTCCATCACCAGTGCGTCCGGTTCCCACGACTTCCAGAGCGCGTCGACTGCCTCGACGAACTCCTCGGCGCGCTCGTACCGTTCGTCGTGCGGGGGCAGTGCGTCCATGCCGAAGTTCTGTGCGGCGCGGTCCTCACTCGACGTCACCACGTTCCACCCGACCCGTCCGTGGGACATGTGATCGAGAGTCGACACCACCCGTGCCAGCAGGTACGGCGGGTAGAAGCTGGTGGACATCGTGGTCACGATCCCGAGCCTCGACGTTGCCGCGGCCAACATCGGCACCAGTGCGACCGGATCGTGCTTGGGCGCGTACTGCGCCTTCGCCAGATCGAACTCCGTGGTGCCGCCGTAGATGTCGGACACCATGGACGAGTCCTCGAGCATCAGATAGTCGAATCCTGCACGCTCGAGCGCCTGGGCCATCTCGACGTGGAACCGCCCGTCGGCCCAGGAATCGGAATCGGATCCGGTCCAGTGCGAGCTCCACACCGGTGGACGAAAGCTGGTGAACCAGCCCAGATGCATGCGCGGTGTACTCATCGCGCACCTGCCAGGTGCTCGCGGAGATTGCGACCGCGGTATCCGGTGCCTGCGACGCCCCGTCGTGCGAGTTCGGGCATCAGCCCGTCGCACACGTCGTCGACGTACCGACGATTGAGCACTCCGCCGCCGCCCCCGAAGAACAGGAAGCCGTCCCCGCCGACTTCGTCGATGACACTCTCCATCTCGTCTGCCACCGCGGCCGGTGTGCCGACCAGTCGCAAGGATTCCGTCCGTTCCGTGGCCACGGTCTCGCGAATCGACCTGCCCTTCGCCCATTTCCGCAGGTTGTCCAGAATGCTGGTGCTCCCCTCGGTCTTCAGGTCGTCCGGAATCGGTTGGTCAACATCGAATGTCGAGAAGTCGATGTCCCCGGACAGCATGATCAGCCGGCGTGCGATGGCGGCATCGGTCGCCTCGTAGTAGCGCTCGGCCTTGCGCTTCGCGTCGTCCTCGGTCTCCCCCAGAATCGGCGTTACCATGTAGAGAACCTTGATGTCGTCGGGGTTGCGTCCGAATTCTGCGGCACGGGCCCGCACCGTGTTTCGGTACTCGCGCATTGCGTCTCGCCCCTTCGGCGCGGCGACAACAAGATCGGCGACTCGCGCCGCGAGATCGATCCCGGACTTCGACGCTCCCGCTTGGCACAGCACCGGCTTGCCCTGCGGACTCGGCAGGGTGTTGAGCGGGCCGCGGACCGAGAAGTGCTCGCCGACGTGATCGATGGTTCTGACCTTGGTGTGGTCCACGTAGGACTCGAGGCCGGGGCCGATCGGGGATGCGGCATCGGCGTCCCAGGACGCCCACAGCTGATTCGCGACGTCGACGAATTCCTCGGCGATCTCGTACCTGGCATCGTGGGTCGGCAGCGTGTCCTTGCCGAAGTTCTGTGCCGCTCGGTCCCCGGTCGAGGTGACGATGTTCCACCCCATCCGTCCGCGACTGAGGTGGTCGAGGGTCGACAGCAGCCGGGTGAGCAAGAACGGCGGGTAGAAACTCGTGGACGCGGTGACGACGATGCCGATTCGGTCGGTCTCGTACGCCAGGCGCGAGGCCAGTGCCATCGGGTCGTGCTTCGGTGCCCGGGGCGTCCATTTCAGTTCGGACTCGAACGTGCCGCCGTAGATATCGGTCAGCGCGGTCGAATCCTCCAGCATCACGAAGTCGATTCCCGCTCGCTCGAGCGCGCGCACGACGTCGACAGCGAAAGTTCCGTCGGCCCAGTCTGTTCCACCGGTTCCGGCATAGGGTCCGGTCCAGTCGGGGACGAGGTAGTTGGTGAACCAACCGAGAGTGAACGGTTGTGACATCGGTCCTCTTTTCCAAAGTGGTGGTCGTGAATGGTCGGGGCAGGGACGGCGGATTCCTCGGTGACGACCACCTTCGATTCGGGGGTCGACACGGCGACGGTCCGCCACGGCCGAAGTGCCAGTAGGACGGCCAACGCCGCGACGGGGATGCAGGCGGTGAAGGCGAGAGAGTAGGACGCCTGAGCGACGACGGCACCGGCGACGAGCGGGCCGAGCATGGTGCCGACATCGAACGTGACCTGGTACACCGCAATGGGACTGCCGCCTCGCCCCGCCAGCACGTCGCCGACGGTCGCAGCGCTCGCCACCATGGCGCACGTGCCGCCCACTCCCCACAGCACCATCGTCAGCACCAGGATCGGCAGAGTCGGAACGAGGGCGAGAACGACGATCCCGAGCAGAATCAGACCGGATCCGAAGGCCAGCATGGGCCGTCGACCCCAGCTGTCGACGAGTTTGCCCGCAGGTTTGACGACGACGATCTGCACGACGGCGCCGACGACGAGAACCAACCCCGAGACGAAGGGGCTGCCGCCGATCACCGTCGCGACGAACAGCGGGATGAGGGTGAACCGCACCCCGTTGCCGACCCAGCCGTTGGCGAAGTTCGACGCGATCGACGCACGGAATCCACGGTGGCCGAGCGCACTTCGCAGCGTCATCGGCTCCGGTCGTGTTGTCGTATCGTGCACGACACCGTTTACGGCGTCCTTCTTGTCACTGGATCGGAACGCGAACCAGACGACGGCGACCCCGACGATCAGCGTCAGTGCGTGGGTGAGGAACGGGGCCCGAAGCGAGACGAGAGCGACCGTACCGCCGATCACCGGTCCCAGTACCCCGCCGATGAGGAAGCCGGACTGGAAGACGGACGCAGTTCTGCCTCCGGTTTCCGGGCTGCTGTAGCGGAAGAGTAGCTGCTGCCCGGCCACGGTGAACATCGCCGTTCCGACGCCGCCGACGGCCCGGAGCAACAACAGTGACAGAAACGTCGGAGCGAATGCTGCTGCCAGCGAGGATGTTGCGGCCAGCAGCAGTCCCGCGGTGAGGATCGTGCGTTCGTCGAACCTCATCAGCAGACGGGATGCACCGAACGAGGCCAACACTCGGGTGAACGCGTAGATGCTCACCACCGACGAGGCCGCCAGATCGGACACCCCGAAGTCTCTGGCGAAGACCGGAATGACCGGAGCCACAACGCCGTAGCCGAGACCGATGCACACGTTGACGAAGGCCAACGCATACACCGGGCCCGGTACCACCGAGTCTCTGCGTAGCAACCGCATCAGAAGGACATGAGATTCTCACGAAACATGTCGTGCTCGTATTCGGTACGGACGAGGCCGCGTCGTTGCAACGCGGGGACGAGGCCTTCGGTGATCTCGCCGACGTAGCGTCGGCCGATGCTTCCGGTGATCAGGAATCCGTCGCCA
The DNA here is from genome assembly GCF_002259075.1 of Rhodococcus sp. 15-725-2-2b. NCBI lineage: Bacteria > Bacillati > Actinomycetota > Actinomycetes > Mycobacteriales > Nocardiaceae > Rhodococcus > Rhodococcus sp. 15-725-2-2b. Next base: position 82,773 of record NZ_NPFL01000015.1, on the reverse strand, counting down.
CCGACGAAGTCCATCGTCTCGCCCATCTGCTCGGCAACAGAGTCAGGGGTGCCGACGTAGTGCACGTTCTTCATGGACCAGCCCAGTGCCGCCTTGCGCGGCGTATTCCCGTAGGACAGGAAGTCGCCGAGCGTCGTCCGGTGTCCGTTGGTGGAGAGTTCGGGGAACTCCTCGTCCAGTTCGTAGGTCGACAGATCGATTTCGGTCAGCGCCGAAATGTGGCCCAGCGCAGACTCGATGCGTGAATCGACATCGGCGGTCATACGCTCCACCTTGGCGCGCGCGTCGGATTCGGTGTCGGCCAGGACGGGCTGGGTGATGAACATGATCTTGCAGCTGTCCGGATCGCGGCCCTCCTTCTCCATCCGCATCCTGATGTCGTCGCGGAACGCCTTCATCGCGGCCGGGTCCTTGGCCGCGCTGAGGATGGTTTCCGCGTTGCGGGCGGCGAATTCACGACCCCGCGGTGAGCCGCCGGCCTGGCAGATCACCGGTTCGCCCTGCGGTGACCGCGGTAGGTTCAGCGGTCCGCGCGATGCGTGGTACTTGCCGCGAAAGTTCGTGACATGGACCTTCGTGTGATCGACATACGTGCCGGTGTCCCGGTCGAGGACCATTGCGTCCTCCTCCCACGAAGCCCACAACTGCTTGACGAGATCGACGAACTCGTCGGCGCGCTCGTACCGTTGGTCGTGTTCGGCCAGCTTGTCCATGCCGTAGTTCTGCGCGGCGCGGTCCTCGCTGGACGTCACGACGTTCCAGCCGACGCGCCCGCCGCTGAGGTGATCGAGAGTGGAGAACCTGCGCGCGAGCAACCACGGCGGGTAGAAGGACGTCGAACACGTCGCGATGATGCCGAGGTGCTTCGTCGAGGCGGTCAACATCGGAACCAGCGTCACGGGATCGTGTTTGGGCGCATACAGTCCGTACTTCAGGTCCACCCTCGACGTCTGCTCGAAGGCATCGGAGACCATCGACGAATCCTCGAGCATGATGTAGTCGAAGCAGGCTCGCTCGAGTGACCGCGCGAAGTCGACATGCAATTCGCCGTTGGCCCACGTCCTGCCTTCGTCGCCGGCCCAGGTGGTGTTCCACGGCGGGTTGGAGAAGTTGGTGAACCACCCCAGATGAAATTTGGTCATGCCGTGCTCCTTGCTCTCGATGTGGGTAGATCACTGCTGTGCAGCCGAGACAGCTCGGCAGGTTCCTTCGGATGGATTCCGCGTAGGCCCGACGCCACGCTCGCCGGTAGCGCTGCGAATGCCATGGCGGCCACGGCGATGACGAATCCCGTTGTCAACGAATCGGATCCGCCGTCCGGCAACATCTCGGTGTCGCCGGAGTACACCAATTCACGCAGCGTCGGCGGCAGTGCAGACACCACGAGGACCAGGGCGAGCGCTGTGCTGAGGGTGACTGCAGTGTTGTCGAGGGACACACGAAGTCCGTTCGCCATCCCCGAACGGTTCGGTGCCACCCCCACGTTGATCGCCGCCGCATTGGCCGTCTTGAAAATCCCGCCACTGAGACCGAGAGCGAACAACAGAGCGACGATGGGGACGTCCTGGGCCGGCCCCGCGATGTGCAGGGCAAGTACCGACAGCACCGTTGCGGTGCCGAGCGTGGACAGCGTCGTCAACGTCCGCGTCGAGACTCGGGTGGCCAGTGTGCCCGCGATCGGCGACATCACGGTGGTGCCGACGGCGAGTGCGGTGATCTGCAATCCGGCGTCGATGGGACTCGAGCCCACGACACTTTGGAGGTAGAGCGACATGGTCACGGCCACCGCGCCTTCCGCCATCGTCACCAGGAACGATGCGGTGTAGGCACTGCCGCGGAATCTGTCCGCGAGCAGTTTCGGATCCACGATCGGGTCTGTGGCTCGCTTCTCCCACCACCAGAACAGCGGGGCAGCGACCACAACACCGGCGAGCGGTACCACCGACTGCCACGACCCGAAACCGTCACTGCCACCGCGATTCACCCCGTAGACCAGGCCACCGAGGATGACCATCGAGCCCAGCGCACCGGCGTAGTCCAGGGGTGCCCCTGCCTTCGGCCGCGGTGTCCGGCGCAGGGTGATCCATGCCCAGACCGTCCCGATAACGCCGAGCGGAACGACGATTCCGAACACCCCACGCCACCCGACGGTTTCGGTCAGAACGCCACCGAGCAACGGTCCGACAGAGATGGCGAGCGACATGATCGTGATGTTCCAGCCGATACCGATCGAGAGCTTCTGCGGCTCGAACGCTTCGACGAGCAGCGCAGTGGTGTTGGTGATCACCGCCGCCGCGCCGATACCCTGCACGACGCGCAACCCGATCACGATGTCCGGATCCGTCGCCGACGCGATCACCGCGGCACTGACGGTCAGGCAGGCCAAGCCTGCGAGATACACCGGGCGGCGTCCGACGAGATCGGCGAGTTTGCCGAGCACCAGAATGAACACTGCTGTGGTGAGCAGGTACGCGAGCATGAACCAATCAGTTTGCGCTGCAGAGGCTCCGAGTCCCGCGCTCATATCCGGTAGAGCGACGGGGAGCATCGACACCGATACGAACGTGATGCTCATCCCGAGTCCGGTGACCGACAGCACGCGCCAGGGATACGAGTCGGGTCGCACCTGCGTCGACGGGCCGACCCCTGCAGCGACGATCAGAAGTCCATCAGGTTGTCGCGGAACAGTTCGTGCGCATATCCATCACGAATCAGTCCACGTTTACGCAGTTCGGGCGCGAGACCATCGGCGATCTCGCTGATGTACCGCCGGTTCACGCTTCCTGCGATGAGGAACCCGTCGCCGCCGACCTCGGCCGCGATATCACCCATCTGCTCGGCCACCGCGTCGGCTGTGCCGATCAGTTGCACGGACTTCCTGATGTCCGAGCTGGCCGCCTCGCGCAGTGTCATCCCGGTGGTGTTGGCACCGATCAGGGCCATCGTCCCTCTGCCCGCATTGGTCTCGACGGTGGGAATCGGCGCGTCCAGATCGAATTTCGAGAAGTCGATACCGCTCGCATACGACATCGAGGCCAGGTTGATCTCGATGTTGTTGCGGAAGCCGTCGAGGATCCGCTCGTTCTTGTCCTGCGCTTCTTGGTCGGTCTCGCCGAGTACCGGGCTGACGATGAACATGATCTTGCACGAATCCGGGTCCCGCCCCTCCACGATCATACGGGCACGGACGTCGTCGCGGTATGTCTTCATGGCCTCGACGCTCTCGACCTGAGCCAGAATGGTTTCGGCGTGTTTGGCTGCGAAGCCGCGGCCTGCAGGAGAACCGCCGGCCTGGCAGATCACCGGTCGGCCCTGCGGCGTCGGAGTGGTGTTCAGCGGCCCGCGCGAAGAGTGGTACTTGCCCTTGAAGTCGATGTTGTGGACCTTGGCGAAATCCGCGAAGACGCCCGCTTCTCGGTCCAGGCGCACTGCGTCCGGCTCCCACGAGGACCACAGTTGCTTGACGAGGTCGATCCACTCGTCGGCCATCTCGTACCGGTGGTCGTGCTCGAACATTTCCTCGTAGCCGAAGTTCTGTGCCGTGCGCACGTTGTGCGAGGTCACCAGATTGACCCCGGCGCGCCCGTTACTGAGGTGGTCGAGCGTGGCTGCAGTGCGGGCCGCCATGTACGGCGGATGGAACGACGTCGTCATCGTGGCGATGAGGCCGAGACGCTCGGTGTGCTGACTCAGAATGGGAAGCAACGAGTTCGGGTCCTGCTTGGGCACCGACCGCGCATTGGCCAGCCACCACTCGGACGAACCACCGAACGAGTCCGGGACGAACGAACCGTCCTCGAACATGATGTAGTCGAATCCGGCACGTTCGAGCGATCGAGTCATGTCGATGTACAGCTCGGGGTGGTTCCATTCGGTGCCGCCCTCCCCCGACCACATCTGGTTCCACGACTGCACCTGCCAGCTCAAGAACCAACCAAGGTGGAACATGTCTTCTCCTCTTGTGTCGAGACCTACGGTCGGTCGATCAGAATGCGCGAAGGTTCTCGCGGAAGTGGCTGTGCTCGTACGACGTTCGAGTCAGTCCACGTCGCTTGAGCGCGGGCACCAACCCGTCGGTGATCTCGGCGACGTAGCGCCGGTTCATCGGAGCTCCCGCAATGAGGAAGCCGTCGCCGCCCACCTCCTGCATGACGCCGTCCATCATGTCGGCAACGTCGTCGGGAGTGCCGACGAAATCGAGGGTGTCGATGGCGCTGTGGCCGGTGATGCGCTCGCGCAGGGTCTGCGACCCGTCGCCTTTGAACTCGGCGAAACTGCTTCGGTGCCCATTGCTTTCGAGATCTGCCGGCAACGGCTCGTCGAGGTCGAACTGACTCAGATCGATACCGGACAGGTGCGAACGCCCGGCGAGAAGCGCGTCGATGTTGCTCGACGCTGCATCTGCTCGACGCTTCTGCTTGGCCTTGGCCTCGGCCGTCGTCTCACCGAGGATCGGGGAGATCAGGTACATCACCTTGACGTCGTCGGGGTTGCGGCCGGCCTCGACGGCACCCTGGCGGATGTCCTCGCGGTAGCGTCGCATCTTCTCGGTCCCATGGGGATTGGAGATGATGGCGTCGGCATGCTTGGCGGCGAACTCCTTACCTTTGTCCGAACCACCTGCCTGCAGAAACACCGGCCGACGCTGCGGGCTGGGGATGGTGTTCAGCGGTCCCCTCGACTTGAAGAACTTGCCCTCGAAATCGATTCGGTTGACCTTCTCGTGGTCGGCGTAGATGCCGCCCGGCGAGGTGTCCGCATGCACCGCACCGTCTTCCCACGAATCCCACAGTTTGCAGGCGAGCTCGACGAACTCGTCGGCGATGTCGTAGCGGAGATCGTGTTCGGGCATGTCGAATCCGTAGTTCTGCGCGGCGCGAGTGTTGCTGCCGGTGACGATGTTCCAGCCGATTCGTCCCTCGGCGATATGGTCGAGCGTCGACATCAGACGCGCCACGGTGTACGGGTGGTAGAAGGTGGTGGTCAGGGTCGGAACGATGCCGAGGTGCTTGGTCGTGTACGACAGGATTCCGGCGAGGACGGCAGGATCGTGTTTCGGTGCCGCGGATGCGGTGGCCAGGTAGTACTCCATCGAACCCTTGTAGGTGTCCGAGACCTGCACCGAGTCCTCCATGATGAGGAAGTCGAAACACGCCCGCTCGAGCGAGTGCGCCAGGTCCACGTACTGATCGGGCATCATCCAGTCGGTCGCACCGGTACCCGACCACGGCTGGTTCCAGGACTGGACGCCGAAACCGGCTCCGAGGAACCATCCGAGGTGAAATTTGTTGGCAGTCATAGTTTTCTCCAGATACGAAACGAGTGAGAGGGTCAGAATTCGAGCAGGTTGTCGCGCAGATGATCGCTGCTGTACTCGGTCCGCATCAGACCTCGGCTCTGCAGAGCGGGCACGAGTCCGTCTGCGATCTCACCGATGTAGCGCCGGTTGTGCGGCTGGCTCCAGATCAAGAACCCGTCCCCGCCGACCTCTGCCATGGCGTCGCCCATCTGCGCGGCAACAGCATCCGGTGTACCGACCAGCTCCATCGATTCGGTTCGGTAGGCCACGCAGGCCTCGCGGAGCGTTCGGCCGTCGGCCCAGTTGCGGAAGTTCTCCAACGTGGACTGGTGTCCGTTGGTGTGCACGTCCTCGGGCATCGGCTTGTCGAGATCGAACGTGGAGAAGTCGATCTCCATGCTTGCCGACCAGCCGATGAGCACCCCCGCAGGATTGGCGCGAACCGCCGCCGCTTTGCGATCCTTTCGCGCGAGCGCATCCTCGTGGGTCTCACCGAGGATGGGAGAGACCACGTACATCACCTTTGCCGAATCGGGATCGCGGCCGTGCAGTGCCATCCGGCGCCTGATGTCGGACCGGTATTCCTTCATCGCTGCAACACCTTTGGGGAGCGCCATGATCATGTCCGCATGTTTGGCCGCGAAGTCGCGGCCGGCCGGCGAGCCGCCTGCCTGCGTGATGACCGGTCTTCCCTGCGGTGAGGGCAGAGTGTTGAGCGGTCCGCGGGAGGAGTAGTACTTGCCCTGGAAGTCGATGGTGTGGACCTTGGTGTGGTCGACGTAGGTGGACGTTGCGCGGTCCATCACCACAGCGTCGGTATCCCAGGAGTCCCAGAGCTTCTCGACCAGTTCCACGTACTCGTCGGCCCGCACGTAGCGCTCGTCGTGCGGAGGTAGTGCGTCCATACCGAAGTTCTGGGCTGCGCGATCTTCGCTGGAGGTCACCACGTTCCACCCGATACGACCCGAGGACAGGTGATCGAGTGAGGAGATCGAGCGTGCGAGGAGATAGGGCGGATAGAAGGACGTCGATGCGGTCAGGGCGATACCGAGATGACTGGTGGCCCGGGTGAGCAAGGGAGCCAACGCCATCGGATCACCTTTCGGTGCCCACCCGCCGGTCTTCAGGGTCGCTTCCGAGCTGCCACCGTAGGTATCGGACACCATCGACGAATCCTCGAGGAGCAGGAAGTCGAAGCATGCGCGCTCGAGGGTCTTGGCGAAGTCGACGTAGAAGTCTCCGTTCAACCAATCCCCACTGTCGGAACCCTCGAATGCGGTGTTCCAGGACGTCGGGACGAAGCTGCCGAACCAACCGAGATGAAATCTGTTGTCTGTCATGGTCACATTCGTTCCTCGCTGGTCGTTCTTCCTCGGTGTAGGTCAACTACACCGCGCGGATGTTTCGCCCGGCCACGTTCTCGGTAGCCGTCGGATTTCGCCGCGAATCACGGGCGTTTCCGCACGCAGTTCGGTCGGGAAGCCCGATATGACCACCGACCGAACTGCCTGTGGGAGTGCGTTCTACGAACCGAGCGTCAGATTGGAGTAGTCGATTCGGAAATCGGTGCGCTGTACGAACCCGCCGATGCCGGCGTCGAGGGCCACCGAGGGCCGCACCCTGGCGATGAAGATGTAGGGTGCCTGCTCGGTCATGCGGAGCTCTGCCTGATTCCAGAACGCTCCGGCCTCGGGGCTCAGTGCATCACCGGCATCGAGCCCTTGATCCACCATCGCGAGGAACTCTGGGTCGTTCCACAGAGCGATATTGGAGCCGCCACCCGGCTGCGTGAGCAACTGCAGCGAGTACGGCGGGGTCATCGTGACCGACGCACCGATACTGAGGCTGGCCTGCACCTTTCCGGCCAAGGTGTCGGCATTGAGCTGCGCTGCAGGCACTTCCGCGATCGTGACGTCGATGCCCGCTTCGGCTGCATAGGACTGGATCTGAATCGCCGTGTCCTGCGCCGCCGGGAGCTGATTGTTCACACTGAGGGTGAACTCGAGACCATCGGTCAAGCCGGCCTCCACCAGCAACGACTTGGCTCGCTCGGGGTCGCTGTCGTACTGCGGAAGATCGCTCCCGTCCCAGTTCGGCGCCTTGTCGTCGAGTACGTGGTTGTACTTGTAGGCCCTGCCGAAGAAGACGTCGGACATGATCTGGTCGTACGGGATCGCGTATGCCATCGCCTGGCGAACGCGCACATCGTCGAACGGAGCCGTCGTGGTGTTCATCGAGAACAACAGGTACTGATTCGACGTTGTCGTCGGGACGGTCACCGCGTCGTTGCTCTCCAGCGTCGCCTGGTCCGACGAGCGCAACGCCAGCGCGACATCTGCGTCGCCGCGCGTGACCATGTTCGCTCTCGTCGCGGGGTCGGCCACGACGCGTCGGATCATGCGCTTCACCTCGGGCTCACCGAGAACGAAGTTGGGGTTCGCCGTCATGACGATCTCCTGGCCGGGAGTGACGGACTCCAACATGTATGCGCCGTAACCGAAGTTGCCGCGCATCATGTCCTCGGCACCCCACGCGACGGCGTACGGGTCCTCGGGAGTGGCGTTCTCGATGAGGTAGTTGCTGTCGTAGATCGACCCGATGTTCTCGGCGAGGTTGGCCAGCAGCGTCAGTCCGTAGCCGGCCTTCTCCACCGTGAAACTGACGGTGTAGTTGTCGACCTTCTCGATCTGGGTCGCCGGGTCGGTCAACATCGGCTTGTAATAGCCGGCCATACCGCCGCCCGGGGTGGCGAACTTGCGCTCGAAGGACCACAGCACGTCATCGGCGTCGAGCTCGTTGCCGTGCGCACTCATCACACCCTGACGGAGCGTGAACGTGTAGACGAGCTGATCCGGGCTCACCTCGTAGCTGTCGGCCAGGTACGGCTCGAAATTGTAGTAGTCCTGCACCAGTGCATCCGAGCCGTCCTCCTCGACGTACGGCTTGCGAATCAGCTGGGCGTGCATGTTGTTGGTGACGTCCTGATTGTCGGTGCCGGCGGTGTAGCCGTAGTCACGCACCACATTCGACGCCTGATCCGGTGTCACCACGACGATTTCGCCGGGGGTCGACGCCGAGGACTCGGTTCCGCTGTCCGAACAGGCACTCAACGCGAGGGCACCGACGAGCAACGGGACCGTCCACCTGAGTCCGATGGAAAGACGATATGAGGATTTCACGATGGGTTGGTCTCCTTCTTGGGTGCACGAGCGCCGGGGGGTATCACCGGTCGAGCCAACGGCTTCGATCGCGGGATGAGGTACGAGAGAGGTTTTCGCGGACCGCACTGTCCGTTGCGGCAGACGGCCGCTGTCAATGGGAGCGGCGGGTGCCCTTGGTCAGCCTGCGACCGACGATAGCCACCGAGGCGACTGTCAGGCACAGCGCGAACGCGGGAGCGCCTGCCGACCAAAGCTTTCCGATGGCGGCGTCGCCTGCACCGCGGGTGATCATCGAACCCCACTCGGGGGTGGGCGGCGGCAGACCGACACCGAGAAAGCCGAGCGCGGCGGTGAGGATGATCGTCATGCCGAACACGACCGACGCGTTCTGCAGTGCCGGAACCGACGAGTTCGGCAGCACGTGTCGGAACACCAGTTGCGTCTCGGACAGTCCTGCCTGACGGGCCGCGTCGAGATACGCGTCGCCGCGCACCCGCAGTACTTCGGTACGGACGAGCCTGGCCTGAATCGGCGCGAGAATGATCGAGAGCGTGAAAATCATGGTGATCGAGGACGTTCCGAAGAACGACACGACAACCAGCGCGACAATCACTGTGGGTACGGCTTCGAGCAGATCGAGGAAACGCGCCGCGCCTCGGGCCAGGAAACCGCCGAGTCCGCGTCCGGCCTCGTTCATTCCGATGGTGAGTCCGATCAGAATTCCCGCCACGGTTGCGGCAACCGTGACGGCGAGGGCGATCGTCACATCGATGCGGGCACCGGCGATGGTGCGGGAGAACACGTCGAGTCCGTTGGAGTCGGTGCCGAGAAGAAACTCGGAATCCGGTGACAGAGAGGGTGCGCCGACGACCTTGGTCGGATCGAACGGGACGATCCACGGCCCGATCAGGGTGATCAGCAGAATCACGGCCAGCGGAACGAAGAGCACGACGGTGCCGACCGAGACCGACCTTCGAGTCGGCGGCCTCGCACTGCGAGTATCGGACTCGACTTTCTTCGGTACCAGAGCAACCATCAGGAACCACCTCCTGCTCGGCCCGGCTTGCGACGAGGGTCGAGCAACATGTTGACGAGATCGACACACAGGAACACGATCAGCGAGATCGCCGCGACGACGAGCAGGAATCCCTGCAGCGCAATCAGATCCGTCGCCGCGACAGCTTCGACGGCGTATCGGCCCATTCCGCCGAGGCCGAACAGGGTCTCGAGGATGACCGCACCGCCGAGAAGAGAACCGAAGACCATGCCGAACAACGCGACGGTCGGCGGCAACGCTCGCCGGTACGCACTTGCATAGATGTACTTGCGGGCCGAACCGGTGGCGATCTTGAACATCGTCGGTTGCGCGGTGAGGCTCGAATCGAGCGCTGTCAAAAGCTGTTTGAGCAGAATCGGGGTGACCGAGAGCACCAGCACAGCAATCGGGAGCAGCAGGTGCGAGATCATCGAGGACACCACAACGGTGTCTCCACGAAGAATCGCGTCGAGCAGCGGGAACGAGGTGAGCGGCTCGGGTTCGGTCAATCCGGCCCGCACTCGGCCGGTAGGGGCGGGAACCACCTGCAGCGTGGCGTAGAACAGGAAGATTCCGACCACTCCGACGACGAATTCCGGAACGGCTCCGGCTGCTTGGGCGTAGCCGCGAACAGCTCGCGCAGCAATGGATCTGGGTCTGGAAACGACTACTGCCGACAGCAGCAAAGTGATCGCCAGGAGAAAGAAGAACGCAATTCCTGCGAGTTCGAGTGTGCCCGGTAGCCGGTCTGCGATATCGGTTGTCACCGGCCTACCGGTCATGATCGCGTTGCCGAGGTCGAAGTGCAGTAGGTCGCTCAGATACGACATCAACTGAGACCACAAACTGCCGTCGAGACCGAGCTCGGCATTCGTCGCCAGATAATCGGCTTCGGTGGCTTCGGGACCGACCACTTCACGGGCCGGGTCACCCGGGATAGCGCGTACCAGGAAGAACGCGGCGACCGCGAAGACCAACAGATGCAGCGGTAGGACGGCCACTCGGCCGAGCCACCACCGTTGACGTCCGAGAAATGTCTTCATCGCGCTGCCGCCACGGCGAGCTGCTCGACTGCTTCGTCACCGCGGTACGCGTCGAGCAACTCCGCCGTGTACGGGTCCTGTGGTCGCTCGACGACATCGTCGGTGCTGCCCTGCTCGACGATGACTCCGTTCCGCATGACCACGAGGTCGCGGGCGATGAACGCCGTAGCGGGAAGTCCGTGCGAGACGAAGACCAGCCCGCACTCCGATTCGATGCAGTACCGACGAAGCATGTTCAGGATCGCGCCTTGCACCGAGACGTCCAACGCGGACACCACCTCGTCGCACAGCAATATCCGGGGCCGAACGACCAACGCCCGGGCTATCGAAAAACGCTGTCGCTGACCTCCTGAGACCTCCGAGGGATATCGGTCGGCCATCGAGGGGTGGATTTCGAGGGACTCCAATGTCTCGTCCACTCGTGCGTCTGCGGCCTTGTTGTCCAAACCGAGAAGCCGGACGGCAGGTAGTCGTACCGCATCACGCAGTGTTCGGCGTGGATCGAAGGACGATATCGTGTCCTGCGCGACATACTGCACCTTCGACCGGAATTCACGCCTGCCGGCCTTCGAGGACAGGACCCCGTTCAGTTCGGCTCCGTTGTATCGCACCGAACCCGTCGTGGGCGAGAGCAATCCACACATCATCCGAACCAATGTCGATTTACCGGAGCCGGACTCGCCGACGATTCCGATGGCCGAACTCGACGTCACTTTCATGCTGATGTCGTCCACAGCCGGTGATCCCGAGCCGCGACGATCGAAGCTCTTGCACACATGTTCGGCGTCGATCTCGGCATACGCTGCGCGCAGGTTGCCACTCATCACGATCCTCCAAGCCGATTGTCTTCAGCAGAGCTATTGCTCGATGGGCACAGCATTCTCGGCACGCGTTACTGAAGACGACCTCCGGCGTAACTGAAGTATTACGCCGATCGAATCCGCTGGTCAGAGCCCCCGGAACTTTATTAACGCCGCAGTGACGTAGGTCTCGACCAGCCTTCGTGCCGACATCGAGCGGCGTTATCGGAACCGACAAACCGCCCGAGCAGGTGATGTTTGCGGCGTAATAACTCATTTACGCCCGCGCCACGTTCGGTAATGCGATTGCAGCAGGCTTCCTTCATCGGCAACCGTCACGTTGCCCACCATCACGAGAGGGATTGGCATGAACAACCACGCTCCCGCCGACAGCGTCGTGTCGACGCAGTCGGCCACCGGTCGAATCGACGCAGGCGTCGCCGCATGATGCATCTCGGCTGGTTCTTCACGACGGGCTTCGGGGTCTACGGCTGGAACCAGCCGTGGTCGGGCAACGTGGCGTCCGACGTCGGTCGACCCGATCTCTTCGTCGATGCCGCGCGAAGCCTCGAGCGTGCAGGCTTCGACTACATCATGCTCGAGGATTCGTCGGTACTGTCCAACGTCTACCGTGGGACGTTCGAGAGCTCCGTACGCCGCGGCACCACGGTGCGTTTCGACCCGATGCCCCTCGTCCCGCTGATGGCGGACGCCACCGAGCGCATCGGCATCATCGCCACCGTCGCCACGACGTTCTATCCGCCGTTCCTGGCCGCCCGACTGATGTCGACTCTCGACCATCTGACAGAGGGCCGGGTCGGGATCAATCTCGTCACCGCGAGCGCCGACGGAGCCGCACAGAACTACGGATTGGCCAAGCAGATCGAACACGATCTCCGCTACGAGATGGCCGACGAATGGGTGGACGTCGTCACGCAACTGTGGGATTCGTGGGACGAGGACGCCCTGGTTCTGGACTCGGAATCCGGAGTGTTCGCCGATCACGAAAAGATCCACACGGTCGATTTCGAGGGCAAGTACTACGCCTCGCGAGGTCCGTTGAACGTGCCGCGCGGCCCCCAGGGGCGTCCGGTCATCTGCCAAGCCGGAGGTTCTCCCGCCGGCCGCGCATTCGGTGCAAAACACGCCGACACCATCATCGCCAATGTCCGCGGACTGGATGCCATGAAGGAATACCGCGAGGACATCAGCCGCAGGCTCGTCGAGTACGGCCGCAAGCCCGACGATGTCAAAGTGCTGTTCCTGGTCAGCCCCATCATGGCCGATACCGACGAGGAAGCTCTGGTCAAACGCGATCGGATGCGTGAAGTGCAGCGAAACAACATCGACGGCATCCTGTCGGCGATGTCGTACTTCAGCAGCACCGATTTCTCACAGTTCGACATCGACGCGCCGGTTCCCGATCTGACCCAGTACAACGGGCACCAGAGCACGCTCGCGGACATGGCGAAAACCGGCAAGACCCTGCGCGAGATCGTGGCGAACTATCCGACCACGGAATCGATGGAGCTCGTCGGAACGGTCGAGACAGTGGCCGAGAAGATGGAGGAGGCAATGGAATTCATCGGCGGAGACGGCTTCCTCATCGCATCTCCTGTCACACGCAAAGCCATCGCCGAAATCTCCGACGGTCTCGCTCCGGCGCTGCGTCGTCGCGGAGCGATTCGCGACGGTTATTCGCGAACCACGTTCCGAGAGAACCTCGCTGCCTTCTGATGCAGGTGGCGTTGTGCCCCATGGATTTCGGCGTTTCCCCAGCTCGACGGTCTGCATCGCCGAGCACGACACGGCGCAATCGACATGCAACCGGGAAGTCTCGAGGGTGCTACGCACGTGCTGTTTGCTGGTGTCATCGCCCCAACGAAAGGTTCACGTATGAAAATCACCGTAGTGGCGGGCAATCCGAAACCCGAGTCACGAACACTCGACGCCGCCCGCGTTCTCGCCACCGCATTGACGGGTGAGCCGGGCGGAACCGTCGACGTGATCACCCTCGGGCCCGGGCTCCTCGGATGGGGTGACGCCGCAGTTCGGGCTGCAGTGGACACCGTGTCGTCCTCCGATCTCGTCGTCTTCGCAAGTCCGACCTTCAAGGCGACGTACACCGGAGTGCTGAAGTTGTTCCTCGACCAGTTCGCAGGCGACACCGGACTGAAGAATGTCGTTGCCGTTCCGCTCATGTTGGGTGCCGGTCCCGCCCACGCCATGGCACCCGATCTGTTTCTCAAACACGTTCTCGTCGAACTCGGCGCGGTCGCACCGGCCCCCGGCCTCTACCTCATCGATTCGACCTACACCACCGATTCCCGAATCACCGACTACGTAACTCGCTGGGGCGACACCATTCTCGCCGCTGCCCGAACCCGAACGGATGCATCATGACCCTGAGCACCACAAGCTTCGACCAGTCCGTGCTACGAAACGCGTTCGGACAGTTCCCCAGCGGCGTCGTCGCCGTCTGCGCCGAGATCGACGGAGTACAGGTAGGGATGGCGGCGAGCAGCTTCGTCGCGGTGTCGATCGATCCACCTCTCGTTGCATTCTGCGTTCAGGACACCTCGACCACGTGGCCCAAGTTCGCGGCAGCACCGCGAATCGGGATCAGCGTTCTCGGCGAACTCCACGACGTCGCGGCTCGCACTCTCGCGGCGAAGACAGGTAACCGCTTCGAGGGGCTGACGACCATGACGACGGAGGACGGTGCCCTGTTCATCGACGGTGCGAGCATGTGGTTGGACGCCTCGGTGACCGAGCAGGTCACAGCCGGTGACCACGACATCGTTCTGATGCGCATCAACGAACTGGAAATCAAGGACGGCGTCGCACCGATGGTGTTCCACGGCAGTAAGTTTCGCCGACTGGCGGTAGACCTCTGATGAGTACCGTCGAACATGCCCTCGATGCCCTCCGAGCCGGAAAGCCGGTGTTCGTCACCGATTCGGCCGATCGGGAGAACGAGGGCGACGTGATCTTGGCCGCGGACCGCGTCAGTCCCGCGTGGACGGCCTGGACCGTCCGCAACACCTCGGGGTTGCTGTGCGCTCCGATGAGCGACGCACGGGCAGATGCCCTGGAGCTACCCCCGATGGTGTCGAACAATCAGGACCCGAAGAAGACGGCCTACACCGTGACCGTCGACGCGGCCGCAGGGATCACCACCGGAATCAGCGCAGCGGATCGAGCCAGGACCCTGCAGGTCTTGGCCGATCCCGGTTCCGTTGCCACCGACATCATCCGTCCCGGCCACGTCCTACCGCTCCGGGCACGCCCCGGTGGCGTCCTCGAGCGGCCGGGTCATACCGAAGCAGCCGTCGACCTGTGTGCGCTCGCCGGACTTCCCGCGGTAGGTGTGATTGCCGAACTCGTCGCCGACGACGGTTCGATGATGCAGTTCCACGAGATCGAACGCCTCGGCTCTCGCATGCATCTGCCGGTACTGACCATCGAGGAACTCATCGCTTATCGCCGGCTCGTCGATCCCGCGCCGGTAGCCCTCCCCGCTCGTGTGGAACGAATCGTGGAGACCGTTCTCACGACACCGCACGGCGAGTTCCGGATGTTCGGCTACCTCGACCTCGAAACCGGCGCCGAGCACGTGGCGCTCGTCTCGGGAGATGTCCGCAACGACGCCATGGTTCGCGTTCACTCGGAGTGTCTGACCGGCGAATCGTTCCTGTCGCAGCGCTGCGAATGCGGCCCACAACTCACCACCGCTCTCGAGCGGATCGCCACCGAAGGAGGCGTACTCGTCTACCTCCGCGGTCACGAAGGTCGCGGAATCGGGTTGCTGAAGAAGCTTGCCGCATACCGACTTCAGGACGAGGGATTCGACACCGTGCATGCCAACCTCGAACTCGACGAGCCTGCCGATGGACGCGAATACGGCGGCGCGGCAGCCATTCTGCACGACCTCGGGCTGACGACCGTTCGATTGCTGACGAACAACCCGGACAAGATTCGCGGCCTCGAAGCACACGGTGTCGATGTCAGTACCCGCTTACCGATCGTCGTGGGCGCGGCGCAGGCGAACATTCACTACCTCGAAACCAAGCGCGCTCACATGGGCCACCTGCTCCCCCGCAGTGTTGCCCAGGGCTGGTAGCCCACCCACTCGAACCGAGAACTACACCCGGCGGGCCGGAACGGTGATTCCTCGCGCGTCGAGGATGGGACGCACTCCCTCGGCGAAGTGGTACGCCTCCTCCAGATGTGGGTAGCCCGCGAGGATGAACTCGTCGAACCCGGCATCGTGGTACTCCCCGATCAGGTTCGCCACCTCCTCGTGCGAACCGACCAGAGCCGTCCCGGCTCCGCCGCGAACGAGTCCGACACCCGCCCACAAGTTCGGGTAGATCTCGAGCGAATCCTTGCTGCCGCCGTGCAAGGCGGCCATCCGGCGCTGACCCTCGGACTGCGAGGACGAGTGCAGTGCGTGAGCCTGCGACACCTGATCCTCGGGAAGCTCGTCGAGAAGCTTCTGCGCGACAGCCCAGGCCTCCTCGGACGTGTCACGGCTGATGGTGTGCAGGCGAATGCCGTAAGTGAGCTTGCGGCCCTCGGCATCCGCGAGCGCCTGCACCTTCTCGATCTTGGCGCGAGCGTCGGCCGGCGGCTCGCCCCACGTCAGGTACGTCTGCACTCGCTTGGCCGCAACCTCGAGAGCCGGCTCGGACGAACCACCGAACCAGAACTCCGGCAACGGATCCGGTGCCTCGGACACCCGTGCATCGGCCACCTCGAAGAACTCGCCCTTGTGGTCGACCGACGGCTCGGTCCAGATGCGTTGGACGAGTTCGAGAAACTCGTCGGTGCGGGCGTAGCGACGATCGTGGTCTATCCAGTCCCCGAACCGACGCTGCTCGACGTCGTCGCCGCCGGTAACGATGTTGAACAACACCCGTCCCTCCGAGAAGCGCTGCAACGTCGCCGCCTGCTGCGCCGCCAACGTCGGCGGTGTGAGGCCGGGACGGAAGGCGACGAGGAACTTCAGCCGTCGGGTGCTCTGCAGTAGAGCAGCCGTGGTCAGCCACGCGTCCTCGCACCAGGTTCCCGTCGGAGTCAGCACGCCCTCGAAGTCGAGTCGGTCCGCAGCCTGCGCCACCTCGGTGAGGTAGCGCAGCGACGGGCGACGAAACCCGGCGGGTTCGCGGAGGTTACCGGATGCGTGGGAGGCGCCGACGATGGAACGGCCGTCGCCCGCGGTGGGAAGGAACCAGAAGATGCGTGCGGTCACGAGTGAACTCCTACGACGTGGTGGGTGATCAGTTGGTGGCTCGTCAGTTGCTGGAGAGGGTGGCGTCGGCGACGGCGTCGGCGTACCGCGTGTCGACGAAGTCCGCGAACGTGTTGCCGCCGGGAATGCTTCCGCTCTCGACGAAGGCATCGAAGAGTGCCTGCTCGGACTCGATCACCGTGTCGTCGAGCGCAATTGCGGGTCGCTGGCTTCGTCCCTGGGCCAATTCACCGGCGGCAGGGTCGATGCCGACGGCCGTGGAGTACGCCGCCGCCCACTCGGCCGGGTTGGCGTTCGCCCAGGCGGACGCCTTGGCCAGACGAACCACGAAGTCCTGCAGGGCAGTGTTCTCCGCGGGATCGTCGAGCGCCTGCTGCGAGGCGATGCCGAAGCCGTAGCCGTTGGCGACGCCCTCTGCGGTGGTGAGCGTTATCGAGCCGTTCTGGACCTGCGCGATCGCGGTGAACGGATCCCAGATCGCCCAGGCGTCGACCTCACCCGAGGTGAACGCCGTCAGCGCATCGGCTGGCTGAAGAAAGACCAGCTGAACGTCATCGGTGGTCAACCCTGCCTTCTGCAACTGCAGCAGGACATGGCCGTGCGCGGAACTTCCCTTGCCGACGGCGATCTTCTTGCCGCGCAGGTCGGCGAACGTGGCGAGAGTCGAATCGGGCGGCACGAGAATCTGATCCCCGCTCGCGTCGTTGCTGTAGGCGGAGACGACCTTGATGCGCGCGTTGGCTGCGACTCCGAACACTGGGGGTGTGTTGCCGGTGACCGCGAAGTCGATCTGACCGGCCGTTGCGGCCTCCACCTGCGGCGGGCCGGAGGTGAAGGTGGAGAACGCGACATCGTACGGCGCAGAGTCCAACTCACCGGACGCACGAAGCAGGGCTTCGGTGCCACCCTTCTGGTCGCCGACGTCGAGGGTGACGGTGGCGAGCTGATCGTTCGAGACGAGTTCGGGCGCTTCGGTGGAAGTGGTGTCGCTACCGCGGGAGACGCAGCCGGTGAGTCCGACAACCGTCAGGGACAGGGCAGCGAGTATCCCGACGGCGCGCAGCGATCGGGAACGAGCGTGTGACGACATGCGTGAACGATCCTTCGTATCAGTGAAATCGATGAGTTCGGTGAAATCGATCGGTTCAGTGGACGCCGAGCGCCCCGAGCAGATGAGTGCAGATGCGAGAGAATCCGGCTGTTCCTCGGTCGCGTGGACGAGGCAGGTCGATGGTGACGGTCTCGGCCACGCCACCCCCGTCGAGCACCAACACCCGGTCTCCCAACGCAATTGCCTCGTCGACGTCGTGCGTGACCAGGAGGATGCCGAATCGGTGCCGACCCCACAGGTCGAGCAGCAGCGACTGCATGGACAGCCGGGTGAGCGCGTCGAGAGCGCCGAACGGTTCGTCGAGCAGGAGCAGTTCGGGCTCCCCCACCAACGCCCGCGCAAGTGCAGCGCGCTGAGCTTGCCCACCGGACAGTGTGAGTGGCCATGCGTCTCGCTTGTCGGCGAGACCGACCTCGTCGAGGGTGGCATCCGCGGCGATCAGCGCCTCGTTACCCGTCACGCCCGCGGTGTTCAGACCGTAGGACACGTTCTGGCGGACCGACCGCCACGGAAACAGTCGTGGTTCCTGGAACGCCACCGCCGGATGTCCGGCGACACGCCGCTCCCCCGTGTGGTCGGTCGACAGTCCTGCCAGGACACGGAGAATGGTCGACTTGCCGGAGCCGGATCGTCCGACCAGCGAGACGATTTCGCCGCGTTCGATGGACAGGTCGACGCCCTTCAACACGTGGCTGGATCCGTAGAACTTGTCGATGCCGTGCAGGGTGGCGACGGAGGTCGTCGTCGTAGTCATGAATCAAGCATCCAATCGATAACGGAGGGCGCGCTTTTCGAGTACTCGCACGATGCCGTCGGTAGCGATTCCCATCAGGGCGTAGACGACGAGTCCGAAGATGATGGTGTCCACCCGCAGGAAGTCCCGTGCATTGTTGATGATGTAGCCCAGCCCGGATTCGGCATTGATCTGCTCGGCCACGATCAGCGACAACCAGGCGATGGCCAACGACTGACGAAGTCCCACCAGCAGTTGCGGGGCGATGCTCGGCGCAATGATCGTGGTGAACCGCTGACGCCACGAGAAACCGAGTACGACGGCCGTGTCGAGGAAATTGCGATCGATCTGGCGGATCGCCGAGAATGTGTTCAGGTACAACGGAAATGCGACTCCCAGAGCAACGAGCAGGATCTTGGGAGTCTCCCCGATTCCGAACCACAGGATGAACAGCGGGATGAGACCGAGGTGCGGTAGCGCGCGCAGCATCTGCAGCGGCGGGTCGACGGTTGCCTCGGCAAGTTTGGACAGTCCGACGAGCGCTCCGAGCGCCACCCCGATCACCCCACCCAGCACGAGTCCCTGGACTACGCGAGTTCCGGAAATGGCCAGAGCGTCGGCCAATTCACCGTTGCGCAGCAACTCCAGACCTGCATCGAAGATCAGTGACGGTGCAGGCAGCACTCGTTCGGAGAGAACTCCGGCAGCGCTGGCGATCTGCCACAGAACAAGGAGGACGACCGGCGACAAAGCCCGCACGACGGTCCAGCGGTACCGCTGCCACGCAGACCCTTTCGGCGAGACGGGTGTGGAGCCGATGTCGGAGGCATCGCTGTCGCTCACGTCCACGGGTCCCGCGGGAGCGGCATACGACGTCATGACCATGGGTACAGGCCTTCCGGTTGAGTGCGGGCAGGTTCGACTCACCACCATCCATCACACGTCGGGTCCTGGACCAGGGTTCGAATCAGCGTGAATACAAGTCGGGCAGAATCGGACATATGACCGTCGAGCCCATCCACACCGAGCGCCTGACCCTTCGTCTGTACGAACCCGCCGATGCGGACAGGATCCTCACTTACTACAGCGACCCGGAAGTCTGCCGCTATCTGCTCCACGAAGCGTGGACACACACCGATGCGGTTGCTGCGGTGGGCAAACGGATGAAGCGAATCGGACTGCACACCCAAGCACTCGCGATGGTCGCTGAGCACGAGGGAATGGTTGTGGGAAATGTCGAGGCGTGGTTGGTCGACGGTTCCCCGGCTCTCGTCGAACTCGGCTGGACGTTCTCCCCCGACGTTGCGGGCCGCGGGTACGCCACCGAGGCGGTCACCGCCTTGATCGAGCACGTGTTCTCGTTACCCCAGATCCACCGCGTCAGCGCACAGCTGGACGGCCGGAACGACGCCTCTGCCCGACTGGCCGCGCGGGTCGGGATGCGACGGGAAGCTCACTTCCGGCAGAACTGGTGGTGCAAGGGCGAATGGACCGACACGCTCGTGTACGCGATGTTGCGCGAGGATCGCTGACCGGCGCGCTGCGTTCACCTCTCGAACACCTCCGGTTCGGCTCTGCGACATCGACCGGTGACCCACGGGCTGCACTCTCGGAGAACTTCACTCGAACTCAGAGGAGTTTCACCGAATGGTCACGCGTCGTAGAGCAGCCCTGCTGGGCACGCTCGCATTGATCTCTGTCGTATCCGCGTCGATGACCAGCGTTGCCACGGCCGCGCCGGCACGGGCAGCGTCGCCGCTGTGTCAGGTCGCTGACCTGCTTCCCTCCGGATCGTCGGCAGGCCTCGGCTACCGATGCGCCGAAGCGGGTGAGCTTCTCGACCTGCCGATCGGCGAAGTGCGTGCGACACAACCCTCGCTCGGATACGACGAGGTGTACTACAAGCTCGGGCGATACACACTCGGCAAAGACGAGATCAACAAGAAGTTCGACGACTGGTGCGAGGCCAACGGCCAGGAAGAGGCCGCGTCCGCATTGCCCGATGCACGACTGGACAATCCGTCGTCGTTCACCTGCACCGTCCCCGTCGGTCAGGAAACGCCCGACACCATCGCGCCCATGAAGACTGTCGTCATCGGTCCGGGCGGCGTGCCGTACCTGACCGACGGTCACCACACGCTGACCTCCTTCTACGAAACGGCCGACGGTGGACCGAATCTGCACCTTCGCCTGCGGGTGGCCGCGAACCTCAGTGACCTGAGCACATCCGATTTCTGGGCGCGGATGAAGGCCGAGAAGTGGGTGTGGAACTACGACGTCGACGGCAACGAGGTTCCGGTGGAACAACTCCCGTCGGGAGTCGGCCTCGCCAAGTTCCAGAACGACAGATACCGCAGCCTGACGTACTTCGCCCGCGACATCGGCTTCACCCCCGGAACCATCCCCTTCCAGGAATTCTATTGGGGTGCATGGGTTCGCGACTCGGGTGCCGTCGACATCAGCGGCTGGGACAGCAACAACCTGACGAGCTACCTCAGCACCGTCGAGTCGGTGTCGCGTGCACAGGTCGCGGCTCCCAAAGACGCGGTGATCGACAGTGGCCGCACCGCAGCGGAACTCGGCGCTCTGAACGCGTGGAACGACGGTAAGGCAGCCGGCAAGGGTGAATTCGGAAAGCTCTCGGCCCCGTACTCGGACGACAAACCAGGCAAGCTGGCCTACGCCCTGCAGTACAAGATGGGGCTGCCCAGGTAGTTGCCTTTCGACGCTACCGGGATTGGGACGGGCTGCCCGTGGATCACCAGCGGTCGACGTGCAGCACCGTTTCGATCGGATCCCGCGGAGCGACCTTGAACGTCTCACCCGTGTAGTACGCCGTGGGAATCAGCGCACCCTGATGGAAGTCCTCGGGGATGCCGAGCAGCTCGGAGATCTCTTTTTCCTTGGCGAGATGGATTGTCGTCCAGGCCGTTCCGAGACCACGCGCCCGCGCAGCCAGGGCATAGTTCCATACCGCGGGCAGGAGTGAACCCCACAGACCGGCTTGATTTCCGGCCGGGAGGGTCTTGCCGGCCTGGATGCACGGAATGAGCAGCACCGGAACCTCGCCCATGTGCTCGCCGAGCCAACTCGCACTGTCTCCGACGCGCTTCTGCACCGAGGCGCGTTCCGGGTCGTCTGCGAACAGCGCCGACGCGGAATGCTTGGACGCCTGATACGCGGTGAACAGTTCGCCGTAGATCGCACCGATGCGAGCCCGAAGATCAGGATCGGTGACGACAATCCACTGCCAACCCTGCTTGTTCGAGCCGGACGGTGCCTGCAGAGCGATCTCGAGACATTCCTTGATCAGCTCCATCGGCACCGGCCGCGTCAGGTCCAGGCGCTTGCGAACGGTGCGCGTCGTGGTCAGCAACTCGTCGGGAGTCAGGTCGATGATCGGGAAAGAAGTCACCTCTCGATCATGCACCATTCGGCTCCTGCAGGGCCCGGTTGCTCAATGCATCGTTCGCAGCGTCCCAGCGCGCCGCCATGGACCTGCCCCCGTGCCCGTCCCCCTCATCGACGACGAGTGTCGACCCGGGCCAACGTCGATGCAGACGCCACGGCGTGACAGCGGGTCCCGAGATGTCCTTTCGGCCGTGGATCAGGACACCCGGGACATCACGCAAACCGTCGGCGCGATCGAGCAGAGGCGGATCGCAGAACCCGTCGTGCGACCAGTAGTGCGCGGCCAGTCGCACGAAAGCCAGACGAAACCGGTCATCCTCCCACCTGGGATCGCATCTCATACCGCCGGTGCCGATCGATATGTGGACGTCCTCCCACAATGCCCACTCTCGGGATGCATTGTCGCGCAACGAAAGATCGGGCGAATTCATCAGTCGGTCGTAAGCGTCGACGATTCGGCCTCGGCCCCGTCGATAACCGACGCCCGACTGCTCGGCGAAGGTTGCGAACCGATCCCAGGCTTCGGGGAAGATCGCGCCGACGCCCTCGGTGATCCAGTCGACCTCCGCACGGCCGGTCGTGGTGACTGCGCACAACACGACGCCGAGGACACGCGTCGGATGTTCGAGGGCGTAGGCAAGAGCGAGGGTCGATCCCCATGACGCGCCGTTGACGATCCACGCCTCGACACCGAGGTGCTCACGCAGGGCTTCGATATCGGCGATCAGGTGCGCAGTGGTGTTGGTGTCCAACGACGTCGAAAGATCGGACGCGTGCGGGGTGGACCGGCCACACCCACGCTGCTCGAATCCGACTGCGCGAACACGGGTCAGGTCGAAGTGGCGACGAAACTGACTGGCATTCAGGGTCCCGCCTGGTCCACCGTGCAGGTAGACCGCCGGCACGCCATCGGACGGACCCCATTGCTCCCAGTAGATGCGTTGACCGTCCCCGACATCCAACATCCCGTGCTGCGTCGGCTCGTGTTCCAGTGCCATACCGCCATCACATCATTCGAGAGGCAGCATCGGTCGGATCGACGCCCACGCGGACGCGTCGAGCCAGGACGGATTCGATTGCTGCGGCGATCGAAACACCTCGAGATTCGACAATGATGCGACGGACCGAATATCCGACGCGAGGATCGGCTCGTCGAACAAGGCGATGTTCGTCGAGATCTTCCACTGCGGGCCGGGGACCGGGGTGCCGGTCAACCGACCTGCACCCCAGATTCCGCGTCTCGGATGACTACTGACCCAGAACAGCACCGGATGACCAGGTGCCATCAGACGCGTTCGGTAGTTGTCAGCGACGCACCAGTGCTCGTGCGCACGTCCAGCTTGGACCATCGGTGCGAGATCGGTCTTGTGCGGATTGCACTTGATCACCCATGCACCGAGAGTCCGATCGGTAATCGCCCGCGCAGTCACGTGGAAAGTGTAGAAGCTCAGGCCACCGCGTCGTTGCCCTGAGCCGCGGAGACCACCAGATTGTTCGCGGTGAGCTCGTTTCCGTTCTTTACGGCGTCGATCCACTGATCCGTCGTCGCTACCGCCGCGAAGTTCGACTGCAAGAGCACCATCAAAGCCTTGTGCAGTTGTTCGGCCGACACAGTGCCCGCCTCGTTCGACAGATTGATCGCGCCGGTGGCGTCGGACAGGATCTCGACGGTCAGGTCCAGCGCCTCGGCGTCGGCGCTGGACGCGAGGTCGCAGTTGTTGGTCATGTAGCCGACGATGGTGACGGTATCGATGTCGTTGCCCTGCAGCCACTTCGCGATGCCGGTTCCGGCGAACACGCTGCTGTACTTCTTCTCGACCCGCTCGAAGGACGGCTGCACGAGCGCCTGAATATCGGGGTGCAGCTCGTACGTCGGGGTGCCCTTGACGAATGCGGGCGCGCCCTCGGGCATTTCGTGCTGGACGATCGCGACGGGAAGATCCTGCGCCGTAGCCGCTTCGATCGCGCGAACGATGTTGGCCAACGACTCGTCGCGGGGCGGGTACTGAATCTGCAACACACCCTCGAAGTACTCCTGCTGAACGTCGATGACGATCAAGGCTCTACGCGGTGCGGTCATGGTGTTCTCCTTCGACTGGCGATCTCGGTCGCCTCTCATCCTGCGGTGGCGGCCTTGCGAGCACGAGTGGCACGGATGCATACTTTCGATGGATTTGCGCCAACGTTCGAGATCGGAGTCAGCCATGCGCATCGCGCTCTACGCGTTCGATGGCATCACGATGTTCCACCTCGCTGCGCCGCTGATGGTGTTCGGCGAGGTGACCCGACTCGGGCTCGCCCCGGACTGGGAGACGCGGGTGTGGTCCGACGAAGCCGGGTCGATCCGCACCGAGGAGGGGTTTCCGGTCGGCGGGATCGCTGGGCCCGATACCGTCGACTGGGCCGACATCGTCATCGTGACGTCCTGGCCGGAGTCGTTGCCGCACATAGATACTGACTTCTCGAACGCACTTCGCGGAGCGCATACGCGAGGCGCAGAGATCGCGGGTCTGTGTCTCGGTTCGTTTGCCGTCGCAGACACTGGATTGCTCGCCGGCCGCCCCGCCGTCACACACTGGACGAAAATGCCCGAGCTGCGGGAGCGGAACGCGCACGCCGGCGTCGACGAGTCCGTGCTCTACATCGACCACGGTGACGTGATGACCTCTGCGGGCACTGCGTCGTCGATCGATTCCTGCCTCCACATCGTCCGCAAGCACCTCGGTTCGGCTGCGGCGACGCGGGTGGCGCGCAGCCTGGTGGTCGCACCCCATCGCGACGGCGGACAAGCGCAGTACATCGAACGTCCGGTCGTCGAAGCAGCCGGAGACACCACGATCGCCGACGTACAGAGCTGGGCACTCGAACGACTGGACGAGCCGTTGCCCATCGAGCGACTGGCCGAACGCGCGCGCATGAGCCGACGCAGCTTCATCCGCCAGTTTCAGCTCGCGACAGGGTCCACCCCCGCTCGCTGGGTGCTGGACAAACGACTCGAGGAAGCTCGGAGCCTGCTCGAAACCACCGATCGCAGTATCGAGAACATCGCGACGCTGTGCGGATTCGGTAGCCCCGTCACATTGCGTCAGAACTTCCGCTCGGCATTCGCGGTGACCCCGACGGCGTATCGACGGCACTTCGCGGTCGGTTGCGCACCCACGGATGCGGCCGACAGGCAAGGATGAGCGACGTGATCCTGTGGATAGTTGCCGGAGTCGAACTCGCCGCCATCATCGCTCTCGGCGTGGTCTTGATCGTCTCGCGTCGAAAGCTCGGCAGCACACGCCGTGCCCTGGACCGTGCGCTTGCCGAATCGCAACAACGGCGTAAGCGACGAGGCCTGGTCCCCTTCGCGATCAGAACCGCCTTTCACACGACGGACTTACTCATCAACAAGGGTTTCGGCGCAACGGTCCGCAACTCCGTCGAAGACCTCGCCGGCTGGGCCAAGGTGGAACGACCCGACTTGGCACGCATGACGGCCGACGGCGACATCGTGGTGATGTTCTCCGACATCGAGGGGTCCACCGCACGCAACGAGGAACTCGGCGACCGCGGCTGGGTGAAGCTGCTCGAGAAGCACAACAAGCTGATCCGCAAACACGTCGACGACCACGGAGGTCACGTGGTCAAGAGCCAAGGCGACGGCTACATGATCGCCTTCTCCGACCCTGCCCAAGCGGTGCGCTGCGGGGTGAAAGTCCAAGAGGCGTTGCTGAAGAACCCCGATCGCTGGGACCGCATCCGCGTACGCATGGGCGTACACGTGGGCAGTTCCGTGCGCCGCGGCGACGACCTCTTCGGACTCAACGTCGCTATGGCCGCACGCGTCGCCGGACAGGCCGACGGCGGTGAAATTCTGGTCAGCGAACCGGTGCGCAATGCCATCGGAACCGCGCATGATCTGACTCTCGGGACGCCCCGAGACGTCGAACTCAAAGGAATGAGCGGAAGTTTCCAGTTGTATCCGGTGGCGCTACCGGTGCTGCCCGACGCCGAGGTCGAGCAACTCGGCTAGATCTGCTCGCCCACAGTCATACTCAGCAGGTGATAGCTCAGACACTTGCCGTGTCCGTCGAGCACCGGGCTACCCGTCACTCCCCCACCGAGCACGCCGGGTAGCTCGAACACCAACCCGGAGACCAGAGGCATTGCAGTGCGGCGCACGTCTCCGGTGACCAGCGGTGCGAAATGCGTAGCGACGGCATCTACAGTCAGTTCGCGGGCCAGTAGCTCGTAGTGTTGGTCTGTCCGCGGGAAGACAGCGAGGATCAGGGTGTCGCCCTTGTCCCCGGTTCGCACGTCGGCGAGATCGTCGACAGTCGTCATACCGTCACCTCCGTGGTGTGTACAGCGGTCGTTACCTGTGCACGTGGAATGAGACACGATCTGATGGCAAGAACCTCGGCGCTGCTGCTCCGTGCGCCACCTCCCCCGGCCGGGCCGTTGGTGTACAGACTTTCGACTTCCCACCCCACCAACGAGGCTGTCTCCGCGTTGGGCACCTTTGCCGTGACGCGCAATCGCACTTCTGGGACATCGGTTGGGGCAGCAAGTCCGCGGAATGCCGCACCCGCCCCGATGTACTCGATCCCCACATTCTCGGCCGGAATGCCGTGCACCTCCCACAGTCGTTGCTGCACAATCTCTCCGGCGAGCTCCGTACGCTGCAGTGCGCGTGGCCCGGCGTAGCTGAGTTGCCCCTCACCGAGCCAACCGCCGCGGAATCCGAGGGTCACTTTCAGCTCCTCGGGCCGCATGCTGCCCGTCGCCCCCGACACCGCCACCCGATCGGGTCCGACGGTCTCGAAGGAGACTCCGGTGAAATCGGCGGTCACGTCCGGCGTCAGATACCTGGCGGGATTGCCCACCTCGTAGAGCAGCTGCTCGGCGCACGTTCGCCGCGTCAGTTCCCCACCGGTGCCGTCGACTTTGCCGAATTCGGCTGTGCCATCGGCACGTACGTCCCCGAACGGGAAGCCCAGATGTGCCAGACCCTGCACCGGTTTGGTGACCGGGTCGGCGAAGTAACCACCGGTCAGTTGACCCGCGCATTCGAGAAGATGTCCGACGGCCGTCCCCGCACCGAGTGTCTCCCAATCCTGCCCGGCCCAACCGAATTCGTGCATCAAGGGTGCGAGATACAGCGCCGGATCGGCGAGACGGCCGGTGACGATCACATCCGCACCGACGTCGAGTGCGGGCAGTACCGCATCGGCCCCGATATAGGCGTTGGCCGATACCAGCTCCTCGGAATGCTCCGACAGCGGCCGGCCGGTCTCCCACACCACCGGATCGATGCGACGCACCGCGTCGAGCACGTCGTCGCCGGTGACGGCAGCGACGCGCACCGAACGCGAGCACACCTGCTCCGCCACCTGCGCGACGACCGCGGCTGCCGCAACAGGATTCGCGGCTCCGGAGTTGGTGACGACGGTGATGCCCTGCTCCGTCGTCGCCCCGAGAACTGCACGCATCCGCGCTGCCAACAAAGGGTCGTAGCCCGCTTTGGGATCGAGCAATTTTCGGGCTTGCCCGGTTGCAACCGTCCGCTCACCGAGGCACTCGAAGATGAGATAGTCGAGCTCACCGCGCTCAGCCAAGACCTGTGCCGGGTCGATGCGGTCGCCGGCGAAGCCTGCTCCGGCCCCGAGCCGGATCGTTCCGTCGCGACTCATGACGACCACAGGGGGATCGCGCCGGTGGCCATGGCAACGCCGAGCATGCCGAGACTGATCAGCCACGCCCACCCCAGCGTGTGCCGAATGTGCCTGCCGATGTCGACTTTCGCGAGACCCACCAGAAGGTAGAACGCGCCGGTCATCGGGCTGATCGGAAATCCGACCGTTTCCTCACCGATGATCGAGGCTTGCGCCAGATCGATTGCGCTGACGCCGAACTGGTCACCCACCTCGATGAGGACCGGCAGCACGCCGAAGTAGTAGGCGTCCGGTCCGAAGATCAGGCTCATCGGGACGGCGAACACGCCGACGATGAGCGGCAAGGCGGGGGCCATAGCGTCCGGAATGGCATTCGCTGCGCTGACCGCCATCGACTCGATCATGCCGCTGCCGTCGAGCACACCGAGTAGTACCCCTGCAGCCAACAACGTGCCGACCATCAGCATCGCGCCGACAGCGTGGGCCTCGATGCGGGCGGACTGTGCTTTCATTCCGCGGTAGTTGACGAGGAGCGCCACGATAGTGGCGATGATGAAGCAGGTTTCCGGAGGGGCGACGGCGGCGATCAACGCAGCCAACGTCGCGACTACCAGGAAGGCGTTGACCCAGAACAACTTCGGCCGCAGCAGCGCTCGGTCACTCGACGCGGTTGCCGGAACGTCCGAATCGTCCGCGCCGGTCGACGGGCTGCCGGGGTCCTCGTTCGCGTCACCGACCGCGGATCCGGTATCCCCGGATCCCACGGATACGCGTTCGGCGACTCGCGCCGTCGACTCCTCCACGACGGCCGACGCATCGCCCGCGGCAACCTTGGCCAGACGGGTCCGCTCACGCCGACCCAGGTAGTAGGCAGCACCCAGTGCCAACACGACCCCGGCGATCTGAGTAGGAATCAGCGGGACCCACAGTTCGTTGGCGTCGACACCCACAGTTGCTGCAGCGCGAGCAGTCGGACCACCCCAGGGGACCATGTTCATCACTCCGGCACCGAGACCGACGCAGGTGGCCAGAACGAGTCTGCTCATACCGAGACGTTCGTAGATCGGCAGCATGGCGGGGACTGCGATCAGGAACGTGGTTGCGCCGGCACCGTCGAGGTGAGCCACCACGGCGAGGGCAGTGGTCGCGACTGCGACGGTCGGCGGGGCGCTACCTGCCCAGCGCACGATGCGGGCGATGATGGGATCGAACAGACCTGCGTCGCGCATGATCCCGAAGAAGACAATCGCGAACAGGAACATGGCCGCGACGCCCACCACGCCACCCAGCCCGTCCTTGACGAACCCTGCCACCTCGGACGGTGAGTTGCCGGCCAGGAACGCAGCAGCGAGTGGGACACCCGCGAGCGCAACGATGGCCGCGACGCGTTGGGTGAACAACAGCAGCAGGATGACGGCAATCGTCCCGAAGCCGAGCAGCGACAGCATGTGATCTCCTTCATCGAATACGTCGAGTGTTGTGCAGATCACTTACGCAGTCCAACATCAGTTGGGTATAGATTCATTCGCTGTGAGCATCAATCTCGGCATCGCACACCTACGGGCCATCGTGGCGCTGGCCGATCTCGCGAGCTTCACCTCGGCGGCCGCGTCCCTCGGGGTTTCACAACCAAACCTCAGTCGCACGGTCGCCGAGGCGGAGCGCCGCCTGGGCGTGCGACTGTTCGTACGCACCACCCGCAGCGTCGACCTCACCGGTGATGGACACGACGTGACGGCCTATGCCCGTCGGGTCTTGCTCGAGTTCGATGACGGCCTGGAGCAGATCGGGCGCTTCGTCTCGGGCGACCGCGGAACCGTCACCATCGCGTGCCTACCGTCGATCGCGGCGACGTTCCTCCCGCCGTACATCGTCGGATTCCGCGACAGCCATCCCGATGTCTCAGTGCACATCAGGGACGGCCTGCGCGACGACGTAGTGGTCTCCGTACGTGACGGTTCCGTGGATTTCGCGGTGGTTGCTGCCTCGGGGCGAGCGAACGATTTGATGCGTACGACAGTCAGCACCGACGCATTCGTGTGCGCACTACCGTCGAATCACGCTCTGGCGCAGCGCAAGAGCCTGAGATGGACCGACCTCGCCGACGAGCCGTTCATAGCCTTCGGCCCGGAATCGAGCATCGCGTCGCACGTGCGACTGGCACTGGAAAACGCCGGAGTCGACGTCGGACCGTCGGTTCAGGCACACAACGTGGCCGCGGTGGCGGGCCTGACCGCGGCGGGACTCGGCATCACCGTCATCCCGGAATTGGTGGTGCCGATGATGTCGTTCGCGAGCCTCGTCTACCTGCCCATCGAGCCGACGATCCATCGCACGATCTCCGTTGTCCAACTGCCAGGGCGTCGCCACAGTGCGAGCTGTACGGCGTTTCTCGACATCTTGGTGCCGCCCCGTAACGCATGAATGGTCCATTCAGTACGTCTGAGCGCGTGAAAGTCACATTGATCCGAACGGGGTGGGCGGGGCCGGCTCCGAACGGGGTGGGTGGTGGACCGAATTCTGGTGCACCCCAATACGAATGAATGGCCCATTCACAACGTCTGAGCGCGTGAATGGACCATTCATTCGATGGGGGTGAGCCAGAGAAACTACAGCTTGAACGACTCCAGAGCCTCGTTGAAGGTCTTGGACGGACGCATCACTGCAGCAGTGGCTTCGGGGTCCGGGTAGTAGTAGCCGCCGATGTCGACTGCCTTGCCCTGGACCTCGTTGAGCTCGGAGACGATCTTGTCTTCGTTCTCCGACAGCGTCTTCGCCAGTGCGGCGAAGTGCTTCGCCAGTTCGGTGTCCTCGGTCTGTGCGGCCAACTCCTCGGCCCAGTAGAGAGCGAGGTAGAACTGGCTGCCGCGGTTGTCGAGTTCACCGGTCGAGCGCGACGGGCCCTTGCTGTTCTCGAGCAGCTTGCCGGTGGCGGCGTCGAGTGCCTTGGCGAGGATGGTCGCCTTGACGTCGCCGGTCTTGGTGCCGAGGTCTTCGAGGCTCACTGCCAGAGCCAGGAACTCGCCGAGCGAGTCCCAACGCAGGTGGTTCTCCTCGATCAGCTGCTTGACGTGCTTGGGAGCCGAGCCACCCGCACCCGTCTCGTACAGTCCGCCGCCGGCCATCAGAGGAACGATGGAGAGCATCTTGGCACTGGTGCCGAGCTCGAGGATCGGGAACAGGTCGGTGAGGTAGTCGCGCAGAATGTTGCCGGTCGCGGAGATGGTGTCGAGTCCGCGGACCAGACGCTCCATCGTGTACCGGATCGCGCGAACCTGCGACATGATCTGGATGTCGAGGCCCTCGGTGTCGTGATCCTTCAGGTACGTGCGCACCTTGCCGATGAGCTCGTTCTCGTGCGGGCGGTACGGGTCGAGCCAGAAGACGACCGGCATTCCGGACTCACGGGCGCGCGTCACGGCGAGCTTGACCCAGTCCTGGATCGGCGCGTCCTTGACGATGCACAGACGCCAGATGTCGCCCTCTTCGACGGTCTGCGTGAGCAGTACCTCGCCGGTGGCGATATCGGTGATGTTGGCGACGCCTGCCTTCGGTACCTCGAAGGTCTTGTCGTGCGAGCCGTACTCTTCGGCCTTCTGCGCCATCAGGCCGACGTTGGGGACGGTGCCCATCGTCGTCGGATCGAACTGTCCGTTGGTCTTGCAGAAGTTCACCATCTCCTGGTAGATCCGGGAGAACGTCGACTCGGGGTTGACGGCCTTGGTGTCCTTGGGACGACCGTCGGCTCCCCACATCTTGCCGCCGGCGCGAATCATCGCGGGCATCGAGGCATCGACGATCACGTCGCTGGGCGAGTGGAAGTTCGAGATACCGCGCGCGGAGTCGACCATCGCCAGCTCCGGGCGGGTCTCGTGACACTTGTGCAGGTCTTCGATGATTTCGTCACGCTTGGACGCCGGGAGTGTCTCGATCTTGGCGTACAGGTCCGACAGGCCGTTGTTGACGTTGACGCCCAGCTCTTCGAAGATCTCGTTGTGCTTGGCGAACGCGTCCTTGTAGAACACGCGAACGGCGTGGCCGAACACGATGGGGTGCGATACCCGCATCATCGTGGCCTTCACGTGGAGGGACAGCATGACGCCGGTCTCGTAGGCGTCCTGCATCTGCTCCTCGTAGAAGTCGAGGAGCGCCTTCTTGCTCATGAACATCGAGTCGATCACGTCACCGTCGGTGAGCGAGACCTTCTCCTTGAGCACGATCGGCTCGCCGTCCGCGGGCAGCAGTTCCATCTTGATCTCACGGTCTCCGTCGACGACCGTCGACTTCTCTCCGTGGTAGAAATCGCCCTCGCGCATGTGCGCGACGTGGGTGCGTGACGCCATCGACCATTCGGTCATGGAGTGCGGGTGCTTGCGGGCGAATTCCTTGACCGCCTTGGGTGCACGGCGGTCCGAGTTACCCTCACGCAGAACAGGATTGACCGCGCTGCCGAGGCACTTGGTGTACCGGTCGCGGATCTCGCGCTCTTCGTCGGTCTTCGGGTTGCCGGGGAAGTCGGGGATCGCGTAGCCCTTGTCCTGCAGTTCCTTGACGGCAGCGAGCAACTGCGGCACCGATGCGCTGATGTTCGGCAGCTTGATGATGTTGGTCTCGGGCAGCTGAGTCAGCTTGCCCAGCTCGGCGAGGTTGTCGGTCACTCGCTGGTCTTCGTTCAGGTAATCGGGGAACTCGGCGAGGATGCGGTTGGCAACGGAGATGTCACTCGACTCGACGTTGATCTCGGCCGCGCTGGCGAAAGAACGTATGACCGGCAGAAACGCGTGAGTCGCCAACATCGGCGCCTCGTCGGTCAGGGTATAGATGATGGTCGGCTTCTTCGCTGTCATGTTTCGCCTTTGCCTCAGTTTCAACGTCGTCTTTTGGATGCGTCCACCGTCGACTTTAATCTTTGAACCGGCCGCTGTGCCGGGCAGTGGGGTATCACTCCATCTGCGCCTCGAAGTTACCGGCCGGTAACGAATCTGCTGGTCCGCGCTGTGCTCCCCGGATGCCCGTTCCGGATCGACCGTGGCGCACCCGTACAAAAAGATGGCCGATTTGTACAAGCGGGACACCGCACGGCACGGGCAACATGGACCGCACACCCCGACGACCGTCTCCGCTCCCCCGGCGCAGGCGAATTCACGAGAGAGAACCCTGCCGGGCACACAACCGATATTCGATTTGCTCATTGCCTCGTAATTCCACAATTCGGGAACTCCATTTCCCGTGACTCCGCCGCATATCTGCCGAAACCACTCGCAGAGTGCGGCTTTTCCATGCCTTTTTCGCGATGAAAACATTGGGCCAGAATCCCTCAAACTTGTTCTAGTACATGATATTTGGACGGCACATTCTTCCTCACGGAGAAATCACCTTCGCGGTGAGGCGATGGAAACGCAACTGATTCAGCGTTTAATGGACGCGACACACATCGAGTTTAGATTTCCGTCCATGACAAGAAAGCGAATGATCTTCAATGCCTTTCAGATGAATACCGTCTCGCACACCTACCACGGCCTGTGGCGTAATCCGAAGACCACCCAGGTGCACTTCGACACCCTCGACACGTGGGTCGACCTCGCCAAGACACTCGAGCGCGGCAAGTACGACGCCCTGTTCCTGGCGGACGTCGTCGGGATCGATCCCGCGTACGAAGGCAAGTGGAACGCGTACATCGAGGAGGGGCTGCACATGCCCTGCCACGACCCGGCTGCTCTCTGCGCCGCCCTCATCGGGGCAACCGACAATCTCGGTCTGACGTTCACCAGCTCGATCCTCACCGAGCACCCCTTCAGCTTCGCCCGCAAGATGTCGACGATGGACCACCTGAGCAAGGGACGCATCGGGTGGAACATCGTCACCAGCGCCACCCACTCGGCCGCACAGAACTTCGGCTTCGACAAGATCGTCGAGCACGACGAGCGATACCGCTGGGCGGACGAGTACATGAAGGTCGTCTACAAGCTGTGGGAAGGGTCCTGGGACGACAGCGCGGTGCTCGCCGATCGCGAAGCCGGCGTCTACGCCGATGCCGACAAGATCCACCGGATCTACCACGAGGGAGAGCGCTACAAGGTCCTCGGCCCACACATGGCATCCCCGTCCCCGCAGCGCACACCGGTCATGTACCAAGCGGGATCGTCGAAGGTAGGACGCGAGTTCGCATCTCGTCATGCCGAGGCCACGTTCGTGGTCTATCCGACGATCGAGGGAGCCCGCAAGGGAATTGCCGAGCAGCGCAAGGAAACGGTGGCTGCCGGCCGCAACGCCGGCGACCTCAAGTTCATCCAGGGCTTCTCGTTCGTCGTCGGCTCCACCGAGGAGGAGGCCTGGCGCAAGTCCGCCGAGATCGACGAGGACATCAGCTACCGGGGACTGGCCGCACACATCGGCCGCGACATGGGCATCGACGTATCCGGCCTGGACCCGGACATGCCGATCGAGCAGACCTCGATGTCGGGAGTGCAGGGGTACGCGCGCATGTTCGAGGACTCCAACAACGGACAGAAGGCCAAGGTCTCCGATCTCGTCGGGGCCCTGTCCTACGCCAGCCGCATGGTGGGTACCCCCGAGCAGATCGCCGATCAGCTCGAGCAGTGGCAGGACGCGGGTGTGGACGGCGTCAACCAGATCATCCAGTACTTCCCCCAGTCGGCCGAGGATTTCGTCGACTACGTCATCCCGGTGCTGCAGGAGCGTGGACTGGCGCAGAAGGAATACGGATCCGGCACGTTGCGTGAACGGATGTTCCCGGAGATCGGGCCTCAGCTCCCCGATCGGCACGCCGCTGCCAAATATCGCGGAGCCTTCGTGCGCGACGCCGAAGTCAGTGGCGCCGGCGGCACCCACGTCGACTGGGTCACCGCGGGCGTCTGACACGCCACCACGACCCTCACGCATCGCCCTGCAGGACGGGGATGGTCGCACTCGGCGTCCATCCCCCTCCGCCCACACGCATCCAGCACTCGGAACGGCACCCACATGACCCGAACGACAATGTCACCCGCACTCGTCGACGTTTCCGACGACGCGAGCCTGCTTCGCACGACCTTCGCACTGTTTCCGTCGGGCATCGTCATGCTCTCGGCACTGATCGACGACGTGCCGGTCGGCCTCGTCGCCTCCTCCTTTCAAGTCGGGATCTCCGCCGACCCGCCCCTCGTGCTGTTCGCAGTGCAGCACACCTCGACCACCTGGCCGACACTGCGCCGAGCCCCACGCCTCGGCGTGTCGGTGCTCGGTGGACTTCACCGATCCGCGGTGGGTCGGATGTCCGCGAAGTCCGGAGATCGATTCGCCGGAATCGACACGTTCACCTCCGAGACCGGAGCACATTTCGTCGGCGGTGCCGCAGCGCACCTCGAATGCAGCATCCATGCGGAGATTCGAGCCGGCGACCACGACGTCGTGCTGATGGAGGTCCACCGAATGGGCAGCGACCCGAGCACCGAACCTCTCGTGTGGCACGGATCCACCCTGCGGTCCCTGACCCCACCCGAACCCACTCACTGACCTCGACACGAACGGACCTCTCATGCTCACCACGAATATCGTTGTTGCACTGGCCCTCTCATCTACCGACGGGTCGGATCCCCGGTGGCTGACCGACCCACCGATCGCCGACACCGTCCACATCCGGGCAGACGATCTCGCCGCCGCTCAGCTCGCCCGAGCTCGCCTGCGAACGTCGCACACCGACCGCGGGTGCTGCACAGATGCGCCGTCGGTCGTCCTCGACATCGCAGTTCATATTGCGCACGACGCGAGAACAGCGCGCGCGGAGCTGGCCACCGCAGAAGTCCACGTCCCCAGGACCGTCTGCTACATCGGCACACCGTCGGGACTGGCCGGCCTCATCGCCGACATCGAGGCAGCACACGTGGCAGACGGCGTGACGATCGTTCCCATGCTCGACGCCCATCGAGTCGAACTGGAACGCCGTGTGCTCGACGAGGTGATGCCGTTACTAGGCACCGCCGGGACGCGACTCGAATCGTCGTATCGCAGAACGGCCTGACACTCCGACCTCCGGGCCGAGGTTGTTACGCCGGGGAAATACAGCCGTCAATCACTCGATCTACCGTCGAGCAGTCGGATCGCCGACACCGGGAGGAGGACCCACGTGCCGCATTGGTCCACGTCCGGGCTGAGCCCCCAGGAACAGGTGAGCTACTGGGGTGACGTGGTGTGCGAGGCCTTCACACCGTTGACTCCCCACCGAGGCCGTTCGCAACGAGACCGCAGTTCCGTGCCCGACGGCGTCCCTGGCTGGGTCGACTCGCAGGAACTGGCGGTGATCAACTGCGCCGAAATATCATCGGTGACACAGGTTCTCGCACACGGTCGACGAGAAGTCGCGCGAGCGCCTTTGGACGCCGTATTCGTCAACCTGCAGTTGGAAGGAACCTGCCTGGCCGAGCAGGACGACCGTCGCTCACTGATCACTCCCGGCTCGATCACCGTGTTCGACACCACCCGCCCCTACCGGATGGAATACCGCGAACCGGAGGGCAACGCACTGTGGAAGGTGCTGTCGTTCCGCATTCCGCGCGAACTGTGGAACCCCGAGCGAGTGACGGGAAGCAGCATCGACACCACCACGGGTGCGGGCGCGCTGGTGGGGACGATGATGTCGGTTCTGTGGAAGGAGAGCTCGGCGCTCGACCCGATCGCTCTCGCGAGCCTCGACCGATCGTTCGTCGATGTGCTCACCGCGGTGGCCGGATCGACGACGACCACGCGCGAGTCGGAG
This sequence comes from Rhodococcus sp. 15-725-2-2b, assembly GCF_002259075.1. Taxonomy (NCBI): domain Bacteria; kingdom Bacillati; phylum Actinomycetota; class Actinomycetes; order Mycobacteriales; family Nocardiaceae; genus Rhodococcus; species Rhodococcus sp. 15-725-2-2b. Next base: position 46,510 of record NZ_NPFL01000015.1, on the reverse strand, counting down.
ACACGCGACGAGGCCACCCGAATGATGCTGCGCCACTACATCCGCTCCGCCCTACCCTCGGGCCGCGTCAGTGCCGACGCCGCAGCGCGCGAGGCCATGATCTCGACGCGCACGATGCACCGTCTTCTGAACGCGGCCGGCACCACCTTCTCCGAATGCGTGCGCCACGAACGGATGAACGGCGCGATACGCGATATCCTCGCCGGCGATCCCGCGGTCACGCTCGGTGAGATCGCTGCGCGGTGGGGCTTCTACGACAGCTCGCATCTGACACGTACCTTCCGCCGCCAATTCGACTGCACACCGATGGAGTACCGGACGCGTCACCGCGACCGCGGGCATCGAACATCTCCCTGACCACCGTCGGAGCATCCGATTTGCCCGAATTGGAACAACAGACCCCTCCCCGACCGTTGAACGAATCATGACGACCTACAAGACTGTCAATCCCGCCGACGGCACAACCGTCAAGGAATTCGAAACCCTCGACTCGGCCGGTGTCGAGCGCGCGCTCGCCGACGCACACGCCGGATTCCGGACGTGGCGCAAGACCTCACCGAAGCATCGCGCCGAAATTCTGCACCAGGTCGCCGACCTCTACACCGAACGCTCCGACGAACTGGCCAGGACCATCTCACTCGAAATGGGCAAGCCACTCACCGAATCCCAGGGTGAGGTGGAGCTGTCGTCGAACATCTACCGCTACTACGCCGACAACGGCCCCGCTCTGCTCGAGGACGAGAAGCTCGACGTACCCGGTGCGGAAGACACTGTGCTGCAGCGCAAGCCGGTCGGCGCGCTCGTCGGCGTGATGCCGTGGAACTTCCCCTACTACCAGGTGGCTCGGTTCGCCGGCCCGAACCTGGTGGTGGGCAACACGATTCTGCTCAAGCACGCACCCAACTGCCCGCAGTCGGCGCTGCTGATGGAGGAGATCTTCCAGCAGGCCGGACTCCCCCAGGACGCGTACATCAACATCTTCGCGACCAACGAGCAGATCGCCGACATGATCGCCGATCCACGCGTGCAGGGCGTCTCGCTCACCGGTAGCGAGCGAGCCGGAACGTCCGTCGCCGAAACAGCAGGACGCAACCTCAAGAAGGTCGTCCTGGAACTGGGCGGATCGGACGTGTTCATCATGCTCGACTCCGACGACATGGATGCAACAGTCGAGTCCGCGACCAGGGCGCGACTCTCCAACGCAGGTCAGGCCTGCAACGCCGCCAAGCGCATCCTCGTCGCCGAGGAGCACTACGACGACTTCGTCACCAAGCTCACCGCCTCGTTCGAGGCCGTGCAGACCGGCGACCCGCTGGACGCGAACACCACGCTCGGCCCACTGTCGTCACAGACAGCGGCCGACACGTTGATCGAGCAGATCGACGATGCCGTCGCCAAGGGCGCGACACTGCTCACCGGCGGCAAGAAGATCGACGGACCGGGCGCATTCGTGCAGCCCACGCTACTGACCGACGTCACCCCCGACATGCGTGCGTACAGCGAAGAGCTGTTCGGACCGGCCGCAGTGATCTACAAGGTCGAAAGCCCGCAGCAGGCAATCGAATTGGCGAACTCCTCCGCCTACGGCCTGAGCGGCTCGGTGTGGAGCGCCGATCTGGACAAGGCCCGCGACGTGGCCGAGCAGCTCGAGGTCGGTATGGCCTTCGTCAACGAGCACGGCACCACCCTGCCGGGCCTGCCGTTCGGCGGCGTCAAGCGCTCCGGCGTCGGCCGTGAGCTGGGACCGTGGGGCATGGACGAGTTCGTGAACAAGAAACTGGTCCGCGTCTCCGCGAAGTAGGACCACCTCGACCGACGCTGCTCCCCGGCCCTGCGGCCGGGGAGCAGTTCGTCCGTGTGGGTTCGTCCGACCGATCAGGTCTGCCGAATTCGACCGTAGTTGACCACCTGATCGGTCACCACCAGTGCAGATGCGAGAAACACCGTGCCGAGCAGAATCCAGAACGCCAGGGTGACGTCGGGTGCCCACAGCGCCATGACGGACAGTGACGCACCGACGATCGTCGGCACCCCGATGTAGGCACCGATCAGCACCGACCCGCCCAACACCGTGGTGATCGCGATCCGAAGTGCTGCACCACCGAGCGAACGCTGTCGCACCTGCCCCGTGAACAGCCGAACGGTTACCCAGACGACGATGGCGAGCAGGACAGCCACGGCCGCGAAAATGGTGCCCAGCACCATCGGAGCCGACGACGACGGTAGTCCTGTGGTCGACCCGTCGATGACGAGCGTGGTGAGATTTCTTCCTACCGCAGCGATATGTTCTGCTTCGATCTCACCGTATCGATTGGTGGCCAACACCATTGCTCTGTCCAGGGCGGGTACGAATGCAACGTAGGCGTAGTAGCCGGGGACGGCTCCGGAATGCCACCACACGTCCTGGCCTGCGATCTTCTCGTGAAACAGACCGTCGCCGTACTCGGTGCCCTCGCCGGTGTCGACCTCGGGAGCCGTGTCCTCGCCGCCCTGCAGCCGACTCAGTCGCCATGATGCGTACCGTCCGAGATCGCCCGTGGAGCCCGCGAGGTAGCCGTAGCCCAGACCCGCCGAATCCACTCCTACGTCGATTGGTCGCGCCGAGCCGAAAAACGGCACATGGCCCAGTGGAACGTCGTCGGTGAACTGTTCCGGATCGGTGATGGCGGAGGTGTCTGCGGGCGAGAGGACCTGGGCGTCGAGTGCATCGGCGAACGACTCACCGGTCACGGTCTCGACCACTGCCTGCAGGAGCATGTAGTTCAGGCTCGAATAGCGGAACGATCCACGTTCGGTCGTCCCCACCGGCTGCGGGATGGTCGCAATTGCGTCGACGGCCGAGCCACGCCGGGACCAATCGTCGGTGACGGTGATGTCGTGCGGCAAGCCACTGGTGTGGTGCATCAGGTCGCCGACTGACGTTGCCGGGTCGCCCAGCATGTTCCGTGCTCCCGGGACGATGTCCACGACGGGCGTCGACTCGTCGAGTACGCCCTGCCGTTCCAGCCCGAGGACGGTGGCCGCCGTGAATTGTTTTGACACCGAGCCCCACACGAACGGTGTCGAGGCATCGACGGGCTCGCCGTTGCCGTCGACACCGTTCGATGCTTCCCCCACCACCGTGTCCGAGTCCAGAACCTGGACCGACATTCCCGGGGCTCCGATCTCGGCCGCCCACTCGTCCACTGCATTCTGCAGATCGGTGTTCGAGAGGGTTACTGCCGCAGCAGGACCGGGCGTGAGCCCGAGGAGGAAGGTCAGAGTCATAAGCAGTCCCACGGCGAGTCGTCGGGTGCCTGCCGCTAGGGTCGCCATCCTTGTCGAGCTCCTGTCCGTGGTGCGATCGGCCGGTTTCGCGATCAGTGATGGCCCGCGCCTTCGAGTGAGCGCTTCCACACGCTCGCCCCCAGCAGGCGTAGGGCAGCAGGGACGAGAACGCCGCGAACAACGGTCGCGTCGAGAGCGATTGCCGCGGCGAGCCCGACACCGAGCTGCTTCATCTCCGGCGTCGGCAACAGCGTGAACATCGCGAAGATCACCACCATCACGGCCGCAGCCGCGGTGACCGGCGGTGCAGACCGGACCACACCCTGCCGGACGGCATCCTCGACGCCGAGGCCGCGACCGAACGCCTCTCGCACCCGAGTGAGGATGAAGACGTGGTAGTCCATCGACAACCCGATGAGGATCACCAGCATCATCACCGGCAGCAGAGTCACCACCGGACCGACGTACTCCGAACCGAACACCGTTGCACCCCAGCCGTACTGGAACAACAGCACCAGGATGCCGTAGGACGCGAGGACGGACAGCAGGTTCAGACCCACGCTCAGCGCGGCGAGCCCCACACTGCGGAAGGCGAGGTAGATCAGCGCGAAGGCGACCAGGAGGACGATCGGTATGACGATCAGAAGATCACGCGAGGTCGACTGCGAAACGTCGACGCTGACCGCGGTCTCACCACCGACGAGAATGTCACGACCGCCCGCGAACTCCGGAACAACGTTGCTTCGCAACTCGTTCAGAGAATCCTTCGCCGCCTGTGCATCGATACCGTCCGAGTCGGTGCCGATCTCGATGCGCGCCACCGACCTGTCCGTGGAGATCTGAACGTCACGTACCTGCCCGTCGAATCCGGGCAAGCCGGCCGCGGCCTCGGCGATGTCGGTGAGTACGGCCGAGGCACCGGCGACGTCACCGCCGGTCTCGGTGACCACGGTGTGGCTGACGCCGTACAGAGGGAACTGTTCGGAGACGTCGTCCAGCGTGCGCAGCGTCTCGAAGGTGCGCGGCATGCTGTCCGTTCCCGGGAACTGCAGCTTCATGGTTGCGACCGGTGCGGCCAACAAGACCATCACGGCCAGTCCGGCGAGCAGCGCAGGCATGGGGCGCCGAACGACATTGCCCGACAGACGACCCCAGAACCCTGTCTCCTCCGCTGCGTCGTCCGGAGTCTTGCCGAACAGCTGCCGAACCACTCGTCGACGTCCCAATGCCAGCAGCGCAGGCAGCAACGTGATCGATGCAAGCATCGCGGCGATGACGACGAGAATGATGCCGAGTGTGAGCGAGTGGAAAATCGGCGATTCGGTCAGGAAGGCTGCGATCACCGAAACACCGGTCACCAGCCCCGCCACCAGAACAGAGCGCACCGTCATCGACACCGCGATCGTTGCGGCTGCGTCGGCGTCACCGGACCGGGCGAACTCCTCGCGGGCCCGCCTGACGAAGAACAACGAATAGTCCACGCCAAGAGCGAGACCCATCAGCAGAATGACACTCATCTGGTTGCTCTCCATGGGCACCAACAATGACGTCGGCCCGCTCCAGAGGATGGCCAGTGCCACCACGGCGAGGCCGGTGACAAGCGGAATCAAGGTGGCGATCAGACCGGCGAACACGAGAAACAGCACGACGGCCGTGACGGGGAGGCTGAGCATTTCCAGCAACACAAGTCGCTCACCGTAACTGGTGGTGACGTCGGCTTGCACCGAGATGGGCCCGGTAGCAGATATGGCAGCACCCGGGTTGGCTTCGCGGGCGCTCTCGATCGCAGAATCGATCCCCTGCACACGCTCGGACGGCGATGCCTGCTCGTCGGGCAACAGCACCTGCAGAACTCGCTGATCGCCGGTAGCGGCCGTCAACTTCTCCGGAGGCTCCTGCGCCGTCCCCATCAGCGCAGCCGACAACTCGTCTGCGATGCGATCGGAGTCCTCCGCCGAGCTACCCTGCACCAGAATGGTTTCGGTTCGCGAGGACAGGAAGTCCGAGCCCGTTTCCAGTTGCTCCGCCGCGCCGGACTCGCCGACGAACCCGTCCGCCGGAGACAACTCGGACATGCCGAGTCCGACGTATGCACCGGCCGACAACACCAGCGCCACAAGCCATCCCGCAAGCACTGCGAGACGATGACGGTAACTCCACCTGGCCACCGCCGCGAAACGCTCCAGAATGGAGCCATCCGCCGTCGCGTCCTCGATCGGGGGCCTCTCACTCGTGGTCACCATGACATCTCCTCCTGTCCACGGTTCGACGCCGATGCGCCGACCGACAGACGATTCGTTTCTCTGTCCACGACCGACGCGATCTCGCGCACGGTCAGTCCCTCCACTACGTCCGCCAACTGCAACCGCACCCCGAACTCACGGGCGATGCCGTTGACCAAACGCGCGACCAACAAGGAGTGGCCGCCCAGCGCGAAGAAGTGGTGATCGGTACCGATCTCCTCGATTCCCAACAGCCGTCGCCACAGCGTCAACAGCCTCTCCTCGGTTTCGGTCTCCGCCGCCCGGCCCGCGGTCGAACCGGCAACGAAGTCGGTGATCACCGGCGCCGGCAACTTCACAACGTCCAACTTCTGCCCCACGGTCACGGGAACCTCGACCACCTTCACCAGAGCGGCAGGTACTGCGTGGCGCGGGAGCGTGCGGTAGAGGTGGGACCACAGCTCCGCACGATCGAGATCGCCATCGTCGAAGGTCGCGAAATACGCGACGAGAACATCGAGGTCGGTGCCGCCGACCGTGGCATAGGACCACCGGATTGCCGGGTGCTTCGCGATCGCTCGTTCCACCTCGCCGAGCTCGAGCCGGTACCCCCGCAACTGCACCTGGTCGTCGGCGCGGCCGTGATACACGAAACGGTCGCCTGCGTCTGTACCGACGATGTCCCCGGTGAGATACAACCGATCACCGTGGCCTTCAGGGTCCGGGACGAACGCTGCTGCGGTCGCACGCGGGTTCCCGAGGTATCCGTGTGCGAGCTGGTCGCCGCCCACTGCCAGCTGTCCGAGGCCGTCGGCGGAACCGACACCGTCAGCGGCCGGTAGTACCGCCGCTCTCACGCCCGACAGTGCGGGCCCGATGGGCGTCCTCGGCTCGGCGAGATCCTGTTCGACGAGTTCGCCGCCGGTGCAGGACACAGTGACCTCGGTCGGACCGTACCAATTGACCAGTCGACACCGGCCGAAGGACGGTGCGGCCATGACGTCGGCAAGCCTGCCGCCGTCGGAGGCTTCGCCGCCCACGAGCAGAGATCGCAGCGCCAGCCCGCCACCGACCGTCTCGTCGTACGCACCGAGTTGATATGCCGCGGACGGCGTGGTCGAGAGCACGGACGCACCTGTCTGCTCGAGCAACTCGTGCAGCCGGGCAGTATCGGCCGCAACAGCCTCCACGACGAGTACAGCGGTGGCACCCGCCCCCACCGATGCGAACAACTCCCACACCGACAGATCGAAGGCAGCCGACGACCGCGCCGCCACGACATCGCATTTCGACAGGGCGACGACCCCGCGGGCCGCGTCGAGAAAAGCAAGCACCGCTCGGTGCGGTACCAGAACGGCTTTCGGCCTACCCGACGTCCCGGACGTGCTGATGATGTAGGCGGGATCGTCGACGCTGCGCGGTGAGGGGGAAGTCGGCTCGAACGAACCGAACAGAAAGAAGACGGCGTCGCCGAGGGCAATCGAAGGCCGTCCGTGCCAGGACGCCGGGTGCAGGTCCTCCCACACCACGATGGCGGCCGGCTCGATGGTCTCGAGCAACTGCGCCTCGACTGCCTGGGGACTGTTGTACGGAATGACCGTGTACGCCGCGCCTGCACCGAGAATGCCCAGCAAGGTCGGGAACAACCAGGAGTCGCGGCGGCCCTTCACTGCGACGACGTGCCCGCGGCCGACCCCGGCGCGCGTCAAGGCCTCGCGGACCTGCGCGCTCCGCTCTTCGAGTGCGGTGACACCCAATTCACCGTCCACGCACAGCTGCACGGGCCGATCGCCGAAGCGCTCCGAGAGCCCGGTGAACGCGAGATCGTCGACGAAGGCTGTCACGAGCGAACCGCCGCGGTCAGTGACCGAGTCACTGCGTCGAACGAGAGCGCCAACTCTTGTTCGGTGACCAACAGGGACGGACGCCAACGGATCGACCTCGTCCCGCACGGCAGAAGCACCGTGTCGTACTCGTCCAATGCGATGCCGAGCACCGCGTCACGCAGTTCGCGCGATGACACTGTGACGGCCCCCCACAGGCCCCGTGACCGAGCCGACGTCACGTGACCATCCGAGGAACCGACCATCGCGTCGAGTCCGGCGCGCACGAAGGGACCCATCGCCGCCGCTCGCGCGATCACGTTCTCTCGCGCGATGTACTCGTAGAGCAGTGCGAAGCGCACCAGATCGACCAACGAACCACCCCAGGTCGAGCTGATCCGTCCCGGTACGGCGAACGCATTGGTGTCGAGATCGTCGACGCGACGGCCCCCGATGACCCCGCACACCTGCAGGCGCTTACCGAATGCCACCAAGTCGGGACGCAATCCCAGTGCCTCGTGCGCCCACCGAGCGCCGACCGTGCCGCCTCCGGTCTGGACCTCGTCCGCGACGGTGAGGACGTCGTGCTCGATGCACAGCGACTGCACGGCCCTGAGGAATGCAGCACCCAGGTGTCGGTCGCCGCCTTCCCCTTGAATCGGCTCGTAGACGAAGCACGCGATCCTGTCACCGTCGGCGACGAGGGTCGCTTCGATCTCCGCGAGTGCCCGACGTTCGGCCTCACTGAGACCGGCTCGGTCGGCGTCGTCACCGCCATCCTCACCGCGAGCCGGGGCGTCGATTCTGGGCCAGTCGAATTTGGGGAATCGCGCCGTCTTGGCCGGATCGGTGTTGGTCAGAGACATGGTGTAGCCGCTGCGGCCATGGAAGGCCCAACGAAGATGCAGCGCTTGAAGATTCGTTTCGTCGGTGCCTGCTCGCTGGGATTTCCAGTCGAAGGCGACCTTGAGTGCGTTCTCGACTGCAGCCGCACCACCGTCTATGAGGAACAGGTGCGGCATGTCCTCCGGCATGAGCAGACGACGAAAGGTCGAGACCGAATCGGCCAGGACTCGAGACGCGAAATCCGGGTTCGAGGGCTTCATCTTGGCTGCTGCCAACAATTTTCGCTCGGCTTCGATATGCGCGAGCGGTGTGGGGTTGTGGCCGAGCGGGGACGACGAGAAGAACATCCCCATGTCCAGGACCGGTCGTCCGGCAGCCTCGTCCCAGAGGTAGGAACCGGACGAACGCTCGATGTCGATGGTCATCGGCAGGAAGTCGCCCACGAGAGTCCGGGCCAGTGATGCGGGGACTCCCGACGCGGTGTCGACGACGGTCATCACGCCACCCCCAGCGCGCGACGTAGCGACAGTGGGCGAATGTCGGTCCACACCGATTCGATGTGGTCCAGGCACGCCTCACGGTCGCCGGTGAATCCGACCTCGTACCACCCCAGCGGCAGTGGTCGCTTCGCCGGCCAGATCGAATGCTGCTCCTCGTCGTTTCGTACGACGGTCCATTCGGAAATGTAGTCCTGCACTGTGATCCCCTGTTCCTTCGACTGGTCGAGTGATGGCTTGCGTCAGTTGTGTACGGGCTGATCGACGAACACCTGCGCGCCCCGCTCGAGTTTGACGAGGTGATCGCACAGGTCGAAGTAGCGATCGTCGTGGGTCACGACGATCACGATGCGGCCTTCGTCGCGGATGCGCGGAAGGATGTCGGTATAGAAGCGGTGTCGGTTCTCCGGGTCCTGCTCTGCGGCCCACTCGTCGAGCACCACGACATCGCGCGGATCCGCCAGCGCTTCCACCAGAGCCAGCCGCTTGCGTTGTCCGCTCGAGAGTCCCTCGAAGATCAGACGTTCCCCGTCGAGTTCGACGACCGCGTCGAGCCCCAGCTCGTGCAGCCAGTAGCGGGCACGCGCAGCGACCTCGGGATCGGCCGACCGCAACCTACCGAAGACGTACGAGTCGGCGAAACACGCCGAGACGTTTTCCCGATAGGCGACGATCTCGTTCGGTGAGAGTGCGCTGCCGTCGACCTCGAGCGATCCCCCGTCCGGGGTGTACAACCCCGCCAGCACACGACCCAATGTGCTTTTGCCGCTGCCATTTCCGCCTACGAGGAAGGTGATCGTGCCGCGGGAGAAGCGCTGTGTCACCGGTCCGATCGCGAAGGCCTCTCCTGGTGAAGGAGCGTCGTACGCGAATGTCACACCCTCGACGCCGATCTCGTCGACAACGGCGGGCCGCCCGACGTCGACGACGACTTCGCTGTCCTCGCGCAGTGTCGCGACCTCGCCGATTCGGCGCAGTGCCACGACCGCACGCGACAGAACCGGTCCGATGTTGAGCACGGTGACCAGCGGGGTATTGAGGTAGAGAACCGCCAGTGCGACACCGACTCGATCCTGTGCCGGAATGCCGAGGGCGTCCCCACCGAAGGCGACCGCACCGACGCACGCCAGGAAGAGCATCTGCCCCCAGTACCCCGTGACGAGGCTGACGGTGGAACCCCTGACGACGCTGCGCGCGTAGTCGCCCGAGTGCCGACGCAGGTCCTGTTCCACCAGGGATGCCCGCAGCCGGGAGCTGAGCTTGACGTCCTTGAAGCCGTGCGTGATGGCCTGGTAGGTCTCGTGGAGTCCGTCCTGAGCCTGACGGGCTCGGTACATGTGCGCTCCGGCTCTGCCGTTCGCGAACGCGTACGCACCGCCGCCGACGACGATGACCAGCACCAACACTCCCAGCGCCACGGGCGAGAGTATGCCCACGTACCCCAGTGCACAGACGACGATCACCGAGTTGATGAGCAGCAACGGCAGAGACTGCACTGCCTGCCCCACGGCGGCGAGGTCGTCGGTGAGCACCGCCATCGCGCGAGAAGTACGCAGCGATTCGAATCCGCGCAGTGGCACCGACAGAAGGTCGTCGACGAGCCTCGTACGCAGTCGGTCGACGGACTTCTGTGTCACCCGCACCAGTGCGTTCGAGGCCAACGCACCGGACAGCAGTACCGCCACGGCCGCCGCCCCGAACGGTGCCAGCGCGTCGAGTCCGGTGTCGGAGGTCACCGCGCTGGTGATGGTCGCAACCATGGCGATGGTCGCAACACCGGTGACGATTCCTGCGACCACGGCCAGGGCCGAGATACCGCGACCGCCTCGAAGTAGAACTGCAAGCAGAGTTGTCATGACGGGGTGTCTCCTTCGGTGGCGTCGACCGCTGTCGCCGCGTCGGCCAGTGCTGCGCGGTACGCCTGGACGATCACTCGGTGCCGCGGCGGTGACACACGGGCTGTGTCGACGACGAGCATCAACGCGAGCCGATGCTCGGGTGGGTGTATCGAGAACGTCGCCATCAAGGCGAAGTCGGTGTCCTCCTGCGAGAAGTGGGAATCGTCGTCCTTCGAGCCGAAGGTGTGAGTCTTCTCGATGCCCGAAAGACGATGGAAGCGAACGAAATTGAATCCGTAGTCGAACAACGGTCCCCTGCCGACCGCCGTCGTGATGTCCACATTCGGCAGCCGTCGATGCGGCATCAATGCAGCCTCCGTGCGAGCGCATTCCTCCGCCGTCGCGATCGGGTCGGACAGGGCACGCAACTGCAGCGGCAGCATGTTCAGAAACATCCCGCGGGCATCGACACCACCCTCGCGCTCCAGCCGACCGTTGGCAGTTGTACCGGTGACCAGTTCGCGATCGCCGAAGACCTCGGCCAGCGCATGAACGTGCACGGCCATCGCGAGGTGACGAACCGAAATACCTGCAGCCGCGGCACGTTCACGGAGAGCATCGGCGTCGATCTCGGTGCGTCGGACGTCTCTGCCACCGATGCTGCGAACATCGGCCACTCGGCGCGGCCGGACGCCGCGCAGGTGCTCGGCCCAGGCCTGCGATGTCGCTGCGGACGATTGCGCACGTCGTTCTGCTGCCACGAAATCGACGAACTTGACGGGTACGGGTGGGTAGAGGGTGTCGTACGCCTGATCTCGTCGGAGCAGAGCATTGTGCCGGTCGACGACCTCGGCCAGTGTCGAGGTCCAACTCCACCCGTCGAGTACGAGGTGGCTGTCGCTGATGATCAGCTGGTCCTCCCCCGGTGCGACGCGAACCAGTGTCAGACGAAACAGCGGTGCCCGGTCGAGGTCGAACGGGCGCACCCGTTCCGCGGAGACGATCTCGTCGATCACTGCATCGGCGTCCGAACCCAGGGGCACCGAGACCACCGACAGGGGTGTGGCCACGTGCCGATGCACCAGTTGCAGAGGCTCGGCTGCACTCCACTCGTCGACGGAGGTGCGCAACACCTCGTGTCTGCGCACGGTGTCGGCGAGTGCCACCCGGAACGCCAACGGATCGAGCCCACCACGAATGCGCAGGCTGACCGTGTTGTGGTACACCCCAACGACCGAATCGGAGCGGATGTGGAACAACATGCCCTCTTGCGCTGCCGACAACGGGTACGCATCGGCCACGTCGTAGGGCAGGCCATCACGAACGCCGGCGTCGATCAGCGAGAACGGCTGCAGCTCTTCGTCTTCGGGCTCGGCCCTGACCCCACGATCGGCCACGAGTGCGGCAAGTTCTCTCAGGCTCGATGCGCCGAGTACATCACCGATTCCGAGCTCTGTTCCACGCGAGCGGACATCGCTCACGAGGCGGACTGCGAGGATCGAATCGCCTCCGTTGGCCAGGAACGAGCGGTCTTCGTCGGGCTCCTCGAACCCCAGCGCATCGGCGAGTGCACGCTCGAACCACCCCGGGGCAGTATCCGGTTCGTCATGCGGCCTCACCTCCGACGGGAGTGCCACAGCGGTCAGTGACTCCACTCGCCGATCGAGCTTGCCGTTGACCGTCACCGGGAACTCGTGCACGCGATGAATTCGGTCGGGTACCTCGTAGGCTGCCAGTCCGGTGGCAGCACCGGCGTACAGATCGACGCAGTCGTCGGCGGCGTCGACGAACGCGAGCAGACGATTCTCGTGTGCAACGACGCAGGCCCGCCGAACACCGGGGAGTTGCTCGAGTACGGCCTCGACCCCGGCCGTTTCGATACGGTGTCCGCGAACCTTCACCTGGGAGTCGATTCGACCGTCGACGTACAGTTCGCGTGGTGCGAGCCACCGCCCCTTGTCGCCGGTGAGGTAGAGCCTGGAACCGGGCAGAGCATCGGGAAACGGATCGGGAACGAAGCGCGACGCTGTCAACCGACCGCGCCCGAGATAGCCGAGAGCCAGACCTGCACCGCGAACGGTGATCTGGCCCTCGAAGCCTCTCGGCAGTGCCCGCCCGGCCGCGTCGATCACGACGACGTCGAGATGCTCGAGCGGTTCCCCCACCTGGACGGCGGGGGCCTCGAGATCGGTCCGGGTGACCACCCGCCGAGTGGTGTGCACCGTGGTCTCGGTGGCACCGAGCATGTTGACGACTTCGACACCCCCCGTCGGGTGTTGGACTGCATCGAGCCACTGCCGCACGTAGCCGGACGAGACCTGCTCCCCGCCGAGCACCACGCGTCGCAACGACGGGAGAACCGGCTGCGCCGCGATCAGCGACCCGAACGCCGAGTTCGTCAGCGATACAACGCTCACACTGTCCTCGTTCAGCCGTACGGCCAACTCGAAGGGGTCGCGGACAACGCCCTCCTCGTAGATCACGACGCGCGCCCCGCGAGAGAGCGCTGTCCATATCTCCCAGACACTGAAGTCGAAGGTGAACGCGTGCACGGCGGAGACGATGTCGCCCGGCTCGATGATCGAGGCGGTGGCATCGCGCAACGCCAGCAGGTTGGCGTGAGTGACCGGGACACCCTTGGGAGCGCCGGTGGTGCCCGAGGTGAAGATGATGTACGCGGGCAGGCCCGAAGCGACGGTCGGCAACTCGACCGCATCGACGTCGGAAACCACAGCTGCGCGGTCGATCGTGTGGAGACCGGGCGGAGCCTCGGCGACGTCCGAGAACACACCGGACTTGGCATTCGACTGTGCTGCAATGGAAGCGATGCGGACTGCTCCGTGCCGAGTGTCCACCGGAACATACGCCGCTCCGAGTGCCATGATCGCCGCAGCCCACACCACGAACTCGTGGTCTCGCTCGACCGACAACAGGACTGCGTCCCCGCTGACCACGCCGTGCTGCGTCAGAACTCCCGCACGCGCTCGAATTTCCCGAACCAGTTCCGCACGCGTGAGGGTGCGATCGGGTGCCACCAGTGCGACTCGCGAATCGTCGGCCGCGGACAGCAGCGGCGCGAGGATCGAGGCATCGAGCCTCGATCGAGACGCCGTGGTGCCGGTGAGTCCGACCGAGAGTTCCGCGACCGATACCGACGGATCCGCAGCGAGAACGGTGAGCAGAACGTCTCGGATGCCGTCGTGGGTCACTGCCGACCACCCCGGCAGCGCCGACTCGATCTGCACCTCCGGCGAATCGGTCGCCGAGATACTCACCGTCAGTGCGGCTTTCATCTCCCCTGTGTGTACTGCGACCGGCCGAGCTGTCGCGCCGCCCAGTGCGAAACAGGATCGGTCGGCGCTCTGGACGTTGACGAACACCTCGGTAGGCAGAAAGAAATCGGGGTCATCGCGGCGTAGGTCGGCGACCACGCCGGCCAGATCCACGTCGGCATGCGCGCTCGCAGCCTCCACCGAAGCTTCGATGCGGCCACGAACCTCGCAGAGAGTGTCGCTCTCGCACACCTCCACGACCAGCGGCACGGTGCTCACGAGTGGGCCGACCACGTCGAATTCCTCGACCTCCCGACGGTTGGCCAGTGGTATCGACATGCACACGACCTCCGAGCCGAGAAGCCTGGACAGCGTGACGGCCACTGCGGTGAACCAGCTCGTGGCATCCTCGCGACCGGCCCTCACCGAGGCACGGCTGACGACGGCTGCGCCGGGCTCGGACGGTCGCCAGGCGCGGCGATACGGCACCGTGGCCAGGTGGTCTGTCCACCACGACCTCGACGAAAGCCGTACCCGAGCGACATCGCGATAGCGGGGACGAGGCCGAATCGAGGAGGCACCCGGTTCCGCGAGCTCGCGAGAGATGTCGGTGATCAGGAGCGACACCGAATGGCCGTCGATCACGGCATGGTGGAACACCATGGCGATGCGGTCCGAGCGTCCCTCTCTGCGAAACAGGGCGACTCGCACCAACGGTCCGCTCGCCCACCCACGTGCAAGCAGCTCCTCGGTCGCGGCGTCCATGTCGTCCACGACAGCGATCTCGGGAACGATCGGACCGACGGGTTCGAGCGCGAAGCTCGAGCCGTCGGCGTCGACGATGCGCGTGGCGAACACCTCGTGTGATGCCAGGACCTCGACGATCGCCGCGAGCACCCGTGCGCTGTCTCCGCCGTCCAGATCGAACACACACGGCACCGAATATGCGGTCGAGGGTGCAGCGCAGTGCGCTCTCCAGAGCCGTTCTTGATACGGGCTCGGTGCCCGCAGATCCACGGCACCCTCGGCCTCGATTCCCGTGTCCGCGGCAGCGAGAAGAACGTCGATGTCGCTCACCGTTTCGCCCCGTCCAACGATGCAGCCATTCGATCGAGGTGGGCGACGTCGACGCGCTCGAGGAGTAGATCCTCGTGTTCACCCAGGGTGTCTCGTTGCTTGAAATCGTGAAGCGACACATCCACTTTGAGAATGCGCCGGTACAGCGCGACGATCTTGAGCTGCTTCATCGAATCGCCGCCGAGCGCAACGATGGACGACGACCGAGTCGGCTCGGATCCGAGCACGGACGTCCAGATCGTCTCGAGCACGCGGTGCGGTGGTGCAGGCGATGCGGCCGCCGCCGTGTCGAGGCCTTCCGAGGCAGCCTGTCGGTCCACGTGCCGGGCGAGGGTCGAGACGTCGACCTTGCCCACCTCGGTACGGGGAATCTCGGCCACCCAGCGCACCCGGCTGGTGCGCAGTTCGCGTCGCCAGCTGGTTTCGACTCGGTCTCGCACCGATCCGAGCACGTCGTCCCGTTGTTGCAGTGGGCATTCGACGACGACCTCGATGCCGCCGTGCACCACGACCACGGCGGCGCTCGTGACCCCTGGGACGACGGCGATGTCGTTGCGCAGAGCCTCGAGGTCGGTGCGGACTCCGTTGATCTTCACTTCGGCATCGGTACGGCCGAGATAGACCAGCCCGTCGGACGTGGCTCGCACGCGGTCGCCGGTCGCGTACATCCTGGTGCCCGATCCGGTTCCGCAGTCCACTGCCATCGGCAGGAACGAGGCCGCGGTGCGACGCGTGTCGCCGTGGTAACCCCGCGAAACGCTGTCGCCCGAGATGTGCAGGGTCCCGACGGCACCGACGGGAACGGCGGTGAGCCGGTCATCGAGTACGACTGCGACCGAACCACGGATCGCGCTGCCGATGGGGGTGCGATCGCGGCGGCCGGTGACCTCTCGCAACCATGTTGCGTTGGAGGTGCATTCGGATGGTCCGTACAGGTTGACCACCCGTACACCGGGCCACAGGGACCGAGTGCGCTCGACCAGAATCGGATCGAGGGCCTCACCACCGAGCAGCAGAGTTCCCCGCGTCGTGATCGGACGGTGCGTCGCTACGTCCAGGAACTGATTCCACACGGCCGGCACCGTATTGATCGACACGTTGTCGATCGCAGTGGCCCGGTCGATCTCTCGTAGTACGTCGCCCGACTCGGGTAGCACCACCGTTCCCCCTGCGGTGAGCTGCCCCCAGATCTGCTTGACGATGGCGTCGAATTCGGGGGCGCTGAGGACCGGCATGGTCACTGTCGGGCCGCAGAGTTTCTCGGCCTCGAGAAATGCACAGTAAGCAGACAATTGGGCCCGTTCGACGACGATCGCCTTGGGCTCACCGGATGTTCCCGACGTGAATTGCACGTACGCGGCGGCAGAGGCCGACGCTCGATCGAACCCTCCTGAGGCCGATTCCCGGCTCGAGGCGATGGTCGATGCGGTGCGGGCATAATCGGATTCGTCGTCCGAGGACACCATCAGATAGGCGCGCCCCGAGATCAGGGCTCCGAGCAGTGTCACCACCGAGCCGATCGACCGATCGAATCGCACCGCAACGACGTTTCCGGCTCGGGACGCATCGAGTCCGTCGGCCGCCACCTCGGCGGCACGGACCAGGTCCGCGTAGTCGAGCGTCGCGGCTAGGGAACGAATTGCAGTGCGGTCGGGTGTGAGTCGGGCGTGTGTGCGGATGCGCTCGACGACATCGACGTTCTCGAACTTTCTCGCCTCGGGCACCGGCGCGTCACCGGCGATCCCCGCATCGAGTCGCCGAGCCGTTTCGGTCGCTATGGAGGACGCGACCAACGAATCGAGTGTCCACCCGGCCACCTGCCCCGAGACCTCGACCCGTTCGGGTGTCGCCCTGACGATGACGTCACCGGCATCCACGACCCAACCGGCACCGGTGCGTATCGTGCGCAGCGAACCGATAGTGCCTTCCCCCAACAGAAACGGCGTCAGCGCCGCACGGACGGCGGACTCGACGGTATCGACGGAGGCATCGGCCACGTGTGCCGGCACTCCGTTCGTCCCGTGGCTCGCGCTGTCGTCGTCCACGACCCAGGCTCCGGCCAGACGCGCGAACAGGGTATCGGCGGTCATGCCCAACTCCCCTCTCCGGTCATGCACACCCGCACCTCCCGAGAGCCGGTGTACGGCTGCCGTCCGTGTGCAAAGCGGCGATTGTCGACGATGGTCAGATCCCCCGCCTCCCAGGGCACGGCGGTCGATGTCGCGTCCACCGCATCGCGCACCGCGCCGATGTCGGATTCGGGGAACGGCGAGCCGTCACCGAGCAGGGTGTTCTTGGGGATTCCGTCCTCTCCCACGACGTCGAGCAGGTCCTCGCGCACCCCGGACGGCAGCGTGCGCACGTTGAACGCGACCATCTGGTTGAACCACGACTCGATGCCGCCCTCGCAGTCTCGGTACGCAGGCAAGGTCCACGACGACGTGACGACGTCACCGTCGATCCGAACGTCCTCTCCACGTCGGGCAGCACAGTCGACGAGCTCCGCCTCGTCGTTCACGCCGTACGCACTGCGCCAGTCGGTACCGAGCAGGGGGTGGAAGGCGCGCCGGTACCTGATGCCGAACAGACGGAGCCGCTCGGCAAGCGCGACCGGAATGCGCTCGGCGATCTCGACCGTCGATGCAAGTGGAGTGGCCCCGCCGGAACGTGGTGGTTTCGCACAGCAGAATGCAAGGTAGAGCGGCCAGGTACGCGAATACGCCATCTCCGAGTGCAGATCTATCGCGTACTCGGACGGAAAATCCGTGGACGAATACACGTTTCGATCGATTCGGGTGCGCGGCGTTGCGCCGCCGTGATACTCGAGTGGCGCAGCGCCCGTCACGGTTTCGGTGATCGTGTCGAACTCGCGGACTGCCCCGCCCAGACCGCGCAGACGCAACACGCCCTCGGTCGCGAGAATCTCGCGAAGTTCGATCAGATGAGCATCGATCCATGCGGTCGCGTCGGCCCCGACGTCGATCGCCTGTCTGGTGGTGGTCAACGTGTGCTCCTCGGTGCAGAGTCGGCTGTGGTGCTGATGGGCAGATCGGGAACCCGTCGGTCGATGTGATCGGCAGGCTCGGCGAGGTCGGCCAGGATCTCGAGGAGATCACTCAAGATGCGGTGTCCGTCCGGCTCCGTCACCTGCTCCAGATCGCAGTTGAGGGTCACCTCGATGCCGGACGCGCCGCCGAGGTCGATCACCGACGCGGTCAGCGCAAGACCCGTGCGTTCACGGGTCGACATCACTTCGACGGGGCGACCGAGAAACTCGTCGGCTGCGCCGGTTCCTCGTGCGTCGTCGACGATCACCGCGGTCTCGTACATCGCACCGACGCCCGCCGTGACGACACGGTCCGGATCGTGTTCGTGGACATCGGATTCGGGCTCTGCTCGCAATGCACGATGCATCGACTTCAGCAAAACGTCGATATCGGCGGGCAGTCGCACGTCGAGCGTGCGGGTCTCGATGTACATGCCGGGCGAATCGTCGTGGCCCGCCGGACGGTGTTGTCCGACGCTGCCGAACCGCACGTGCCGACCGGACCGTCCGAGCAGCAGTGCCCAGCCGGCGTGGACGAGAGATGCCACGGTGACACCGCGTCGGGCGGCGGCCCGTCGTACCTGCCGCGCAGCCGCCGGTTCGACCGAGCGGGTCAGATCGATGTTCCCGTGGCCCGCCGCGGGTGCGTCCGGATCGAGCGGCGGAAGCAGCGTGGCCGGAGATCGGTCGAGAGAGGCAGGCCGTTGCCGATTCGCCGACACGACCATGTGCAGGAGCATCCGATGATCGGCTTCCGTCGGCACGGGACGGCCGAAGTAGTGATCGTCGATGTGCTGCAGCAGCATTCGGACGGTCCAGCCGTCAGCGACGAGATGGTGGAAGGTCAGGGCCAACGCACCGTTCGAGACGGTGGCCCGAAACAGCGCTGAACCTCGTGCAAGAGAATCGACGTCGATCCCGGCATCGAGAATGTCCGACACCACGACCGATTCCGCGTGTGCCCGAACCACCAGAATCGGATCGGCAAGCCCCTCCCATACGATATCGCCGCGAAGCAGGGGCATCACCGTGACCGCGGATCGGACGGCTGCGCACAGTCGGCCGACCTCGACGCCGTCCGGCAGTCTCAGGACGATCTGCTCGATGTATGCAGCGCCGGGATCGGAACCGCTGCGCAGGTACATCGCTTCCTGAACTTCGGTGAGCGGTGCGACGGCCTCGACAGGCCCGGAAGCGAGTACGTCGTCGATCGTGTTGCCGCGCAGATCGATCGCACACAGTCCCGCCTCCACCGCGATCGACCGGGCCGAAGACGCGGCCGTGATCGCCGCGACCATCGCATCGGCGACCAGATCCGCCGACTCACCGTCCACGTGTTCGACTGCTACGACGAATTCCCCGCCTCTGAACCAGGCGTCGATCTGGACAGCGACCGGTCGTGTGGCATGAGCGGCACGCAGATGCCCCTGGCCGTACGCACGTGCCGAGCCCGTGCGATCGGCGTCGAGCCGCCCGACGTAGTTCACGCCGACGTGTGGACGCAATCCCGGACACGGGTCCGACCCGAGGATGTACCTCAGGACCGTGGGTAGCTGACCGGTTGCACCGAGAAACGTTCGCCTCGAACGTATCTCGGCGATCTGCTCACCTGGTGTCGCGGGGTGTACCGGAACCGCGGACAGTCCGGTGAACCACCCGACGGTTCGGGTCAGATCGATACCGTCCGCGTCGAGCTCACGTCCGTGCGTCTCGACCTCGATGACGACCGGCGATGCGTCTGCTGTCTCGGCATACGCTGTGACCGCCGCCGACTGCAGGATCTCCTCGACACTTGCACCGATGGCGGCCGTCGCCGCGTCGATCATCGCGGCGGGAACACTTCGCTGTACCGAGACCGCGGCGCCCTCGGTGCCCGGCTCGATACGTCCGGAATCTGCGCCCGTGAGGTCGAGCCCTCGATAGGCGGCGCGGCATCGCTCGGACGAACCGGGGGCGCTCGCGTCGGAGGCCAGCCACTGCACCCACTCGTGAACACTGGTGTGCTCGGACGGAAGACGAACGCCGTCGTCACCGTGAGAGACGGCCTCGATCAGGTCTCCTGCGACGATGTGCAGCGACACGACGTCCATGACGAGGTGATGGGCCAGCACGATGATCGTGGCCGCACCCGAGTCCATCGCTCGGACGACGCCGAAACCGATCGGTGTGCCGTTGTCGATGCCGACTCGACGGGTCAGCATGTTGAACACCCGCTTGCACGCGTTCGCCACTTCGTGGTCGACCGTGTCGAAGAAGAACAGGACAGGGCATGCCTCGGCGAGAACGAACTCCTGAACCGAGTCCGTTTCTTCGAGGCGCACCCGAAGCATGGGGTGTACGCGAAGCACCTCGGCTACCGCAGCGTCCACGCGGGCGCTGTCCGGCAGGAAATCCAGATCCAGCCGAATTGCCATGTTCCACTGCGCGATCGGCTCGGGCGATACACGATCTCCGAACCAGTGCACGGCCGGCGGTAGGAGCCGGCTTCGATGGGGCTGGGTACCGTCGGCCACGGCAGACGGGTCGACGGATGCGGTCGCCACCAGGGCATCGACGGTTCCGTCGGCGAGAGCCACCCGTACGTCGAGGACGACTCCGCTGCGCCGTACTATCGCCGACAGTTCCAGCGCACGCAGCGAATCACCTCCGGCGGAGACGAATCCGATATTTCGATCGGTGACGCCGAGAACCTCCCGCACCGCCGAGGTGACGATGCCGTCGATGTCGGTGGCGTCGCCGGGGTCACCCACGGCCGGCGTACCGGCGAGAATCCGGGTCCGTAACGCGAGATCGTCGACTTTCCCGTTTCGGGTCAACGGCAACTCAGAGACCACGTGCACACGCGCCGGAACCAGATGGGGAGGCAGGATCGCTCCCATTGCGGCGCGAACGGATCGAGCGTCCTTGTCTCGAACCACGACGACGCATTCGATGCGTACCGCCACACCGTCGCTGGGTGCTACGAGCAGTGCGCGGGCCGAAACAACGCCGTCCACTGCAACCGCCGCGGTCTCGATCTCGGCCGGATCGACGCGATACCCACGAACCTTGGCCTGACGGTCGACCCGGCCGACGAACGTCATCGAACCGTCGGCAGCCCTGAATCCCAGATCCGCAGTGCGATACATCCGCTCACCAGCCGATGCAACGGTGGCCACGTTCGGCCGGAACGCATCGGCCGTACTTCTGGGGTCTCCCGAATAGCCTGCTGCCAGAATGCCGGTCAGCCAGATCTCGCCGATCACGCCGTCGGCGACCGGCAGCAGGTCGGGGCCGAGGATCGCCGCACCACGACCCGGTGAAGACGTGCCTATCGGGAGTGGATCGAGTGCCCGACGCTCGATGCGGTGGGCGAGGGCCGTCACCACCGCCTCGGTCGGGCCGTACGCATTCCAGAGCGTCACTCCGTCCGGTACGCGAGTCGCCCACGCCGGCAACGCTTCTCCACCGACGATGACGGTGCGCACAGTCGGGGGCAGCGCAACGGAGCTGAATTGGGTCCAATAGCCTGTGGGCGGGTTGAACACGGTGACGGCGAACTCGTTCAGGAACTGCGCGAGTTCGGTAGGCGCAACGATGTTCTTCGGCCTGCCCACTGCGGTGGCACCGACATACAGTGCGCCCAAGAGCTGTTCGAGCGACGCGTCGAACGCCACCGACCCGAACACCAACACGACGTCGGTCGGCCGATAGTCGAAACGCGCGCACGTACCGGAAAGGTGGCGAGCAAGCGCGCCGTGCTCCACGGCGATCACCTTGGGCTCACCGGTGGTGCCGGACGTGAAGATCAGGTACGCGAGATGGTCGGCTGGGTTCGCCTCGGACCTCGGCAGCGCGACGGTCGATCGCGCGGCCTGCTCGCCCGGTACCAACGACCAATGCGCTCCGGATCGGGTGAGCATCGTCTCGACTCGCTGGGCCGGAAGATCGTCGTCGACGACCATCCAGGTGGCACCCACGGTTGCGATCGCGAGAAGCGTACTGGCCAGCGAAACCGACGCCGACGCACGGACGGCCACCACGTGCCCTGGCGCGACACCGACCGCGCGCAATCGAGCCGCGCCGTCTCGACGACGCTCGTCCAGCTCGGCGTAGGTCGAGCGGACGGAACCGTCGACCAGGGCGATCCGAGCGGGATGGTTTCGCGCGTTCTGCGCGACCCTCTCGACCACCGAAACAGACTGTTCGACAGCGTGATCGACCGCCCGATTCGCGAGGGCGGCAAGAATCGTCGTCACCGGAGTTTCACCCGTGGCGGAGGCCAGCCCCGACAGCACTGCTCGAATTCGTCGAGCCACGGCACCTGCGGCTGTCGGCGAGACCGTAGTGGTGTCGACGTGCAGATGGAGCGCGCTCGTCGGCCATGTCCGGTACTGCAGAACCAGTGCGAACTCGGTCTGTTCCACGAGCTCCACCGATGCCGTTTCGATCCCCGGTCCGAAGGAGAGAACCGACGGATCGAGGGGGTAGTTCTCGACGACGACGAGGGTCTCCGGTGCCCACCCGGTGGCAACAGGTCCGTCCATCGCGGCGGCCACCTGATCGGCGACACGAGCACCGAGGTCGGCTAGTTCCGTGACGTCGGTCCACGTCGAGGTGATCGGGTCGATCCGCACGAACATGCCCACCGCGCGATCCATCCCCGGTGTACCGATGTGACGGCCGCTGCCGACCGCGCCGTGCTCGACCGTCCGGACTCCGAAGACGCTACCGAGCACCAGTGCCCACACCGTGTTGACCAGTGCGGCCCCCGTGATGCCGAGCCTGTCGGCCACGACATCGAGATCGACTGGTGGAGTGATCGTGTGGGTCCGGGTCGCACCGAGTTCCACCTCTGTCGGCGAGGACAATCTCTCCACCAGAGGGCGTGCATTCGACCGATGTTCCGCGACGGACTCGTCCGCCGACGACTCGAATCCGGCTTGTCTGTCACCTACGTCGCCCGAGCGGTACGCGGCCGCGAGGCCCGCGACGATCACCGGCAGGGACCAGCCGTCGGCGATTGCGTGGTGATGGGTCCACAGGACCCGCACACCGTCGGCGCTCGGCACGATCAGCACCCGCGAGAGCGGATCGACCGGCAGAGTGAACCCACGCGCACGATCTTCGGCCAGCATGTCGGTCCAATTCACGACCTCGGGACGGATGTCGATCGGAACGGTGCCTGCTCGTCCGGTGTCGAGGGTGAGGTACGGGGCCGCGGTGGCGTGCGCTCCGAGGACAGGGAAGGCTTCGAACACTGTTCGCCACGCCGCAGCGAGACGCGCAATGTCGACATCACCCGACAGTTCGAGCACCAACTGTTCGACGTAGACCCCCGGTGACGACGCCTGCGCGGTCTGCAGCAGCATGGCTCGTTGAGCACGGCTGGTGGCGAGCGTATCCGTCCGAGCGCCGATGGGCCGCACGGAGGGAACGACCTCCCCTCCGGTGACGAGGGAGAGTTCGCGTAGCGGTACCGGTGCCAGAAGTCGGCGAGGTGAGAGCTGAACGTCCCGTCTGTGCAGGAAGCCCACGACCCGCATGGCGGCGATCGAGTCACCGCCGTGCTCGACGAAGGTACGGCTCCCGTCGACGGCACACGACAACGCATGCCGAACCGCGTCCAGGAGAAGGCCGTCGGTGTCGGCCGAGGGTGCATCGGCCGCATTGTGCTCGGTCGTCGGGACAGCGACCTCGGACAACAATGCCGCAACCGCACGCCTGTCCACCTTGCCGTTCACACTGCGTGGGATGGACTCGACGACCTGCACAGCGCGCGGTGCGAGATGCGCGGGAACCTCCTGGCGAATACGGGTGAGCATCGATTCGACGTCCACGCTCGCGAACACGGCATCGTCGACGGCGATGACGAGGTCACGGCGCCCACCGGGCCCCGTCGCGACACCCGCGACACACTGATGCCCGGTGATCCGGCGGACCACCGCTTCGACCTCGCGGGGCTCGATACGGAATCCGGAGATCTTGAACTGCTCGTCGACTCGGCCGTCGAACACCAACCGACCGTCGGATGCGATTCGCACTCGATCCCCGGTTGCGTACACCCGCCGTCCGTCGGTCCCCCACGGATCGGGCCTGAACTTGTCGGCCGTGGCCCGCGGGTCGCCGTCGTATCCGTATGCCAGCGTGCCGGTCAGGTGAAGTTCGCCGGGTGTTCCTGCCGGGACCGGGCGACCGGATTCGTCGACCACGCGAGTACCGATACCGGGTACTGCTCGCCCGATCGTGACCTGCTCGTTCGCTGCGACGTCATCGGAGGTCGACCAGATCGCACTTTCGGACGGGCCGTACTCGTTGGTCAGCGTGACATCGGGCAGCCTCGCATGATGTCGATCGACCAGAGCCTCGGTGCACTCCTCTCCCGCGACGATCACCTGTCGCAGAGAGAGCAAGCTGGCGGACTCGTCGAGCAGTGCCTCGTACAACGACGGGATGGCAAGTACGTGGGTGACACCACGATGGGCCACCACATCGGCCAGTTCTGCGGTCGAGCGCGGCTCGCCGGTATCGACGAGCAACAGCTCACCGCCCCGCACCAACGTCCAGAACAGACCGGCGTATGCACTGTCGAACGACAGTGACGACAGGTGCAGAAAGCGCTGCGGCTCTTCGCCGTACACGACATCGCGTGCAGCCGTGGAATACGCCAGAGCTGTGCGATCCACGAGCACGCGCTTCGGCCGTCCGGTCGATCCCGAGGTGTGAACGGCGTAAGCAGCACGCAGCGGAGGCGTGCGGTCGGGTATGGGAAGCCCGCCGGCCGCGGGACTCCCATCAGCACCACCGTATTCGATGACGGACCCTGCGAACGTCTTCGGAATCGCACCCCCCGTACCGGTCGCGACGACGGCCACGTCGATGCCGGCGAGCATGATGGCGCGACGCTGCTCGGGATACATCGGGTCCACGACAACGAACGCGTTGCCGGACAACATCACCCCGAGTATCGCCGCCACGGCGTCGGGCTCTTTCGGCATCGACACGGCCACGAGCTCGCCCCGTCGACCGCTCAGCGAACGTGCCACCCGACTCGCCGAACGCCACAGTTCGGCGTAGGTCAACCTGGCCGAACCGGTCGACACGGCGAAACGGTCGGGGTGCGAACGCGCGATGTCGCCGATTCGTGCGATCACATCGGCCGGTCGGTCGGTAGGCCCGCGATCGGCCGGATGCACCCAGCCCGAACCGGACCGACCCGGTTCGACGAAAGCGAAGGACGCCGGTCCTGAAATGCGCTGGAGATCGTCTCGAATGTGCTCGGCGATCAGGACCGCAGCACGGTGATACCGCGGTCCGAAATGTACTGCGCAGACGTATCTTCCGCGCACGAGCCCGACCTGGAATCTCAAGTCGAATTGGCCGGTCTGCGAGGGCACCGGATACGGGTTCGCCCGGTAACCCGACAGGTCGAAGTCCCATCGATCACCGAGAACGAAGGCAGTACCGAACGCCAGATGCGACGGTTCGTAGAGAAAGGTGGTTCGAGTCAAGCACGAGGGTTCGTCTGCGTACTGTGCGTATTCCGAGAGCGGAAGGCGTCCATGTCGCCTGGCACCTGCAATGGCCTCGCCCGCTGCGCGAAGGTCGTCGTCGAACGAGAGCCCGACACGCGAACGTGCCACTGCGAGTTGGGTGAAACTACCCAGCGTCGTCAGATGTCGTTCGTCGCGCCGCAGCACCGGCATTCCGACTGCTATGTCGGCGACAGTGGAGGTCGAGACAGCGGCGAGAGCGCGCTGGAAGGCCGCGAGGAACAATGCAGCCGGCGACACAGCGGCCGACTTCGCTTGTGCACGAAGAGCTTCGGCGACGTCGGGCTCGGCCTCGAACCGCACGAACGGTTCGAGAGGGTCGGGGGCAGGATCGGTCGAGGTCGGCAGACCGGCCAATGGATCGTTCGAGTAGCCCTCGACTGTGGCACACCAGTACGCGCGATCGGCCTCCGCCTCGGACGAACGGAGGTAGGCCTGCTCGGCGTCGACGAACTGCTCGAAGTTCGCTCCAGGGTCGATTTTCGCACCCGACTCACCGAATTCGAGCGCTCGCAGGTTCGCGAAGTACTCGTTGAGAATCAACGGTGCGCTCGCAACGTCGATCAAGATGTGATGAACCACCAGCGACACCACCGCACGGCGCCCGTCACAGCGGACTGCCGCGCGGACGAGGGGCCCAGCGAACAGATCGAACGGTTGCATCACACGAAACGCGAGATCCTCTCGCACGCTCCGGTCACGCACATCGGGCACCTGAGCAACGTCGACCGATATCGATCTGTCGGTTGCCCGGAACCGGAAACCACTGTCGTGAGAGACAATTCGGCTCATCAGAACCGGGTGGCGTCGCAGCGCGTCCTCCCACGCCGATCGATGGTCGGACGCCGATGCCCCACTCGCAACGATCACGGACGCCACGACGTTGTTGCCGATATCGGTGGGTTCGGCGATCTGGTCGAACAGCATCGCCGACTGAGCGGCGGTCAATCGATTCATCTCGCAGATCTCCCATGGGCCGGCGTCGCGATCCCCGAATGCGCGACGCGCATCGGCTCCGACGGTGCAGTGCGGGCTACAGCTCGAATCCGGGGTTCTACTCCGCCGGGTCGTTCTCTGTCGGCAAGGTTCGGTGATCGGCCGAGCGGGGTGCCGTCTGGCGTCCGCGTACCAGGACCACCAGTGCAACCACGACCACCACGATGATGATCGCGATGAAAGCCATCCATCCCAAAGCCAACCAGACGTAGTCCGTGTTCACGTGCATTCCACCTTCGTAGGCCGATGAGAGTCGGCGACTGTCGTTCTCGTACGCCGGGTTCCGATTCCGTCGAATGCGGTGTTACGACTCGAAAGTTAAGTGGCAGAACACCGAAAGCCAATGGGGTCGCCGCGAAGGTGCACCTCCCACTACGACCAAGGTCGTAGTGGACTACGACCCTCGGGCAATGGACGTGAGCCACCCGGCCGTAGACGATCGACGCATGGCCACCGCTAGTGGAACAGTCGGTCCCCGCACTGCATCACCGCGTCATCTCGTCGCCGTCGGTGCGCCCGATCGGTCACTGCGGTCATCGATTCGATCTGCCTGGTCCGAAGCTCGACCCGCAGTGCAGATCATCTTTCAGCTTCGGCTGATCGCGGTGGTCGCCGTGGCGTCGCTCGACGCCGGAGCTGCTCCCCGGTGGACGGCCGCCGCACTGTGCTGTGCGGGATGGCTGTGCCTCACGTGGTCGATCTACCTGCTCAACGGTCTCGCCGACCGCATCGAGGACCGGGTGAACGGATCAATGCGACCGATTGCGCAGGGCACACTCGATGCGGGAGTGGCTCGCCGGTTCGTAACTGTTCTGGCGTGCGTGGGTATGGTTCTGTGCTTGTCGGCCGGCCGGCCGGTTCTGATGTCGGCGCTCGTCATGCTCGCCCTGGGCTTTCTGTATTCCGTCGGGCCCGCGCCGTTGAAGAACAGAGTGTGGGGGGTCCAGGTCGCGGTGTTCGGAGGCGGGCTCACAACTTACGCTGCCGGAGTGTGTGCGGCCGGCACCGAGGTCACGCCTGCCGTGATCGTATTCGCGATCGCGATGTCGGCGTGGATGGGTGTTGGCGGTCTGGCCAAGGACGTCTCCGACGTCGACGGCGACAGGGCCGCCGGACGGTCGACGCTGGCGATGTGGAGCGAACGTGGCACCTGCCTGGTCATCGCGTCGGCGGCCGGAGCCATCTGCGTCGGATTCGCCGTCTCGGCGTGGGCACTCGAGGAACGACTCATCGTCCCGGCACTGGTATTGGCCTGCGGGGCAGCGGCGATTGCGGCGTTCGCTGCGGTGGGGGGATCATCACGTCGAAGGCACGCGCGCACCCCGTACACCGCCTTCATGTACTCGCAATACGGTGCGCACACGGGCGCTCTGTGCATGCTGCTGTGAGAGACGCCCGAACAACACGATTCGATTGCCGACCCGACCACGCATCGAATCACCGGTGACCCACAGGTGAACTGCTTCGAACGAAGTCTCGAACGGAAGGGCCTCGACGTGCGTGTTCATGTGCACTCGGTACCAGTTGTGCTGTTTGTCCCGCTAATATGACGCGATCGGGATCGGCGTAGCGAATCAGGCTTTCCAGGGGTCTGATCCGTCCGGTTCTCCAGGGCGGGGGCGAACGAAGTGAGTGTCGAACCGAATCGACTCGTCGAGCGGGCGGTCACGGCGTACACAGCCCTCCTCGACGGTTCGGGGAGCCCGGTGCTGACCGATCGATCGTTGCAAGTGCAGCTGACGCGTCAGGCGGAAGCCGTGGTGCGCGTCATCGCTACAGCGTTCACCGCTGTCGGCACGCCGACATCGACGCCGCCCTCGCCCGATCCGAGCGAAGCCATCGGTGAGCAGCGCGCCCGATCAGGCATTCACCCGACCCAATCGCTGGCAGCGGCCACATTGATGTTCGAGGCCCTGTTTCCCGTACTCGTCGAGGCGGTCGACCCACCGACCTCGACCGATACCGTCGTCGCGCTGGGAACCGCTCTGCAACGGGAGATCCAGGAACGCCTGGCTGTCGGATCGATCCCGTACGTCAACTATCTGCTGACAAAGCTCCTGTCCTCGCAGCAGGACGAGCGCAGCCGGATCGCCCGCGACCTACACGACCGTATTGCGCACGGAATGGGTGCCGCCCTCCAACAACTCGACCTCTACGACCACTACCGCACGCGGGATCCGGTCCGAGCCGAAGCCCACCTTTCCACTGCACGAGAGTCGATCAAGTCGAGCTTCGACAGCACTCGGCAGGTATCGGCGGATCTGTGGGTCCGGTTGGGCGGCGAATCGCTGAGCCAGTCGTTGGCGTCCTACTTGGAATCGACCGTTCCCGAAGGAACGGTCTCCGAGGTGACGGTCGCCGGGGAGGAACCGGGTCTGGCGGACGAGGTTGCTCAGGAGCTCTACCTGCTACTCCGAGAGGCGATCCGTAACGCCATCATCCATGGGAAGCCAGACGCAATCACCGTCGAACTCGCCACCCAGCGAGACAGACTGCGCGCCGTCGTCCGCGACAACGGATGCGGCTTCGACGTCGGAGCGGTCACCGCGATCAAGATCGTGGGCGGACTGGCGTCGATCCGCGAACGCGCCGAGTTGCTCGGGGGGCGCGCTGTCATCACGGCCGATCCAGGATGCGGGACCACGGTCGAGGTTCAGCTGCCGTTGCTCGACCGCACCGCCGAATCGCTCGGGAGGACTCGGTGGTGACCGGGCACGCCATCCGTGTGATCCTCGCCGACGACCACACACTCTTTCGAGACGGTCTCGCAGCGTTGATCGAGACCGACCCCGCATTCAAGGTGGTCGCGCAGTGCCCGGACGGAACGACCGCCATCGAGGTCATCACCCGAGACGTTCCGGACATCGCCGTGGTCGACATCGAAATGCCGGGCCCAGGAGCACACGCGGTCGTCACGGCAATTCGCGCCGCAGCACCGACCGTCTCGATCGTCGTCCTGTCGATGCACCAGGATGCCGAACTGTTGCGCAGCCTCCTCGATGCCGGGGCATCGGCATTTCTGTCCAAGACCGTCGCGCGAGATCAGCTGATCGCCGGGCTCCACTCGGTCCAGCGCAGTCCGGACAACGTATTGCTGTCCACGTCTCGCGATTCGATCAGCTCCGCGCTCGACTCCGAGACGCCCGGACCGCCGAACCTGTTGTCGCCCAGAGAACTCGAAGTTCTCCACCTACTGGTCGAAGCACGTTCCAACTATCAGATCGGCCGAGAACTCGGAATCACGGAATCCACCGTCAAACGCCACCTGACCAACATCTATGCAAAGCTCGGTGCTGTCTCACGCGTGGACTGCGTCCGTAAGGCCTCAGCGTTCGGAATTCCGGGTGTCTAGAGCTCCAGACCCACCGAACCGGTTCCCGAGTCCGCCTCGCATACTGTCTCGATGATCATCGAACACGCCCTGCTGCACGTCATTCCCCACCGAACCGACGATTTCGAGGCCGCCTTCGCCGACGCGAAATCGATCATTTCCTCGATGCCGGGGTTCGTGAATCTGACACTGTCGCGGGGCATCGAGCAGCCCGATGTCTATCTTCTGCTGGTGGAATGGGAACGCCTCGAAGACCACACCGAGGGCTTCAGGAAGTCAGACCGGTACCAGGACTGGAAGACGCTGCTGCATCACTTCTACGAGCCGTTCCCCGTCGTCTCGCATTTCGACCCGATAGAGAACGCATAGGAGATAGGTTCGAGTCTCGTTCCCATCGCCGTTTCGAGGAGATAGTCGTGGCCAACGCTTCGTCGTTCGTATCCAAGCAGGACGACATCGAGATCAGCACCTACACCTGGACCACGTCCGTCGATCCGGCTCGCGGCGTCGTACAGATCGCACACGGACTCGCCGAACACGGCAGCCGCTACGCCCGCTTCGCCGCCGCTCTGAACGACGCCGGATTCCACGTCGTCGCCTCCGATCATCGCGGCCACGGAGAGTCGATCGTCGACACACCGGGCGACTTCGGGGCTGCCGCGTTCGCCGGGTTGTGGGCCGACATCGAGCAACTCGGCGAATCGTTGCTGAACGAATACCCGGACCTGCCACTGTTCCTGTTCGCACATTCGATGGGATCCTTTGCCGCGCAGCATGTTCTGATCGAGCGCTCGGATCTCTACGAGGGCGTGGTGCTGTCGGGTTCGACCACGCTCGACATCCTCGCCGCCGGCATGGCCGACGCTCCAGCTGGTGACCTCAGTGTCTTCAACGCCGCCTTCGAGCACCGCACCGGGTACGAGTGGCTCTCGCGCGACGAGGCCGAAGTCGATGCCTACGTCGCCGACCCGCTGTGCGGCTTCGACCTCCCCGAGTCGACGGTCCCTGCCTTGTTCGGTGAGGCCGACAAGCTCGCCGATCCACACAACCTCGAGCAGATCCGCTCCGACCTGCCACTCCTGATCACGTCGGGAACCGACGACCCGCTCGCCGACGGCGGACAGTTGATCGAAACCCTCGCTGCCCGGTACCGCCAGGCCGGCATGAGCGACGTGACCGTCACTCTGTACCCCGGTGCCCGCCACGAGATTCTCAACGAGACGAACCGTGACGAGGTCACCGCGAACATCATCGGCTGGCTCACCGACCGCGCCGGAAAGATCTAGCGCTTTCGTAGCTGCACGGGCTGCCCGTCCTCCGGGAAGGGCAGCGACGTGAAGTTCAGCGGCGCAACGTAATCGGGATCGACCGACCAATCGAATCGCAGCAGCAGGTGGTGCATGATCGTCTTGATCTCGGCACCCGCGAAGAACATGCCGATGCACTTGTGCACTCCGCCGCCGAACGGCTCCCACGCGTAGCGGTGCACCTTGTCCTCTCGGCGGTCGTCGGCGAACCGGCCGGGGTCGAACTTCTCGGGTTCCGGCCAGTACTGCTCCATGTGGTGCGTGAAGTGCGGCGCGACCGACGCGTACGTCCCCGCGGGTACGAACCTCCCCTGCACCTCGGTGTCTTTGACAGCGCGTCGCGCCACCACCGGAGTGGGCGAGACCAACCGCAGGCATTCCTTCATCACCAGATCGACACCGTGCAGTTCGTCGAGTTGCGCGAGCGTCGGCGCATCGGTGCCGAGGGCCTCGGACTCCGCGCGGCACTTGTCCTGCCACTCGGGGTGTTGCCCGAGGTACTGCATCATCGTCGACAGCGTGATCGTCGACGTGTCGTGCGCAGCCATCAGCAGGAAGATCATGTGGTCGATCACTTCCTCGTCGGAGAATCGCTCGCCGTCGTTCCCCTCGATGTGGCACAGGACCGAGAACAGGTCGTCGGTTTCGGTGGCGCGCCGCGACGGAAGGTAGCGCCGGAAGAACTGCTCGAGCATGGCGCGGCCATCGAGGCCACGCTTCCACCGCGTTCCCGGAACTCGATAGCGCACGATCGACGTCGCAGCCTGAACGCACGCCACGAAACTCGAGTTGAGCTCGGCTATCTCGGCTTCAGTGCTGCCCTCGGCACCGCCCATGAAGATGCTCGTCGCCACCTCCAGGGTCAGCGCTTTGAGCGCCGGGTAGACCTGGACGTCGCGCCCGCCCTGCCACGCGTCCAAACCGGTTGCGGTGACAGGATTCAACGCCTCGACGGATTTGGTGAGCCGGTCCCTCGTGAAGGCCTGCTGCATGATTCGTCGGTGCTTCAGGTGCTCGTCGGAGTCCAGCAGCATCAACCCACCGTGGAAGAACGGGCCGATCAGCAGGGACCAGCCGTCACCGTTCGCAAACGCCTTGTCGGCGTTCTGCAACACCTCTTGGCATGCGTCCGGACCGAGAACGGTGATCCACTTCTGCCCGGCCATCGTCAGCCACGACACCTCGCCGTACTTCTCCCACCGACTCCCGAGCAGTTTCAGGGGGTCTCGGATGTATTCGAGTGTGTGCCCCACGACGGGTATGCCGCCGTCACCGTATACCGGTTGGAGCGCTGAATCAGCAGGGGGAGCAGCCAGAGCACGTGCCATTGTCGACCTCCGTCAATCTGACAGAGCGTCCTGTCAGATGAGATGTAGTCTGCGTCACACCCGCTTCCTCTGTCAAGATCTACCCATGGCTTCCCCGACGCGCAGGTACAACGGCATGAGTGCCGACGACCGCACCGCCGACCGTCGCGCGCGGTTGCTCGAAGCCGGACTCGAAGTGTTCTCCACGGCCGGTGCCCAGAACACGACCATGACCGCGATCTGCGCGGAGGCGAAACTGACCGAGCGCTACTTCTACCAAAGCTTCTCCGGCAAAGAGGATTTGCTCGAGAAGGTGGTCGAGTCGGTATCCGACGAGATCCGGGCAGCGGCTATGGACGCGTTGCACTCCCCGGCCCCCACCGTCGAGGAACAGGTGCGCAACGCCATAGCAGCGTTCGTCGGCGTGCTCACCGACGACCGCCGCAAGGGACGCGTCGCGATGATCGAGTCACTGGCCGTCGACTCACTGCGGGATTATCGACGAAAGTCCATGCGCGCGTTCGCCCATCTGGTGGCCGAGCAGTCACGTGAACTGTTCGGCGAACAGGCCTGGCCGCAACCACAATCCGAGATCAACGGCCTGCTGTTCATCGGCGGACTCGCCGAACTGGTCATCGCGTGGTTGAACGACGAAATCGACATCGCCCCTGCCGACATCGTCGACGCCGCAACACGTCATTTCATCGCGACGGCACACCGCTGAGGTGCCTTCGGCAGTGGCGTGTTCAGGTGCCGCGGAAGGCACTTATTCGCACCACTGCGCCGAAGGCGCACTCCTATCGGTCGAAGTGCGCCTTCGAGATCTGGCCGTGCACGCCGACCGTCTTGTCGACCACCTGCGAGACGGTGAAGTTCGCGGCCGCGGAAAGGTAGGCATAGGCCGTCGCCCGGTCCATGCCGAGGTCGCTCTCGAGGAAGTCGAGCGCGTTGACCACTGCGCGACGCATGGCTGCGTTCAGGTCCGAACTCTGACCGCCGACGGCACCGTCCGGATCGGACAGGCCGATCGGAATCCATGAATCCTCGTTCTCGGCAAAGGGATACGAGTATGCGACGGACGGGGCATCACCGCTACCCGCCTTGCAGACCGTCAGACGGAAGGTGCCGCGCAGGGAACCCTCCATCGCCGTCAGTGCGACCTCCCCGTCGCCCATCGCCATGTGCGGATCGCCGACGTAGAACAACGCACCCTCTGCGAACACCGGGAGGTAGAACGTCGACCCGACGCCGAGCAGGCCGACATCGATGTTGCCGCCGCCGAGCGTCGGGGGAATCGAATTCGCATTCGGTGATGTCAGGCCCGGGTCGCTGGCGAAGGCAACACCCATCATGCCCATGAAGGGACGCAGCGGAAAGCGTACGGCCGCATCGCCGTACCGCATCACACCCTGCCCGTCCTCGACGGCGGTGAACGTGGAGATATTGCCGTACTGCGTCGGGTCACCCGAGGTCCTGCCGTCGCTCGCGATCGGAGGCATCACCTCGTCCAGGCTGATCCCCGCTGGTGCCTCACCGGACGCAGTGACCGCCAGCGAGCCCTTGCCGTGTCTGCTCGACACCACGCCGTACGGAACGCGGGGGATCGCCTCCAGCGTCTCGATCTTGAGTACATCCCCGCGCTGCGCGCCTTCGACGAACACCGGACCCGTCACCACATGAGGGCCGTCGACGTCGAAGTTACGGACCGTGCGGTCGTACCCGCCCGCGATGTCGATGGCGTCCTGCAGCACGTCGGATTCCGATACGCCCTTGCTGCCGAAGAATTCGACGGGATCGCGACCCTGATCTTCGAGAATTCCTTCGTGGCTGAGCGCGTCGATAGTCACCGTCTCGCCGGACTTCATCTGCAGCACCGACTCGGACTCGACCGTCGGGACGTACCCCCACAGGACCTTGTCGACTTCGGAACTCAGATAGTGATCGCCGGAGATGTCGCCTGATCCGGGCTGAAGAATGCCGACCGGTGCAGGTGCCGACGAACTCGCGGCGGCGGTGGTGGTGGACGACGACGACGACGAACACGCTGCCGTTCCGGCAATTCCGACGCCTGCGCCCAATGCCGCCACCGCCTGGATGAATCCACGTCGACCGATTCCCTTGGTGATCGTCTCCGCTGCCTGCTCCGCCATCGACCGCGCCATGATGCCTCCTGAATTGTCCGAATCTCGAACGTAGACCGAGGGTGTTTCTCGGCAGTTACGAACATGCGTCGGACGAAGTACTCGGCAGGACGGCTCAGCTGGGATCGCTTCCACCGATCGCCGACCACCAGAGCGCAGTGACCGCAGCCAGAACGGTGACGGCTACGAACTCGGCCAATCCCCCGCCGTCGACGACCAGCCACAGCAGACCGATGAACGGGCCGGCCACTGCGGCAGGGGCGTCGAGCATGATTCGGCGGCGTAGCGATCCGAATCTTTCACTGCGCGTATGCAGATCGACGTCGTTGAGGCGAGGGGCATCGAGGGGTGTGCCGGGAGGTAACGACGTGCGATGCCGCCCCGACGGCACGGCGAGAATCCCCGGTTCCACGACGAAAGCACGCCGACCGAAGATCGACCTGCTCACGGTCGCGGCGGCGTCGGGAACGATTGCCAGCAGCCCGGTGTGGAAGTAGACGGGGTACCAAGCCCGCCCTGTTTTCTCGTGGACCTCCAGGTAACCGCGCGACCGCATGCGGTGCTGAAACCGAACTCGCCGCACTGTGGTTCGGGCGGTCGATGTCTGTGCTGATCGCCCGGACAGGAGAGCGCACGCCACCGACCAACCCGTCCAGACGAGAACGACGAGCGCAACGAAGACACTCAGCGGTGCGATGACGACAACGGTCGATGCCGCGACAACCAACGTGGCTGCCGCGGCACCGACCGGATATCCGAGACCGTGAGCTATTTCAGGAACCCGACCTTCGACATATCGAGGTCACCGAATCCCGGAGCGCCGAAGTTGGCGAGATTCGACTTCGTCGCATAGGTGAACGGACGCTGGAACATCGTCAGGCTGTGGCCTTCGGCCCAGATCGCTTTGTCCGCTTCGTTGTAGTCGGCGATACGTGCGTCGTCGTCGAGCTCGCCCGCGGCCTTGTCGAGCAGCCCGTTGATCTCCTCGGACCCGACCTGGCCGTAGTTCTGCAATGTACTTCCGGGCGTCAAACGGAAGATGCCGTCACTGCTGGACGTGTACGGCGTTCCCTCCCAGGTGAAATGGGTGACGTCGAAAGCACCCACCAGGATGTACTTCTCGAAGAAGTCGTCCGACGGCACCGCATCGATGATGAGGTTGGCACCGACAGCCTTGAGGTTCTGCTGGATGATCTGCGCTTCCTGCGTCGCGTTCGGAGTGTCCGCCGGAATGATGTCGTGCAGATCGAGCTGCTGACCGTCCTTGGAGCGGAACTCGCCGTTCATCGTCCAACCGGCGGCCTCGAGCTCGGACTTCGCCTTCTCCGGGTCGAACGTGATGTCGCCGTTGTTCGCCTGGTAGCCCTTCTGTCCGTCGA
This sequence comes from Rhodococcus sp. 15-725-2-2b, assembly GCF_002259075.1. Lineage (NCBI taxonomy): Bacteria > Bacillati > Actinomycetota > Actinomycetes > Mycobacteriales > Nocardiaceae > Rhodococcus > Rhodococcus sp. 15-725-2-2b. The sequence continues at coordinate 10,629 of NZ_NPFL01000015.1, read as the reverse complement.
CGTAAATGTGACTGTTGAGCACCGTCGGGTTCGAGGTGATCTGGCCGAGCTGCGAGGTGGCCAGGTAATCGCGGTCGATCGCCTTCATCAGAGCCAACCGGACCGCCTTGTCCGACGTGATGCGCCCGGGAGCACCGTTGAAGTCGAAGTGGCGGTACTGAGACCCGAGGCTCTGCCGCAGGTCGACGTTCGGGATACCACGGGCGACCTTGAATGCATCTGCGCTGCTCCCCAGTTCGTAGTAGTCGATCTCGCCGCTCTGCAATGCGCCGACGGACGCTGTCGAATCGAGTGGGAGGTAAGTGATGGTGTCGAGCACTGCGGGATTTTCGCCCCACCAGTCCGGGTTGCGCTCGGCAACAATGCGCTTGCCACCGGGCTCGATGGTCCGGATCCGGAACGGGCCTGCGGTGGCAGGCATCGTGCTCACAGATCCGGTGTTGAATGCGTCGACACTGGCCATGGACTCAGCTGGCATCAGAGGCTCGTACAACGATCGCCAGTCACCGAACTTCTCGGCAAAGGTCAGGATGACCTGCTGGTCATTCTCGCCGCGGACGACGGACTCGACCTTGTCCCAGCCAGCGGTGCTGGACGCCTCGTACGCCGGATCCTTACCGTTGTTTGCAGTCCACGTTGCCACGAGGTCTGTGTAGTCCAACGGACGCCCGGTGCTCCACTTCGCCTTTGGGTTGATGTTGTAGGTGATGACCTGCTTGCCGTCGACCTCGGACTCGGTGATGTCGGTGAAGAAATCCGTCGCGACCGTCAGGCTTGCATCGGCTGCAGCATTGAATGCTCTCGGCATCAATGCCAGGTAGTACCGTGCCGCATCGACCGTCGTGCCATCGATTTGGTAGTAGTTGTAATTGGTCGGCACCTGCGAGAGCGGGAAGTTCATGTTTCCGCCCTGCTGGAGATCGCTGATGGGATGCGGGTTTATCTGCGCTCCGCTCTCGAACGACGCAGGCGCATCGGCGTTGGGCCCGGTGTCGCCGGAGCTGCACCCCGCCACCAGTCCGACGGTAGTCACGGCCACCGCGATCGGGACCAGTGCCCGAAATAGCTTGGCTCTCATCAATTCACCTTTCTCAGTGTGCACATAACCTGCAAGGTCAGATGGCGTCGGCCAGCTGTGCGGCCTCGGCGATTCGGGCTCGTTGGAGCACCGGATCGGGGATGGGGATGGCTTTCAGGAGAGCCCGTGTGTACGGGTCCTCGGGTGCGTCGAAGATCTGCGCCGTCGGGCCCTTCTCCACGAACACCCCGTTGCGCATCACCGCTACTTCGTCGGCAAGATGACGCACCACCGACAGGTCGTGCGAGACGAACAGATACGCCAGACCGAGCTCCTCCTGCAGATCCTGGAGCAGGTTCAGCACGCCCGCCTGGATCGACACGTCGAGCGCGGACACCGGCTCGTCGAGCACCAGGATCGACGGTTTGAGCGCCAAAGCCCGTGCAATGCCGACACGTTGACGCTGCCCGCCGGAGAACTGGGTGGGATACCGATCGGCGAGCTCGGGACGCATTCCGACGGTGTCCATCAGTTCCCGAACCCGGCGGGTGCGCTCGTCGACCGGCACGCCGTTGATCTTCAACGGCTCGGCGATGATCTCCCCCACCGGCATTCGCGGATCGAGCGAGCCCATCGGGTCCTGGAACACGATCTGGATGTGCGCGCGCAGCTTTCGTTGCTCGGCTCGGCTCAGGCCGTAAGGCTCGACTCCGTTGATTCTGATCGAGCCCTGCTGCGGCTTCACGAACTCCATGATCTCGAGCAGGGTCGTCGACTTGCCGCAGCCCGATTCGCCGACGATCGCCAAGGTGGACCCTGCGTGGACATCGAAGCTGATACCCTGCACCGCAGGCACTTCGCCCGCGCGTCGACGCAGTACCGAACCCTTGAACATGGGGTAGCTCTTGTGCAGATCGGTCACCGACAATACCGGAGCATCCTTCGGCACGGTCACCACCAATTCGGCCGGTGCCTCCGAACGTGGAGCACCCTCGAACTCCGCCTCCACCGACTCGGCCGTCGCCGCATCGATACGGATGCACGCCGCGCTGTGATTCGGGGCAACCTGAATCAACGGTGGTTCGCCTTCGTCGCAGGCCTCCGTGTGCAGCGGGCATCGGGGCCCGAACGGGCAGCCCGTAGGGAGATTCACCAGAGCGGGCGGCGTGCCCTCGATGGGCACCAGGCGCTCCTGCGCGGGACGATCCGGGCGAGGGACCGAGCCGAGCAATCCGACGGTGTAGGGCATGGACGGGTGCGCGTACAGCTCGTCCACTGGAGCACTTTCGACGGCTCGCCCGGCGTACATGACCATGGCCCGATCGGCAACGCCGGCAACGACTCCCAGGTCGTGGGTGATGAACACGACGCCGGCTCCGGTCACGTCCCGTGCGGTCCGAAGCAGGTCGAGGATCTGCGCCTGGATCGTCACGTCGAGGGCAGTGGTGGGCTCGTCGGCGATGATGAGGTCGGGATCGTTGGCGATGGCCATCGCGATGACGACGCGTTGCCGCATACCGCCGGAGAACTCGTGCGGATACGATTTCGCCCGTGTTCTCGGATCGGCGATGCCGACCAGATCGAGCAATTCCAGGGTCCGCTCCTGGACCTTCACCTTGCTCAGTGACGGATTGTGTACCGAGATCGCCTCGGCTATCTGATCACCGATCCGGTAGATGGGCGTCAGCGCAGTCAACGGGTCCTGCGAGATCATCGCCACCGAACGCCCACGCTCACGGGACATCTCACGGTCGGACAGTCCGAGTAGCTGACGGCCGTTCAGCTCGATGGACCCGGTGACCCGTGCGGTCTGCGGAAGCAACCCCATAACGGCCAGGGACGACACCGACTTACCGGAGCCGGATTCGCCGACGATGGCCATGACCTCGCCCTTGTCGACCTGATAGTCCAGTCCGCGGACCGCGGTGACGCGGCCTTCCTCACTCGGGAAGCTGACTTCGAGTCCGCTGACCTTCAACACCGGCACAGTCTCAGCCACGTGCCTGTCCCCTCGTCGAGTTCGGATCGAATGCGTCGCGCAGGCCGTCGCCGACGAAGTTCGTTGCCAGCACGATCAAGACCAGTGCGCCACAGCAGAACGCGAACAGCCACGGATAGGTCAACGCGGACGACGTACCGTCCGCGATCAGGGTTCCGAGCGAGACGTCGGGCCGCTGGACACCGAAACCGAAATAGCTCAGCGACGCCTCACCGATGATGGCGATACCCACGTTGAGCGTGACGTCGACGATGAGGATCGACGCCATCGACGGCAGCACGTGCTTCCCGATGACACTCGTCGGCGTCGCACCCATGTACTTGGCGGCACGGATGAATTCGCGCTCACGCAACGACCGCGTCATCGCACGGATGATGCGGGAGGTGATCATCCACGCGAACGCCGCGAGCAGCAACACCAGGATGAAGAAGCTCTTGTCGCGGAACAGCGGCGAGCAGATAGCGATGACCAGGAAGCTCGGGACGACGAGCAGAACATCGGCGACCCACATCAGCGCACGGTCGGTCCAACCGCCGAAGTACCCCGCCACCGCGCCGACGACGCCGGCAAGCACCGTGGAAATGAGCGCGACGAGCATGCCGATGATCAGCGACTTCTGCAGTCCACGCAGCGTCTGAGCCAGAACATCCTGCCCGATCTGGTTGGTGCCGAACCAGTGTCGTGTGGTCGGGGGCGAGTTGAGCGCGTACGCGTCGAGTTCCTCGTAGGTGAAGGGAATGAAGTGCGGGAGTACGAATGCGCCGACGAACATCGCGAGCAGCACCACGATGCCCACCAACGCAGGCCGGTTGCGCAGGAACCGGCGCAGCACCAAGCGCCTGCGTGTGATCGGAGCCGTCGAGTCGCTCGGGCCCTCGACCGCAGCGATCTCGGGAACCACAGGTGTCGCCATCGCCGATCCTTTCCTTACTCGAAGTGGTGGGTCAGTCCGCGTAGCGAACGCGTGGATCCAATGCGGCCGTGAAGATGTCGGTCAACATTCCGGAGACGAGGACCGACAGCGCGGTGAACAGCGAGACCGCGAGCGTGATGTTGATGTCCTGACTGGTGATGCCGTAGATCAGCCAGTCCCCCATGCCGTACCACCCGAAAACTCGCTCGGTGAAGGTCGCGCCGGTGATCACCGCGCCCATCCCGAACGCGAAGAGCGTCGCCATCGGGATCAATGCAGTTCGAAAGCCATGCTTGAATATCGCGCGGCCGCGGGTGAGGCCCTTGCCGCGGGCCGTACGGATGTAGTCCATGTTCAGTTCGTCGAGCATGGAACTACGCATGTAGCGGCTGTAACCACCGATGGTGAACAACATCAGGACAACGGTCGGCAACAGCAAATGCTGAGCACGGTCGATGAGTTCGTTCATCAGACCGGGAGCGAGCGTTGTCGACGTCTCACCGGTGTATTGGAAGAACTGGCTACCGGTGCTCTGATTGACCTGCACAGCAAGGTATTTGAGTACCGGTGCCAGAACCAGGATCGGGGTGCTGATGAGGATGAACGTCACGACAGTGGCGACGTGATCGAAGATCTTGTACTGCCGGACGGCACCGTACGCACCTACGAGTGTTCCCAGTACCGCGCCGAGGACGGTGCCGAGCACCACCAAACGCAGCGAGACGAGAATGCGTCGCCACAACTCGTCGTTGACGGAGCCGGCCGCGATGGTCTGACCGAAGTCACCATGAAGCACAGCCCACAGCCACTTCAGGTAGCGCAACACGGGGTTGTCGTCGAGATGCAGCGCCGCGCGTTTCGCGTCGAGTACAGCGCTCGACGGCGGCGGGTTGCGACTGAGGAGATTGGACAGCGGATCGAACGTGAGCGACGCCAGAAGGTAGGTCAGAAACGTCGCGATGAGCAGCAGGACGACGTAGTTCAGCAACCTCCGCGCAAGATAACCGCCCACGCGCAACCACCTTCCATCGAGCACCACGGCCGTGCCCGATGGCACTGCTCTCGGCATTGTTCACACCGCGTGTTACCTGCTTGTTTCGTTAGCGATGGAAACAGACATTCCACAAGATAGCACCACGAATTCAACTTTCGTTCACGGTAGCGGAAGTACTTCCGGTACATCGGACAATGCGGAACACGCGGTGCCAGAACAAGTCTGAACATCCAGTTTACGAAGGTTCACCTAAATCATTGGTTTCTGGAACGAATTCCCGACATTGCGGACACGGCCGAAAATAGGTGCTTTCGACGCACATCGGTAGATTCACAGCCATGCCGACAGCTTCCACATCCGACGGATTCACCTTCGAGCGATACGACGTCATCGACGCCGGATCCATCGCCACGGTCTTCGCGGCCAAGGAACACCGAGCCGGGCTGTACGTTCTGCACTTCGCCGACAACGAGGCCTACGTCGGGTACTCCGACTCGGTGGCGGCACAGTTCATCGCCGACCTCGACGCGTGGACCGATATCGAAGCACTCGACTTCGCAGCCGGGACTGCCGATCAGCTCGAGCAGTTGCGAGATCTCGTGTCGCACCTGACCCGTCTACGTGAACGCCCCTCGGAGCCGGCCTCCCTGGGCGACGTTCCGAGCGCGAAATCTGCGCTGCCGAAGGAAAGGGCCAAGCGGGCGACATTGCTCGACACGTCCGTCGGCAAGGCGCGCAAGCAGTTCTGGGAACTGTCCGACCACATCGCATACCCGGCCATCCGCAGCATCGTGGCCGACTACATCAACTCTTCGATCCCCGACCCGGCGAACACCGCGAAGTACCTGTGGCAGATCGCCGCCCTGTCCGACGAACACGTCGACACCGGGCCTCGGCGCTTGCTGACGCTGACGTGCGGCGGCTTCGAGACGCTGCGCGTCGACGAGATCGTGCACGACGACGACACGATCGAACTCGACCTGCGCATCAACACCAACGTTCCGCGCGACCGGACCGACGAGCAACTCGAGGTCTCCAACGAGACCGTCAGCGCCGGGCGCGGCCCCTACCGGGACGAACGTGTGTGGTCGTGGTCGATCGACCTCGGTGCCTTGCTGGAAGAAGACGTGGACGTCGACCTGGGGATCGACGACGACACGTTCGACGACCTCGCCTACGGCCTCAACGCCAGGCTGATGCGATCCGGCAACTCGACGGGCGCAGCGTCACACAACCACGACCTCGCGGCCGACCTGCTCGCCGAGGCATACCGGCAGCTGTTCGAGACCGAGTGAACGGTCGGCTCTGGTACGTCTCGTACGGGTCGAATCTCCTGCGCGAGAGGTTTTTCAGCTACCTGACGGGATCCGAGGAAAGCTCCGAATTCGGTGCGCACCCACCGGCACCCTCGACAGCGTTGCCTGCCGGGGAAAAATGGCTGTGGATCGACTATCCGCTGTACTTCGCCGGAGTCTCGCGGCGCTGGACCGGAGCGTCCGCGTTCGTCTCGACGACGGCAGATGCCGCGAATCGGTCTGTAGCACATGGCTATCTACTCGACCGCGTCCAGTTCGCTCACCTGGCTGCCGTCGAGAACGTCGTCGCATCCATCGATGTCGGGGGGACGGAGACACTTGCCATCGGACAATGGTCGCAGCTGGCAGTGGATCGCGAAGGTGAGAGCTTCCGTGGGAAATACGATGCACTACTCCGACTTCCGGACATCGACGGACGACCTGCGTTCACGCTGACAAGTTCGATCGCCCGAGAGCCCGGCGGACCGTCGAGCAGATATCTCTCGACGATCCGGCGCGGATTACTTTCCGCCCCGGAAGATCTCGAGGTGGATGCCTACCTGCAGGCGGCGATCGAACGCTCCGCGGAGATCACTTCAGCGCGTCGAGATTCGTCTTCAACAGCAGCACGTTGTAGTCCGACCACCGAGAAGCAGTGAAGTACAGGTCTTTTCCGCTCGACATCGGGTGAATGAACGGCGCGTAGATTCCGCCGGCGGTCTGATTGGCATCGAGGATGGTCCTCGGCGCACTCCAGGGCCCCTCGGGATTGTCGGCAGTGCGAGCGACCAATGTGCGTGTGTTCTCGTCCCCGTACATCATCACGTAGCGGCCGAGGTAGTCGTTCCATGCAACCGACATCTCACTGACCGGGCCCTTGACGATCGCAACGGTGTCGCCGATGTTCTTCGACCACTGCTTCGTCGGATCCGGATCCTGCGTCGAATACTCGTACGCGTCGAGATTCTCGATCTCGCTCGGTGCCACCCGTGAGACGAAGGCATCGCCGAATCGTCCGTTGGGTGTGCCGAACTGATACAGGTACTTGCCGTCTCGACCCAGCACGTACGCGCTCTGCTGGAACTTGCCCTGGCTTTCGTGGACGTTGGTGAAGCCCGGAATGGTGACACCCTTGTTGACGCGGATCGTCTTGGGGTCGGTCGACCAATTCTGACCGTTGTCAGTGGATTTCGCCGTCGCCGAGTAGTTCGTGATCCAGCGCCCGGGGCTGCCCCAGCTCTGCACCGACATGTAGTTGATGTACTGGGTGTTGCCGATCGCTATGGCCGCCGTGGGAATCGTCGTGTCCTCGACGCTGGGCAGCTTTGCGCTGGAGATGATCTCGGCTGCATAGTTGGGACTACCGGCCCGCACGACGGCACCGGAGGTGTTGTCCGCGGGGTCGGCTGGACCGATCTCGACTCCCTGCGCCAGATTCGTCGACGCCTTGTCCGACCGGAAGAGCGCGTTGCTGCGCCACTGCGCATTTCCGGAGGAGCAGTCTCCGAACGTGTCACCGAACGCCATCAGGATCTGGCCGGCCCCGTTGTCCCAACTGATCCCGAGGTCGGTGCCGGACATCGCGAGGTCGTTGTAGGTGTTGTTCACGCTCTGCGGACCGGTGACCCAGGCGATGCTCTGGGTGTTGCCGGTGATCCGAGGCAGCGGCCCCTGAGGGCCTTGCGGGTTCTTGCCCGACATCCCGGCGCTGCCCGACGACCCGAACAGCGGAGACGAGCCCGGCCCACCGAGCCCACCGCACGGTTCGGCCGACACGGTGGGCGCGGTCAGAGCGCTGAGTCCGCTCACTGCCAGTGCCAGGACAGCCCCGACAGCAATCTGCCGACTACGTACACGCATGGACGAACCCACCGTTTCCCGTGTGACCCACGATACTGATGTGACTGATGGGACGAGTGTTACGCAAATCTACTGATCGCGCAACAAATCAGACGTGTCGGTACTTGACAAAACGCCAACGGCGAGAATGACACTCGTGTGATTAGCCGGCAATCATGCGGGCGTGTGTCGTGTCCAATGCGAGAAGCGCAGCGCCCTGCACGACGACGGCAGAGCCGTGGCCCAGCGCCTGGTCAGCGGTGATCCGGCCGCCGAACCGAGGCTTTCTGACGGCGATGTGCGCGCCGGTCGCGACGTAGAGGACGTCGAGACCGGCATTGATCCACAGCAGCCGGCTCAAGCTCGCGGCAGTCGGAGGCTTCGAGCTCAGCGCGCCCACACCCGCGATCGCCAGATCGATCGCACCCCACCCCGCAGTCTGCTGACCGAACGCCCGCCGGGCAGGCGACGACCCGCGCAACGCCAACACCGTTCCGACGAGCACACTTCCACCGCCCCACATCGCGAGACGACGGCCGAGCCGCTGGGCAACGATGGGCGCTTCGAGTGCTGTCATGGACTCCAGTGTGCCGCGTTCGAGGAAGGAGCCGGTTCGTAACGCGCGGTCGGTTGCGGCCGATCCCATGAGCACTGAGTAGTCGTGCTCGAAACGAACGGAGCCACCATGCCGAAAAAGATCCTCGCCGGAGTCGCGCTGGCGATCGGCGGCGCAGTGCTCGTCGCGCCGACAGCCTCCGCCGCTCCCGACGACAACCCGTTCGGGCCCAAGGACTCCACCTCGAGTTTCGTCAGCGCCTTCGACCCTGCGGCATACGGTGCGGCGAGCACAAAATCGTTGATCGTCAGCCCGTTCGGCACGAGTCGGCAGATCGATTGTTGGTCGTTTCACGCCCGCGGTTCGTGCTCCCAGAACGGCCGGGTCCTGACGGAGATCCGAATCCCGGCCGGATCCTCGGAGTGGGACTACCGGATGCTCTACGTCTACAACCCGTTCTGATGATCGTCGGCCGTGTGCTCTGCGGACTGACTCTGGTCATGCTCACCGGTTGTACCGCAACGAAACCCGAGCCGGGCATCGACGCCGCGGTAAACGTTGCGCCGTCGTCGTTCCCGCCCCCTCCTCCCTCCGTCGCGCCCACAGCCATCCCTACCCAGGAGGAAGCGACCGCCATCTTCCGTACCGTTTTCGACTGGACCGCAGAGCGGTCCGACCGCGCCGACGCGCTCGAAGGCACACTCGAGGAGAACGCAGCGTTGTTCGACAGCGGCGGGGTCATGTCGGACGTGACGTTCGACCGCGTCGACGCCGTAGCACCCGGACGGGTGGAGGCGAGCGGCACTCCCGTCGGGCGAGTGTCCTCGATCGGTTTCGTTGTCTCCGAGGGCCGTTGGACGCTGGAACGCGCAGCGGCATGCGCACTCACCGGCGCGTGTTGATCGCCGGTTCGATTCACCAGCCGAACGGGTCCGCATCGGACCCGGGCAGCCAACTGTTGCCGGGGCGGACCCATCCTCGTGCCTTGATCATCTTCTTCGCAGCACGCTGATTGCGGCCGATCAGGCGGTCGAGGTACAGGTGACCGGCCAGATGGTCGGACTCGTGCTGCAGACACCGAGCCAGGTAACCGTGGCCCTCGACCGAGACGGGAGCGTTCTCCACATCGACACCGGTCACGCGGGCCCAGTCCGCGCGGCCGGTCGGGTACCGCTCCCCCGGTACCGACAGACACCCTTCACCGTCTCCGGGGTCCGGCATCGTCTCCGGGATCGCCGACGTCTCGAGCACTGGGTTGACCACGTGCCCGCGGTGACGGACCCCGCCGTCCCTGAGGTCGTAGACGAACACTGCACGCGGGTCGCCGACCTGGTTGGCAGCGAGTCCGGCCCCGTGCGCCGCGGTGTTGGTCTCGAACAGGTCCTTCACGAACGCCGCCAACTCGGCGTCGAACACGGTGACGGGTTCGGCGACCGTCGTCAGCCGCGGGTCACCGGCAACGAGATGGGTCGAATCGCCATGCAACGAGGTTACTGTCGAAGCATGGCTCATTCTCGTCGCTCCTCCACTGCGCAGCCCGCCGACAAGGTCTGCGCATCGTGCGGGCGGCGAATCGAGTGGCGTAGGAAGTGGGAGAAGAACTGGGATGACATCAAGTACTGCAGCGACTCTTGCCGGCGGCACAAGGTGAGCACCACCGACAAAGAACTCGAAGACAAGATCCGTTCTCTGCTCGACGCCCGGTCCCGCGACTCCACGATCTGCCCGTCCGACGTCGCACGAGCCCTGTCCGACGACGGATGGCGGGAGTTGATGGAACCGGTCCGCCGCGCCGCCCGCCGGATGGTCGACGCGGGAGAGGTCGAGATCACCCAGAAGGGATCCGTGGTCGATCCCTCGACTGCGAAGGGCCCAATCCGTATTCGTTGGAAGCGTTGACCGGCGTCGCAGAAACGTGTCGGTGGGTGGGTATAGCTTTCGTGGGGTGAAGACATGGGGGGATGTGTTCGAGCTCAAGGACCAGGAATTGGTCTCCAAGCTCGCCGACGTGTCGT
>NZ_NPFL01000010.1:0-347888 GCF_002259075.1 Rhodococcus sp. 15-725-2-2b | reverse complement strand
CACCTGCGCCTGCTGCCGCGAATTCCGCGCCCTACGTGCAGTACCAGCAGCCGCACTACTACCCGCCGGCACCTCCGCCCGCCCCCACGGTGCCCCTGCCCCAGATTCCTGGTGTCCAGATGCCCGTGATCCCGCTGCCGGTATTGCCGCGCCTACCGTTCTGACCGGCCGCGTTCTCACCCGTCGGACAGATACGGAAAGATCGTCGCTCATGGCCACCACTGCGCAATGGATCGAAGGTGCGCGACCGCGCACACTCCCGAATGCGATCGCCCCCGTCCTCGTCGGCACCGGTGCGGCCGTGTCGCTGGACGGAGGAGTGTGGTGGAAGGCGCTGCTGGCGTTGGTCGTCTCGTTGGCTCTGATCGTGGGCGTCAACTTCGCCAACGATTATTCCGACGGAATCCGCGGCACCGACGACGATCGAGTCGGGCCCCTGAGACTGGTCGGCTCGAAGGCCGCGTCCGCCGGGGCCGTCAAGAAGGCCGCGATCGGTTGCTTCGCCGTCGGCGCTGTGGCCGGACTGGTCCTGGCTGCGACCAGCGCGTGGTGGCTGATCGTCGTCGGACTGGTCTGCATCGCCGGAGCCTGGTACTACACCGGCGGCTCGAAGCCGTACGGCTACAGCGGTTTCGGCGAGATAGCCGTGTTCGTGTTCTTCGGTCTCGTCGCGGTCCTCGGCACCCAGTTCGTACAGGCCGAGCAGATCGACTGGGCCGGAGTACTGGCAGCAGTGGCAGTCGGCTCGTTCTCGAGCGCGGTCCTCGTCGCGAACAACCTTCGCGATATCCCCACCGACACCGAGTCGGGAAAGCTCACCCTCGCAGTGCGATTGGGCGACGCCCGCACCCGCTACCTGCATCTCGCGCTACTGGTGGTGCCGTTCGCGATGACCGTCGTTCTGATCGCTCGCACCCCGTGGGCACTCGTCGGCCTGCTCGCACTGCCCTTCGCCGCTCGCGCGAACTCCCCGGTACGCAAGGGAGCTCACGGATTCGAGCTGATTCCGGCACTGCGTGATTCGGGCCTGGCGATGCTCGTCTGGGGCGCGAGCACCGGCGTGGCATTGGCCTTCGCCTAACGCTTGTCCGGCACCAACGCACCCAGCAGAAAGTTCACGATCGAGATGATGATCGCACCCCAGAACGCGGCGGCGAACCCGACGATCTCGAGACCGTAGCCGGTCTGCGACGACAGCCAGCCCGTCAACAACAGCATCAACGCGTTGATCACGAGGGTGAACAGCCCGAGCGTCAGAATCAGCAACGGCAAGGACAGCAGCTGCACCAGCGGCTTGATGAACGCATTGACGATCGTCAACACCGCCGCGATACCGAGCAGCACCACGATGTCCCACCCGTCGCCGCGCCCCGAACTGGTGACAGTGATGCCATCCACGAATTCTTTGGCAACCCAGATGGCAACGGCGTTGATCACGAGCCGAATCAAGAAGTTCATGGCGCCATCGTAGGGTCGCAGACGGCCGAGAGCTACGACGTCCGAACGAGCGAGACGATCGATCGCAACTGCTGGAGCGAACCTTGCTGCCGCACCAGTTCGGTGAACGAAGGATCGGCACCGCGAACCAAGCCGAGAAGAACATGTTCGACGCCGATCTCGCGGTCCCGTCGTTCGACGGCTTCCTTCAGCGACAGCTTCAACACTTCCTTCGCCGATGGGGCGAAAGGGAGATGATGCGGTGACGCCTGTGCGCCCTCCAGCGCACCCGAACCGAGAGCGGAGTCGATCGTCGAGACAACAGCGTCCAGGTCGATTCCCAGGAACCTCAACGCACGCGCATCCTGAGACTGCACGTTCGCGAGCACTTCGTCGACGGTGAACCCGGCCTCGCCCAGCGCCGTCTGCAATGGCTCGTCGGCGACGGACAGCACGCCGAGAAACAGATGTACAGGCTCCACTCGGGGCGAGTGCAGAGTCCCTGCGTGACCCTGAGCGCTGATGACGACAGATCTGGCCGACTTGGTGAATCGCTCGAACATTGTTGCCTACCTTCCCTTTCCGCCGTGCTTCTTGTGGACGGCCTGCCTGCTGACTCCGAGCGAGTCGGCGATTGCCTGCCAGGCCCAACCGTTGCGTCGAGCGTTCTGGACCTGAACGGCCTCCAGGCGCTCGAGCAACCGCCGAAGAGCGGCTACCGCACGCAGCCCCTCCCCCGGATCGGAACTGGCAGCTGCGGCGGCAAGTGCAGTGGCTTCGGTCATGATGTCAATCTAAGTTGACAGAAGGCAGCTGTCAACCCCAGTTGACGCGTTGGCATACGGTGCAGTCAGCGATCCAAAGCGATGTCGACAGTCACCCGCCCGCGATCGTCGCGGGTCGCCGTCGCCAGGCCGGAGTAGTGAACGCCGCCGAGGTCGACGTCGACGCGACCGCCGTCGTTCGTGAAGTTTCGCCACCAGTTCTTCTTGTCCGGCATGGCCACCCTCACTTTCAGGTGATCACCTTTCCGGCCGATAGCCAGCGGTAGCGAGATCTTCTTGCCGGACCTTCGGCCGATGTACGTCAGGATCCCCATCGAACGTCCGAGAACCCTGTCGAGCACGGGCGCTTTCATCACGACCATGAAAACCCTGTTGAACGCTGCTGCCGATTTCTGGAAGGTGTTCACTTCGCCTCCTCCGGAGTCCCCCTGCACGTGAGGAAAAGCGTAGCGGCGTTGCTGCTCTACGGCATCGTCACTGCGAGGACACACCGCCCTCCATCGACTCGGCCACTACGTCCAGGGCTTCGAGGACTTGTGTGATTGCGGTAGTCGACCTCGTCGGATGCTCGAACAGGACGGCAGAACTTGTCGGTGGCCGGTTCTACACTTCTCGGCATCGGGTCGAATACGTGTTCGGCCCTTCGTCGCTGGGGGGTGACATGGGGCTACGCGAGTCGACGTGGATGGCTGACGATCACTCTGCTCTCGCCGACGTCCTCGGTGCGCGGAGAAGGATAAACGCTGCTCTCGCATCGGAACTGTCGCTCATGGACGATTACGTTCGCGGCCGAACGGCATGCGCATCCCCGTGGGACACCGGAGTGACAGAAAAGGATCTCTACAGCTCGGCGATCTGCGAGCTGGCAGCGGCTCTGTCGTCCACCTTCGCATCGGTCAACAACAGGGTGCAGATGTGGCGCCGATTGCAGCCGTCGGTGAAGCGTCGATTCGTCGACGGTTCGCTCGACATGGAGCGGGTCAGGACGATTCACGATCACTTGCTCCACGCTCGTCCGAGCACGGTGGTCGACATCGAAGCCGAGGTTCTCAAGGTCGCCGGAGAGATGGCACCCGGTGCCCTGGGGCGCGAGATCGATCGGCTGCTCACCGAGGCCGATCCGGAGTGGGACCGCGACGTGCGCAAGCGTGCCGCGCGCACGGAGAAGAGAATCCGGTTGCGGAGAAGAGCACGGGGCCTGTCCAGCCTGACCGCGGTGATGACCGACGGTCAAGCCGACGAACAGATTTCACGAATCGACGCCGTGATCGCGCGACTGCACCCGGAGGACCCTCGATCCCCCGATCAACGACGAGGCGAAGCACACACTGCCTTGATGCGTGGCGAAACACTGGTCTGCCAGTGCGCGACGTGCCTGATCGCTCGTGGTGACACCGCCACTCCCGAGTCCGAGGACCCGCAGCCAACTGGCACGACCGACGCTTCGGCCGGCGACACAGCCCACGAGACATCCAGCGCGAGTACTGAATCCGCGCCGCAGGGGCCTGTTGGTCCGATCGGGCAACCGCGACCGGCCACAGCACCACCCGAGAACACAGCACGACCCGACCAGGCGTCGCCGCTCGGTGATAGACCGCGCCCGCGACCGGGAGGAGGGACGCTAATCGAACGTTGGCGGGCCGTCGTCGAGCGCAATCCTCTCGGCGAGCACGCGCTCTACCCCGACGGACACGGAGGCATGACGGTTCCGCCGCCGGGGGCACTGTCTTACAAACCGAGTAGGGCACTCGCGGCGCGGGTACGAGCCGACCATCCGTACTGCCTGCATCCCGGCTGCGACGTGCCTTCGGATCGGTGCGATCTGGACCACATCGTCGAGTTCGACCGGCAGAATCCGAAGCGAGGTGGCTGGACGATCCCGACGAACATCGGCCCGCGCTGTCGGCTTCACCACAACCTGAAAACACGCAAACTCTGGCACACCGAACTGCTGCCGGAGGGGGTGTTGCACATCGTCGATCCACTCGGACGCCACTACTTCACTGCGCCGACTCTGTGATGATTCCATCGCATAGGGTTGGTTCGGTGAGCACCGCGAATCTGACCCGGACCGAAACTCGCAGGCGATCGCGCCACATCAGCGGGGTGAATTATCGCGTTCACCTGGACCTTCTGCGCGCGGAAGACATGGACCTCGACACCTTCGAGACCGTGACGACCATCGAATTCGACGCGACGACCGCTGCGACATGGGTGGATTTCATCGGTGCGACAGTCGACGAAGTCACCGTCAACGGCATCGACGCGGCGGTCGATTACGACGGCTCCCGCATTCAACTGGTCGGGCTCACCGAGCACAACATCGTTCGGATTCGCGCGCACGGACGGTACAGCAGGACTGGCGAGGGACTGCACCGATTCGTCGATCCCGTCGACGACAACGTCTATCTCTACACGCAGTACGAACCGGCCGATGCACGCCGGGTGTTCGCGAACTTCGAGCAACCGGATCTCAAAGCCCCCTTCACCCTGACGGTCACGGCTCCGCCGACGTGGATCGTGCTGTCGAACCGCGAGGGAATCACTGCCGACTCGGTCACCACCTTCGTACCGACCCTGCCGATATCGACGTACATCACCGCAGTTGCGGCAGGCCCGTATCACTGCGTCCAATCGTCCTGGACGCGAGGCGAACTCACCGTCCCTCTCGGTGCGTACTGCCGGGCGTCTCTCTCCGAATACTTCGATGCCGAGGACATCTTCGACATCACGAAGCGGGGGCTGGACTTCTTTCACGACAAGTTCGACTACCCGTACCCGTTCGGAAAGTACGACCAGATCTTCGTCCCCGAATACAACCTCGGCGCGATGGAGAATCCCGGCCTGGTCACGTTCACCGAATCGTATGTATTCCGTTCTGCGGCAACCGAAGCCCAGTACGAGGCCCGCGCAAACACGATTCTGCACGAGATGGCGCACATGTGGTTCGGCGACCTCGTCACGATGCAGTGGTGGGACGACCTGTGGCTCAAGGAATCCTTCGCGGACTTCATGGGTGCGTACGCGTCGGCCGAGGCGACCCGATTCACCGATGCCTGGGTCAGTTTCGCCAACCGACGAAAAGCGTGGGCATACCTGCAGGACCAACTGCCGACCACCCACCCTATCGTCGCCGACATCACCGACCTCGAGGCTGCGAAGCTCAACTTCGACGGCATCACCTACGCCAAGGGGGCGAGCGTCCTCAAACAACTCGGAGCCTTCGTGGGTGCAGATGCCTTCTTCGCCGCTTCCCGCAACTACTTTCGCACCCACGCTTTCGGCAACACCACGCTGACGGATTTACTGAGCGAGATGTCCGCAGCGAGCGGACGCGACCTCGATACCTGGGCTGCAGCATGGCTGCAGACCACCGGCGTCTCGACGCTCAGCTACACCGGCGATGCCGTCGAGCAGACAGAACCGCGGCCTCACCGAATCGCCGTCGGGCTCTACGATCTCGACGAGGCGGGGAATTTGACGAGAACGCACCGCCGAGAACTCGACATCACCGATGCACGAACGCCGGTCGACTTTCCCGATGCCGCACTGGTGCTGCTCAACGACGACGACCTGACGTACGCCAAGATCCGATTCGACGAGCGCTCGATCACCACCGTGCGGAACCACCTCGATCGCATCGTCGATCCCCTCGCCCGGGGCCTGGTGTGGTCGGCGCTGTGGAACTCCACCCGCGACGCCGAGATGTCCGCACTCGAATACATCGACATCGCAACCAGATTCGCGCCCAACGAGCCCAAGATCGGCCTTCTGTCGGCGGTCACCGCGAACGTGGCGTACGCCCTCGAGCACTACCTCCCGGAGGACCGACGGGACGAACCGACCCGGCAGTGGCTCGAGGCGTCGTGGACGCAACTGCACGCGAGCGAGCCGGGGAGCGACGCCCAGTTGGTGTGGGGGCGAGCCACCGCGGCCGCCGCCCAACTCGACGGTTCCCGCGCTGCCGAACTGCGCGCACTTCTCGACGGCACAGCGACGGTGCCAGGTCTACGTCTCGATCCCGATCAGCGCTGGTCGTTCTGGTTGGCCCTGGCCGCAACCGGGAACGCGACCGCAGCCGAGCTCGACGCCGAGCTGGCCACCGACAACACCTTGTCGGGACGCACCGCACACACCGCGGCGTCGACGGCGATACCCGATGCCGAGGTCAAGGCGAGGGCGTGGACTGCCATCACCGAGCGCGACGATGCGTCCAACGACGTTCTCGACGCCTTCATCACCGGTTTCGGGGCCGGGCACCGACCGGATCTGACCCAGCCCTACGGCAATCGTTACTTCGAGACCATCTCCTCGTTGTGGACCTCGCGCAGCATCGAGATCGCCAGGCGAATCGTGGTCCGTCTGTTCCCGCAGCAGTCGTCGACGGAGGCCGCGGACAGCTGGCTCGCCGAGCACGAGTGGGCACCGGCTGCCCTGCGGCGCTTGGTGATCGAGCAACGAGACCACCTGGCGAGAAGCCTCCGAGTGCAGGCGCGGCTAGGGTGATGGCCATGTCCACCAACGACACTCGCCGCTCGCTTGCCACTTCTGCGCTCGCTGCCGGCGGTCTGCTCGGCGGCTTCGCCGTTGCCCGGCAGTCTCACAATCGTCAGCTCGGCGGAGCGGTGCTCGCAGCCGTCGGGGTGGTATGCACGACCCGTTGGCAGAGATCCTCGGGTTCGGTCCGTGCCGGCGCCTTGCTCGGGACCTACCTCGTCGCGTTCGGTGCCTCGCACCCGCTGGCCAAGAAGATCGGTGCCTGGCCGGCGGTCGCCGCGGTGTCTGCCGCAACTGCAGCGGCATCGATGGCGGTGAGCAAGTAGGTCCGCTCAGAGCACCCCGGTACGAACGAACTGTTCGAGCGCTGCTGTTGGTTCGTCGAGATCCATGCCCTGGTTCGAGACCCATGTGTCGTCGAAATAGGTTTGCGAATACCGATCTCCGCCGTCGCACAGCAGTGTCACCACGCTCCCACTGCGGCCGGCGGCGATCATTTCCGCGATCAATCCGAACGCACCCCAGATGTTGGTGCCCGTCGATCCGCCCACTCGTTTGCCGAGTGCGTCCGAGGTGAATCGTGCGGCGGCCACGGAGGCGGCGTCGGGTACTGCGATCATTCGATCGATCACCTGGCCGACGAACGAGGGTTCGACGCGCGGTCGACCGATGCCCTCGATGCGTGAAGACTGCCCTGTTTCGTAGCCCGCGTCTCCCGACTCGTAGCCGCCGATGAACGCGGAGTTCTCGGGGTCGACCACGGCCAGTTGCGTTGCATGCCTTCGATATCGGATGTAGCGGCCGATGGTGGCACTGGTCCCTCCGGTCCCCGCACCGACGACCACCCAGTCGGGAATGGGGCACTCCTCGAGCCGAAGTTGGTCGAAGATGGACTCGGCGATGTTGTTGTTTCCGCGCCAGTCGGTGGCTCGTTCGGCGTGCGTGAACTGGTCCATGTAGTGACTGTCGGGCTCGGCCGCGAGTCGATGCGCTTCGGTGTACATCTCACCGGGCTTGTCGACGAAGTGACATCTTCCGCCGTGAGACTCGATGAGTGCGACTTTGGCGGGACTGGTACTGCGTGGCATCACGGCGACGAACTTCAGTCCGAGCAGTCCGGCGAAATACGCTTCACTGACGGCAGTGGAGCCCGACGAGGCCTCGATCACCGTGGTGCGTTCGGTGACCCAGCCGTTGCAGATCGCGTACAGGAAGAGCGACCGAGCCAGCCGATGCTTCAGGCTGCCGGTGATGTGCGTCGACTCGTCTTTCAGATACAGCGAGATTCCCCAGGCCGCGGGGAGGGGGTATCGCAGCAGGTGCGTGTCGGCGCTGCGCTGGGAATCGGCCTCGATCAACCGGACCGCGTTGTCGACCCACTCCCGGGATCCCGAATGATCGACCGACCTGGTCACTTCTTGCCGTCTTCACCGCGCAGCTTCGACTGCAGGTCCGCGCGCGCGGCGCGCCTGTCCTCGTCGACGGCTGCGATGGACTCGTTGACGCGGATGCGCATGTTCTTGAACAGGAGCAGCGAGAGAGGTAGTGAGATCAGCACCGAGAAAATCGCGGCCACGAGTACCGGGACCTCGACGCCGAAGAGTAAACCGACGCCGACGATGACGGCCGCGATCACGACGACGAGCGCCAGTCGCGCGAAGGTGTAGACACCGAGGTTGACGGCGAGTGACTTCTTCGCCGACCTTTCTGGCGCGGCATTTCCGCTGGTTGAATCGTTGCTCTCGGCATTCGTCGCGTCGCTCACGGGTCCCAATCTACCGGGCTCGGCAGCCACTCCGACCCACCCCCAGCATGACCGATTTGTCCATTACCTCCCCTTTACCAACCTTGTATCAGTCGAGTACCTAGGGGTTCGAGTGCAACCATGGGGATCGAACGCAGCAGACCGATATCTCCGGTTCGACGCATATGCACCGAACCGCATCGTAGGAGGACACGACAAGATGAGCGCACCCACATTTCACAAGGCTCAGGACTCACTGCTCACTCCGGGTCAGGTAGCCGCGCTTTTCCACGTCGACCCCAAGACAGTGACGCGCTGGGCACATGCCGGCCGCCTCGGATCCCTCCGCACTCCGGGCGGGCACCGTCGATTCCGCGAGACCGAGGTCATGCAGTTGCTGACCTCACTGACGACGGAAGCCGGCACACACCACTGATCGGCTGGCTCTGGGGCCGATCCACCCGCAGTATCCGCACCCGTACGAACTCATCGAACATTCTCAGGAATCTTCGACGCTCGACGGGTGCGGAGGTGGTTGCATCACAGCTACTCTCGTAGTAGGAGGTGCGTCGTGATCTATCTTTTGGCGTTGATCGGCTTGGTGGCAGTAATCGTGCTGTTCTGGAAGGCATTCGGACCCAGTACGCAGGCTCCACCCACCCGCACTGTGGGACCCGATGACGATCCCGATTTTCTGTGGCGGATCAACCGTGAGGCTCGCCGCGGAGGGAAAGACGGAACCGAGGCCGGCACCGAACCCAGCGAATAGGTCCGGTGGTTCTCAGTTGCGTTGGGCAGCGGTGGGCGCGTCGGGGAATCCCGCCGCTACCGCCGCCGCGACTTCCAGCAGTGCCTTTCGTGTGCGCCCACGAAGACGATCGAGTTCGATTTCCGCCCCCTCCTCGAGATGCGGGTCGAACGGGATCGTGCGAACCCGAGCGCAACGCTGCTCGAAGTGTTCGACGACTTTCTGCAGGTCGACCTTTCCGGCCCTCTGCCGAACGCCGTTGACGACCGCAACCGATGTGGCGACCAGCTCCCGGTAGCCGTGCGCATCGAGCCAATCCAGCGTTGCCGACGCGCTGCGCACACCATCCACCGACCCCGAGCTGACCACCACCAGAGTGTCGGCTCCCTCGAGAATTCGTTCCATGGCCGAGTGCATCAGACCGGTGCCGCAATCGGTGATGACGATGCTGTAGAACTTCTCCAACAGCGACACCGCGCGATCGTAATCCTCACCGCTGAATGCCTCCGAGGCTGCCGGATCCGAATCGGATGCCAACACCTCCAGTCGATGCACGTTTTGCGACGTGTATGCCCTCACGTCGCTGTAGCGGTCCAGAGAATGTATGTCGCGCAACAGATTACGGACGGTGGAGGTCGTCTCGAGCGGCACCTTCTGACCCAGCGTTCCGCGATCGGGGTTGGCGTCGATCGCGATCACCCGATCACCTCGAATCTCGGCGAAAGTCGAGCCGAGGGTGGCCGTCGTCGTGGTCTTGCCGACACCGCCCTTCAGCGACAGCACCGCGACGCGATGGCATCCGACAAGAGGCCGATCCACCTGCGCGGTCAGGGCCGAGCGTCGCTGCTGGGCGGCACTGTTTCCGACATCCACACGACCACCCGTCATCAGATACAACGCCCGACGCCACCCTCCCAGCGGCGGCGCATTCCCCGATCGGACGAGCAACGAACTGCCCAGATCGAGTGAGGAGACCGGCTGCTCCGCCGACCGACTCTGGTCGAAGGCCGCCGGTGCCGGTGCCGGTGCGACCACCATCGCATCACCCGGGGCTTGCCTGAGCTGCTGTGGCTGACCAGGATGCGGCTGATTCGGATGTTGCCGACCGGGCCACTGGCCGGGCTGAGGTCCCCATTGCGTCTGAGGGTTCCACTGATTCTGGGTATGCCACTGACCCCCCGCCACCGAGTGCTCCTGCGGATCGCCGTGGTTCTGCGGTGCCCAATTGTGTTGCGGCCCAGCCTGATTCTGCGGAGCCAACTGATTTTGCGAAGCCCACTGGTTCTGGGGCCCCGGGTTCTGAGGGGCCCAGTTCTGAGGCACCGAATTCTGAGCAGCCCAGTTCTGCGGAGCCGAGTTCTGAGCAGCCCAGTTCTGCGGAGTCGAGTTCTGAGGCAACGGGCCCGAAGGCAACGGGCCCGAAGGCACCGGGCCTGACGGCATCGGACCCTGCGGCGGGGGTGGTGCCGACGCGACGGGCGGGCTCGCCTCGGGGGGCGTGTGTGGAGGAGTCGGTTTCACGGTCGGCGCCACGGGAGCCTTCGGCGCTTGCACCGGTGTCGTCGGTGTTGCCGTCGCGGTCTTGCCTTCCTCGGCCGGGGTCGCGGCGACCCCGGCATCCTTGCCGTCACCTTCTACCGGCCCAGACAGGTCTTTCGGTCGGGAAGCGCGCGGTGCAGGATTCGGCGGAGGTGTCGGCGCGGTCTCGGGTTGCGGCGCGGGCGGGTTCGAGATGCTTTCGGGCGGCATGGTGATGGGGGTCGATCGAAAGGGCTCGCGCGGCGGTGTGGGTGTGGCCTCCGTCGTCGCTGCGACGGCGATCGGTTCGGACCCCGTGGGCGGCGCTGCATGATCTTCCGGTACATCGTCGTCCAGTGGCCGGACGGGTTGCCAGTTGTCCTCGTGCCGATCGGCCATGACCGATTCCCCCCAGTTCGCGTCCCACATCGAAGATCCGAGCTCGGATGTGTCCCCCATCGAGCCGGATCGGACGCTACCAGCTGGAGGTCCAGCGTGGAGGCTGTGGAACGAGCGAAGGTCAGTTCAGTCCCGCGTAGCTGTGCAGTCCCGAGACCACCATGTTGATGATGAAGAGGTTGAAGAGCATGGCGGTGAATCCGGCGATGTTGATCCACGCTGCGCGGGTGTTGCGCCATCCGGAGGTGGCGCGGGCGTGCAGGTAGGCGGCGTAGATGATCCAGGTGATGAACGACATGGTCTCTTTGGGGTCCCAGCCCCAGAAACGTCCCCATGCGGCTTCGGCCCAGATTGCGCCGAGGATGACGCCTGCTCCGAAGAGCGGGAAGGCGACGATCGTCGTCTTGTAGGCGAGTCGGTCGAGAGCTTGGGCGTCGGGCAGCTTGGAGGCGAATTTGCCCCAGAACCCGACGCTTTCCTCTCCCAGGGGCTGCTTGATGCGGAGCAGGAACAGCAGGCTCGCGACGCCGGAGACCAGCAGGATGCCGCTTCCGACGCTGACGATGGTGACGTGGATGGGCAGCCAGTACGAGCGCAGAGCGGGGACGACCGGTGCGGCGTCGGCGTAGAGCTTGGTGGCGGCGAAGAACATCAGCACGATGATGGGCGCGAGGACGAACACGAGCATCGGGCGCATCGTCTTCTTGCGCAGCACGATCACCGAGGTGAGGGCGGCGGCTGCCGTGGCCATGGTGACGAACTCGTACATGTTGCCGAGCGGGAAGCGGTGGGTGGCGAAGCCGCGGAGTACCACCGAGGCGACGTGCAGGGCGAGGGCTGGGGCGAGCAACGCGAAGCCCATGCCTGCGAGTCGTTCGGACAGCGGTCGCTTCGGTGTTTCGACGACGCGTCCGGGTCGGCTGTCGGCAATGGGGGCACCGGCACCGACGAGTTCCTTGGCTTGTACTGCCGTCGCCTTGGCGGAGGCGTACTGGGCGATGAGCAGGACGAATGCGAGCACGTAGATGGTGAACGCTGATTCGAAGGACCAGTCGCTGTACTGCGAGAGGGTCTCGTTGATCGGCATCGGTCAGTTCTCCTGTTTCGAGGTATCGCCGAGCAGGCGGGTGCACAGGCGGTCGAACTCTTCGCCCCACCCCGCCTGATCGGTGCGTGCAAGTCCGCCGAGGTCTACTACAGTACGTCGTGCCTGGGCGTCGGCGGTGAGTCGGACCCAGATTCTGCGACGTTTGATCACCAGTGAGACGAGCAGTCCGCCCATCATCGTGAGCGCGAAGACGAGTACCCAGGTCTGAGCCGGGTCGTGCGAGACCTGAAGGTTGACGAATTCCTTCGCTCCGTCGAACGTGACGATCGTTCCGTCGCTGAGGGTCGCGGATTCTCCCGGCATCAGGTTGACGCGGTCCTGCTTCACGAGTCTGCCCTGGGCGATCATTTCCTGATCGAGCGAGAAGATGGACTGTGGCAGTCCGGTGTCGAGTCCGGTGTCGCCCTTGTAGATGTCGATGGCGACGGCGGGGTCGTTCATGGCGGGGAAGCTCGACGACAGCAGGCTGCCGTGGAACGACGCCGTCGGCGCGAACAGACCCTCGATGGCGATCTGATTCTTGCGCCGGTCGAGAGGGTCGGGATACAGGCCGCCGGGCGGGTCGACGCGCAGCACTCCGCTGGAGAGGAAGGTCGTGGCGTCCGTCGGCTGCCATTGGATGGTGTCGGTGCGGGTTTCGCCGTTGGGGAACGTCACGGTGAAGGTGGGTGCGTAGCCGTGCCCTTGCAGGTAGACGCGGTCCCCAGCGACGCGCAGCGGGTGGTTGACCTGAAGTTGGTCGTCGCGCCAGACGTTGTTCGTGAGGTCCTGGCCCGCCTGGTACTCGATGTTGGAGGTGAACATCTCGGCCTGGCCGGTGTCGAGGTAGTCGGCGGTGAAGTCCTTGACGCGCACGCACAGTGGCTCGAGGTCGGTGCCGTCGACGAGGTTGCCTGCGCGGAACGAGTCGTAGTTCGCCGGGGTCGAGGTGCAGAAGCCCGGGCCGTCGTCGGCGATGACGATGCGGTTGCCCTCGTAGCCGAGCAGCTTGCCCATGGCGATGGCGGCGAGCAGTCCGACGAGGGAGAGGTGGAAGACGAGGTTGCCGAGTTCGCGGACGTAGCCCTTCTCCGCCGACAGCGTCACTGCTCCGCTGTCCTCGGTTCTCTGGGCGACGCGCCAACCGCGCAACTGAGTGCGCACCTGTGCGGCGATCTCCTCCGGCGTTCCGTCGACGTCGTAGCGGGTGTGGTGCGGCAGGCGGGAGAGGTTACGGGGCGCGCGAACCGGCTTGGTGCGCAGTTGCTTCGCGTGCTCGATGCAGCGCGGCAGGATGCAGCCGATCAGCGAGATGAACAACAGTGCGTAGATCGCGGTGAACCAGAAGCTGCCGAAGACGTCGAACAGTTCCAGCTTGTCCATGATCGGGCCGAGGGTCGGGCGGTTGGCGATGTACTCGTCGACCTTGCCCGCGTTGAGGCTGCGCTGCGGCACCAGGGCACCGGGCACAGCGGCGAAGGCAAGTAGGAACAGCAGAACCAGCGCGGTGCGCATGCTGGTCAGGCCGCGCCAGGTGTTGCGAACCAGGGCCACTCCCCTGCCCAGCACCGATTGCTTGTGCGGCGGCGACGCTTCGGTGCGCTCTTCGGTGTCGGCGGTCATATCGGCAACACCACATCGGAGACGAAGGCGTCGCGCACCCAGCCGACGAACTGATCCCAGGCACCGGTGACCAGTGCAATTCCTACTGCTATCAACATGATTCCGCCGAACACCTGTATCTGTCGTGCATGTGTACGTAGCCAGCCGACGCCTCGCAGCGCGCTGACCGAACCGAACGCGAGGATCACGAACGGTAAGCCGAGACCGAGGCAGTACGCCACGATCAGGACGACGCCGCGCGCTGCCGTCGTACCGTCGGTACCTGCGGCCAACGAGATGACGCCCGCGAGCGTCGGCCCGAGGCACGGGGTCCATCCGAGTGCGAAGACGCCGCCGAGCAGCGGTGCTCCGGCCAGTGAGCCGATCTGTTTCGGCTCGAAGCGCACATCGCGCTGCAGGGCCGGGATCAGTCCGACGAATACCAGGCCCATGGCGATGGTGACGACGCCGCCGATCCGCATGAGCAGTTCGCGGTTGATCGCCAGGACGGAGATCGCTCCGAACACCGACGCGGTGGCGAGAACGAAGACGACGGTGAATCCGAGAACGAACAATCCCGCCGCCCCGGCGACGCGCAATCGACCGCTGCGCACCTTCGTCTGCACAGCTGCCTCGTCGGCGCTGACGGCCGGAGCGTCGGCTCCGACAACTCCGGCGAGGTACGACAGGTAGCCGGGCACCAGGGGCACCACGCAGGGCGACGCGAAGGAGACGAGCCCGGCCAGCACGCAGGCCCCGAGGGCCAGGATCAGTGGCCCGGAGGCCGCAGCTTCCTGGAAACTCGCGCCGATCCCGGCCAGGTGAGTCACGTTCACTGCTGCACTGGCTCCTCGGCTGCCACGCGTTCGACGACGGGTTGCAGGTCCTCGGCGAGCAGCTCACGCAGGAACACTGCTGCGACGCGGTGCTGCCGGTCGAGCACGACGGTCGTCGGAATGACGGAGGTGGGGACGCCGCCGAGCGCGGTCAGGGTGCGCATGGGCGGGTCGTAGATCGAGGAGTAGCTGACGTTGTTGCTGACCACGAAGTCCTGTGCGGCGGTCTGCGACTCGTCGCGCACGTTGATGCCGAGGAACTCGACGCCGAGGGACTTGGTGGCCTCGTAGACGTCTTCGAGGTCGTCGGCCTCACCGCGGCACGGTCCGCACCATTGGCCCCAGACGTTCAGAACCACGACGTCACCGTCGTAGTCCGACAACGAGGTCGTCTTGCCCTCGGTCATCAGATCCGGCCCGGACAGTTCGCCGATGGTGCCGCGTTCGTCGGGCTCGTAGAAGATGTCGGTCTGCCCGCCGGGTGAGACGAACTGGAAAGTGCCGCCCTGCGCCACCGCGTCGGTGCCGGTCGAGCATCCTGCGACAAGAGCGATGGCAGACGCTGCACAGACGGCGAGGAAAAATCTACGCACCGGTGATCCTCGGATCGGATGCTCCCGCGGGCTCGGAGTAGACGAGGTCAACGAGCTGATCGCCCTCGTAGACGAGCGAGGTCAGCGACGCGAGCCCGCACTGACGATTGCGCGGGTCGTGCCAGAGCCGGTCGCCCTGCAGGAACCGGCGCAGCGTCCACACCGGGAGCTGGTGGCTTACGCACACGGCCTCGTGCCCGACGGCTTCGACGCGGGCCGCGTTGACGGCGGCGAGCATGCGGTGCGCGATCTGCAGGTACGGCTCGCCCCAGGAGGGGGTGAACGGGTCGCGCAGCTTCCACCAGTGCCGTGGTCGGCGCAGGGCACCGTCACCGACGGCCACGCGGAGGCCCTCGAATTCGTTGCCTGCTTCGATGAGGTTCTCGTCCTCGGCGATCGACAGACCGTGGGCCGCTGCGATCGGCGCGGCGGTCTGCTGCGCGCGCAGCAGAGGTGATGCCACGACGTGGGTGATGTCGTGGCCTGCGAGCGCATCGGCCACTGCCTTGGCCTGCGACTGGCCGGTCACCGACAGCTTGAAGCCCGGCAACCGCCCGTACAGGATGCCCTTGGGGTTGTGCACCTCGCCGTGCCGGAGGACGTGCACGATGGTGCGCGTCGTCGAGTGCGGATGTGTTGCGGGGGCCTCGGTCACGTCGGGGTCCTGTTTCTCGCTAGTCGGGTGGTGAATCAGTTCGTTGCGGTGGCGGCAGCTGCGGCTTTCGCGGCGGCCGGGGCCGCGTCGGCGATGATCTCGAAGGCTCGGTCGTCGAGGGCAGCGGAGACGAACCAGGCCTCGAATGCACTCGGCGGCGGGTACACCCCGCGGGAGAGGAAGGCGTGGAAGAACGCCGGATATCGCCACGTCTGCGCGGCCTTGGCCTGCGCGTAGTCGGTGACGGGTCCATCGGCGAAGAACACACTCACCATAGTGCCCGCGAACTGCACGTGATGGGTGACGCCTTCGGCGGTGAGGGCGTCGCCGAGCAGTGTTCCGAGTCGCTGCGAGTTGGTCTGCAGCTTCTCGTAGACGGCTGCGTCGGCCAGTTGCAGACTGGTCAGTCCGGCCGCGACGGCGACGGGGTTACCGCTGAGCGTGCCTGCCTGGTACACCGGTCCGGCGGGCGCGAGATAGGCCATCACGTCCGCTCGACCGCCGAATGCCGCGGCCGGCAATCCGCCGGACATGACCTTGCCGAAGGTGTAGAGGTCGCCTGCGATTCCGTCGATGCCGTACCAGCCGGATGCGCTGACGCGGAAGCCGGTCATCACTTCGTCCATGATCAGCAGTGCGCCGTGCTCGGTCGCGAGGCGGCGCAGTCCCTCGTTGAAGCCGGTGACCGGAGGGATGGCGCCCATGTTGCCTGCGGCTGCCTCGGTGATGATGCACGCGATCTGGCCCGGGTTGGCCTCGAAGGCCGCGGTGACGGCGGCGAGGTCGTTGTAGGGAACGACGATGGTGTCCGACGCCTGTGCGCCGGTGACGCCGGGCGAGGTCGGCAGTCCGAGCGTGGCGAGCCCCGAGCCCGCGTCGGCCAGGAGGGCATCGACGTGGCCGTGGTAGCAGCCCGAGAACTTGACGATCTTGGTGCGGCCGGTGAAGCCGCGAGCCAGACGCACGGCGCTCATGGTGGCCTCTGTGCCCGAATTCACAAGACGAACCTGGTCGACGGGGCCGACGCGACGCACGATTTCCTCGGCGAGTTCGATTTCGCGGAGCGTGGGTGCGCCGAACGACAGGCCGGTCGCGGCTGCCTTCTGGACGGCTTCGACGATGGCCGGGTGGGCGTGTCCGTGGATCATCGGACCCCAGGACGAGATGAGGTCGACGTAGGAGTTTCCGTCGGCGTCGGTCATGGTGTATCCGCTGGCCTGCGTGATGAAGCGGGGCGTTCCGCCGACCGACGCGAAGGCACGTACCGGCGAGTTGACGCCGCCGGGAATGACCGCGCTCGCGCGGGCGAAGAGTTGGGCCGATACGGGGGCGTCGTTGCCGGGGGAAACAGTCACGACTTCCAGTGTCCCAGGTTCGGTGAAATCACCAACTACAGGGCGTAATAATCCGGAAAGCGGGGGATCGGCCTGTTTCGGTGGTTGAACGGCGAGTGCGCCGGGTAGTCGGTGCCGATGACCAACACCGATGGCGTCAGCAAAGTCGCCGAATTGATGTCCGAAGCCGGGCTCTGCATGTTCACCACCGTCGGCCGAGACGGTCACCTCATCTCGCGCCCGATGGCGCTGCAGGAAGCCGAGTTCGACGGCGACCTGTGGTTCTTCGCCGCTCACGATTCGCGGAAGGTGAGCGACATCGCGGCGAACCCGACCGTCAACGTCTCGTTCCAGTCCGGCGAGGGCTGGGTGTCGTTGTCCGGTACGGCCGCGGTGGTCGACAACACCACCAAGGCCGAGGAACTGTGGAACACCCGAGCGGCCGCGTGGTTCGAGAAGAACCCCGATTCGCGCGAGGTCGACCTGATCCACGTGGCCGCTGAGGGAGCCGAGTACTGGTCCACCCCTGGGTCGAAGGTCTCGAACCTGTTGGCCTACGCCAAGGCCAAGATCACCAACGAGCGACCGGACCTCGGCGAGCACGACGTCGTCGAACTCGAATTACCGCACAATTCGACCGGCTAGTACCGATCGTGCCGGGCTCGCCCCGGACGGCAGCAGCTTCTACCGGTCAGTTCGTGCGGTGGTGTCCGTTGTCCGTGCGTGGGTCGACGGTGTCGCGAACCTTCTCCCCGGTGCTACGCGGGTCGGCGCTGGTGTGCGTGGCGGCATCACGATCAGCGGCGTTTCGTGTCCCGGAGTCGTGCCGGCCGGGGAAGGTCTCGCCGACGTCTGCCCCGCGGTGATGCGCTCGATCGTGATCATCCGACCGGCCGTCGTTGTCCGTGTGTGCGGCCTCGGCACCCGATCGGTGATCGACGTCCGGATCGAGTTCGTTCGCGCGAGCGAATTCGGCGTCCAGCTCATCGCGCGACTTCGCCGCAACACCCTGATGTGACTGAGCCTGCTGCGCGAGCTTGTCGGCCTCGGCTGCTTTGACATCCGCTTCTGCCCGGGCCCGGCGTGCCTTGGCCTCGCTTTCCCTCGCCAGCAGTTCACGCTCTTCGACGATTGCTGCGTCGTTGGCTGCCTTTTCGCGAATCTCGTTCGCTTCCAACCTCTTACGTTCCTTGCCCTTGCGTGCGACGACGACGGCGAGGGCAACGACGACGAGTACGACTACTACTGCGACGATGATCCATACGGTGGTGCTCATTGGCGGACTCCCATGTTCTCGACTGCCGGACCGGCAGTCGATCTATGCCGGGTACCCGAGTAAAGACTCGACAAACTCACCTAAGGCACCGACCGCCACGGCTTCGAAAGCGCGCAACGGGAGCAGACCCGCCTCCTCCGGGATACACGCGATGAGCCCGACACCCGTCACGAGCGGCAGCTCGTCGAGGTTGACCCGCGCGGCCAGGCTCGGTGCGGCGGGCCACGACCCGATCACCAGACCTGCGCAGTCGACGCCGGCCGCCCGCGCTGCCGCAACGGTCAGAGCACTGTGGTTGAGCGTTCCCAGCTCCGCACCGGCCACGATCACGATCGGCGCAGACATGGCCTTGGCGACGTCGAGCACGGTGAACCCTCCTGCGCCCAAACGCACCGCCACTCCCCCTGCGCCTTCGACCAGCACGAGGTCGTTGGCTGCGTCGAGCTCGCGCACGGCTCCGATCACAGCGTCGAGTTCGAGCATCGGCCGACCCGATCGGCGGGCCGCGACGTCCGGGGCCAGCGGCTCGGGATACCGCGCCAGCTCCACTCCCCGAACGCCCGAAAGGCGTTGCACCACATCGATATCGGCTTCGTCAGGGTAACCGTCTCCGACGCCGGTCTGCGCCGGCTTGCACACAGCGACGGACCGCCCGCCTGCCCGCGCTGCCGCCGCGAGTGCCGCGGTGATCACGGTCTTGCCGACTCCGGTCGACGTTCCGGTCACCAGCAGAACCGTCACCACACAACCGCCGCATTCGACACCGCCGCGAGGACCGACGCGGCACGATCGATGTCGGTGTCGGTGAGATCGGCGCGCGCGGTCAGTCGCAGTCGAGAACCGCCGGCCGGAACCGACGGCGGCCGGAAGCATCCGACGCGGACGCCGAGCTCGAGGCAGTCCGCCGCCGCGCGCACTGCCCGCTGTGCGTCGCCCATGATCACCGGAACGACCGCCGATGTCGTCGGTTCGACGCCTGCTGCGGCGGCAAGTTGTGTTGCACGTATACCGATCGAGTGCACCCGGTCGGGTTCGCCCCGCAGGACGGTCAGCGCGGCCGACGCCGCTCCGACGGAGGCGGGTGCGAGTCCGGTGTCGAACACGAACGTGCGTGCACCGTGCATCACCTGCGTGCGCACCGCTGCCGGCCCGAGCACCACTCCACCCTGCGATCCGAGGGCCTTGGACAGCGTTGCGGTGATCACCAGGTCCGGCGCTCCGGCGAGGCCTGCTTCGTGGACGGCTCCCCTGCCACCGTCCCCGCGTACACCCAATCCGTGCGCCTCGTCGACGACGAGCACCGCGTTCCGTCTCCGGCACACCGCGTACAGCTCGGCCAGAGGCGCGAGATCGCCGTCGGCGCTGAACACCGAATCGGTCACCACGAGGGCCCGCTGTTCGCGACGCTCGCGCAACAGCTGGTCGACGTGGCCGGTATCGCAATGCCGAGCGACGGCCACCCGGGCCCGCGACAGGCGGCAGGCGTCGATGAGCGAGGCGTGCGACGCGGCATCGGAGATCACCAGCGCGTCTCGGCCCGCCAGTGCCGTCACGATCCCGAGATTGGCGGTGTAACCGGAGGAGAACACCAGTCCGGCCTCGGCTCCGACGAACTCCGCGAGATCCTCCTCGAGGCGCTCGTGTGCGGTCGTCGTCCCGGTGACCAGCCGCGATCCGGTGGACCCGCCGCCCCATCGGCGCACAGCGGCGCAGGCTCCGTCGATGACGGCCGGATGCCTGGACAGTCCGAGGTAGTCGTTCGACGCCAGATCGAGGATGTCGTCCTCGGCGGTGCGGGCGATCACGATGCGCTCGAGACCGTCCTCGCGTCGGGCGTGCGCGGTGGCGTCGAGCCAGTCCAGAGCGGTCATGGCAGCACCATACTTGAACGCCGTTCAAGTATGGTCGCGCGCCACCGCCACCAGGGCTTCGGCGATGGTAGCCACCTCCGCATCGGTACAGATGAACGGCGGCATCGCGTACACCAGACGCCCGAACGGCCGCAGCCACACTCCCGCGTCGACGGCCGCTGCCGTGGCCCGTGCCATGTCCACCGGACTGTGCATCTCGACGACGCCGATGCCGCCGAGAACGCGAACATCGTCGACTCCCGACAGCGACCGGGCCGGCGCGAGGCCGGCGGCCAGTCCCGATGCCAGAGCCGCGACCTCGGCGCGCCAGTCACGCGAGAGCAACAGATCCACCGAGGCCACCGCGATCGCGCACGCGAGCGGATTGCCCATGAACGTCGGCCCGTGCATCAGGCCGCCGGCCTCGCCGGCCGAGACCGTCTCGGCCACCTCGGTGGTGCACAGCGTGGCCGCCAGGGTCAGATATCCGCCGGTCAACGCCTTGCCGATGCACATGATGTCGGGCGCGACACCGGCGTGGTCGGCTGCGAACAACTCCCCGGTTCGGCCGAAGCCGGTGGCGATCTCGTCGAAGATCAGCAGGAGGCCGTACTCGTCGGCCAGGCGGCGTAGTTCCACGAGGTAGCGCGGGTCGTGGAACCGCATTCCACCGGCGCCCTGCACTATCGGCTCGACGATGATCGCCGCCAGTTCGCTCGCGTGTTCACCGAGTATCTTCTCGAATTCGGCGACGTAGTCGGCGTCGAACGCCACGGGCGGGGCCGGAGCGAACACCTGCTTCGCCAAAACATCGGTCCACAGCGTGTGCATCCCGCCGTCCGGGTCGCACACGCTCATCGGAGCGAAGGTGTCTCCGTGGTACCCGCCGCGCCAGGTCAACAGCCGCGTGCGGCCGTTCTCGCCGCGCCCACGCCAGTACTGCAGCGCCATCTTCACCGCGACCTCGACCGAGACCGAGCCGGAATCGGCGAGGAACACCTTGTCGAGCCCGGCGGGGGTGATGTCGACCAGCAACTCGGCCAACCTGGCCGCCGGAGCGTGTGTCAGTCCGCCGAACATGACGTGGCTCATCCGGCCCAGCTGATCGTGCGCGGCGGCGTCGAGCACCGGATGGCGGTAGCCGTGCACCGCCGCCCACCACGAACTCATGCCGTCGATGAGCTGCCGACCGTCGGCCAACGTCAGCCGCACGCCCGACGCACTGTCGACCACCAGCGGGGTCGCACTCGCCGGAAACCGGCTGTAGGGGTGCCAGAGATGGTCGGAGTCGAGTCGACGGACGTCTTCGGAAGTCAGCACGCCAGAGCACACTGCCACAGCACCCGACCGGCCGTCCCGAGACTGGCGAGGTGGCGAAATGTCCGAATCCATTAGCATCGCAGCATGACGACGCGGACCGTGACGAGACTCGTGGGGGTGGTCGTGGCCGCAACGCTGACGCTTGCCGCCTGCGGGGGCACGGCCGCAGCGCCCGTGCCCACCACGACCGTTCCGGACTTCGCCGTCGACACCTCCACCCCCGTCGGTGCCCTCAACGAACGCATCCTGCGATGGATCAACGCCGAGGAGGCACCCGACCCCGCCGAGGTCGACGCCGTCACCGGACCCGAGCTGGCCGAGGCTGTCGCTCCGCTGGGTGGTCTCGCCGGGCCACTCGAACAGCTGCGCGCAGGCGCTCCGAACGTGGCCATGGGGTTCGAGGCCGGTCCCGATTCCGGCGTTCTGCGTTTCACCACCGCAGGCATCCCGGCCACGATCACGACGTCGATCGATGCGGACGGCAAGCTCGACGGCTTCCTGGCCCGGCCGGACCTTCCGACGATCTCGTCGTTCGACGATCTCGACGCGGCACTGTCGAAGGTGGCTCCGAACTACTCCTACAGCGCGTCACGGCTCAACGGCGGCGACTGCGAGTCGATCTACTCCACCGATGCGGACTCGGTGCTGCCCCTCGGGTCGGTGTTCAAGCTGTACGTCCTCGGCGCTCTCACCGACGAGATCGAGGCAGGCACGGTCCGATGGGACGAGCAGCTCACCGTTCGCGACGCCACCAAGAGCGCGCCGTCCGGCGAACTGCAGAATCTGCCCGACGGCACGAAGGTGTCGGTCCGCGACGCGGCCGAGAAGATGATCTCGTTGTCCGACAACACCGCAACGGATCTGTTGATGGATCGCCTCGGCCGCGACCGGGTCGAGCGCCAGCTCTTGGTCATGGGTCATCACGATCCGTCGGTGATGACGCCGATGATGGACACTCGGCAGTTCTTCGTCATCGGGTTCGGCGATCCGAACATGCGGGCCGAGTGGTCCGCGGCCGACCCCGACACCCGGGCCGAGCTGCTGGCGCAGGCGGACGCGAGGCCGCTCGAGATCGACTTCGAGAACTTCCTGGACAACCCGGCGTCGGCCGACGGGGTCGAGTGGTTCGCCAACGCGCAGGACGTCTGTGCCGCGATGGGTTACCTGGCGACGAGTGAGTCGGCCGAGGAGAACCGTCGCATCCTGGCGATCACTCCGGGGGTGCAGCTCGACGCGGCGCTGTGGCCGTATTCGGGGTTCAAGGGCGGCAGCGCTCCCGGCGATCTGGCGGGCGCGTTCCTGGCCACCGATGCCGCCGGTCAGGACTGGATCGTCACCGAGCAGTTCCGGGCCGACGACGCGATCGATCCGATCCCGTCCAGCTACGCGTTCCTCGTCGCCCAGCAGGCTTTCGCACTGCTGAAGTGAGTGGGATTTGTAACATCGGTGTTACTGCTGCATTACACTCGCGGTCGTGGAGGCACAACACGAACCAGCCCAATACGCGTGGCCGGAGGGCTTCAAGGAGTTCCTGGTCGGTGAGTTCACCGACTTCAGCCCCCTGGTGAACAGGGCTCTGGAGGACAACTGCGCGTCCCTGTTCCACGACGGTCCGTACGCGAAATCGGGCTTCTGGCGCACCGTCCGCGCGGTGTGGAAAGAATTCGTCTGGCCGGTCTGAGATTCCGGCCTTCACGGGCGGCTGCAAAAGGTTACCGTCGAGTATGGCAACCACAACGGATCACCTTCGGAACACTCTGGACGGCCGCTGGCGAGATGTGAAGAACGAGGCGCGCAGGCAGCTTGCCCGCGACGAGTTCCGTCCGCACTACACGCCGAACACCGTCATCGCCCGCACCAAGGCGATGGAACAGCTCAAGCTTCTCGCCGCTGCAGGCGCTGCCGACAACGGCTTCAAGAAGGAACACGGCGGCACCGGTGATGTCGGTGCAGCGGTGACGATGATCGAGATGCTCGCGATGAGCGATCTGTCGCTGATGGTCAAGGCCGGCGTCCAGTGGGGGTTGTTCGGCGGTGCCATCGAGAATCTCGGCACCGAACGCCACCACGAGGCCTACGTCCCCAAGATCATCAGTCTCGACCTGCTCGGCTGTTTCGCCATGACCGAGACCGGACACGGCAGTGACGTGCAGTCGCTCGAGACCACAGCGACGTACGACCCGAAGACCGACGAGTTCGTCATCAACTCCCCCACGCCGTCCTCGCGCAAGGACTACATCGGTGGTGCCGCCGAAACGGCGACGGTCGCCGCGGTGTTCGCCCAACTCATCACCGCAGGCCCGGGCGAGGAGCCCGAGAGCCACGGCGTGCACTGCTTCTTCGTTCCACTGCGCGACGAGAACGGTGACGACCTGCCCGGTGTCACCACCTCGGACTGCCAGTACAAGGGCGGTCTTCCCGGAGTCGACAACGGCCGCCTGATGTTCGATCACGTCCGCATCCCGCGAGACAATCTGCTCAACAAGTACGCCGACGTGTCCGACGACGGTACGTACTCCTCCCCGATCGAGAACAAGTCTCGACGGTTCTTCACGATGCTCGGCACGTTGATCCGCGGACGTGTCACGGTCGGCGGCAGTGCCGCGGCGGCTGCCCGTGTCGCCCTCGACATCGCGACGCGATACGCGTTGCAGCGCAGGCAGTTCTCCGCGCCCGATTCCGATCAGGAGGTCCTGATCATGGACTACCTGGTGCATCAGCGTCGACTGTTCCCACTCATCGCCAAGTCCTACGCCCTGCAGTTCGCGCAGAACGAGCTCGTGTCGAAGATGCACGAGCTGCAGACCTCGGACAATCCCGACGCCGAGGAGCAGCGCGAGCTCGAATCGAGGGCTGCCGGCCTCAAGGCGGCGAACACCTGGCACGCCACCGCCGCGATTCAGGAGGCACGCGAAGCGTGCGGCGGCGCAGGCTATCTGGCCGAGAACCGGCTGATCTCGCTCAAGGCCGACACGGACGTGTTCACCACGTTCGAGGGCGACAATCATGTGTTGACGCAGCTGGTCGCGAAGGAGCTGCTCACCGCGTACGCCGACGACGTCAAGTCCATGAGCCCGGTCGAATGGGTCAAGTTCGCCGCCGACATGGTGGGCGACCGCGTCGTCAAACGCACTGCGGCCCAAGCGATCATGCAGACCATCCTCGATCGGCGTCAGGACAACGAGGAAGAGGGCTCGCTGTTCAACCGCGGCACCCAGGTCAAGATGTTCGAGGATCGCGAGGAGTACCTGCTCTCCACGGTCGCCCGCCGGCTGCAGTCCAAGTCCAAGGAGACCAGCCCGTTCGAGGCGTTCAACGCGGTGCAGGATCACGTTCTGCATGCCGCGAGCGCGCACATCGATCGGATCATCTTCGAGGCATTCATCGCCGGCATCGAATCGTGCGAGGACCCCACCACCAAGGATCTGCTCGACGAGGTCTGCGACCTCTACGCGCTGTCGGTGATCGAGGCGGACAAGGCCTGGTTCATCGAACACCGCTACCTGTCCACCGAGCGATCCAAGGCCGTCACCCGCGCCATCAACGAGCGGTGCCGCACCCTGCGTCCGCACGCCGAACTGCTCGTCGACGGCTTCGGAGTGCCCGAGGCGTTGGTCGGTGCTGCGATGCTCGGTGAGCCCGGGGCCGGAACCGAGGAAGAGCCGGCCGCGAACCCCAGTCACGCGCACTGACGCGTAGCCGGGTTCAGCCGGGAACTACCGCGAAGACCCGGCAGGGACCGCCGGTCGCGCCTGCGTGCTTCGGAGCGCCGACGACGACCGTCGCCCCTGCCGGGGGCACCGCGTCCAGATTTGCCAGTGCCTCGACTCCGTATCGGCCTGCCCCGAGAACCGCTGTGTGAGCCGGGTATTCGCGGTCGTTCATCCGGTCGAGGCTCAGGGTGTCCACTCCGATTCCGACGATGCCCCGCTCGCGTACCAGCAGCTGCGCCGCGTCCGCGCCGAAGCCGGGGGCCGCACGTTCGGCCAGCCTGTTCTGCCAGCCACTGTGCATCACCACCAGCGCGCGGTCCGGAATCCGGCCGTGCTCGCGCTCCCACTGCGCGATGTCCTCGCTCGTCACCACGGCCTCGGGGTCGGACGCGGCCCGGGCGGAGATGTCAACCACCACCAGCGGGGCGATCAGATCCTCCAGGGGCAGGATGTCGGCCGTCGCGCCGCCCCGAATGCGGTGCGCCGGGGCATCGATGTGCGTTCCCGTGTGCTCCCAGTACGAGAGTTCGTTCACCAGGAACCCGCCCAGTTCGTAGGCGGCGACCGGCCGCATCGTGAACGGTTCGCTGCCCGGCCACACCGGAAACGTCGGGCTCAGGGTGTGGGTCAGATCGACCAGGCGGCCCGCCGGAATCGCCGAACCGACTACGGGTTCGGCGCGCGCCGCCCCGGCCGTCGCAACGGTCAACGCGGCGGCCCCCAACGATCCGAACAGCGCCCTACGGCCGATTCTGCGGTGAA
This sequence comes from Rhodococcus sp. 15-725-2-2b, assembly GCF_002259075.1. Classification (NCBI taxonomy): domain Bacteria; kingdom Bacillati; phylum Actinomycetota; class Actinomycetes; order Mycobacteriales; family Nocardiaceae; genus Rhodococcus; species Rhodococcus sp. 15-725-2-2b. The sequence goes on along the minus strand of NZ_NPFL01000010.1, from coordinate 321,732 downwards.
CGGTCTCGATGACCTCGGGGCCGCACATCAGTCGGCAGCGGGGGTGACCAGCAGAACCTTGTCGTCCGATCCGTTGTCGGTGGTCAGGAGGAATGCGCCGTCGTCGCCGAAGCTGGTGAGCGAGCGCAGTCGACCGTACGTACCCACCAGGGCGTCGGCCTCGTCGACGTATTCCGTGCCGTCCTCGGACAGCTTCAGAAACGTCAGCTTCTCGCCCTGCTGACTCGAGATCACCGCGGCCCCGTTCCAGGAACCCCATCCCGCGCCGTTCGCGAAGGTCAGACCGGGCGTGGCGATGGTGGGACTACCCGAGCTCCACACGGCGGCGAGTGCACCGGGCACGCGGGTCGGATCGGTCATCGGTACCGACTCGTCGTAGATGAACGGGAGTCGATCGGGGCGGTAGCCGTAGTTGCCGCCGGGCACCAGCAGGTTCATCTCGTCGTCTCGGGTCGTGCCCTGCTCCACCTCGTAGATCTGACCGGTGCCGGGTCGAATCGCCAGGCCTTGCACGTTCCGATGTCCCAGAGTGAAGATGCGATCCGGGGCGTCGGGTGCGGCGGTGCCGTCTGCATTGATATGTAGCACCTTGCCGCCCAATGAGTTCCGATCCTGCGGAACCGTCGGCGTCGCCGTGTCTCCGGTGCCGACGTACAGGGTGCCGTCGGGGTGGGCCAGGATGCGGCAGCCACCGTGACGACCGCCGTCGGCAACGGGAATGTCGTCGACGAGGGTGCCGGTGCGGGTCAGAGCGGTCCACTCCGGGTCCACGGTCCACGAGAGCACGGCGATGTGGTTCTCGCTCGCGCCTCCCGCACTTCCGGTTCCGGCGCTACCGGTACCGCCACTACTGCCGCCCTGCACACCCTGGCACGTGTAGATGGTTCTGGATGCGGCGAAATCCGTCGCGAGAGCTATGCCCATCAGGCCCGTCTCGCCGGACGCGTACAGGTCGTCGAGGTCCGCGGCGAGTTCGCGGGTGGCACCGCCGACGTCGCGGATCACGAACCGTCCCGAGCGTTCACCCGTCAGCACCGTTCCGTCCGGCGCGACCACCGCATCCCACGGCTTGGCGAGTCCGTCGAGCACGGTGGTGACCGTCAGATCGGGGAGCGGGTCGGCCTGCGCCGTCGCGGTGGTCGTACCGGCGAGCGTCAGGAAGACGCTGGCAGCGATCACTCCGGAACTGGACACCAGCTTGTTCATCCACACTCCTGACGACGATCCGCGACCGGCCCGATATGACCGGTATCACATGATCTTAAACACACTCTTCGGGCAAACCGCCGACTCATGACGCGATTCGGTTCCCGGCAGCAGAACGAATCCCCGGCAATCCTCCGTCCCACGTAGTGGCGGCAACCCCTGGTCAGCCGACCCCGGGGGTGACGAGCAGCACCTGGTCGTCGGAGCCGTTGTCGGTGGTGAGCAGAAAGCCGCCGTCGCTTCCGAAGGGGGTCAGCGACCGCAGCCTGCCGTACGTGCCCTCCAGTGCCTCGGCCTCGGCGACGTACTCGGTTCCGTCGTCCGACAGTGCCAGGAAGACGAGCTTCTCGCCCTGCTGACTCGAGATCACCGCCGCACCGTTCCAGGAACCCCACTGCTCACCGTCGGTGAACGTGACGTCGGGGGTGGCGATGGTGGGATCACCCGAACTCCACACTGCGGGCAGGGCACCGGGAACCCGGTCGGGGTCGGTCATGGGGACCGATTCGTCGTAGACCGACGACCGTCGATCGGGGCGGTAACCGTAGTTGCCGCCCGGCACCAACAGGTTCAGCTCGTCGTCTCGGCTCGTCCCCTGCTCGACCTCGAAGATCTGGTCGGTTCCGGGACGGATCGCCAATCCCTGCACATTGCGATGACCGAGAGTGAAGATCCGATCCGGGGCATCGGCTGCGGCGGTGCCGTCTGCGTTGACGTGTAACACCTTGCCGCCCAGTGAGTTTCGATCCTGAGGAACAGTGGGGCTCGCCGTGTCCCCGGTGCCGATGTAGAGCGTGCCATCGGGATGGGCCAGGATGCGGCAGCCACCGTGACGCCCGCCGTCGGCAACGGGAATGTCGTCGACGAGGGTGCCGGTGCGCGTGAGGGCCGTCCACTGCGGGTCCACGGTCCACGACATCACGCCGATATGGTTACCGTCGTCGCCGCGCACACCCTGACAGGTGTAGATCGTTCGCGACGCAGCGAAATCGGTAGCCAGTGCGATCCCCATCAGTCCGGTCTCACCGGCGGCGTAGAGATCGCCGAGGTCCGCATTCAGTTCACGCTGGACTCCGGCCGAGTCGCGGATGACGAACCGGCCGGAGCGCTCCCCCGTCAGCACCGTTCCATCGAGAGCGACCACCACGTCCCACGGTTTGTCGAGGCCATCGAGCACGGTGGTGACCGACAGGTTCGGTAGCGGCCCGGCAGGCGCGGCCGGGGAAGGAGCAGCGTCGGAAGAGCTCTGCGACGCGGTCGCGGACGACTCGCTCGGCTCTGCGCTACTGCCCTGGTCGGTGGTGTCCGCCGAACAGGCCGCCAGCAGGGCGACGCTCATGGCGAGGACGGCTGCGCCGGTGACAGGTTTCTTCACGAGCGCTCCTGACGATGTTCGATGAGTCCCATTTTTCCGGTATCACCGTTTTCGCGACTTCCGAACCACCGACCGAGTGTGTCAGGACACCAATCGATACCCGGCTTCGGCGACTGCGGCGTCCACCGCCGCGGTGTCGAGCGTCGAATCGCTGCTCACCACGACCGCACCGGAATCCACATCGACGTCGACGCCGGTGACTCCCGAGATCTCCGATACCTCTTCCGTCACCGATGCGGCGCAGTGCTCGCACGTCATGCCCTGGACCGAATATGTCGTCTGCATCTTCACTCTTCCCTCTCGAGTCAGGAACGAACCAGGCGCGCGATGGCCTCGGAGGCCTCTTTCACTTTCGCGTCCGCCTCGGGTCCGCCGTGTTTCGCGGCTTCCACCACGCATCCAGCGAGGTGGGCGTCGAGCAGCTTCAACGACACCGACTGCAGAGCTTTGGTCACCGCGGACACCTGGGTGAGAACGTCGATGCAGTAGCGATCGTCTGCGACCATTCTCGATATCCCGGCCACTTGGCCCTCGATACGACGCAATCGCTTCAGCAGGTCGTCCTGCTCGGCGCTGTAGCTGCTCATGTCCGCCATGATACCCCTACCCGGTAGGGGGTGCGCCTCCGGACACGAGTCGCCGGACGCCGTCGACCGTCAACAGTCCGGCCACGATGGCGGCAAGAGCGGCCAGCGCGATCCAGGACCCCGAGTAGAACGTCCCCGAATACGCCGGGGACACCTCCGGAACAGCGGGAAACTCCGTGGTGCGCACCCCGGCGTTCCAGCACGCCACCGCTCCGATCACCGCGAGCAGAGCCAGCACCAACTCCGCCCACCCGAGGGACTTCCTCACAGGTACTCCCGCTTCGCCGTTTCGAGAGCCGCGCGCAGACCGTCGTCGTCCTTCGCCCACGCCTGCACCAGTCCGCCGCCCACCAACCGCAGCCCGATGCCGTGCCGCTTGCGCGGGACGCCCGACAGCTCTCCGAGTACCCGCGCGGTCTCCCACTTCTTCGGCTCGTATTCGCCGTCGGCGTACTCGGCTGGGGGCAGAATGTCGTCGATCTCGTCGAGGTCGACGGTCTCGGTTCCCTGTCGCAGCCGACGGGTGGTGAGTTCGACGCTGACGTGCATCCGCGCGGCGCGGAGCTGGACGTACGTGAAACCGACGAGAATCAGCGAGAAGAGAGCGAGAGCGAACCAGTGGACCACCGGTCCTGATGCGAGCTCGACCGCGAGTACTACGAGGCAGAACACCGGCCCCCAGGCCAGCATCCGCCACCGGCCACCGGGCTCGTGGAAGAGCATGGTCTCGTCGATGGGGGTATCACTGCTCACGGATGAACCACTCCCGTGCCGACGGCCGGTAGACCAGGACCGCTGCGACCACCAGCGCGACGGTGATCACCAGCAGCACGAACGGGAACACCAGCGCGGCGAAGGTCAGCAGCAGCGCGGTGGCTCCGGACAGCGCGACCAGGGCGCGTCGGAACCGGCGGTCTCCGCTCCGGACCGGGCCCGACATCAGGCCGACGGCCAGCCCGACCACACCGAAGATCACGCCGAGTCCACGAAAGACCGTCAGGAAGGAATCGACCTGTTCGTCCGTCGCACCGCCGGTGGTGAACGACGCGCGGATCTGGTCGGCGGGGAGCGTCAGGGCGATCATGCACACGACGATCAGCAGCACCGCGGAGGTCAGCCACAGCCAGTAGGCGGCGGAAACCACTCGGGGCCGGACGATCGGTGTGTCGGTGTCTGCGCTCACGCCAGACATCCTGCCACCGGGGGTGAGCTGTGCGTTCGGCCGGCAGAGATTTCCGCGCCGACGCGACGTGCTCAGCCTGCAGAAATTCCCAGTGCCATGATCGCGATGGCGGCCGAGACGGCGAGCAGCAGCCCGAGCAGGGCCCAGCCGGGGCGACCGCTCTCGGCGGGACAGGGCTCGCGATCGACGGCCGGTGCTGCGGTCGGCTGCGTGATGCTCGCTGCTGCAGGGGTGTGCTCTGCCATGTCGGTTCCGATCACTCGAGACGATATCGACAGTGATGCTAGTCACACAGCCCGTACCGCAGCCCCGAACACGCCCGAAATTATCGAGTTCTGAAAACTACCGCCGTCCCGAAGCGACGAAGTATTCGTTGGATTCCCGACGGTGCATCAGGTAGATCGCCCCGGCGGCCAGCACTCCCTGGCCGATGCCGAGCACACTCATCACGATGTTCATCGCTCCTGCGCTCGACGCAATGGCGAACAGTTCGAGGATCATGGTGAACACGGTGAACGATCCGATGATGGTGAGCAGCATGCGCGCCCACATCTTGCCTGCGCGCATCCGCTTGACCCAGAACAGGAACAGCGCCCCGAAACCGAGTACGACGAACACCGTGACGACGAGCATCACCGTCACCATCGACTGCGTGGACTCCACCGTCATGTCGGCGGCTGCGTCCTGCGCTGCGAGGTCGTCGAGGAGGGACTGCGCGAATTCCTCGCGCGCCCCGAACAGCGTCCACACCGAGAACAGCGCCGAGAGCGCCCCGATCAGCGCCACTCCCCACCACAGGTGGCGTGCGGTCTCGACGTCGACGGGCGCCGGACGCGGGGTCGGCTCGAGCTCCGGTCCTGTCTGCGGGAACCCGTGCTCGAGCTCCCAGCGCTGCCAATCCGGCTGCGGCGGTGGGTTACCCGGCCTGTTGCTGTCTGGGTTGGTGCCGTCCGGGTTGTTGTTCGGAGGAAATTCGTTCACAACCAGCCCGCCACTTCGGTAGCCCAATAGGTCAGTACGACATCGGCACCGGCGCGTCGAATGCCGACGAGCGATTCCAGCACCGCTGCGTCGCGGTCGATCCACCCGTTCTGAGCGGCGGCGGTGATCATGGCATATTCCCCGGAGATCTGATACGCCGCAACCGGAACCGGTGACATCTCGGCGACGTCGCGAAGAATGTCGAGGTACGACATCGCCGGCTTGACCATCACCATGTCGGCACCCTCGGCGAGATCAAGTTCCACCTCGTGGGTGGCCTCGCGGCGGTTCGCCGCATCCTGCTGGTACGTCCGGCGATCGCCCTGCAGCGAGGACCCCACTGCTTCGCGGAACGGGCCGTAGAACGCCGAGGCGTACTTCGCCGAATACGCCAGCTGACCGACCTCGACGTGGCCTGCAGCGTCGAGTCCGGCGCGGATGGCCCCGACCTGCCCGTCCATCATTCCGCTCGGTCCGAGCAGGTGCGCACCGGAATCCGCCTGTGCGACGGCCATGTCGACGTACCGCAACAGGGTGGCGTCGTTGTCGATGGAACCGTTTTCGCCCAGGACTCCGCAGTGCCCGTGGGAGGTGAACTCGTCCAGGCAGGTATCGGCCATGATGACCGTCGAATCCCCGAGGTCGGCCTTCAGCCGCGCCAGGCCTCGATTGAGGATTCCGTCCGGGTCGGTTGCCCCCGAGCCGGTTTCGTCCTTGTCCTCGGGCCTCGGTACGCCGAACAGCATGACGCCGCCGACGCCTGCCGAGACGGCCTCCTCGGCGGCAGCACTGAGCGAATCCAGCGTGTGCTGAAACACTCCCGGCATCGAGCCGATGGCCCGCGGCTCGGTGATGCCGTCGGCCACGAACATCGGCAGCACCAGATGCCGTGCCTCGAGCGAGGTCTCGGCCACGAGTCGACGCAGTGCCGGCGTACGGCGCAGGCGTCGGGGACGGTCGGTGGGGAACAAGCGAACTCCTTACGGACCGGGTGTGCTGAGCGTGAGATCGGCGGCCGAGTTACCGGCGGCGCGACTTCTTGCGCGGCGGGGGCAGTGCGCCCTCGGCCCGCAGGCGGGCCGCGTGCTCGGCGAGAGCCTCGACCAGCGGTCCGACCTGTGCCGACTCGGGCTGCACATCCACGCGCAGACCGAATTCGACGGCCGTCTCGGCGGTCTTGGGGCCGATGCACGCCACCAGGGTGCGAGCGTGCGGCTTTCCGGCGATGCCGACCAGGTTCCGGACGGTGGAGCTCGACGTGAAGCACACTGCGTCGAAGCCGCCGGTCTTGATCATCTCGCGGGTCTCGGCGGGGGGCGGTGCCGCCCGAACGGTGCGGTAGGCCGTGACGTCGTCGATCTCCCAGCCGCGTTCGCGCAGCCCCTCGGCGAGCGTTTCGGTGGCGATGTCGGCGCGCGGCAGAAGGACTCGGTTGACCGGGTCGAAGACCTCGTCGTACGGCGGGAAGTCCTCGAGCAGTCCGAGCGAGCTCTGCTCACCCGATGGCACGAGTTCGGGGTTGATGCCGAACGAGCGCACCTTCGCCGCGGTTGCCTCACCGACACAGGCGATCTTGACGCCGGAGAACGCGCGAGCGTCCAGGCCGAACTCCTCGAACTTTTCCCACACGGCGCGAACGGCGTTGGTCGAGGTGAAGACGACCCACTGGTAGCGACCGTCGACCAGGCCCTTGACGGAGCGTTCCATCTGGGCCGGGCTGCGCGGGGGCTCGACGGCGATGGTCGGAACCTCGATGGGGATGGCACCGTGGGTGACGAGGCGATCGCTCATCTCCCCTGCCTGATCCTTGGTGCGAGGCACCAGCACGGTCCAGCCGTACAGGGCGCGAGATTCCCACCAGGACATCTTGTTTCGACCCGAGACGACCTTGCCGACAGTGACGACGAGGGATCCGACGAGCTCGGATCCGGCGTCGTTGAGGGTGGCGAGGGTGGCCTCGACGGTGCGTTGCTGACGGGTGGTGCCGCGGACGGTGATGGCCGCGGGTGTCTGCGGTGCCAGGCCGTGTTCGACGAGGGCACTGGCGGTTTCGGCCAGGTGACCCGATGTCGCGTGCAGTACCAGCGGGCCGGGGGCCGCGGCGAGAGCTGCCCAGTCGACCTCGCCTCGGACGTCGGCCTCGGTGTGACCCGAGCCGAGTGCCATTCCGGCGTAGCTGGGCACGGCCGATCCTGCGGGCAGGCCGGGGAGCACCTCGAACGGCACGTGCGTGCGTGCGACGGCGCCGACCTCGGCGATCACCGAGTCGGTCGTGAGCGGATCACCGGAGACCAGGCGAACCACGTCGTGGCCGTTCTTGGCTTCGGCGAGAAGGGTTTTGGCGACCTCGGCCGGTTCGCCGAGTGCCGGACGAACCTCGACACCGTTCTCGCCCGTCTCCGGGTCACGCGGAACGTCGGCACCGACAAGGGCGGTGACGCCCTTGTCGACGTCGGGATCGGTGAATGCGAGCTCGGCCGCTCCGAGCACTTCCCGTGCCCGGACCGTGAGCAGAGCCGGGTCACCCGGCCCGGATCCCACGAACAGGATCCGTCCGTTGGTGTTCTTGCGGACTGGGCTCATCGGTTGTTCTCCAGTGCTGTCTTGTGTGGGTACTGCAGTTCTATCGGGGTTGCGGTGCCCCGTTTCGGAATCAGTCGAGCGGTGGCGATCGACTCTCTTCGCACCACGGGACGGGTCGCCTTGCGTTTGGCGCGTCCGCGGACGGGTGCCGTTATGGCCCTAGACATGAGATCCACCCCGTAGACGAGAATCGGCCTGTGCCGGTTCGGTGACCGAAACGAGTTCGCGCGCACCGAGATCGAGCAGTTCGCGGGCCAATTCCCGGCCCAGCTCCTCGGCTCGCTCGGGTGATCCGACGATCGACGCGCGGATGGTGTCGCTGCCGTCGATGGCGGCGACGCAGCCTCGCAGGGACAGTTCGTCGAAGATTCGGCCGTCCTCGTCGATGGATTCGACGACCTCGGCGATCGCGCCGACCGGGGCGGTGCAGCCGGCTTCGAGTTCGGCGAGCAGTCCGCGTTCGGCTGCTACCGCGGCGCGTGAGTGCGCGTCGTCGAGGGTGGCGATGGCCGCCGCGAGATCGGTGTCCTCGACGCGGCATTCGACGGCGAGCGCACCCTGGGCAGGTGCCGGAAGCAACTGAACCGGGTCGAGTGCTTCGGTGACCACGTCCAGTCGGCCGATGCGGGCCAGTCCGGCGCGGGCGACGATGACGGCGTCGAGCTCGCCCGACGCCACCTTTCCGATCCGCGTGTCGAGGTTGCCGCGCAACGGCTGAACGTCCAATCCCTGTCCGAGAGCGCGCAATTGAGCGATACGACGCGGGGCTGACGTGCCGACCTTCGCGTCGGCGGGCAGTTCACCGAGTACCAGTCCGTCACGGGCAACCAGGGCGTCGCGCGGGTCCTCGCGAGCCGGGATGGCGGCGATGGTGAACCGGTCGTCGGCCGCGGTCGGCAGATCCTTGTACGAGTGCACCGCGATGTCGACGGTGCCGTCGGCCAGTGCCTCACGCAGCGCCGCGGTGAAGACGCCGACGCCGATCGTCTGCACGGGAGCAGCAGACAGGTCGCCTGCGGTCTTGACGATCACCAGTTCCGCTTCGACTCCGGCTGCCGCGAGGGCCACCCGAACCGTGTCGGCCTGGGTGGTCGCGAGAAGGCTTCCGCGAGTACCGATCTTGACGACGGCGGTCATTCGGCACGCTCCTGACCGGTGGTTCCGCCGGGGTAGGAGTCCGAGCGTAGATCGGTGCGGCTGGCGGTGAAATCGTCCACCAGTTCCAGCGAGCCGATCTCCATGGGTGTGGCGACGGCATCGACCGAGCCGGGGCTCAGCTCGAACAACTCGCGCAGCGCAGCGGCATAGGAATCTCCACCCGGTGTGCTGGCGAGCTGCTTGACCCGCACGGTGGGCGAATGCAGCAGCTTGTCCACGACGCGGCGCACGGTGCGCGCCACCTCGTCGCGCTGCGGCGAGTCGAGCCCTGGCAGTCGCGATTCGAGACGGAGCAGCTCTCCCTCGACCACCTCGGCAGCGCGCTGGCGCAGCGCCGTGACGGTGGGGGTGACCTCGGCAAGTCGTTGTCCGGCAAGGTAACCCGAGAGTTCACTGGATACGATCTCGCGGGCGGCCGACGCGTCGTTGGCTGCGGCACCGGCAGCAGGATCGCGCTGCAGGGACTCCATGTCGAAGACGGTGACGCCCGGCAGACCCGACACCGCGGCGTCGACGTCGCGCGGCAGACCGAGGTCGCAGATCACCAACGGTCGATCCGAGCCGCGGCGGGCGAGCGCGAGGTGGGCGTCGGCGATGGAGACCACGGCCCCCACCGCTCCGGTACAGGTGAGGAGGATGTCGGCCTCGGCGACTGCGTCGGCCAGGTCCTCGATGGCGACCGAGGTTGCTGCGATCCCGTTGGAGACGGCGTTCTCGGCCAGGTGGTCGGCTCGCTCGCGGGTGCGGTTGACCACGGTCAGCGCGCCGATGCCTGCGCGGCCGAGGTGGGCGACGGCGAGGCCGCCCATCGCTCCGGCTCCGAGGACGACGGCCTTGCGGCCGGCGAGGGAACCGTCGAACTTGTCGGCGGCGCGGTCGAGGGCGACCGAGACCACCGAGGCTCCGGCGGCGTCGATTCCGGTTTCGCTGTGCACGCGCTTGCCCACGCGCAGGGCCTGCTGAGCCAGTTCGTGCATCACGCGGCCCGAGGCCTGCTGGCCGTCCGAGGCGGCGTAGGCCGAACGGATCTGGCCGAGGATCTGCTGCTCGCCGATGACCATCGAGTCGAGGCCACTGGCCACTGCGAAGAGGTGCTCGACGGCGGCTTCGCTGTAGCGGACGTACGCGTGCTTGGTCAGGTCCGCGATCTCGAGCCCTGAGTGTTCGCCGAGAACTTCGCCGACGGCGGTCAGCGCGCCGTGGAAGGCGTCGACGACGGCGTAGATCTCGACCCGGTTGCAGGTGGACACCACCATGACCTCGGAGATGCTTCCGCTGGCCATCAGCTTGTCGGTCAGTTTCGGGCGATCGGTGTCCGTGATGGCGACACGCTCGAGAACTGCGACGGGAGCGCTACGGTGCGAAATCCCGACGAGAAGGACACTCACGGTGCAATCACCGATCCGTTTCTTGTCGAACTGTTGACTGGGCTTGGATTGCCGGCGATGCGCGGGCCGTGACTGCGGCCGAGGCGTGCCGTTGACGTGAGCGGGGGCGGCGATACCGGCTGCGGCCGGGGGGCGGTGACGATGGCCGGACCGTCGATGTCGGTCGGTCCCGAGACGTTGCGGGAGCTGTTGAAGGAGAGCACCTGCATCTCCACCGCCAGGTCCACGCGCCGCACCTCGACATGCTCGGGGACGTCGAGAACCATCGGCGAGAAGCTCAGGATGGATTCGACGCCACCGGAGACGAGTTGCTCGGCGACGCTGTGCACGGATTCGTCGGGGGTGGCGATGACGCCGATGGTGGCTTCGAGTTCACGGCAGGCGACCACGAGTTCGTCGACGTGCCGGACGGTCAGTCCGTCGATGTCGATGCCAACGCGCGCCGGGTCGTTGTCGAACAGTCCGACCATCGTGAAGCCGCGTCGGGCGAATCCGCCGTAGCCGGCCAGCGCCTGTCCGAGGTTGCCGACTCCGGCCAGGACGACGCGATGGCCGCGATCGAGCCCGAGCGCGCTGTCGATCTTGGCGCGCAGGCGCGCCACGTCGTAGCCGACTCCGCGAACGCCGTTGGGGCCGAGAAAGGACAGATCCTTGCGGAGTTTGGCCGATCCGACGCCTGCTGCGGTGGCCAGTTCTTCACTGGAGACGATGAGAACGCCCTCGTCTGCGAGGATGGAGAGGACCCGCAGGTACGTCGCCAGACGGGTGACCGTAGCCTGAGGGATGACCCGCTCTACGCCGCTGGGCGACGGGCGCTCTTCGGTCACGTCTGGGGCTCCTCGTCCGAACGGCGTCGATGCCGGTCTTCACGCTGATCCTGCGTTCGTGTCTATTTCACGGACGCTGTTCACACCACGGTAACTGCTTGTGAACGAATGAACAAAGTTGCGCACACCGGCCCTCACCTGCACACGCGAGAGCAATCACACGTTCTTAGGGTGCCCTGCCCGGGTGAGATCGGCTCGCAACCGCGGCACGTCTACCTCCCAGTAACTGTGTTCGATGCCGTCGAGGAGCACCACGGGCACTCGATCCCCGTACTCCGCACGCAGGTCAGGCGATTCCGCTGCCGCCTCGTCGACGTCGACGACGGTGACCGGCACGTCGAATTCGCGGCACACCTCGCTCAAGACCTCGAACGCGTGCGTGCAGGAATGGCAGCCTGCGCGGGTGAGAAGAGCCACGCCGGTGGGAGTCGTCTGCATGAATCCACTGTGACACGAGCTCGGTGGAGACGAAGGTCACAGTCCCCGGTCCGATCGGGGGCCGAACGACGGGCGCGCAGTACTGCCCTTCGCCTGTCGTCCGGACGACCCCGACTAGGCTTGCGGCGAGCGACTCGACTGGGAGGTGGACATGGTGAGCGACGGGGGAACAGACCTGCCGATCGAGAACACGCCCGATATCGACATGGTCGATACCAACGATCCGAGCGAGGACAAGCAGTTCAAACGCCGCATCCGCAGGATTCGCAATCCATTCGGTCCGACCGACGCCGAGGTCCGCGCCAACGTGGCAGGCCAGGCCAGTGCCGATGCCGCCCTGGCGTTGCAGATCGAGTCCGAGGCGGCCGTTCCGCGGGATCTGACTGCTGCCGCCTTCTTCGACGTGGACAACACGATGGTGCAGGGCGCGTCGATCATTCACTTCGCTCGCGGGTTGGCCGCGCGAAAGTACTTCACCAGCGGCGATCTGGCCCAATTCGCTTGGCAGCAGGTCAAATTCAGGGTCAGCGGCAAGGAGAACAGCGAGGACGTGGCCAGCGGCCGCGAGAAGGCGCTCTCGTTCATCACCGGCCGTCCCACCTCGGAGCTGACCCGGCTCGGTGAGGAGATCTACGACGAGTTGATCGCCGACAAGATCTGGGCCGGTACCCGGGCTCTCGCGCAGATGCACCTCGACGCCGGTCAGCAGGTCTGGCTGGTGACGGCCACTCCTCTCGAACTGGCCCAGATCATCGCCAAGCGCCTCGGCTTGACCGGGGCTCTGGGAACGGTCGCCGAGAGCAAGGACGGGGTGTTCACCGGCCGTCTGGTCGGCGACATCCTGCACGGCATCGGTAAGGCGCACGCGGTGCGTTCGCTGGCGGTGCGGGAAGGTCTCAACCTCAAGCGCTGCACTGCGTACTCGGACAGCCACAACGACGTGCCGATGCTCTCCCTGGTCGGCACCGCCGTGGCGATCAACCCCGATACCGACCTGCGTGAGCTGGCCAAGAACCGGGGTTGGGAGATCCGCGACTACCGCACCGGACGCAAGGCAGCCAAGATCGGAGTGCCCACGGCGTTGGCCCTGGGAGCGGTGGGCGGTGGGCTCGCCGCGGTGATCGGCCGTCGCAAGTCCTGATCCATCCCGGTGACGACAGTCAGAGCGTGAGCTGCATCAGCGTCAGGTCCAGCCAGCGACCGAACTTCACACCCACCTGCGGCATCTGCCCGACGGTGACGAACCCGAGTTTCTCGTGCAGTGCGATCGAGGTGGTGTTCTCGGATTCGATGAACCCGACCAGCACGTGCACCTCGCTCGCCTGCGCCCGCTCGATCAGTTCGCTCAGGAGCGCACTGGCCAGTCCGCGACGGTAGAAGTCTCGGTGGATGTACACCGAGTGTTCCACCGAATACCGATAGCCGCTCTTGACCCGCCACTGCCCGTACGACGCGTATCCGGCCACCCGTCCGTCGACCTCTGCGGTGAGGACCGGGTATCCAGCGGCGATCCGGCCCTCGAACCAGGCCGTGCGATCGGCGAGATCGACCTGTTCCTCGTCCCAGATGGCGGTGGTGTTGGCGACCGCATCGTTGTGGATGTCGAGAATCTCGGGTAGATCGGCAGCGGTGGTGTCGCGGATATGCACTGCCACAGGGTAACCCGAGCGTCTAACCCAGGAAGACGTTGCGCCTCTTGGCAAGCAGTCGATACAGCGTGTGCTGGATGGTCTCGCGGACGTGGTCGGTCAACTCGAACAGCACCATCGGATCCTCGAACGCGGTGGAGTCGTACCCGTCGGTGGGGATCGGTTTGCCGAATTCGATGTACCACTTGGACGGCATCGGAATCAGACCGAGCGGACCGAGGTGCGGGAAGAAGGGCGTGACCGGAAAGTAGGGCATGCCCATCAGTCGGGCCAGCGGTGCGATGTCGCCGATCTTGGGGTAGATCTCCTCCGAGCCGACGATGGAGCACGGGATGATCGGCACACCCGTCCGCAGCGCAGCCGAGACGAATCCGCCGCGGCCGAATCGCTGCAACTTGTAGCGCTCACTGAACGGTTTGCCGATGCCCTTGAACCCCTCGGGGAACACCGCGGCGACCTCGCCGGTACGCAGCAGACGCTCGGCGTCGGGGTTGCAGGCCAGCGTGTGCCCGGCCTTGCGGGCGATCGTGCCGACGCCGGGCATCTCGAATGCCATGTCGGCGGCCAACATTCGCAGAGGCCGGTGCGCCGGGTGGTGATCGCGCACGGCGACCGACGCCATCAACGCATCGACGGGCACCACGCCTGCATGGTTGGCAACGACCAGTGCGCCGCCGTCGGACGGAATGTTCTCGATGCCTTTGACCTCGACGCGGAACCACTTGTCGAACAGCGGCCGCAGCAACGGAAGCCAGATCGCGTCGGCGAAGTGCGGGTCGTAGCCGAACTCGTCGACGCTGTAGTCACCGGCCAGCCGCCTGCGTACGAACTCGGCGACCGAGGAGATCTGGTCGACGATCGTGGACTTGGTGTCGTCGATCATCGACAGCAGCGGAGCCGGTATCGACGGCGTCACGGTCGATGCGGCGGTAGGCGCCGGGTCCAGCAACGGCGTCGGCTCTCGGGGATCGGTGTAGGCGGAGGGGTGCCGCTCACGCGAGCCCGCAGCCGCTCGGGCCGAGCGTCCCGAGGTGCCGCCGTGCAATGGAATCACTTTGGCCACTTCGCTCACCCGTCCCCTCCCGAACTACGTACCGCTCCGGAACGCGGCAGTGCTGCCAGTGCACGCGCCGTGGACGCGCCCGTCTCGACGGCCGAGACCAGTCGATCCTCGACGCTGTCCACCCATTCGGTTCTGATGACCGGCCGCAGCGCTGCGCCTCGGACGAAGTCGTCGAACGCCTGAACCGTGGTCCACCGCGGCTCGAATCCCAGGACAGACCGCATGCGGGTGGTGTCGAGTCCGCAGCCGAAGTGGAAGTAGTCGAGTTGCTCGGTGGTGAACTCGCGCATCATGCCGCCCATCAGCGCGCGGCCGACGCTCTTGAAGAGCGGGAACGGTACCGGCACCTGAACGCGGCCGGCTCGGCGAATCGCCTGGGAGAGCATGATCGTGCCGTCGGCTCCGATGTTGAACGTGCCCGCCGACCCGCCGAGAGTGGCGCGCTCGAGCGCAGCCAGGGCGTCCTCTTCGTGCAGCAACTGCATGCGGGCGTCGCGACCGACGATGCTGGGGATCAGCGGCGAGGTCATGTAGCGCGAGATGGTGCCGTTCAGTCGCGGACCGATCAGCGGTGCCATGCGCAGGATCGACACCGCGATGTCCGGTCGTCGACGGCCGAGGCCACGTAGGTATCCCTCGATGTCGATCGTGTCCCGCGCGTACGCACCGCTCGGGGGGCGTCGGGCACTCATCTCCTCGGTGAATTGCACCGGGTCCTTCGCGCTGCAGCCGTACACCGAGGACGACGAACGCAGTACGACCCTCTCGACGGTCGGTGACTTCTGGCAGACCGCGAACAGCTGCATCGCGCCGATGACGTTGAGGTCCTTCATCGTCGCGCGGCCACCGGATTTCGGAGGCTTGGCGACGGTCGCTGCGTGCACGACGGTATCGACGCCTGCATTGCGAATCACTTTGCCGATCAGCGGATTACGAATGTCGGCGCGGACGAATTCCGCGCGACCCATCCGGCGCAGCAGATCCTTGCTCGGAGACACGGCGTCGACGGCGATGACGCGCTCGACGTTCGGATTCTGGGCCAGCCTGGTGACGAGGTAACCGCCGAGGAATCGACTCGCTCCGGTCACGAGGACCACTCGGGGCGCGGTCGATCCACGATCGCTCGGACTCACTGCGCACCCCCAACGTCGGTTCCGCTGCAAAGCCTACTGGATCAGCAGGTGTCCGGGTGGGTGAGAAGCAAAGCCCGTTCTTCGAACGGAAGAAGCCCGCCACCGACGGTGACGGGCTTCTTCGTGAAGCAGATGACGGCAGGCTTATTTGCCGAGTTTCCTGCGCTGCACGCGGGTACGACGAAGCAGCTTGCGGTGCTTCTTCTTCGACATGCGCTTGCGACGCTTCTTGATCACTGAACCCATGCGGGTGTCCTCACGTTCTTCTCTAGCGTTTTCGCGCACGCCGTTTGCGTACGCCTACCTGACAACCAAGCCCTGGGGCTGCGGTCACCGAGCTGGCGCTGGGGCCACGTACTCGCCCACGGCTACACACCGGCTGGCTGGCACGACGAGCGCCAATCCTACCGGTGTGAACCAGGACTTACGAAACCGGCCCCACGTGCACTACTAGCCTGCGTCGAAGTACGAGGTCTCGAGATAGTCGTGGACCGCCTTGGCGTGCACACGAAAAGATCGACCCACTCGTACAGCGGGCAATTCTCCGCCGTGCACCAGCCGGTACACGGTCATTTTCGAAACCCTCATCAGCGTCGCCACTTCGGCGACCGTGAGGAACTGCGTTCCGGCCAGAGCCGGTTGACCGTCCGGGGACGAACCCTTGGACGGCTTGTTTATAGACGCCATCAATCCACATACCTCCGGCACGTCTCATGCGGCAGGCTTCCCCTCCTGCCGAACAGACACGCACGTGCTGCCCCCGAGCCTATAGGGACAGATGGGGTTACTGCGACGGGAGTGGGGAAAAGATTTTTTATTCTGCTGTGATGCCCATCTCAACGGATCGGGCATTCGCGGCACCGAGGGCATCGAAAAACGCTGCTCGGAGACCGTTTCTCTCCAGTTCGCGCACCGCAGCGGCGGTGGTTCCGCCCGGAGAAGTCACGGCGTATCGGAGCTCGCTCGCGCTCTCGTCGGAGCGATCGAGCATCGCCCCCGACCCCACCATCGTCTGAACCACGAGCGCCGACGCCACGTCGCGACTCAATCCCAGGCCTACTCCCGCGTCGATCATGGCCTCGGCCACCAGGAAGAAATAGGCCGGGCCGGAGCCGGACACGGCCGTCACGGCGTCGAGCTGATTCTCCTTGACCACGACCACCTTGCCGACGGCCGAGAGGATCGAGCGCACCAGTTCGAGGTGCTCGGCGCGGGCGTACTTGCCCGGCGCCAACACGCTGACGCCCTCCCCCACCAACATCGGGGTGTTGGGCATGACCCGAACGACCGGGAAACCGGCGGGGAGCTTGGGCTCGAACTTGGCGGTGGGGACGCCTGCGGCCAGCGAGACGATGAGTTGTTCGCGATCGCCGTCGAGTTCGATCTTCGTGATCTCGTTCAGTGCCGCTTCGACGTCGGCCGGCTTGACCGCCAGCACGATCACGTCGGCACCCTCGGATGCGTCGCCGACGGTGGTGGTCAGTACTCCGAATTCCTCGGCGATCTCCTTGGCGCGGGCCTCGGACTTCTCGGCGACCACCAGATCGCGCACAGCGTGGCCGGACTCGAGGAGTCCCGCAATCAACGCCTCGCCGATCCGTCCGCCGCCGATCACTGCAATTCTCGTCATGGACGCCAAGCCTGCCATGTCAGTTCGAGCGCGGCACCATCGCCAACTGTCTGCTCTGCACCACGACGGCACCGGTCGAATCCAGCACCACGTGGTCCTCCTCGAACCAGGTGCTGCCGATGACGGTGCTGGTCGCCGCCACGCGCAGCCACCCCGGTGCCGGACGGCGTCGCAGGTAGGTCGTCAGCTGCACGGTCGGAGCCCAACCGAACATTCCGCGGTTCATGGTCACCGGGGCCGAGATGTCTCCGGTCATCAGCGCGAACAGCACGGCGGTGTCGACGTCGGCCTCGTCGCCCGCGAATGGGCGCACCCACAATCGAATCTCCGCCTCGCCCTGCTGACCGGTCAGGAACGACGCCGACGATGCGTCGATACGCATCTCGCAGCCCTTGGCGACGTGCACGATGGACGCCATCGGATGATCGCCTGCCACCGCGAGTGTCTCGGCGGGAGGTTCGACGGCCATCGACGACAACGACGTCGGTGTCTCGTGGTGGGGTTCGTCGGAGTCCGGACGACCGAGGGTCACCACCGCCCGCACGGCAACGCGTCCGGCCTGGGTGAGCTCGACGTCGACGTGGGAGACCTGGCGACCGCGCTTGCGCACGATGGTCGTCAGCGCTACCTCGCCGGGATCGGGTGCGGCCAGGTAGCTGACGCTCACTGCGAGCGGCTGGATCTCGGTCTGCTCCGGGTCGGTCCTTACGATCTGCTGACGCGCTGCTGCGGCGCAGACCGCGAGCATCGCGCCGCCGTGCACCTTGGGACCGATGGTCCAGGTGGAGTCGATGGCGCCCGCGAACGATCCGGTGTCGGCGTCGACCTCGAGCGCGGTCAGGGTGGTGGCGGCCTTGAAGGGGCTGGCGGAACTCATTGGCGACAACTTACCGGCGGCCTCAGGACAGGTGTGCGCGGGAGAACTGCAGTGCTTGTCCGAGCATCGACGATCGTTCGGGGACCGTGCGCGCGTTCTGCGTGTTGATCTCGATCACTGCCTGACCTTCGAAGCCGCGGCGCACCAGTTCGGTGCACACCTCGACACATGGCTGGCTGCCGTGACCGGGGATCAGATGCTCGTCGACCGATGCGCCCCGGCCGTCGGCCAGATGCAGGTGCGCGATGCCCTCGCCCATCCGGTCGAGCATCTCGAGCGCGTCCGAGCCTGCGGTGGCGGTGTGCGAGAGGTCGAGCGTGTAGTGATCGTGGCCGACGTCGGTCGGGTCGTACGACGGCGAGAACGCCGACAGGGCTGCGCCCGGACCACCGCGTCGTTCGAGTCGCTGTGCGGATTTCTCCTTGCGCCCGAAGAAGCGGTCGGCCCGCATCGGGAACATGTTCTCGACGGCGACCACCACGTGGGAGTTCGCTTCGAGTTCGGCGACCTGATCGGCGAAGCCGTCGCTGTACTTGCGCTGCCACCGGAACGGTGGGTGCACCACGACCGTCGCCGAGTCCAGCTTCTCGGCCGCCTCGACCGAACGGGCGAGTTTGGCGACCGGATCCGATCCCCACACTCGCTGCGAGATCAGCAGGCACGGCGCGTGGATGGCCTGCACCGGCACCGAGTACTCCCGCGAGAGCGCGGCCACCGCGTCGACGTCCTGGCTGACCGACTCGGCCCACACCATCAGCTCGATGCCGTCGTACCCGAGCTCCGCCGCGTACCGGAACGCCGCCTCGGTGTTCTGCGGGTAGACCGAGGCCGTGGACAGTCCCACCCGAATTCGCTGCGCACCCATCGGCGTGCCGGCTCAGCCGGTACTGAGCTGGAAGGCGAGCGGACCGAGCGTGACGAAGACACCGACGGCGATCGCGATGACGATCGACATCAGATCGTCGGTGCGCCGCAGAATTCTCACCACTGCGACGAGCCCGACGATGACCAGCACCGACAGCACCAGCGCGACCCACGGCAGCACGTCCCACAGTTGCTCGAAGCCCTTGAACAGCAGCGCGCCGACGGCGATCGACACCACGGCCTGACCGATCAGCACCAGCCATTGCCGGACGGCACCGCCCTTGCCCTTGACGGCCGCTGCCCGTCGATCGGTGCGCGAGGCCGCAGTCGCGCTGTCGGCCTCCGCGTCCGGTGCGTCGTCGGTTGCCGTGTCGGTCTCGACGTCGGTCGCGGTCTTCGGCTCGTCGTCGATCCCCGGCTTCACGAGATCGACGACCTCGGTGGCGGCGGACGTCTCGACCCCCGCCGACTCAGCTGTGGTGTCCTCGACGCGCGCGAGGCGCGGCGACACCACGGTCTTGGTCAGGTCGTCGACGTCGACTACCGCTGCTCGCGGAGCGACATCGGTGTTCGGCTCGGCCACCTCGACCTGCCGCGGTGCGCGGAAGCCAACCGGCTTGCGGGTCCGACTCTGCTCGGCCGGGGTGGATCCGTACGGAAGCCGATCCGACGTCGGCGTCGCAGCCGCCGTCGGTGCCACCGGGTGCCTGGCGCGTTCGGTGTCGTCGTGCGAGCGGTTCAGCAGGTCACCGGCAACCGTGGTGGAACCGGACAACAGTTCCGGCTCCGGCTGCTGCTTCTCGCGCTTGCCTGCCGGTTGGAACGGGGTGGGGCGAGTGCTCTGCGGCCGAGCCGGCTGTGGCCGCGAGGAGACGGCGGCGGGTGCAGCGTCCTCTGCCGCATCGTTGCTCTGCGGCGCTGCCGGAGCGACGTCGGACGTCTCGGGCTCGGGCTCGTCGGGGGCCGGGGTCTCGACAACCGGGGCGCTGCGGTTGCCGGGCTCGTCACGAACGACGGGGATCTCACCGGTCAGCTCGGCGACGGAGATGCCGCCCTTGACGCCACGGCGACGGCGACCGCCCGCGCTCAGGTTCGTCTTCTGACCGTTTCGGGCCAAGAGCTCGGCAACCGAGATCTGTCCGGTGTCCTCCGGGTTGGTGTCGCTCATCTCGAACTCCCCACCAGATCGCCGTCGGTTTCGGGGTCCAGCTTCCTCAACATCAAACCTTCCTTCAGCGCCCACGGGCATATCTCGAGTGACTCCGTTGTCGATGCCCGCATGCTCGCCTCCGCGACCAGAGCCCCGGCCGCCAGTTGTGGCGACCCGTCGGCGCTGACACCTACCGATTCTGCACGGTCGGCCGCCATGATCCGCGATACGAACGCTACGAGTTGCCTCGAGGAGTTGACTCGAGCCGCGTCTGCACCGACGTCGAGCACCCCTATTCGCACATGCCCACGGTACTGGGTCTACCGTCGTCGTTTGTGACAGCAGGTCGTGAGCAGCAGCCGTTCGCTGCAGAGGTCGAGATGGATTTCCCTCGAGAATGGGTCGAGTTCCCCGACCCCGACAATTCGGAACACCTCATCGTCGCGGATCTGACGTGGTTGTTGTCCAACTGGACCTGCGTGTTCGGGACTCCGGCGTGTCAGGGAACCGTCGAGGGCAGGCCCGACGACGGGTGCTGCTCCCACGGCGCGTTCCTGTCCGACGACGACGACAAGCGCAAGCTCGACGAGTCGGTGAAGTTGCTCACCCCCCAGGACTGGCAGCTCATGGACAAGGGTCTCGGCAAGAAGGGGTACGTCGAATACGACGATCTCGACGACGAGCAGTCACTGCGTACGCGGCGCTACAAGGGTGCCTGCATCTTCCAGAATCGACCCGGGTTCGAGGGCGGAATCGGGTGCGCGCTGCACTCGATGGCACTGCGCAAGGGCATCGAACCGCTCGAGGTCAAACCCGACGTGTGCTGGCAGCTGCCGATCCGGCGTACTCAGGACTGGGTGACGCGGCCGGACGGCTCCGAGATTCTCAAGACCACGATCGGTGAGTACGACCGACGCGGCTGGGGCGAGGGTGGTCTCGATCTGCACTGGTACTGCTCCGGCTCGCCCGACGCGCACGTCGGATCGAAGCAGGTGTTCGAGTCCTACAAGCCGGAGTTGACCGAGCTGCTCGGCAAGGCTGCGTACGACGAACTGGCGTCGCTGTGCAAGCGTCGCCGCGGTCTGGGTCTGATCGCGGTGCATCCGGCCACTCGTGAGGCGGAGCGGCTGCGCCGCACGTGAGCGAAACTTCGTAGCCCACTACGAATTTCCGCTCACATGCCGCAGGCTCAGCGCTCACCTGCCGCAGGCTCTACCCCTCGAGTTTGTAGCCCAGTCCGCGCACGGTCACCAGGTGTTCCGGCTTGGCCGGATCGGATTCGATCTTCGAGCGCAGTCGCTTGACGTGCACGTCGAGTGTCTTGGTGTCGCCCACGTAGTCGGCTCCCCACACGCGGTCGATCAACTGCCCGCGGGTCAGCACTCGACCGGAGTTGCGCAGCAGATACTCGAGTAGGTCGAATTCCTTGAGCGGCAACGTGATCTGCTCGGATCCGACCATCACCACGTGGCGTTCGACGTCCATGCGCACCGGTCCGGCTTCGAGCACTCCGGTGTCGACTCCACCGTCGACCTCGGCGTCGGAGCCGCGCCGAAGAACTGCGCGGATGCGGGCGATGAGTTCGCGTGCCGAGTACGGCTTGGTTACGTAGTCGTCGGCACCGAGTTCGAGCCCCACGACCTTGTCGATCTCACTGTCGCGTGCGGTCACCATGATGACGGGAACCCCTGAGCGCGAACGCAATTGCTTGCACACGTCGGTTCCGCTCATGCCGGGGAGCATGAGGTCGAGCAACACGATGTCGGCTCCTGCGCGATCGAATTCCGCGAGTGCCGACGGTCCGTCTCCGACGACGGTGGCCTCGAAGCCTTCCTTGCGGAGCAGGAAGGCCAGTGGATCGGCCAACGACTCTTCGTCTTCCACGATCAGAACGTTGGTCACTGATTCTCTCTTTCTGTAACCGAAGCGTCGTCTTCTTCTTCGAAGTACGCAGGGATCTGGAGGGTGAAGGTGGATCCGGTGCCCAGCTTGCTCCACAGCGAGATGCTGCCGTTGTGGTTGGCTGCGACGTGTTTGGCGATGGCCAGGCCGAGGCCCGTGCCGCCGGTGGCCCGCGACCGAGCTTTGTCGACGCGGAAGAATCTCTCGAAGACGCGTTCCTGGTCTGCCTTGGCGATGCCGATGCCGCGGTCGGTGACGGCGAACGCCACGTTGTCTCCGCGCAGAGCTCGGCTCACCGAGACGGGCGAGCCGTCCGAGGAGTAGGCGATGGCGTTCTGGATGAGGTTGGCCAGGGCCGTCACCAACAGCGCTTGGTCTCCGAGGACCTCGAGGCCGCTCGGGTGGTCGGTGGTGACGGAGATTCCGGCGTTCTCGGCGGCGAGCTTGGATCGATCCATCGCCTCGTTGACGACGGTGTCGACGTCGACCACCTCGAGGTCGGGTAGCTTCTCGGCTCCCTGGAGTCGCGAGAGCGCGATCAGTTCGGTCACCATGTTGCCGAGCCGTTTGGATTCGGCGACGACCTTGCCGCCGAAGTGCCGGACGGAGTCCGGATCGTCGGCCGATTCGAGCAGCGCCTCGGCCAGCAGGCTCATCGCGCCGACGGGGGTCTTCAGTTCGTGGCTGACGTTGGCGACGAAGTCCCGACGCGTCGCCTCCATCCGGACCTGCTCCGAGTCGTCGTCGGCGAACAGCACCACGAAGCGCTTGTCTTCCTTGCTCAGCAGGCGCGCGACGCAGCGGACGGCGATCTTGTCGCGGCCGGTTCTCGGGTTCTTCGAGCTGAGGTCGACCTCGACGGGGTTTCCGTCGGCCAGGACCTTGAGAACGGTCTCCCAGGCACGATCGTCGATCAGACGGTTACGCACCAGTCCCAGCTCCTCGGCGCGCGGGTTGAACAGCACCACGTCGTGAAACTGGTCGACGACGGCGATGCCGCTCTCCGATGCGAGGACGATCAGGTCCAGTACCTGCGACATCGTCAGGCCGGAGCTGGCTCGGCGACGCTCCGAGTGTCGAGTGTTGAGGTACGGGATCAGAACACCGCCGACGAGGTATCCCACGAAGGCCGCGGCGATAGCCAGTAGTACGGCCGATGCGACACTCACACCGGAATCGTACGTTCGATGGACAGCTCACATACGCAGGGTGCAGGCATTTCCCTGGTCGTCATAGTCCCCGTCGGCAGTGTTCTTCGATCGTTCACCTGCAGTTACGACAAAACGTCGGTTTGCGGGAGGTGGCGCTACTTGCCGCCCTGGTTTGCCACGGCAGCTGCGCCTGCGGCCGCTGCTTCCGGATCGAGGTAGGTGCCGCCCGGGTTGGTGGGCTTGAGCTTTCCGTCGACCTCCTCGAGGTCGTACTGCAGCGGAATGCCGGTGGGGATGTTCAGTTCGGCGATGTCCGCGTCGGAGATCTCGTCGAGGTACTTCACGAGAGCGCGCAGCGAGTTGCCGTGCGCGGCGACGAGGACGTTCTTGCCTGCCTTCAGGTCGGCGACGATCGTCTCCTCGAAGTACGGGATCAGGCGCTCGACGACGTCGGCGAGGCATTCGGTCAGCGGAACGCTGTCCAGATGGGCGTAGCGCGGATCGGCGTCCTGGCTGTGCTCGCTGCCGATCTCGATGGGCGGCGGCGGGGTGTCGTAGCTACGACGCCACAGCATGAACTGCTCGTTGCCGTACTTGTCCTTGGTCTCGGCCTTGTTCAGTCCCTGTAGTGCGCCGTAGTGCCGTTCGTTCAGACGCCAGTCGCGGACGACGGGTATCCAGTGCCGGTCGGCCGCGTCGAGTGCGAGGTTGGCGGTGCTGATCGCGCGACGCAGCAGCGAGGTGTACAGCAGGTCGGGAAGGGTGCCCGCCTCGGCGAGGAGCTGGCCTGCGCGCTTGCCCTCGGCCTCACCCTTCTCGGTCAGTCGCACGTCCACCCAACCGGTGAACTGGTTGGACGCGTTCCATTCGCTCTCGCCGTGACGAAGCAGAATCAAGGTTCCGATACTCATGTGGTCAGTTTCTCATGCTCCGGCTGCGCCGGCCCGCGTACGACGAGCACGCCGACGACGACGATCATCACGACGGCGGTGAGGGTGATCGGGATGGGAATGACGGGGTCGAACAGCACGAGGACGGCACCGGTGGGGACGACGACGTTGACCACTCGATCGGCGTGGGCACGAATAGCGATGAGCCAGACCCCGAACACGAACACCGCGATCGGGATCGTGACCGTGAACGACGCGGCGGTGTCGCCGAGCTTGCTCTGCTCGGTCAGTACGTCGATCTCGACCTCGATGCCGGCCGAGAACGCGCCTGCTGCCGCGAAGATGAAGTAGTGGGCGTAGCCGTAGATCACCGAGTTGCCGAATTTTCCGATCGCTCGGTGATGCGGGGGCCAGAAGTAGATCCACCACAGGCTCGCGGTGACGACGAGAGTGAGGACGGAGATCGAGATCAATGGTGCGAGGGCGGTCTCGTCGTGAATTGCCTCGATGATCGCGTTGGCCGACGCGAGGAGGGATTCGCCGAGCAGAATCAGTGTGAACAGTCCGTAGCGTTCGGTGATGTGGTGCGGATGCCACGGTGTCGTGCCCCGCCGCTCGGCGATCAGCGGTACCGACATCTCGACGCCCGCGAGTACGACGAACACGACGATCGCGGCGGTGCCGTCGAGCAGCAGTACCCAGAGAATCCACAGAACCTGCACTCCCGCAATGCCTATCGCATAGGTCAGCGCGGTCTGTCGATGTTCGGGGCTTCGCGATGCCCGCAGCCACTGAGTCACCATCGCCACGCGCATCACCACGTACCCGATCACCACGATGGTGAAATCCTGGTCCACGAACGCCGATTCGATTCCTGCGGAGAGCACCAACACCCCGGCCATCTGTACGACGGTCAGCGTCCGATACAGCCAGTCGTCGGTGTCGAAGGACGTCGCGAACCACGTGAAGTTCATCCACGCCCACCAGATCGCGAAGAACACGAGCGCATAGCCGAGCAAACCGTCGGCGATGTGGTTCTCGGTGAGGTCGTGATGGAGTTGAACCGACGCAATGCTGACGGCCACCACGAACACCAGGTCGAAGAACAATTCGAGTGGGCTCGCGGAGCGATGCGGCTCGTTCGGATCACGAGGTCGCATCGGCACCAAACGGGCAGCGGAAGGGTTCACGATCGCAGACTAGGTCATCCCATTCGTGAGCGTTGTCTCGATTGTGTTGCGAGGGTTGATATTGCGGACATTTCGGACATTGTTCGACGCTTCGCCGCCGGGACTGTCGACACCTCACCCCTTTTCCCGACTGCGCGCCGGGGTTCGAGTCCTGGCTGGTGTGTGAGGTCGACAGAAAGGGTGTGAGGTTACCGGCTCACTCCCCCAGGTCCGCCCCGATCGCGCCGATTCGAGCTCTCACACTCTCATCGAGCTCCTCGGTCTCGACGAAATAGCGACGAAACACCGAGCGCATCAATTCGATGACTTCGATGTGCTGTCCGAGGACAACTCGAAGCGACCGGTCACCGCTGTAGGTGATTCTCTCGAACTTCTCACCCAGTTTTCTGGAGGAATCGAAATCACCGAACGCCCCGACATCGATGACGTATTGCAGGCCGTCGATCATGTCTTCGAGATGGTCGACGTACTTGGCGCAAGCAGCGTCGCATTGCGCGGCGACACCTTCAGGGATTTCGAGCTGCCCGGCTTGCGCCTGCGCGGACATATTTCGCCAGTACTGCATCGACGCGTACAGCTGATTCGAGTCGAGCCCCATGCCGTTCTCCTTCGCTGCTAACCGACTACAGGCGGCATCGATGATCGAAGTGCCATCGCTGTTCGCCCGACTTCTGTGCACGGGTCCCCAAGGGCATCACGAACAACCCGTTTGTCGAGGACGAAATAGACGACGCCGCCTTCCACCTCGTATGCCACACCGCAACTTTCACTTCCGTCCTGTCCTGATCGAAGGAATCGCTCCCCCCCGAGCGCAGGATCTTCGGTGAACTGTTGAAAACGTTCGTTCTGACGGACGTCCTCGATCGAGGAGTTCGACGATGAGAAGATGCCCAGTAGGTACCACGAGCTCGGCTCAGGATTGTTCCAACTGCAAACTCTCCAGTTCGCTATCTCGGTGATCCCGCGCGCACCCGACTCCTTAGAGTCCACATCCAATCCCGCTGCCTCGATGGCGTCGTTCGGGATGGTGCAGGGATCCCATGGCTCGTCTTCCACCGGTGTCGCGACCGCCGAGCTCGTCGGCTCTGCAACCGGCGCGCTCTCCGTCGCCCCGCCACATCCGGAGACCGACACCATCACGCCGACCAGACCCGCCACCCACCACCGCGTTGCCCTCACCTCTGGTTGGACGCGGCGAATGTCGGTTCGGTTCCGCGACGACCTCACACACCTACTGACGAGTGGGCACCCCCGCTCACTTCGGAGCGGGGGCGCGCAGTCGTCAGAAAAGGTGTGAGGTCACCATCGAGCAGAGGTCAGCCGCAATTCGACGGAGCCGGCTCCCCTCGGAATCGCGCGTCCACGTAGGCGTAGGCCTCGGGCAGTCCGACGAGCGATCCGCTGAAGTGTTCGGCGAGTGGGTAGGCCCGGAACTGCACCGTTGCGCCCGCTGCGCAGTAGCGGTCGACCGTCTCTTTCACCGGTGCGAAGGGAGTGATGAAGTCGTTGATCCCATGCCAGATGTACACCGGGGCGGTGGGAACGCCCTCGTAGTCCACGAGGCTGTTCTTCTTCAGAACCGCCTGCGCAGAAGGCAGCGAGGCAATGTCGACGTTCGACAGGTCCCGGGCGCTCTTGAACGCTCCGCCGATGATGATGGGACGCCTGCATTCGTTGCTCACGCGATCTCGCAGGGCCAGGCCCGCCGCATTGAGGTTCTCCGAGACGGGGAACTCGGTGGGGTATTCACGTTCGAGTCCGAGGGATGCCGCCAGCGCCATTCCGAAGGCCGGATGCGGAATCGCGCTGTAGCCCAGGTTCTTTGCGATCAAGCCCAGGTCGGCGGGAGTTCCGCCGTGCACACTGGCCACGATGTTCAGCTCCGGCGCGTAGGTGGGTGCCATGGCACCGGCCCACGACGTCGCCAGGGCACCTCCCGAGTAACCCAGCAATGCAACAGGACTGTCCTTCAGCGGCAACTGCTCGAAGTTCTGCACGGCTCGAACCCCGTCGAGCGTCAACCGACCTTCGTATTCGGCAGCGCCGTAGGCACCGGTCGGTCCGAGGTAGTCCGGCACCGCAACCGCCCAACCGCGGGCGACCATACCGAGGTACAGGCTCGGCGCTTCACCGATCTCGTAGGTGAAAAGTCCGTGCGACGGGGCACATTTGACGCCCAGAGCATTGATGACGGCCTGGTAGGACACCAGTGGGGTTCCCGCGCCTCTACCTCGGGGCATCAGCACCGTGGTCACTGCGGCAACCGGTGCACCTGCGGAGTTGGTGGACCGGTACTTCAGTTGCCAGATGTCGGTGTTGGGGTACATCCAGGCGTCCGCACGACGGCTGGCCAGGATGTCACCCGGCGCGTGATCGGCGATGTCGGCCGGTGCCGCATAGAAGACGTCCGGATCGGGGGCCGTCGGCGCGGGAGCCGCCGACGCTGTTGTGCCCGTTGCGAACAGGTACACGCAGAGTGCCACCAGGATGGACCCCAGGGTCGAGAGCTTTCGGATCACGGTGCGCCTTTCGGAGTGAGCAAGATCGAAGATCACGGAACTACGGGAAGAGAGAACTGGTTGATCGGATCCGTCGAGGACACGACGACGTCCGCTGGGCCCGGCCCACCCGCGAAGGACGGATCCGACGCGGTGATCTCGACGGCGATGCGGTGTCCGAGGTCGAATCGATGGACGATGCTCGGTAGCGAGATGGTCACCGGCTCGCCGGATCCGGTGAGTACGGCAGGTGCAACCAGTCCGTGGATCGGACTGCGCGCACCGTCGGGTGCTACGTCGAGCACGGTGACGAAGACGGTCGCGGGACCGGACACCGTGGGACTGATGGACAACGTCGGTGCGCCGACGACATCGATGGGTTCGGTCAGTGGCGGGGTCGTCCAATTCGCGGCAGAACCGGGTAACGAGACCCGCGGCACGGGCAACTCGCCCGGGAGATTCGGCAGTCCGAACGTGGTGGGCATCGACGCACCTGCGCCCCGAATCGTCTGTTTCCAAACACCATTCGTCGAATCACCCTCGGACAGCGATCCATTCGACAACTGAAACGTGCGCCGGGCACCTACCGGAAATGTCTCGGATTCGACGTACGCGGGCGACGCGACGCCGCTGTAGGGCACCCAATCTCGGAAATAGGTGAATGCCGGCCCCGGGTCGACGTCACGATCTTTGAGGTGTCGGTCGAGCCAGTTGCCCACCAGTGCCGCTTCGTGCTGAGTGAACGGGTCGGGTGCCTTGATGTCGAACTCTCCCGGATAACCCTTGCGATCGTTGTGTCCCCACGAGTGCCAGATCATCGACGTCTCGACGCCACGCGAACGCAAGGTCTCGTAGGTGGCGGCCGCCTCGTCGAGGCTGAACAGTGAATCCTTCTGGCCCTGCGTGAGCAACACCGGGACATCGACGCGATCGAGGTAGTCCACCGGCGATACGTGACGCATCGCCGCCAGAGTTTCCGGGCCGGGTTCGCGATTGGCAGCGAAGGCGGACGCGGCGTCGCACACCCACTGGGCGTAGTTCGGGCACCCCTGCGCCCGTGCCGGATCGACTGCGTATCCGCCCGGGCCGGTCAGAATTGCGCCCGCCGCCAGAAACGCCGACCCGAACACGCTCTTGACCGGTCCGACGGATCTGCGGCCCGCCCCGTCCGGTGCCATCGACCGCGCCAGATCGTTCCAGGTGATCATCGACGCCACGGTGTCCAATCGTGGATCGACCGATGCCGTGGCCAATCCTGTTGCGCCGGCGTAGGAACCGCCGAGGTAGCCGACGCGCGGGTCACCGGGTCCGTCGAGTCGAACCACGTCGAGTGCCGGAGCGGCCACCGTCCGTGCGGGGTCGGTGAACACTCCGCCGCTCTCGCCTGCGAGGTAGCTGACGAGAGCCGACGCGGCCATTCCGTCGTAATCAGGATCGGCGAAGTAGATCTTGCACGTCGAGCCGCCGAAACCCAGGGCCGAGTAGGACAGCACCACGTAGCCGTGGGTGGCGAATCTGGCAGCGGCACCTGCCTGGTCGTCCTTGGACCCGCCGAAACCGTTGCTGGTCAGAATGGCCGGGGCTCGGTGGTCCGGTCCGAGCCCGGCAGGAACATAGATATCTCCGACGACGGTGCAGTGCTGATCGCGTTCGGGTCCCACTGCGATGTCGAAGTACCGAGTCTGCACCGAGAAGCCGCCGAGCGTCTGCGGTGCCAGGACCGGAAGATCCGCTGCGTATCCGGGCACCGACGCCGCAACCAGAGCTGTCGTCACAGCAGCGACGACAGTTGCCCACCGTCTCATCGGAGGCAGTTGGTCGGCGGCGCGACGCCCCGAAACCTGTTGTCCAGGAATGTCAGTGCGGCGGGAAGCCCCTCGAATGCCGCCTGGATGTGCTGCGGTGCATGGACGACGTCGAACTGCAACGTGGCCCCACTCGCGCAGTACCGCGCAGCAGTGTCACGCAGCGCACCGATCGGAATGAGCGGATCGTTGTCGCTTCCCCACAGAAGTGTGGGTGCCGTCGGCACACCTGCGTACTTGACCAGACTGTTCTCGTCGATGATCTGCTGTGCCTCGGGGCTGTCCACCAAAGAGGTGGTGGTCGAGACGGCCAGCGCACTCTTGAACGCTCCGGTCGCCCGGATCACCGGCGTGCACGCATTCGACACCTGATCCTTCAACGCCAGACCGGTGGAATTGAGTTGTGCGGTGATCGGCAAGCGATCCGGGTACTCGCGTTCGAGTCCGAGGGCGGCGGCGAACGCGAGACCGAATGCCTGGTGGGGCTGAAAACCCAATGCGCGGGCGATGTTGTCCAGATCTGCGGGCACACCTCCGGCTGCGGCACCGACGATGTTCAGCTCGGGTGCGTAGCTGGGAGCGAGCGCCGCGGCCCACGCCGTCGCCATTCCGCCACCGGAGTAGCCGGCCATACCTACCGGGCTCGCTGCCAGACCGAGTTCCGGCACGCGCTGTGCGGCGCGGACGCCGTCGAGCGTGATCTGTCCGCCCAACTTGGCTGCGCCGTACGCACTTTTCGGCCCGAGATGGTCCGGTACCGCCACGGTCCATCCACGCATCAGCGCGAGATTGAGAAATTCACGTTCCTGCACGCCGGTCGTCGGGTCGGCACCGAACAGAGACTCCGACGGAGCGCACTGCAACCCGAGCGCGTTGACGAAGGGTTGATAGGACAGCAATGGTCCGCCCGAGGCGCGGTTCATCGGTGCCAGAACGGTTGTCACTGCGGCGATGGCGTCGCCTCGGGAATCGGACGACCGGTACTGGAGCTGCCAGATGTCGGCGCCGGGATACAGGGGGCTCGAAAACCGCCGACTGGCAACGACATCACCGTTGTTCTTTCCGTTCAGGTCTGCAGCCGCCGCGTACAACGTGCCTGGTACCGGGGCCGGATCACCGGGCGCTGCCGACGCGTGGGGAGCCGAAGCGAACAACAGCGACATCAGCCCGACGACGAGTGTGAGGGTCACGAGGGTGCGAAGCATGGCGAAATTCTTCTCGATTTCGATCGGCCCGAACGCAAGGTTCGGGTGAGAGATATTCGGATACCGTTGACGGACAATCGACTTCGAAACAGTCACGGCGCACCCTGGGAGACCATCGGCGAGTTGCGGTCGACCGACTCGCGATCGCCGCGGGGCAGCGCGGCCGCGACTGCGGTGGCCAACCCCATGGTCGCGGCCAGCCCGAACAGCACCGCCCGCTGCGACGTCAGGTAGTCCGCGGCGACCGGCTCCGCGGGAAGCAGGTTGAAGTACACGGCACCGGTGACCGCAGTACCCACAGCAGATCCCACTTGCTGGACGGTCGGCATGATCCCCGACGCCGAGCCGATGGCGTGCGGGGCCACCCCGGCGACGATGGTGCTCTGCAGCGGCGCGATCACCGACCCGAGACCCGCGCCGAGCACACCGAGCGGGACGACCGCCCACCAGGGGAAGCCTGCACTGTCGAGATACTCGGTGGTGACGCCGAGAACGAGCAGAGCCAGTCCCATAGCCCCCGCACCGGCCACAACGACTCGACAATCCCAGTGACGGAACGAGATCGGCGCAGCCGCGGAGGCGAGCACGGCTCCGAGCGCGAAGGGAACGGTGATCGCTGCCACCGTCGACGCGCTCTCACTCAGTCCGGATTGCAGTGTCACCGACATCGTCAGAACGAATCCGGTGAAAGTGCCGTACACGAGGGCCGACACGGCACATCCCACGGAGAATCCGCGTGCACCGAAGACACCGATGTTCACCATGGCGTGCGCTCCCGCTGCACGTCGACGACGCTCCCACACCACGAACCCGGCCAGGGTCGTCAGACCGAGCGCAACCGCGGGCATGGCAGCGAGGGCACTCGAGCTGATCATGACGGGGCAGACGATCAGCAGAGCCCCGATCGACCACAGGGCGGCACCGACCGCGTCGAACCGTCCTCCGTGTCCTGCCGGGACCTGCTCTGAACCCGGTGCGACGAAGCTGCGACCGAGAACGACTGCCGCAGCGGAGATCGGGACGTTGATCAGAAACATTGCGCGCCAACCGGTTCCGAGGATGTCGAGGTGCAGCAGCGCTGCGCCGATCGACGGCCCGGCGAGTCCGGTCAGCCCCGCGGTGCCACCGTACAGCGCGAACGCGGTGGTGCGCCGGGTGCCGGAGTAGGCCGCTGTCACGATCGCCACCGTCTGGGCCGACATCGCCGCTCCCGCGAGCCCTTGCAACACGCGAGCGAGGACGAGCAGTTCGACCGTCGGCGCGTACGCACAGAGCACCGATGTCACGGCGAACAGCACAGTGCCGGTGACGAATACCGTTCTGCGACCGAAGACCTCACCGGCGCGTGCCATCGTGAGCAGCGCGCAGGCGATCGCGAGCAGGTACGCCGTCGGGATCCAGACCTGCCCGGTGCCCGACGCGTCGAGGTCACGCGCGATCGTCGGCAACGCCACGGTGACGGCGGTGACGTCGATCATCTGCATCGTGACGGCCAGCAGACAGGCACCCAGCGTCAGCCACGAGCCGCGGCGAGGGTGCGTCATACCCGGCTGACGTCCGGAAGCTCGTGGGCGAACACGTGAGCCTCGGGCGGCTGTGGAATGTAGTCACCCTTGTCGACCACGGCGGAGTAGATTTCGGAGATCTTGGAGAAGTACAGGTCGATCGAACGATCGGCCTCGTCCGTGCCCGGGTACAGGAACTCGACGCCGGTGTGGTCCTCGAAGCGGTTGATCCACATGAAGACTTCCTCGGAGCTGCCGCGGTTGCCGTAGAGACCGGCTCCCGCCGCGTCCAATTCGGCTTCGCCCGGTAGCTTGCGAACGTCGACGTAGGAGATCATCGGCGCGGTCCATCCCGGCTGCGTCGTGATTCCGTGTTCCGGTAAGGCCAGCTCCAGCACCCGGTGGTACGAGGTGTTCGCCAGCAGCTTTCCGGAGTCGAATGCCTCTTGCGCGAGCACCGCGAGAGTACGGAACGTCGGCTGCTCACCGAGGTCGAATTGCACCGGAATCAGGCTTGAGTACCACCCGATCGACGCGAATTCACCCGGCGTCGACCGAGTGCTCTTGGGTGTCAGCCCGAGGTAGCTGTCCCGGCCGGCGAGCTCGTACTCCGCCAGGGCTGCGGCGGCGAAGATTCCGCCGATGAACTTGACTCCCACGGCTGCACACGCCTCGTCCACTGCCCGCGCCGTGGCACCGTCGAACAACGGGAACGAGCTGTGCGAGGTCCGTGTGTAGTCGACACTGCTGCGTCCCAACGGAAGTGGGAACGTCGGAAGATCACCTCCGTTGTCGGTGACCAGATCGATCCAGGTCCGAACAGCAGGACTGTCCAGGGTTGTGGCGTCGCTCTCGAGACGTTCACGCTGGCAGTATTCGAGGTAGCTGCCCGGGGTGAACAGGCCGTCGGACTCCCCTGTCACCGCATTGCGGTAGAGCTGGCGCAGTTCGTAGTAGGTCAGAGCCTGCGAGATGCCGTCGGTGTCGAGGTGATCGACCGCCGCGTACACCACGAAGTGATCGTCGTGTTCGATCGTTCCGAACGAGAAGCAATCCCAGCTCTCGGGACCGGGCGTGCTGTCCTGCACGTGACGCCGGATGGCCTCGGAGTCCGCCGGCACTCCGAAATCGGTCGGTTCGAGCGCGATGTCGGCGATGTCGACGAGGTGGCGCGTAGAACCTTCTGCTGTGGTGGAGAACCAGCTGCGGAACGAATCGTGCCGGGTGACGAACGTGTTGAATGCGCGCCCCATCGCGGCGCGGTCCAGTGCGCCCTCGATCTCGAACGTCACCAGGCACAGCCGGGAGAATCGGAACGACGATCC
Source organism: Rhodococcus sp. 15-725-2-2b (assembly GCF_002259075.1). NCBI lineage: Bacteria > Bacillati > Actinomycetota > Actinomycetes > Mycobacteriales > Nocardiaceae > Rhodococcus > Rhodococcus sp. 15-725-2-2b. The sequence continues at coordinate 288,169 of NZ_NPFL01000010.1, read as the reverse complement.
CCGGTTGCGGTACGCGGCTTCGAGATACGCCTGCTGGATGTGCGAGGGCGGTGCCGGGTGAACGGGTGCGGCCGCGGCAGCAGCTCGTGAAGCGACGGTGGGTGACCACGTGGTGAGCGATCCTGGAGCGGGTTTCCACTCGTCGATGAGTCCGAATGCGACCACGACACAACCTTTCGAAGGAGACAGAGCGATTCGACGCGGAGAAGTGCGTCGGAGGAGCCAGTGCATCATCCGGGCCGAGGCCGAGAAACCCGCCGACGAGCATTTTGGAAAATTGACAACGATCCGCGGGATATCTGTGTCAAAACTGAGCAATCGTCAGCATTGTTGTCGATGACAGTGTTCCGATCTACCGTCTGAGGTCGTACCGCGTCGGACACAGGCCGCTCGCGCATTGCTCCCACGATGTCAGGAACCATTGATGCCCAGTCGATTTCGCCTCGGTCAGGCGACCTCGTCGGCTCTGAGCGCGCTCGCTACCGCCGTCGTTCTCCTGTCGAGCACGGCGGCACCGGCTACCGCCGAAACCACCTCGTCGGTGGTCGGCGTCGAGGGCATTGCCGACCGACGAGACATCGTGTGGGTGCATTCGGCAGCCATGGACCGCGATATCCAGGTCGACGTATTTCGGTCGGCACAGCCCGGTTCACCGACGCTCTACCTACTCAACGGAGCGGCGGGCGGCGACGGGGGAAGCAGCTGGTTCGATCAGACCGACATCGCCGGCTTCTTCGGAAACAAGAACGTCAACGTGGTGGTCCCGCGCGGCGGCGCAGCGAGCTACTACACCGACTGGCTGCACGACGATCCGGTTCTGGGCCGAAACATGTGGTCCACCTTCCTCGGTCGGGAACTTCCTCCGTTGATGGATGCTCTGCTCGACGGCAACGGGGCAAATTCGGTCGCCGGTATCTCGATGGCAGGCACGTCCGTCCTGCAGTTGGCGATCGCCCACCCGTCGGTGTATCGATCCGTCGCGGCGTTCAGCGGATGTGCGCGTACCAGCGACCCGGTAGGTGCCATGTACGTCAGGTCGGTGGTAGAAGCCCGCGGCGGTGGGTCGACCGCCAACATGTGGGGACCCCAGGGAAGCGCCGACTGGATTGCCAACGACCCCTATGTCAATGCCGAGGGGTTGCGCGGCATCGACGTGTACATCTCGTCCGGAACGGGAGCGCCCGGGGCATTCGACGTACCGGGTGGTCCCGGTATCGGCAGCGATTACGGCAAGCTCGCCCAGCAACTCGCCGTCGGTGCCGTGATCGAGGCGACGACCGATGTGTGCTCGCAACAGATGCAGAAACGCTTGCAGGAGCTCGACATCGAGGCCACCTACAACTTCCGACCCAACGGGACCCACTCCTGGGCCTATTGGCAACAGGATCTGCACGACTCGTGGTCGGTGATCGCACCGTCGTTGGGGCTGCCGACCGGCACGTCCTGACCCGTGACTCCTCGAGCGATGACGAAGGAAAAGCGATGAACCGAACCGACGCTGCGGGCACTCCGGCTCTGGCTGCCACCTGGGCCCGCTCACCGTGGCCACTCGCCGACATCATTCGGGCCAAACGTGGCCGGACCGTCTCGGTCGTGCTACCCGCTCTCGACGAGGAGGAGACCGTTGCCGGCGTCATCGCCTCGATGACTCCTCATATGGGCAGCCTGATCGACGAACTGGTGGTGCTGGATTCGGGATCGACCGACGCCACCGCCGCTCGGGCCCGCTGCGCCGGTGCCACCGTCGTCTCCAGGGAGGACGCACTACCCGGCACACCCGTGGTCCGCGGCAAGGGTGAAGCGCTGTGGCGCGGCGTGGCTGCGACCTCGGGGGACATCGTGGTGTTCGTTGACTCCGATCTGGTCGATCCCGGTTCGCACTTCGTTCCCTCCCTCGTCGGCCCGCTGGTCATGGACGACGACGTCGAGTTGGTCAAAGGCTTCTTTCGTCGACCCCTGACGATCGGTGACACCACCGACGAGGACGGCGGCGGCCGCGTCACGCAGCTGACGGTACGGCCGCTGCTGACGGCACTTCGGCCCGAGCTCGCCGGTGTCTTCCAACCCTTGGGCGGAGAATACGCCGCGACTCGTCGCCTCTTGGAGGCACTTCCGTTCGCGCCCGGCTACGGCGTCGAGATCGGTGTCCTGCTCGATACGTGCGACCGGTTGGGTATCGGCGCGATCGGTCAGGTCGGACTGGGAACCCGACGGCATCGAAATCGACCGACCTCGGAGCTGGCGGTCATGAGTCGGCAGATCATCGCCACGATGTTCTCGCGCCTCGGCCTGAACGATTCCGGAGCCGAGTTCACCACATTCTCGACCACCGGCTCTCAGGTCTCGATGAGCGTGGCACCCTTGTCTCTTGTCGACCGTCCCCCGCTGATCACCGTCGACCACTACCTCCGTGCCACTCGCCGGAACTCGGTGAGCGCCCCGGTGTGAGACGAAGCCAGCCGCGCCCTCCACCGTCGAGCACGGTGGAGGGCGCGGCTGGGGCTTTCGAGAAACGAGCTACTTGCCTGTCTCCGCGGCACGGAGGTCCTTGCGCAGAATCTTGCCCGCCGCAGACTTGGGGACGATGTCGATGAACTCGACGCGTCGCACCTTCTTGTGCGGCGACACGCGCTCGGCGACGAAGGCGATGACGCCCTCTTCGTCGATCGTGGCACCCTGCTGGCGGACGACGAATGCCTTGGGAATTTCCTCGCCCTCGTCGTCGAGCACTCCGATGACGGCGGCGTCGGCGATCTCCTCGTGCGTGAGCAGCAATGCCTCGAGCTCGGCCGGGGGCACCTGGTAGCCCTTGTACTTGATCAGTTCCTTGAGGCGGTCGACGATGTAGACGACACCCTCGGGATCGACGACGGCGATGTCGCCGGTGTGCAGGTAACCGTCGGAATCGAGGGTTTCTGCGGTGGCGGTGGGGTTGTTGAGGTATCCGACCATCACGTTCGGTCCCTTGACCCACAGCTCACCGGGCTTGCTCAATCCCTCAGTGGGCAGCTCGATCTCCTCGAGGGTGCCCGGGTCGACGAGCTTGTTCTCGGTGTTCGCCAGCGGCTGGCCCACCGAGCTGAGCGGCATGTCGTCGCGATCGAACGGAATGGCGTGGCTGACGGGGCTGAGTTCGCTCATGCCGTAGCCCTGACGCACCCGCGTGTTCAGACGCTTCGCGACGGCCTTGCCGAGTTCCTCGTCCAGCGGTGCCGCGCCCGAGAAGATGGTGTGCACGCTGGAGAGGTCGTACTGATCGATCATCGGGTGCTTGGCGAGCGCGACGGCCACCGGCGGTGCGATGAACAGATACGTGAGCTTCTGATCCTGGATGATCCGCAGGAATTCGACGAGGTCGAACTTCGGCATCGTCACCAGGTGCGCGCGCAGCTTGAGCGCGATGTTGAGCAGCACCGTCAGGCCGTAGATGTGGAAGAACGGCAGCAGCGCCAGGATCGCGTCGTCGCTGTCGATCCCGACGCGCGGTTCCATCTGAGCCACGTTCGCGACGAGGTTGCGGTGGGTGAGGATGACGCCCTTCGGCACACCCGTCGTGCCGGAGGAGTACGGCAGCACTGCAACGTGGGTGGCCGGATCGAACGAGACCTCGGGGGCGGGTGCGCCCTGGGTGAGCAGGTCGCGCAGGTTCGGGTGGCCCTCTGCGCCGTCGAGCACGATGACGTGATCTGCGTCGAGGCCGACCTTCTCCGCGGCGGCCTTGGCCTGCGGGTACAGCGGGGAGACGGTGAACAGGAACTTCGCGCCCGAGCCGGTGAGTTGCTTGGCGATGTCCTCTGCCGTGTACAGCGCGTTGATCGTCGTCGCAGTTCCACCCGCGCGCAGGATGCCGTGCAGCACCGACGCGAACGCGGGCACGTTCGGCGAGTGGAGTCCGACGACGTCGCCGACCTCGAGTCCGCGTGCGGCCAGAGCGCCCGCGATGGCGTCGATCTGGCCGATCAGCGTCTTGTAGGTGGTGACCGCACCCGACGTTCCGTCGATCAGTGCAGGCTTGTCGAGGTCGGACTCGGCGATCGATCCGAACAGGAAGTCGTAGACGCTGAGTTCGGGAATCTCGACATCGGGAAAGGGACTGCGGAAGCTCATGGCTCTCCTTCGAAAAACTGCGGCAACAATGATCGAACCCTACAGTGAAAGCGGTCACAACGGACGTACGACCCTACCGCCGAGTCAGGTAGTGGAGGGCTAACTTCGCGACGCGTACGGTTTGCCCGCTGCGGCCGGTCCCCGGACGTGGCCCACCAGGCCCGCGACGGCGAAAATGGTCACCACGTAGGGCAGCATCAGCATGAACTCACTGGGTACCGGCGAGCCGATGATGCCCAGTACGTTCTGCAGGTTCGACGCGAATCCGAACAGCAGTGCAGCCAGCGTCGCGCGTACCGGATCCCAGCGCCCGAAGATCACGGCGGCGAGAGCGATGTAGCCGGCACCGGCCGTCATCTCCTTGCCGAACGCTCCGACCGAACCCAGGGTGAAGTACGCACCACCGAGGCCGGCGATGGCACCGGCGAGGCAGACGTTCCAGAATCGGGTGCGGGCGACGTTGATTCCGACGGTGTCGGCAGCTTGCGGGTGTTCACCCACGGCGCGCAGTCGCAGGCCCCACTTGGTGTGGAACAACCCGACGAAAACCAGAGCTACCGCGACGTACATCAGGTACACGATGAGCGTCTGCCGGAACAGCACCGGGCCGAGGATCGGAATCTGCGAGAGCACCGGAATGTCGATGCGCGCGAAGCGCGGTGGTGAGTTGAGTGTCTCGGCGTTCTTGGTGAGCACCACCGAGTACAGGAAGCTGGTCAGTCCGACCACCAGCACGTTGAGCACCACACCCACGATGACCTGGTTCACGAAGTAGCGAATGGAGAACACGGCCAACAGGGACGCGGTCAACGCTCCGGCGATCAGTGCAGCGAGTAGCGCGACGTACGTGGAGCCGGTGATCGACGCGACGACGGCGCTGACGAACGCACCTGCCAGAAGCTGTCCTTCGATGGCGATGTTGATGACGCCGACGCGTTCGGAGATCACGCCGCCCATGGCACCGAAGATCAGCGGGGTACTCAGAGCGACCGCGCCGATGAGCAATCCGGGAACGGGAATGGTCTCACCGTCCGCGGCCCACGCCAGGAACCCGAAGACGAACAGCACGGCGAACACTGCGAGCAGCCACAGCGGTGCCGAGCGGTACTGCGAGGCCAGGAACGCCGCGTATGCGGTGATGACGGCCAGCGCCACGACCACCACGAGACCGGTGCCGAACGACGGCACGCCCACGGCGGGCAACGCGAAGAAGTCGCCCTCCGACGCCAACGCGAATGTGCTTGTGCCCGAACCCTTCTTGACGACGAACAGCACCAGAGCGAGCAGGGTCACGACCCCGAGGATCGTGGGCACCTTCCAGCTGCGACCCAGCACCGCCTCGGCGGGGGCACCGACGGCGTCGGTAGTTGTGGTCACAGTGCACTCACCTTCGCGGTCTCGGCTTTCGCGAGTTTCTCTTCACCTGGTTTGGGCAATCGGAACACCGCTCGCACCAGTGGCGGCGCGGCGATGAACAACACGATCACCGACTGCACGACCAGCACGATGTCGATCGGTACGCCCTCGGCTGCCTGCATGGCGAACCCGCCGGCCTTGAACGCGCCGAACAGGATTCCCGCGAAGAACACGCCCCAGGGTTTCGATCGGCCGAGCAGTGCGACGGTGATGGCGTCGAACCCGATTCCGGCGTCGATGTCGGCGCTGAAGCCGGTGGTGACGGTGCCGAGCACCTGCGCCACTCCGGCCAAGCCGACCAGGGCGCCCGACAGGATCATCGCGTACAGGTAGATCCGATTGACGTTCATGCCCGCGACGCGCGACGCGTGCGGATTCTCGCCGACGGCGCGGAAGCGGAATCCGAGACTGGACCGTTCGAGCAGCCACCACACCGCGACGGTCACGACGATCACCAGCACGAATCCGAGGTGCAGACTGTAGCGGTCGCCGAAGAGCTTGGGGAACACCGCAGTCGACGCGATGGGCGGGGTCTTGGGGTTGTTCGATCCCGGTGCCTGCAGAGCACCGGGGGTACGCAGCAGATACGCGACGAGGTAGAACGCGATGTAGTTGAGCATGATGGTGACGATCACTTCGTGAGCGCCGGTGCGTGCCTTGAGGAATCCGGCGATACCGCCCCACACTGCGCCGCCCAGGACTCCGGCGACGACGGCCACCAGGAGGTGGATCCCGGCCGGCAGGTTCACTCCGAAGCCGACCCAGCCTGCGCACGCCGATGCGATGAGCATCTGGCCGCGGCCACCGATGTTGAACATTCCGACGCGGAAGGCCAGTGCCACACCGAGTCCCGCGACGATCAGCGGAGTGGCGAAGGTCAGCGTCTCGGTCAGCGGACGGATGCCGTTCTCGAATCCCGGACGCCGGAAGTTGTACACCGAGCCCTGGAACAACGACGAGTACGCTCCGGCAACGGAATCCCAGACCGCCTCGAGCATGTCCGAGGGACGGGAGAAGAAGTACCCGGCCGATTCCTGCACGGCCGAGTTGGTGGCGGCGATGAGCACGGCCCCGACGATCAACGCGAGCAACACCGCGAGAACCGAGATGATCGCGCTGCCGGTGAAGATCTGCCGCAACACGACATGCGACTTCGACGGCTCCTGAGATACCGACGGCCGCTCGGCCTCACTCACCGCGTTCACCGCCCATCATCAATCCGAGTGTTTCGCGGGACGTATCCCCGGGGACGATTCCCACGATTGCTCCTCGATACATGACGGCGATGCGGTCGGCCAGTGCGGCAACCTCGTCCAGTTCGCTCGACACCACGATGACCGGGATCCCCGAATCCCGGGTGGCGACAATGCGTTTGTGCACGAATTCGATGGATCCGACGTCGATTCCGCGAGTCGGCTGCGCAGCGACGAACAGTCGCAGATCGCGGCTCAGTTCTCGCGCGAGCACCACCTTCTGCTGGTTGCCACCGGAGAGGCGTCCGACGGCGGTGCCGATTCCCGGTGCGCGAACGTCGAATTCGCTGAGCTTGTCCGATGCGAACTTCTCCAGATAGTCGCGTTGCACCGCGCCGCGTCGCACGAACGGCATGCTGTTTGAGCGATCGAGCATCAGGTTCTCGGCGATGGAGAATTCGCCCACCAGTCCGTCGACGGTGCGGTCCTCGGGGACGAAGCCGACGCCTGCGTCGAGCACGTCCTGCACCGTCGACCCGACGAGCGAGTTGCCGTCGAGGCTGATCTTGCCGGATACGTTGTCCTGCAACCCGAGTAGGGCTTCGACGAATTCGGTCTGACCGTTGCCCTGCACGCCGGCGATCGCGAGGATCTCTCCCGCCGCGACTTCGAGGCTGACGTCGTCGACGGTCTTGTTGCCCTGGGCGTCGAACACGGACAGGTTCTCGATCACCAGTGCCGCGTCCCCGGGCGTGGCCGGGTCCTTCGAGACGGTCAGCTGCACATCGCGTCCCACCATCAGTGCCGCGAGCTCGGTGTTGCTGGCGGTCGGCTTCGCTTCGCCGACGACCTTGCCGAGCCGGATGACGGTGATCTTGTCGGCCACTTCGCGTACTTCGCGCAGCTTGTGGGTGATGAAGACGATCGTGGTGCCCGACGCCGCGAGTTCGCGCATGATCCGCATCAGATCGTCGGTCTCCTGCGGCGTCAGGACGGCTGTCGGCTCGTCGAACACGAGCACCTTGGCCTCACGAGAGAGTGCTTTGACGATCTCGACCCGCTGCTGCACGCCGACGGGAAGGTCGTCGACGAGAGCATCGGGATCGAGGTCGAAGCCGAACCTCGCGGATATCTCCCGCACCAGCTTCCGAGCTGCCACGAGGTCGAGTCGTCCACCGAGCGAGGTGGTTTCGTTGCCGAGCACGATGTTCTCGGCGACGGTGAACACCGGAATCAACATGAAGTGCTGATGCACCATGCCGATTCCGGCGGTCATCGCCTCGCCCGGTCCGGCGAAGTTCTGCTCGACGTCGTCGAGCAGAATCTGGCCCTCCTCGGCGCGATACAGGCCACTGAGCACGTTCATCAACGTGGACTTGCCTGCACCGTTCTCGCCGAGGAGACAGTGGATCTCGCCGGATTCGACGCTCAGATCGATGTGTTCGTTGGCGATCAACGAGCCGAATCGTTTGGTGATACCGCGAAGTTCGAGCTTCATATCCCTTTACGACCGCTTGTTGCTACTTGGGTGCCGACGGCGACTCGACGGTGATGGACCCGTCGATGATGCCGGCCTTGATCGTGTCCAGCTCGCCCTGCAGCGCGGGGTCGACCTTGGACTCGAAGTCGTGGAACGGTGCGATACCGACTCCGTCGTTCTCGAGAGTGCCCACGTACGGGGTGTTGTCGAACGCATCGGCACCGGAGTTGGCGACGACCTCGTCGACGCTGGTCTTGAGTCCCTTGGTCACCGAGGTGAGCAGCAGGTCACCGACCGAGGGGTCGGACTCGAACACGTCGGCGTCGGCACCGATGAGGGCGACCGGGCGCGAGGAGTCGCGAATGGCCTGTGCCGCACTCTGATAGATGGGACCGCCGACCGGGAAGATGACGTCCGCGTTCTGGTCGATCAGACCCTGGGCGGTGTTCTTCGCGACCTCGTTGGCGGTGAATCCGCCGGTGAACGAGCCGTTCTGCGAGGGTACGTCCCAGCCGATGACGCGGACCGCTTCGCCCTTCTGCTCGTTGAAGTAGTTCACGCCGTCTGCGAAGCCGTCCATGAAGATGGTGACGGTCGGCAGCTGGGAGCCACCGAACGTACCGACCACGCCGGTGGTGCTGTAGCTCGCGGCCGCGTAGCCGGCGAGGAATGCGGACTGCGACGCGTCGTAGGTCAGCGGCTTGACGTTCGGCAGATCGATCGTGGAGTCGTCGATGATCGCGAAGTCGATGTCGGAGTTGGCCTCGGCGGCCACCTTGGTGGCGTCGGCCAGATCGAATCCGACGGTGACGATGAGGTTGCAGCCCTGATCGACGAGGTTGTTGATGTTGGGGCCGTAGTCGGTGGGCGATGCGGACTCGACGGTGCGTGGCTCGACGCCGAGTTCTTCGGAGGCTTCGGTCAAGCCCTCGAACCCGAGCTGGTTGAACGACTTGTCGTCGAATCCGCCACTGTCGGAGACCATGCAGGGCAGGAAGTCACTCGATCCGCCTCCGCCCGATCCTTCGTCTTCGGGGGCGGATCCACAGCCTGCGATCAGGGCGATGGCACCGAGCGACGCGACGCCGCCGAGTGCTGCCTTCCGCGTACTCGTGCGGGTAACGAATGACAAGATGTCCTCCAATTTAGGTGTACTTCGTCTGGGTCGGGACGCTACTCGCGCGGGCGAGGGTGCGCAGGATTTCGGTCAGGCATCCCTGTCGGGCTCGGCCTTGTGCGGCTCGGCCTTCGCGGTGGAGACATCGTCGGGCAAGCTGCCGCCTTCACGGAGTATTCGTGCTTCGTCCTCACGCACCATCACTGCCGGCCCCGCTGCCACCACCGAGGGGTTCGGCGGAGTTCCGGGCTTGAACACGTTGAAGAATACGTTGAGTACCACCGCGACGATGCTGGCGGCACTGATTCCGGAGTGGAAGATCGTGACGAACCAGTCCGGGAACTCGTCCCAGAAGTCGCTCGCGACAACAGGTATGAGGCCGAACGCCAAGGTCACCGCCACGATGACGACGTTGGAGTTGTTGTCGTAGTTCACCTTGCCGAGGGTGCGGATACCGCTCGCGGCGACGGTTCCGAACAGCGCGATGCCTGCGCCGCCGAGAACCGGAAGCGGGACGACCCCGACGACGGCTGCGAGAATCGGCGAAAGGCCCAGCAGTGCAAGCACGCCACCGCCCGTCGCCACGACGAAGCGGCTCTTGATGCCGGTCATCGCCACCAGGCCGACGTTCTGCGCGAAGGCCGTGGCCGGGAAGGTGTTGAAGATCGGGGCGACGGCTGAGGAGACCATGTCGGCGCGCAGGCCGTCGCCGACACGCTTGGAGTCGACGTCGGTTCCGACCACTTCGCCGACGGCGAGGATGTCGGCGGTGGTCTCGACCATGATCACCAGGATCACGATGGTCATCGACACGATCGCGCCGATTGCGAAGATCGGGGAGCCGAAGGCGAAGGGTGTCGGGACGGCCACGACGGACGCGTCGGCGACGCCGTCGAAGTCGGTCTTGCCGACGATCAGTGCCGCGATGGTGCCGACGACGAGTCCGAGCAGGATCGACAGCCGCGACAGTCCGGGGATCTTGGTCATCACCAGTACGGCGAGGAGGGTGAACATCGCCAGCCCGATGTTGCCGGGGTCCAGGTAGTTCGGGTTCGGGGCACCGCCCACCAGTTCCTGGCCGGTGATCCAGCGGGCGGCCACCGGCATCAGCGACAGTCCGATGACGGTGATGATGCTGCCGGTCACCAGCGGCGGGAAGAACCGAACGATCTTGGAGAAGAACGGGGCGATCGCCAATCCGATCAGCGCGGCCACGAGAACGGCTCCGAGCACGGTGCGCAGTCCGGTTCGCCCGTCGTCCGCGCCGGCGATGATCGTCAGAACCGTCGAGACCGATGCGAACGAAATGCCCTGTACCAGCGGCAGTTGCGAGCCGAAGAACGGGATGCCGATCGTTTGCAGCACGGTGGCCACGCCACTGACGAACAGCGCGCAGGAGATCAGCAGGGCCTGATCGGCCCCGGAGAGTCCGGCCGCTCCACCGACGATGATCGGGACGGCGATGACGCCGCCGAACATCGAGAGGATGTGTTGCAGACCGTAACCGAACATCTGCAGCACCGGTGGGCGAGCGTCCTCGGGCCTGGTCATGAATGTCAGGCTAGGAACCGGACGTTACGGGCAGCGGCACCCACCCATTTCCGGCGAGTTACGCTTGCTCGGCCTTACCGGCCTCCACCAGATGCTCGAACGCCTTCAGGTTCGCCAACGATTCGCCGCGCGATACCCGCCACGCCCATTCCCGTTTGATGGATTCGGCGAAGCCCAGCTCGAGCAGCACGTTGAAGTCACCGTCGGCGGCCTCGAGGGTCTGGCCGAGAATGCGGTCGAGTTCGTCACCGTTGACGGCGTGCAACGACATTCGGCCGACGAGGTAGATGTCGCCGACCTTGTCGATCGTGTAGTGAACCCCGTACAGGCGACGGTTGCGTCGGAGCAGGTATTTGTAGACGCCCTCGAAGTTCTCGTCGGGTTTGCGGCAGACGAACGCCTCGATCCGCACCCCGTGATGCCCGACGGTCAGCATCGTCGTGGTCTTGAGTTTGCGTTCCCCGGGCAGTTCCACGGTGAACACCTCGCCCCGCCGGGTGTAGTCCAGCTCGCGGTCCTTCAGTGCCCGGTCGATCAGTTCGGCGGTCTCGCTCATGCAGTCACAGCTCCTGATCTGCGTAGTTTCGACAATCCTCGGACGCGTCGCGGAGAGAACTCGCTCGGTCCCTCGCCTCGGTCGAAGTGGAACTTGGCCTTGCGGTAGCTCTCGATGAGTCCGTCGGCGGTGTGCTCCCACGAGAAGTTGCGGGCGTGCTGCGGTGCCGCGGTCGCCATGTCTGCCAAGGCAACTGGATCCGCCAGCATCGACGAGAGCGCATCGGCCCAGTCCTCGGTGCGGTGGCCCTGAACCAGGCGTCCGGTCTCGCCCGATCGCACCGCCACGCCGAGTCCGCCGACGTCCGCGGCCAGGACCGGAGTGCCGCAGGCCTGGGCTTCGATCGCGACAAGGCCGAACGATTCGTTGTAGCTCGGCACGGCGACGATGTCCGCGGCGCGGTAGACCTGGGCCAGGCGCGCCGACGGTTGCGGCGGCATGAACGTCACTCGGGCAGTTATCCCCAGGTTCTCGGCCAGATCGATGAGGGCGTCCGGTCGATCCAGTCCGCTGCCGGACGGGCCGCCGACGATGAGGACGCGCAGCGGTGTCGTCGGATTGCGTTGCAGCACTTCGGCAGCCGCGGCGATCAGCACGTCGGGGGCCTTGAGCGGTTGGATGCGTCCGACGAATGCGACGATCGACTCGTCGGGATTCAATCCGAGCTCGGCGCGCGCCGCACGCTTGTCACCTGGATTGTATTGCGCCAGATCGGCTCCCGGCGCAACGACGTCGATCGAACCCTGCGACGCCCCGTAGATCTCGACGAGAGACTTCGCTTCCTCGGTGGTGTTGGCGATCAGCCGGTCCGCCTCGGCCACCACCTGCTGCTCACCGATCTGACGCGCGGCGGGTTCGGGCGAGTCGCCCTGCGCCAGAGACGCGTTCTTGACGGCGGCGAGAGTGTGCGCGGTGTGTACCAGCGGCACTCCCCAGCGATCGCGCGCGAGCCAGCCGACCTGACCCGAGAGCCAGTAGTGCGAGTGCACCAGATCGTAGTAACCGGGTTCGTGGCGAGCTTCTTCTCGCAGCACCCCGGCTGCGAATGCGCACAGCTGAGTGGGTAGATCGTGCTTGTCCAACCCCTCGAACGGACCGGCGACGATGTTGCGCACCAGCACTCCGGGAGCTGCCTCGACGACGGGCGCGTCGGTCGACGCCGTCGCACGGGTGAAGATCTCGACCTCCACGCCGCGCTTGGCCAGCTCTTTCGCGCTCTGCAGCACGTAGACGTTCATGCCGCCCGCATCGCCCGTTCCCGGCTGCGCCAGCGGGGAGGTATGCAAGGACAACACAGCGACCCTGTTCAGCTGGCGTCCAGTCACTTCTTCAGTGTGCACGCCTCCACATTACGTCTCGATAACTACCCCTTCCGACGACCGGGCAGACTCGGACCATCCACGAACTCGGTCACCTCGGTGAAGAAGCGCTGCGGATCGGCGACGAACGGCCCGTGGTCCACACCCTCCCAGTACGACGCGACCGCCGTGGGAATCAGCTCCGCAGCGTGCCGTCCGGCGGAGACGTCGACGACGGTGTCCTCGGTCCCGTGCAGCACCAACGCCGGGATGTCGAGGCTGCGCAGCAGGTCGTCGTGGCCGACCGCTCGATCGAACAGGGCTGCGCGAACCCGTGGCCTCGTGGACAGCGTCAACCCGAACAACGCCTGCGCCTCCGTGCCCTTGCCTTCTGTCGGCCCGGTCAGCGCGTGCCCGAAACTCCCGAGCGCTTTGATCGCGACGCGGGGCTCCTCGGCCATCGCACCGGGGATCGCAGCGCGCATGGCCGTTCCGACGCGGCCGCCTGCCTCTCCCCTGCCGATGCTGGTGATCGCACCGACGAGCACGATGCCCGCCACCGCGCCCGTGCCGTGTTCGGCGAGGTAGTCGCAGATCACCAGTCCGCCGTACGACCAACCCAGCAGCACCGCGTCGGATGTGATGCCCTCGGCGGCGAGTACCGCGTCGACATCGCCTGCCCATGTCCTGGGATCGTCGTAACCGGCAGGCGGGGCGTCGGAATAGCCGTGTCCGCGCAGATCGACGGCGACGACGCGGTAACGCTCCGCCAGGTCGGCCAGCAGTCCCTCGCCCCAGCAGGCCGAGCTCTGCGCCCACCCGTGCAGCAGGATCAGTGGCCGCGCCGCTGGGTCACCGCTGACGCGGTAGACGATGTTGGCTCCGTCGATGCCGGTGGCCTGGCGAATCGGTCCTGCTGCACGGGTGCTCGTATCGGGCTGGCTCATAGTGGGTCAACCTACGCGGCAGCCTTGCGCATCGAGGCGAGCGGATCGGAGTACAGGGCGCTCAGAGAGACCACGGTTGCGGCGTACTCCTGCACTTTGTCGCCGAAACCGCTCACCCGAATATCCCTGCGCTCCAACGTCGAATGCGTCGCGAAGGCCTCCCCCACGTGCGGAATTCCGGCCGGGTACGCGGTGAACGCCTGGCCTCCGAGTACCACGCGGTCCGGATTGAACATGTCGCGCAGCAGCGCCACCGTCCGCCCCAGAATCTGCGCTCGCTCGACGAGCAACTCCCGCGCGGCCTCGGAGCCTGCATGCGCCGCCTGATACACCGCGCCGATACTCGGGTGAGGCTGCGGTCCGACTATTTTGCGATCGACGGCGGCGGCGACCACGGCTCGATCGCTGACGGAGGCCTCGAGGCATCCCCGATTGCCGCAGCTGCACAGCGCCGACGATCCGGTGGGTAGGTGCGCGATGGAGCCCGGACCACTCGTGGGAGTGTGCACTCGGCCGTCGATGGTCAGCGCCATGCCCGTGGTCTCGCGTGCGTAGAAGTACAGCGACGTCCCGCTGTTGCTCTGCGCCGCAACACTGTCCGACAGACGCGGGGCGAGGAGCAGCTCCGAGGCCGCCATGGCCTCGACGTGCCCGGAGACCGAGATCGGCAGTCCGAGTCCGCCGCCGATGATGCCGGCGACGCGGCCGTTCTCCCATCCCAGCCGCGGATGGTCGACGGTGCCGCTCGCGGTGTCCACGCGTCCACCGATCGCCACCCCGACCCACAGCGGGGTGCGACGGTGCCAGCGTCCGGCGAAGGCACCGGCGCTGCGGGTGACGGAGGCCAGCGCTGCCTCCGAAGAGCCGGCGGGCGTGGGTATTTCGACGGCACCGAGGATGCGTCCCCGCAGATCGCTGACGGTGATGCCGGTGACGACGGCTCCGATGTGGATGCCGATGGTCGAGAACGGTTCGTGGTTGACCTCGAACGGCACCCGCGGGCGTCCGATCGCCCCCGGAGCCGTCAGGTCTGCGCGCTCACGGAGCATCCCGACGGCGAGCAGGGCCGACACCTGACGGTTGACGGTGGCGATGCTCGAACCGGTTGCGCGAGCAGCACGCTCGCGCGAGATGGGACCTTCGACGCAGACCACCCGAAGTACCGACGCGGCGGGACTGTCGGCGATCCGCAGATCGGGTGCGACGAGTTGGACGCGCGATCGAGGCCTCGCGAGAGACCGAAGAGAGGTGGGGCCGGTGTGGTGGTGCAGCGTTGAAACAGACATCCGTTGTGGTCCTCAGCAATGGCAGACCTCCGTCGTGGATGGACAACGACGAAAGAGCGAAGTGATGCAGGTCAAGGAAGGGTGCGGTGGTCGCGAAGAACCACGACACGCGAATCGACTGTCTGCAGCTCGAAACAGGGAGCTAGAGACGGATTCCTTGGCCGGGACAACACAGTTCCCGAGGAAGCGGCAAGCGAGAACCGAGGGATGCGGTCACATAGGTGACCCGCATCGCGGTGGTCTCACTGGCGGACATGAGTCCAAAATTAGCACCCTCGCGTCCGAAGTCCAATCGGGCATCGGAAAGCACGGGGTACGCCGGGCATAGAATTTCACCATGACCTCGTCCGAACACATTTCCCCCGATGCCCGAATCGCCGTCGTCACCGGAGCGAGCTCCGGCATCGGCGCGGCCACCGCCCGCCAACTCGCCGCCGACGGATTCCACGTCGTGATCGGAGCCCGCCGCCTCGACCGGCTGGAGGAGTTGGCGTCGGAGATCGGCGGCACTGCCCTGGAACTCGATGTGACGGACGAGGATTCGGTCGCTGCCTTCACCGCGGTCATTCCCCGCGTCGACGTGTTGATCAACAACGCCGGTGGCGCGAAGGGCTTGGCCCCGGTGATCGACGCCGACCTCGACGACTGGCGCTGGATGTGGGAGACCAACGTGCTCGGTACATTGCGGGTGACGAAGTCGTTGCTGCCCAAGCTGATCGACTCCGGCGACGGCCTGATCGTCACCATCACGTCGGTTGCGGCATTCGAGGCGTACGACAACGGTTCGGGCTACACCTCGGCCAAGCACGCTCAGGCAGTGCTGCATCGGACGTTGCGCGGCGAGCTGCTGGGCAAGCCGGTGCGATTGACCGAGGTCGCGCCGGGTGCCGTGGAAACCGAGTTCTCACTCGTCCGGTTCGACGGCGACGCAGACAAGGCCGACGCGGTCTACCAGGGCATCACACCGCTCGTGGCAAGCGATATCGCCGAGGTGATCGGCTTCGTCGCATCTCGCCCGTCGCACGTCAACCTGGATCAGATCATCATCAAGCCACGTGATCAGGCCGGTCCGGGGCGCTTCTCCCGTAAGTAGCGGCTTCGCCGCAGGTGAGCGGAACTTCGTAGTGGGCTACGAAGTTCCGCTCACCTGCGCGTAGCGCTCACAGCGCCGACATCGACTCCCACGTCGGCCAGTCGATGGCCCAGTCGTACAGGTCGCCGTCTGCTGCCGAGAGGTCGATGCGCGTGCCGGTGACCTCGACGGGATCGCCGTACATCGCCGTCTGGAAGTACTGCTGAGCGTCGGCGTCGGAGAGATTGATGCACCCGTTGGTGACGTTCGAGGCCCCCTGCACTCCGGTTGTCAGCGGATTGGCGTGGATGAACTCACCGTTGTTGGAGATACGCACAGCCCAGCGTTCGCGGACGTTCTCGTAGAACGGCGGGTTGGACATCAGGAAGTCCTCGTGCTTCTCGGTGACGACGTGGATACCGCTGCGGGTGACGTTGCGGTCCTCGTTGCCCTCGCCGTAGCTGACCGGTATGTCCATGATCGTCGCGCCGTCGCGGACCACCTGCATGCGGTGGCTGGTGGCGTCGGCGACGACGACCTGACTGCGTCCGATGCTGAAGTTCAGGGTGACATCGTCGGCTCCGTATGCACCGTCGCCGTAGTTCACGCCGTACAGGTTGGCTACCACCGAGACGGTCGTGCCGGGAGCCCAGTAGTTGGTGGGACGCCAGTGGATGCGCGAGCCGTTGTCGTCCGGAAACCATGCCCACGCGCCGGGAGTCGGCGGGTTGGTGGTCACCGTCAACGCCTTCTCGACGGCGGCCTTGTCGGCGATCGCCGAATCGAACTGCAGGATGATCGGGGCGGCGATGCCGACCTCCTGGCCGTCGCCGATGTTGGTGCTCACCGACGTGCGGCTGTCGGGTTCGACGGTGGTGAAGGCACCGGTGATCTCGACGGCCTTGTCGTCGCTGCCCACGGCCGAGCCGGACCACGTGTACTGCACGCCGTAGCCGAGAGGCTCGGTGATGGCGTACGAGGTCTTGTCGGGCGAGAGCGCGCCCTGGACGACCTTGCCGTCGGGGTTGGTCAACGCGACCTGGGTGAGCGTTCCGTCGGCAACGGAGACCGAGATCGGCGCGACGGGGCTGACGTCGACGGCACCTGCGACCGGGTTCTCGGTCACCCGTGCGACGGGCGCTGCCTCGGTGGTCGGGGCTGCCGTGCCCGAGCCGGCATCGCCCGATCCGACGGTGCAGCCTGCCACGAGTGCCACCAAGGCGACCAGCACGGCGATCAACCACACCGTGCGAGTCCGTTTTGTCTGTTCTACCTGCTCATGCACGTTATCCAACGTACCTGCGTCGGCGAACTACCCCGATTTTTGGGGGCAGTCTCACAGCTGGCAGGAGTGGAGCCCGCGGAATGACTCACAGCTGCAGGAGTGGAGTTCCGCGGAACGACTCAGAGTTTGCGCGTACGCAGTTCGTGCCCCTTGGACGTCAGACAGCGCCCGGAATCGAGGCTCCAGTCCCACCCGTGCAGATTGCAGGTGAGCTTGTTGCCCTCGACGATGCCGAACTTCGTCAGGTCCGCTTTCAGGTGCGGGCAGCGGCGCTGGATCTCGTAGCCGCCCATCGTGATCGTGGCGGTGTCGTCGTGCGCCTCGGCGAACCAGCCGTCGGCGTAGGCGATGCGCTCGTCGGTGAGGCACTTGAAGAACGTGTAGAGGAATTCGTTGTAGCCGCCGACGCGTCGGGCTCGGAAGCGGGTGGACAGGAAGATCGAGTTGACCCAGTCCGGCTCTCGGTCACGTATCGCGGTGCGCACCAGTTCCGGCGGGATGGTGAAGCTGTAGCGGAACTTCTCGTTCGAGATCGGTTCGCGCACAATCCTTTTCGGAAAGTCCAGCACGACGGTTTCGTCGCCCATGGTGATTCCGACGGGATAGCCGATGCCGTCGCAGATCAGGTCCGTCTGCGCCATGATCGGCTCGAACAGGCCCCTCATCGGCTCGAGCAGTGGCTCGCCCTCGGCCGGAGCCCACGCCGCCTTCTCCGCTGCGATGACCGATGCCTGACGCTGGGCATAGGCCTCGATGTACTCGGCCTTACCGGTGGTGAAGATGGCCTCGGCCTCGGCCGTCGGAATCGGGTGCTCGTGGGAGATCAGCTCGGAGCCGTCGAACGTGGCGGCGGTGCCCGGCATCATCAGCAGGCCCTTGTCGTGCCCGTGCAGTCGCATCTGCTCGAGAAACACCATCTGGTCCGGGAACACGTTCGCCGGGTCGCCGTAGACGTCGTTGAGCGAGCGCAGTTCGTCGTCGAGGAAACACGGCGGGCCTGCCGACGGGACGACCCAGGTGGAGCCGACCTGCTCGATGTACTGGCGCGCCCGATCCATCTGCCGTTGACGCTTCTGGATGCCGAAGTTCTTCTTCGCGCGCGAGACCATGTCGTAGACCATCGGGTACCAGATCGCGCCCGAGTACTGCAGCATGTGCACGTCCACGGGACCGAAATTCTCGGTCATCACGTCCAGGTCCACCGGCCTCGCGTCGTTCATGTTGAACGCGACGGTCTTGCCGTCCGAGACGACCAGACCCGAGTCGCCGATCGGCCCGTCGGCGGGCGCACGCAACGCGATGATCATGATGTCCAGATCGCCCTTGGGACCGGAGATCGTGTGCTTGACCGAGTCCGTCGTCTCGTAGAACTTGTGGAAGCCGAGCTTCTCCAGCTCGTGCTTGAGATCGAGCACCGGGTAGTCCGGCAGCAGGACCGTGGCGTCCTTGTTGACGTGCTCGGCCAGGTTCTTCGGGTCGAAATGGTCCTTGTGCAGGTGCGAGACGTAGAGGTAGTCGCAATCACCGAGGGCGTCCCAGTCCAGACCCGAGTTGTCGGGGAACGGGAACCACGACGCGTAGAACGACGGGTTGACCCACGGGTCGCACAGGATGCTTCCGGCGTCGGTCCGAATATGGAATCCCGCATGTCCCACGCTGGTGACCTGCACTGATTTACCTCCCTGGAGCCTTCACTTGCAAAGCTTCATCGTATGCGCCGTTTCGACCGGCCCTAACCCAGTGCGCAGTTGACGAGGTCACACTCGGGCGTGAGCGTGATGCCGAACTTCTCCTGAACCCCGTCGCGGACGTGCGCGGCCAGCGCCATGATGTCCGACGCGGTCGCCCCACCCCTGTTGGTGATCGCCAGCACGTGTTTCGAGGAGAGCGCCGCGGTGCCGCGCCCGAATTCGGTGCCGTACCCGCGTGGGAAGCCCGCGTTCTGGATCAGCCAGGCGGCCGGGATCTTGGTGCCCGCGGGGTCGGGGAAGTTGGGCGCGTGTGCGGCGGCCTCGGGTACCTCGGGCAGGACCGGGTTGAGGAAGAACGATCCGACGCTCCACGTGTCGTGGTCGCCCGCGTCGAGCACCATGCCGCGTTCGCCGCGCAGTGCCAGCACGGCAGCGCGCACGTCCGGCACCGGTACGACGTCGCCGATCTGCACGTCGAGACGCTCCGACAACGCCGCGTAGCGCACCGGAAGCGACTCGGTCGTCTTCTTCAGTGCGAACGTCACGTCCAGAATCACGTAGCGCGAGGATCGCTTGAACACCGACGACCGATGCGTTCCGAAACCGCACTGCTCCGGCGTCCACACCGCCGTCCGATCGGTCTCGCGGTCGTAGACGGTGAGGCTGTGCAGCAGCTCCGACGTCGACGCGCCGTACGCGCCGACGTTCTGGATGGGCGTCGCGCCGGTGGTTCCGGGGATACCCGAGAGCGCTTCCATGCCCGACAGTCCCGCGTCGATCGTCGCCTGCACGACGGCATCCCACTCGACACCCGCATCGACCGTCACCATCTCGCCGTCGATGTCCAGCCGGGACCCGGTCACCCGAACCACCCGGCCGTCGAAGCCGTCGTCGCCGACGACCAGGTTGGATCCGCCGCCGATGACCAGCACATCCGTCCCCGAGCGGTCCGCGTCACGCACCAGCGAGACCAACTCGTCGGCGTTCGTCGCGACGGTGAATTCACGGGCCGGGCCGCCCACCCGGATGGTGGTGAGCTCCGAAATTGCAGTAGGCACGGACTCTCACGCTACCGGTCGCGCACCGGGTCTTCGGTCACCCGGTAACCTGCGGGGATGCCTCGCCCCATTGAGCACAGCTCGACTGTGCCCGCCTCCGCCGACAAGGTCCACGCCGCGCTGACGTCCGAGCAGTACTGGAAGGACCGCATCGAGCAGATCGGCGGACCGGGTGCCAGCCTGAAGAGCGTCACGGTCGGCAACGGAACCATCGACGTCGTCATGACCCAGTCAGTTCCCGAAGAGGAGCTGCCGTCCGCGGTGACCGCCTTCAAGAAGGGCGACCTCATCATCGAACGCACCGAGAGCTGGGGACCGTTCGACGGCACCCACGCCGACGGCACGTTCGGAGCGACCGTCGAAGGCGCACCGGCCCGCATCACCGGCACCACCACGCTCGACGCCGGCGGCGAGACGACCACCATCGCGTTGGCAGGCACCACCGAGGTCAAGGTTCCGATCTTCGGCGGCAAGATCGAAGCGATGATCAGCGAGCAGGTGCTCTCCCTCATCGACAACGAACAGGACTTCACCGGTAACTGGATCGCCGCGAACCCGAACGGCTAACCTGGCGCACTATGGCTCGCCGAATGAACTACTCCGCCCGGTTCACCCACTCGACGCAGCAGGTCTATGCAGCGCTCTCCAGTCGCGATCACTGGGATGCGCGCATCGAGGAGATGCGTAAGTACTCGGAGAACGAGCTGAAGAGCTTCGAGGTGTCCGACGCCGGAATCGACATCGTGATGCACCACGTCATCCCGCGCACCGAACTGCCCGACATCGCGCAGACGGTGATGAAGAAGGACATGATCATCACCCGCAACGTGCACTTCGATGCCTTCGAGGAAGTCACCGCGGGCCACTACGACGCGTCGATTCCGGCCGGACCGGGCTCACTCAAGGGCACCACCTCGCTCTTCCCCACCAACGGCGGATCGACCCTGCGCACCTCCTCCGAGGCCAAGGTCTTCCTGCCGTTCATCGGCGGCAAGCTCGAACAGCTGATGCTCGTCAACCTCATCGACCTGTGGCGCGGTGAGGGCGAAGTGACCGCCGACTGGCTCGAGAAGAACGCCTAGCCCTGAGCCCGGTCCACAGAGGTCGTTCCGCAGGCTCCACTCCCCATCTGGGTCGTTCCACAGGCTCCACTCCTGCCCCCGAAGGTGTCATCACTCGCGGCACCACCGGCATCAATCGGTTGCGTCGTAGCGACCGGTGGCTGATGCACCACCCCGATGTCCGACGCGTTCTGCAGAGCTCGGCGAATCCCCTCGTCGTGGACCTCGGGTACGGGGCGATGCCGAACACGACGCTCGAGCTGGCCGGTCGATTGCGCACCGTCCGGCCCGACCTCCGAGTCACCGGTCTCGAGATCGACCCCGCTCGCGTCGTCCCCGGCAGTGACGGCGTGCAGTTCGCCCGCGGCGGTTTCGAGCTGGCGGGCCTGCGCCCCGACCTGGTGCGGGCGTTCAACGTACTGCGCCAGTATCCCGAGGATGCGGTACCCGCTGCCTGGCAACGCATTCTGTCGAGCCTGGCACCCGGTGGCCTGCTGATGGACGGCACCTGCGACGAGCTGGGTCGACGGTGCGCCTGGGTGTTGCTCGACGCCGAGGGCCCCCGTTCCCTGACGCTGGCATGGGATCCGTTCGACGTCGAGATGCCGTCGGACATCGCGGAGCGGCTTCCGAAGGTGTTGATACATCGCAACATCGAGGGCGAGCTGATCCACGATCTGCTTCGACGGGCCGACAGAGCGTGGTCGGTCTCGGCCCCGCTGGCCCCGTTCGGGCCTCGAATTCGGTGGCGCGCAGCCATGAAAGTGCTTGCCGAACAGGGTCTTCCGATCGCACTCCCGCGCCGACGGATGCGAGACAACGTACTCACGGTCCCGTGGTCGACGGTCGCACCGGCAACGCGAATCGACTAGGTGCAGGCGGACAGTGCCAGTTCGACGCGTTCGGCCACTCGGTCGGTGCTGTTTCCGGCCTCGGAGTACAGCGCCTGCGGGTCGACGCGACCGATCGCCACGGCGTCGCACACCACCTCGTCGAGGGTGATCTGGGAGATGCCGCCTGCGGCGAGGTCGAGCACGGTCCGCACCGGGGTGGTGAGGTTGAACGTGCCTGCCGATTCGACGTCCCGGGGCTCGAGTCGTAGGCGATGCACCGCCAGTCTGGTGTCGGTCAGTCGTAGGTCGCCGAATGCGCAGACGTGCACGAATTGAGGGTGCAGGTGCCCGAATCCGTGTAGCTCCGCCGCGCTCTGGTGCGAGATCACGGCCTCGCCGCCGAACCAGGCACACCACATGGCGAACACTTCGAGTTCGCTGTGTGGCCACTGGCCGAGTCGGAACAGGTTGCGCTCGACGCGAGTCCACGTGTTGGTGGCCAGATTTACGCGCGCCATCGCAGAATCGAAGCCGAGCTCGCCGGCCTGCTCGGCCGTGAAGTAACCGTCCTGGCGAGTGGCCAGCGAGTGCAATTCGTGCACGCTCGGTCCTGTCGTACTCATGACGCAAGCCTACGTCACAATGTGTTACAGGTCACAAAGTTTCGATCGAGAACGCAGGTTCGGCGAGTTTCACAGAGCTTGCTCAGAATCATCGGGAAGACTGCCAGGAATGTCATCCACAGCCAGGCGCAGCACCGCACCGCTGATCGCAGTCTCCGTCGTCGTCGTCCTCCTCGTCGCCGTCATCGGTGGCGAGTTGTTCGTCCGTCAGCAGATCAAATCCTGCCTCGCCGGCCAGCTCGAGTCCGAGCTCGGCAGCCAGGTCGAGGTCGGTCTCGGCCTGAAGCCGGTCCTGCTGTCACTGGTGGACAAGAAGGTCTCCTCGGTCACCGTCGACAGCGACGACGCGCGCTTCGGTCCCGCCGAGGGCATGGTCGTGCACGCCGAGGCACGTGACCTGAACCTGACGCAGACCGCCGACTCCGGCGGCACCATCGGCAGCTCCAGTGCCGACATCTCGTGGTCGACCGACGGCATCACCCGCACCCTGCAGAGCCAGGGCATCGGCGCGATCGTCTCGGGCGTCACCTCGGACGCGTCGGCGGGCACCCTCGACTTCGCCGTCGGAGCACTGGCGAATCTGACCGTCAAGCCGCAGGTTGCAGACGGCAGGGTCGACTTCCAGACCGTCGACGCATCGATTCTGGGTCTCGGCATCCCCACCGATCTGGTCGACTCCGTCGTCGGTGTGCTGACCGACAGTCTGCAGGCCTACCCGCTGGACATGGCTCCGACGTCGCTGACCGTCACCGACAGCGGCATCGAGCTCACCCTCGAAGGCGGGCAGTACACGATTCCGGTGACTCAGCAGGATCAGAATCAGCCGACACCCGAGGGTTGCTCGCTGGTCGCGTAACCCACGTGAGCGGTAATTCGTAGCAGGCTACGAATTACCGTGCACGTGCGACGCAGTCGCTCTAGCTCAGACCGTCGAGCACCGCGCGCGTTCCCGAAAGACCCAATCGTGTTGCGCCCGCGTCGATCATGGCCAGGGCGGCCTCCGTGGTGCGGATGCCGCCACTGGCTTTGACGCCCAGTCGTCCGCCGACGGTCTCCGCCATCAAGCGCACCGCTTCGACGCTCGCGCCGCCTGCGGGGTGGAATCCGGTGGATGTCTTGACGAAGTCGGCACCGGCTTTCTCGGCGGCGCGGCACACCTCGACGATCGCGTCGTCGGACAGTGCGGCCGATTCGATGATGACCTTCAGGACCGCAGTTCCGGCGATCCCCTCGCGGACGGTGACGATGTCGGCCAGTACCGCGTTGTAGTCCCCCGCGATGGCCGCGCCGACGTCGATCACCATGTCGACCTCGTCGGCGCCTTGCTGCACCGCGAGCCTGGCCTCGGAACCCTTGATCAGCGAGTGATGCTTGCCCGACGGGAATCCGGCGACGACGGCAGTGAGCATTCCCTCGGCCCGAATCGGCAGCATCGACGGCGATACGCACACCGCGAGCACTCCGAGTTCGCGGCCTTCCTCGATAAGAGCGGCCACGTCGGCCGTCGTGGCTTCGGGCTTGAGCAGCGTGTGGTCGACCATTCCGGCGAGGGCGGAGCGGGTGAGTGTCATGCGGTCCAGCTTTTCACAGCACGCCCTTTCGTAGCCCTGTCGGTCTACGATTTTGGTTCATGACCGCAGCCTCGCTCGCCGCCACCTTCAACGCCACCAGCAGGGAGTTCGACGCGGTGACGCCACAGGTCTGGGGGCCGGCCGGGCAGTCGCTCGCCTTCGCGCTCGAGTTGGCGACCGGGGACACCGTTCTGGACGTGTGCTCCGGCACCGGGGCATCGGCGATTCCCGCGGCGGCCGCCGTCGGCCCGGACGGCCTCGTGCACGCCGTCGATCTCGCCGACGACCTGCTCGAGGTCGGGCGGGTGAAAGCCACCGAAAGGGCCCTGCGCAACATCGACTTCGTGCTCGCCGACGCCACCGAATGGGAGCCGCCGTCGACGGTTCCCGATGCCGGATACGACGCGTTGGCCTGTTCGTACGGCATCTTCTTTCTGCCCGATCCCGAGGGGGACTTCGCTCGTCTGGTGTCGTTGGTTCGTCCGGGCGGTCGCGTCGGGGTGACGGTGTGGCGCAAGGGTGCGTTCGAGGCGTTCGCGGGCACGTTCTTCGAGGTGATCGGTGCGCATTCGCCGCCGAGCGAACACGACGGGCCACTCGCGCAGGACGGTTACGACAAGCACCCGATCCGGCGGATGGAGACGGCGGATCTTCTGTCGGCATGGCTCGCCGCGGCCGGCACCACCGATGTCGAGGTCGTGGAGCTGTCCAATCACGTTCCCGCGACGGAGTCGTTCGTGTGGGATCTCGTGCTGGGCAGTGCGATGCGGGGAGCGCTGACACCGTTCGACGATGCGACCCGGACGCAGATCCGTGCCGAGTTCTCGGAGCTGCTCACCGAGCGCGGAATCGATTCGATCGATCTGGGGACACTGGTGGCAACCGGGGTGCGGACGCCCTGAGACAATCGGCGGTATGAGTTCTTCCGTATCCGAGGATCGCCGTTACGTTCTGTCGCTCGGTTGCCCCGACAAGACGGGCATCGTCGCCCGCATCTCGACCTTCCTCGCCGAGGTCGGTGGATGGATCGTCGAGGCCGCCTATCACGCCGATCCCGACACCGGTTGGTTCTTCACCCGGCAGGCGGTGCGCGCGTCGTCGGTGGACATGAGCATCGAGGAGCTGAGGACGCGCTTCGCCGTGGTGGCTGCCGAGCTCGGCCCGGAAACCGAATGGACACTTCACGATTCGGGTGAGCCCAAGCGCGTGGTCCTACTGGTCAGCAAGGAGGCGCACTGCTTGCACGACCTCCTCGGGCGCGCTGCGGGCGGCGAACTGCCCGCTCAGATCTCCGCGGTGATCGGCAACCACAAGTCGCTCGAACCGATCGCCGCAGCGCACGGCACCCCGTTCCATCACGTCGAGTTCGCCAAGGATCCGGCCGAGCGCGGGCCCGCCTTCGAGGAGGTGCGGTCGCTGGTCGATTCCTACGACCCGCACGCGGTTGTGCTGGCACGCTTCATGCAGGTTCTGCCCGAGTCGCTGTGCGCGCACTGGGCGGGCCGAGCGATCAACATCCACCACAGCTTCCTGCCGTCGTTCGTCGGCGCGCGTCCGTACCACCAGGCGTTCGCGCGGGGCGTGAAGCTGATCGGCGCGACATGCCACTACGTGACGGCCGAGCTCGACGCGGGTCCGATCATCGAGCAGGACGTCATCCGCGTCGACCATTCCGACGAGGTGGCCGACATGGTGCGTCAGGGCCGCGACATCGAGAAGCTGGTGCTCTCCCGTGGCCTGCGGTGGCACCTGGAGGATCGTGTCCTGGTGCACGGCCGCAAGACCGTGGTGTTCAGCTAGATCACAAGTTCCGGAGCCGAACCACTTCGGTGTTGAATTCGTCGATTGCCTCGACGGAGCTCATGTGTCCGATGCCGGGGATCACGATCAGTCTGCTCAGGTGGTCGTGATCGTCGAGGGCGCGGGCGAGTTTGCGGGCGTGCACGGGTGGGGTCAGTCGGTCGGCCGATCCGACGAGCACGCTGGTGGGAACGGACATGTTCTCGAGCGCTTCGTGGATGTCGAGGTCGCTGAGCGCGGCACCCCAGATGCCGCGGGTGCGCGGGGCGCATTCGAGCACGATCTTCTCGCAGAACGCCACCTCGGCCGGTGTCGCTCCTGGTGCCATGGAGATGTACTTGATGGCCTGGCGGGTCACCGGCGACGGCCGCAGCGGAAGCGCCGAGCTGAGCACGGCTTTGCCCACGGGGGTCGGGAGGCGCGGGAAGCGCTGCGGCAGTGGGATGACGGTGGTTTCGCGGACGAGTGAGTCGGTCGCGGTGCTGGCGAGCAGGACGGCACTGACCAGGCGATCGACCTGTTCGGGATAGTTTCCGGCCCAGGCCATGATCGACATGCCGCCCATGCTGTGACCCACCAGCACAGCTTTGTTGTCCTCGTCGACGGTGGCGGTGAGGACCGCAGCGAGGTCGTCGGCCAGCACGTCGGGGCTCAGTGGTCGCGTTCCCACGTCGCTGCGGCCGTGGCCGCGCTGGTCGTACGCGATGACGCGGTAGCGGCCGGCGAGGGCGTTGATCTGCGGGTACCAGTAGTCGGCCGAGCAGGTCCAGCCGTGGCTGAAGACGATCGGCGCGGCATCGGAGTCACCGTAGCTACGGACGTGCAGGTGGGCACCGTCGTCGGTGACCACCTCGGTGATGTGCGGTTCGAAGGTGGGGTACTGCAGCAGCTCGTCGGGCTGGACGTCGGTCGTCTTGGTGAACGAGTGCAGGCGCCGCCGCCGAACGACGAACGTACCGATGCCTGCCGCGACGGCCGCACTGCCGACTCCGAACAGCGCGCGTTCGATTACCTTGCGTGAAACCACTGATTCCCCTCCACCTGTATCCCCCGAGCGGGTGCGGTAGAGGCTACGCCCAGAACCGAACGGGCGTCGACGCGGCTGGTTACCAGCGAGGTCCGCGCTGAATGCTGTCGATCTTGGGCCGTACGTCGACGAGGTACACGCACACGGCGACGACGCCGATGATGCCCAGGAATCCGATCACTCCGGAGACGAGGATGAGGAGCAGGCCGACGAACAGGATGGCCAGCCACGCGTTCTTGGTGAGCTTGTCCACGGCAGGAAAGGCGTCGGCGCGCTGACGCAATGCGTGGAAGATCGCGAATCCTGCTCCTACCACTCCGAGGATCTGAAGAAAGGTCAGGATGTAGTAGCTGAAGCTGCCGGCGATGCTCACGCGGCCAGTGTACGAGAAACGACCCCCGCGCCGCTCGGCGCAGGGGTCGTTTTCTTTACGAGTGCTTTAGCGAGTGGTCTTCTTCGCCGGAGCCTTCTTGGCCGGAGCCGGGGTGGACTTCTTGGCTGCCGGTGCCGGTGCGGTCTTCTTGGCCGGTGCCGGAGTCTTTTTGATCGGCGAGTTGGCGTTGCTGCGGGTCTTGGCCTCGACCGTGCCCGCCGCGCCGCTCACCTTGTCGGACGCCTTGATGGCCTTGTCCTTGGCCTCGTCGCCTGCTTCGTCGATGTTCTCGGCGAGCTCGTCGGCGGCGTCGGAGATCTCCTCGGCACCCTCGCGGACCTTGTCCGATGCGAGACCGGCCAGAGCAGCGGCACGCTCACCCACTGCGCGGGTCTGCGAGGCGACGGTTCCGAGGGCCTGCTCGGTGAGGTCGACGACGTCGTTGGCAGCGGCGTTGGCGCGTTCGAGGCGTTCTTCGACGGCGGGCGTGCGGCGGATGCGCTCGACGGTCTCTTCGCCGCGCTCGGCGAGCGAGGTGTAGAGGTCGGATGCCACCTTCAGGTATGCCTCGGCAACCTTGCGCAGCTCTTCGGGGGTGAAGCGCTCGCGCAGCTCGGCGATCTCGTCGGGGAGCTCTGCGGGCAGGTTCGCCAGCCGCTCGCGCAGGCTCTCGACGCCCTCGGTGACATCTTCGGAGATGTCGGCGATGCGGGCGTTGACCTCGCTGGTGCGGCTCTCGGCGCGCGAGCGCACCTGAGCGACGACGTCGGCCACGGCCTGGACGACGGCGTCGCCTGCACCGACGGCTGCGAAGATCGGGGTCTTGACGTTCTCGAAGTTCTTGGAATCAGACATCGGGTGTCTCCTGTTCGTCGGGTTCGGGCTCCTGCGTCGACTCGTTCTCACGACAGAACGAGTCGTAGATCTCGATCAGCACTTGCTTCTGCCGTTCGGTGATGTGCTCATCGCCGAGCAGAGCTTCGCGCACCGGACCGTGGGGACGCGCTTCCAAGATCCCGGCCCGGACGTACAGCACCTCGGAGGAGACGCGCAGACCCTTGGCTATCTGCGCTAGCACTTCTGCGGACGGGTTGCGCAGTCCGCGTTCGATCTGGCTCAGGTAGGGGTTGCTCACTCCGGCCCGGCTGGCGAGTTGCCGCATGGATACCTGCGCGGCTTCCCGTTGGGACCGGATGTAGCTGCCGATGTCCTGGGCCGCAGTGGTGACCACTGCAGCGACCAGATCCCCCGCCTCGGCGACGACCTGCGTCGCCTCGGTCGCTTTGGCGACCAGATCCCCCTCGTTCTCGGCCATATCGGCCTCCTGTTTCGGTGTCCTACTGGACGGTACCGAAGGGTGCTAACTATTGCAAGCACTCTGCTAGCACTAGTGCCCGAAGATCAGATCCGAGATCGTGTAGATGGCGAGACCGGCGATGGAACCGACGACGGTTCCGTTGATGCGAATGAACTGGAGATCGCGTCCGACCTGCAGTTCGATCTTCTTGCTCGCCTCCTCGGCATCCCACCGCGCGACGGTGTCCCCGATGATCGTGGTGATCTCGTCCGCGTAGTTCGCGGCGATGTAACTCGCCCCACCGAGGAGCCAGCCGTCGACCTTGCCGCGCAATTCCTCGTCGTCGCGCAAGCGCACCCCGAGGTTGGCGGTGTTCTCCTTGATCTTGGTGCGCAGCGTGCTCGTCGGATCGTCCACCGACTCGGTGATCAGCCGCTTGGCCACCTTCCACGTCGCCGCGGCGAGGCCGGTGATCTCCTCACGCCCCATGATCTGCGCCTTGAGCTTCTCGGCCTTCTCGATGGTGACCGGGTCGTGCTGCAGGTCGTTGGCGTAATCGACGAGGAACTTGTTGGCGGCCAGGCGTACGTCGTGTTCGGGGTTGGAGCGAATCTTCCAGGTGAACTCGACGAGCTCCTTGTAGACCTTCTCGCCCAACAGCGTGTCGACGAACTTCGGCGACCAGTTCGGGGAGTCCCGCGCGACGACGCGATCGATCATCTCCTGGCTGCCGAGCGCCCACTGGTGAGCGCGCTCGGCGAGCATGTCGATCAACGGCAGCTGGCGATTCTCGCGGAGCAGTTCGTCGAGGATGCGGCCGATCGGCGGTCCCCACTGCGGGTCGGCGAGTCGACGCACGATGGTGCTGTCGATGACGGCGGTGATGTCCTCGTCGTTGAGGACGTCGACGACGCCGTGCAACACGGTCGCCGCCTCGGCCGCGACCCGTTCGGCGTTGTCCGGCTGAGCGAGCCAGGTCCCCAACCGCAGGGGAACCTGCGCGGACGCGACCTTCTCCGACACGACCTCGGGCGCGAGGAAGTTGCTGCCGACGAACGAACTCAGGCTCGCACCCAGCTGGTCCTTCTTCTTCTTGATCAAGGCCGTGTGCGGAATCGGGATGCCGAGCGGGTGCTTGAACAGGGCCGTCACCGCGAACCAGTCCGCGAGTGCGCCCACCATTCCCGCTTCCGATGCCGCGCGCACGTAGCCCACCCAGGCACCTGCGCCCGTCGACTCCTGCCAGCGGCAGAAGATGTAGACGATCGATGCGAAGACGAGAAAGCCCGTCGCGACCGTCTTCATCTTGCGGAGGTCGCGGCGTTTGGTGTCGTCGTCGAAGTTCATCAGCTGCACAACCGACATTGTGCCCAGAAATACCTCGGACCAACCGGACGCACCCTGCGACGGTGTCCGAGCAGGCGCATAGGGTGGTGGTCGTGGCAAGAAATACGACGGAGGCAAAGCTGGACGAGTCCGAGCCGAGCGAGGACAAGCCCAAGGCCGAGAAGCCGGACGGCCGCAAACGTCGGTGGCGTGAGCACAAGATCGCGCGACGCGAGGAGCTGGTCGACGGCACGCTGGCTGCGATCCGGTTGCGGGGCCGCGAGATCGGAATGGACGAGATCGCGTCGGAGATCGGTATCTCCAAGACGGTGCTCTACCGCTACTTCACCGACAAGAACGACCTGACGAGCGCGACCATGTCGCGGTACGTCGAGACGACCCTCGCACCTCGCATCTACGCGGCCATCTCGCACGAGCTCGACGAGTACGAACTCACCCGCGTCGTCGTGACCGCCTATGTCGAGACGGTGGCCACCGATCCCGAGGTGTACCTGTACGTCATGGCGAACAACGCCGGCAACAATCGCGACGTCGTCGCCGAGTCCGAGCGCATGATCGCCGAGTTGCTCTCCACCGTGTTGGGTGAGCGCCTAAGGCAACGCGAGATGGACTCGGGCGGTTCGGTTCCGTGGGCCTTCGCGATCGTCGGCGCGGTTCAGTTGGCCACGCACTGGTGGATCTCCAACAAGTCCATGTCCGCGGACGATCTGATCGACTATCTCTGCATGATGATGTGGGGCGGCATCCACGGAGTCGCCATGGCCGACGGCTCCCCCGCGAAGTTCAAGTCGCAGCCGCACCCTCTCGTCGTCGAACCAGGCACGCCCTAGCGCTCGTCGTACCCGTCGTCGTCGAGCGGGACCTCGGCTCGTTGATCCAGCACGTCCCGGACGTCGGCCTCGACGGGCAGATCACTCGTACTCGGCTCGCCGGACTCGTCGACGATCGGCAGACTCTGCTCGACCCGATCCTCGGTGGGCGTTTCGATGGGTGATTCGCTCATGTCTCCATTCGTACCATCACTTGTCAGTTTGAGATCCGGTCCGGTCGGACATTCGAACAGGTATGACTACCGATACATTGACCGGACGCCGCATCGCCATTCTCGCTACAGACGGCGTCGAGCAGGTCGAACTGGTTCAGCCTCGTGAAGCCGTCGAAAATGCCGGAGCCACAGTCACATTGGTGGCACTCGACCATGGTGACATCCAAGCGATGGAGAGCGACGTCAATGCCGCCGACACCTTCACGGTCGACCGCGTCGTCGCCGATGTCTCCGCGGACGACTTCGATGCGCTGATCCTGCCCGGCGGCACCACCAACCCCGACCAACTTCGCGTCGACGCGGACGCGGTGGCGTTCGTGCGCGCATTCGTACAAGCCCGCAAACCGGTCGGCGTCATCTGCCACGGTGCCTGGACTCTCGTCGAGGCGGACGTCGTGAAGGGCCGGACGTTGACGTCCTACCCGAGTATCCGAACCGACATTCGCAACGCGGGAGGAACCGTCGTCGACGAGGAAGTGGTCGTCGACGGCAACCTGGTGTCGAGCCGCAATCCGGACGACCTGCCGGCCTTCTGCGCGAAGATCGTGCAGCATTTCAGCGCTTGATAGGTTAGCGTGCCCTATGCACATTTCTCGTTCGTTGGCTCTGCCTGCGGCAGCCCTCGCCCTCGCCCTCACTCTGACCGCATGCAGCTCCGACAACGGCGACACCACCGACCCCTCGGAGGCCGGTGGTGTCGTCGTCACCGACATGTTCGGCGACGTCGAGGTCCCGGCGAATCCGCAGCGAGTGGTTGCACTCGGCTGGTCGGACGCCGAGACCGCACTGGCGCTCGGCGTCCAACCCGTCGGAGCGAGTGACTGGCTCGGAGTCGGCGGAAACGGCCTCGGCCCGTGGGTCGACGAAACCTACGACACCGACCCCACGATCGTCGGCACCTTCGACGTCGACATGGAGTCGATCGCGGCGCTGGCACCGGATCTGATCCTGTGGACTCGCAGCACCAACGACAAAGCCGTCTACGACGACCTGTCCGAGATCGCCCCGACTGTCGCCGCGCCGCCGGGAACCGACGTCGCCTACGGCACCACGTGGGACGGCCAGACCGAGATCGTTGCCCAAGCGCTCGGAAAGGTCGACGAGGGCAAGAAGCTCGTCGACGACACCCAGGCACTGGTCGACGACACCATCGCCGCCAACCCCGAATTCGCCGGCAAGACCGTCGCCGTCGGCACGCTCTACAGCGGACAGGTCGGTGCCTACGTCCGCGGCGACACCCGCGTCGACTTCCTCGAGTCGTTGGGCATGGAGAACACCCCGGCCGTCCAGAACCTCGCGCAGCCGGGAGCATTCAGCATCGAACTGTCCGAGGAGAACATCTCCGCGCTCGATGCCGACCTCACCGTCATGTTCCCCATCGGCACCGGACCCGAGGTGATCACCGACAACCCGTCGATCCAGGGCCTGCCGTCGGCACGCGACGGACGCCTCGTGGTGCTCGGAGATCAGAACCTCTCCAACGCATTCTCGGCAGCCTCGGTCGCAGGCACCCGATACGCACTGGAGAACGCAGTGCCGCTCTTCGCGGCACCACTGAAGGGCTAGATCACACCCTCCCCGGCGGGCTTGTCACACTCTCCCCGGGGGCTTGTCACACTCTCCCTGGAGGGAAGCCACCCGCGGCGATCGGTCCCCAGGTGTCGATCACGATGCGTATCAACGACTTTCCCTGCTTCACCATCGCCGCGCGGTACTCGTCCCAGTCCGAGTGCTCGCCGGCGATGCTGCGGAAGTACTCCACCAGAGGCTCGACCGCGTCGGGAAGATCGATGATTTCGGCGGTACCGTCGACCTGGACGTAGTCGCCGTTCCAATCGTCACTGTGCACCAACACCGTGACGGCGGAGTTGCGGCGAATGTTGTGCACCTTCGCGCGCTCGGGGTACGTGGCGATGACGATGCGGCCTTCCGAGTCGACCCCGGCCGAAACCGGGGAGACCTGCAGGCCG
This sequence comes from Rhodococcus sp. 15-725-2-2b, assembly GCF_002259075.1. NCBI lineage: Bacteria > Bacillati > Actinomycetota > Actinomycetes > Mycobacteriales > Nocardiaceae > Rhodococcus > Rhodococcus sp. 15-725-2-2b. The sequence continues at coordinate 255,165 of NZ_NPFL01000010.1, read as the reverse complement.
TCGTCGCGCTTGCGGGTGATCAGGGTGTGGTGGTGCCGCGGGGAGACGAATTCGAGCAATTCCTCACGCGACACGGTCTCGGCTTTTGCGATGGTAGGGGCCATGATTCCCATGGTAGAGAAGTAGTGTCATCGGTCATGGCCGACAACTCGAAATTGTGGACGCTCTCTCCCGTCGAGGTGCTGCGCGCCGGTGCGTCACCCCGGGTCGAGGACATCGATTTCACCGCAACTCCGGGATTCGACGGCAAGAAGGCACACGGCAACGACGTCCTCGAACAGCGGGGTGAAGTGCTGGCCGCGCTGCAGGAGAAGCTCTACGCCCATGGGCGCGCGGGTGGAACCAGGTCGGTTCTGCTGGTACTCCAGGGCATGGACACCGCAGGCAAGGGCGGAATGGTCAAGCACGTCATCGGCATGGTCGATCCGCAGGGCGTGGACCTGGCGTCGTTCGGGGTGCCGACTCAGGAAGAGAAACAACACCACTACCTGTGGCGAATCCGCAAAGCACTTCCGCGGGCCGGCCGCATCGGGGTGTTCGATCGCTCCCACTACGAGGACGTCCTCGTCGTCGCGGTCCACGACCTGGTGCCACGGCAGGTGTGGGAGAAGCGATTCGACGAGATCAACGCCTTCGAAAAGGAGTTGACCGAACAGGGAACCGTCGTGGTGAAGGTCGCGTTGTTCGTCTCGGCAGACGAGCAGAAGAAGCGGTTGCAGGAGCGGCTCGATCGGCCCGACAAGCATTGGAAGTACAACCCGGGCGACGTCACCGAGCGTGGCTTCCTACCGCAGTACCGGGCGGCGTATCAGCGGGTGCTGGATCGGACCGACGTCGATCATGCACCGTGGTACGTCGTCCCGGCCGATCGGAAATGGTACAGCCGCCTGGCTGTCACGGAGATCCTGATCGACACGTTGGAGAAACTCGATCTCGATTGGCCCGCAGCCGATTTCGACGTCGAACACGAGAAGAAGCGTCTCGCCGAGAGCTGAACGAGAAGGGCCCACGACACTGCGTCGCGGGCCCTTCTCTCATGCTGGGTACAGCTGGGTGAAGATTTACAGCGTGGCTGCGTCGATCACGAAGCGGTAGCGCACGTCGGACTTGACGACGCGGTCGTATGCCTCGTTGATCTTCTCGGCCGGGATGACCTCGATCTCGGCACCGATGTGGTGCTCGGCGCAGAAGTCGAGCATTTCCTGGGTCTCGGCGATGCCACCGACCATCGAACCGGCGAAGGAGCGACGGTTGGCCAGCAGGTTGAACGCGGGCACCTCGAGGGGCTTCTCGGGAACACCGAGCTCGACGAGGGTGCCGTTGCGGGCGAGCAGTCCGAGGTACTTGCCCATCGGCAGGTTCGCGGAGACCGTGTTGAGGATCAGGTCGAACTTGCCCTGCAGATCCTTGAGGGCGGTGGTGTCCTTGGTGGCGTAGTACTCGTCGGCACCGTAGGCCTTGCCGTCGGCTTCCTTGGCGTCGGTCTGGCTCAGCACGGTGACGTGTGCTCCGAGTGCGTGCGCGATCTTGACGCCGATGTGGCCGAGGCCGCCCATGCCGATGATGGCGACCTTCTTGCCCGGTCCTGCGCCCCAGTGCTTGAGCGGCGAGTACAGGGTGATGCCTGCGCACAGCAGAGGTGCGGCGACGTCGAGCTCGACGCCCTCCGGGATTCCGAGAACGAACTTCTCCGTCACGACGATCTGGGTGGAGTAGCCGCCGTGGGTGAACTCGCCCTCGTAGGTCTTCGAGTTGTACGTCTGGACGACGCCCTTGGTGCAGTACTGCTCGTCGCCGTCCTTGCACGCCTCGCACTCGCCACAGGAGTCCACGAAGCAGCCGACGCCGACGCGGTCGCCCACCTTGCGGCTGGTCACCTCGGAGCCGACCTCGGCCACAATGCCTGCGATCTCGTGCCCGGGAACGACGGGGTACGTGGTGCCACCCCACTCGTTACGGGCGGTGTGGATATCGGAGTGACAGATGCCGGCGAACTTGACGTCGATGAGGATGTCGTGCGGTCCGACAGCGCGTCGCTCGATCGTCGCCTTCTCGAGCGGGGCGTCAGGAGCGGTGGCCTGGTAAGCGGTAGCTGAAGTCATAAGTACATTGCTACCTACGCATCGGTGCAAGCGCAAGGCAGCTACCGCCTCGACCAGGCTATTCCTACTCTAAACGAGTCGTTCGCAACAGTAACGTCAGCTGTTCTTGGCGATGTTGCCGCCGAGCCACAGAACGTATGCGCCCAGACCGATCAGTCCGATCTTGCGAGTCTTGGGGTATGCGATCGCGGCACCGACCGCCAGTTCGGTGGCTCCGTTGCGACTGATCCAGGTCCGAGTGTCCTTGGGGAACGGAAGCTTGGTGATTCCCTCGAACGCCTCGGGCACCACGAAGTGGGCGGCGCCGGTGGCCGCCAACCCGATCCCGAATGCCTTGGGAACCACACTGTTCGACTTCGTGGACTTGCTCACTGACATGCTCCTGTGATCGAAGTGACTGCATTCGCAGACCGACAATAGCGGTCCGGTGACCGTCGCGGGGCAACCCGCCCGCGGCGGTGTCTACTTTGCGATTCGGCCGTTCTCGTAGCGGTAGAAACCGGCTCCGGCCTTCTTGCCCATGTGCCCGGATTCGACCATTCGCAGCAGCAGCGGCGGTGCTAGGAAGAGGGGTTCCTCGAACTCCGAGTACATCGAATCTGCAATGGCTTTGACCGTGTCGAGGCCGATCAGATCGGCGAGTGCGAGCGGCCCCATGGGGTGCGCCAGACCCAGCACCGTCGCCTTGTCGACGTCTTCCTTGGTGGCGAACCCGGATTCGACCATGCGAATCGCGGAGAGCAGATACGGCACGAGCAACGCGTTGACGACGAAGCCCGATCGATCTGCCGAGCGCACGACCTGTTTGCCGAGAACATCGCCCGCGAAGCGCTCGGCCCGGTCTGCCACTGCCGGTGACGTCAGGTCGGTGGTAACGAGCTCGACGAGTGGCAGTACCGGGACCGGGTTGAAGAAGTGCAGACCCACGACTCGGCCGGGTGCCGTCGTGGCGGCTCCCAGGCTCACGATGGGAATGGAGGAGGTGTTGGAGGCGATGACGGCATTTGGGTCGGTCACCACCGAGTCGAGTTCGGCGAAGATGTCGGTCTTGATCTTCTCGTCTTCGAGCACTGCTTCGACGACCAGTTGGCGGTCGCCGAAGTCGGCGAGGTCGGCGGTGAATCGCAGCCTGCATGCCGCTTGCTCACGCTCACGTTCGGTGATCTTGCCGCTGCTGACGCCGCGGTCCAGCGATTGCAGAATGCGGCTGCGACCGGCCGTCGCCAGTTCGCGGGTCTGTTCGTGGACCAACACGTCGACGTGCGCACGGGCGCAGACCTCCGCGATTCCTGCACCCATCTGCCCCGCTCCGACGATCCCCACCCTCTCGACCGTCACAGGAGGCTCCTAGTCATTGATGTTGCGGCACAACAGGTTGAAGTGAGATGCGGGTCACTCTTACCGGGTACGCCCAAAACCTTCGTCGTACAGAACAGGCGGCCCGCAACGAATGTTGCGGACCGCCTGACTAGTGCGCTGAAAATCCGGAGAGGCGGAACTGCTTAGTGGAACTGGCCTTCTTCGGTGGAGCCCTTCAGTGCTGCCGTCGAGGTGTTGGGGTCGACGGTGGTGGCGATGCGGTCGAAGTAGCCTGCACCGACCTCACGCTGGTGCTTGATGGCGGTGAAGCCGCGCTCTTCGGCAGCCTTGAACTCGCGCTCCTGCAGGTCGACGAACGCGGTCATGCCTTCGCGGGCGTAGCCGTGTGCCAGGTCGAACATGCCGTAGTTGAGCGAGTGGAAGCCTGCGAGGGTGATGAACTGGAACTTGAAGCCCATGGCACCGAGTTCCTTCTGGAACTTCGCGATGGTCGCGTCGTCCAGGTGCGCCTTCCAGTTGAACGAAGGCGAGCAGTTGTAGGCGAGCAGCTGGTCCGGGAACTCGCTGCGAACCGACTCGGAGAACTTCTTGGCGACCTCGAGATCCGGCACGCCGGTCTCCATCCAGATGAGGTCGGCGTACGGGGCGTAGGCCTTCGCACGGGCGATGCAGGGCTCGATGCCGTTCTTGACGCCGAAGAATCCTTCTGCGGTGCGGGTTCCGTCGAGGAATTCACGGTCACGCTCGTCGACGTCGGAGGTGATCAGCGTGGCTGCCTCGGCGTCGGTGCGGGCGATGATGACCGACGGGACGTCGGCGACGTCGGACGCGAGGCGTGCCGAGGTCAGGGTGCGGATGTGCTGCTGGGTGGGGATGAGCACCTTGCCGCCGAGGTGGCCGCACTTCTTCTCCGATGCGAGCTGGTCCTCCCAGTGCACGCCTGCGGCGCCGGCCACGATCATGGCCTTCTGCAGCTCGTAGGCGTTCAGTGCGCCACCGAAGCCGGCTTCGGCGTCGGCGACGATCGGTGCGACCCAGTTCTTGACGGAGGTATCGCCCTCGATCTTGGCGATCTCGTCGGCGCGCAGGAGTGCGTTGTTGATGCGACGGACGACGGACGGCACCGAGTTGGCCGGGTAGAGGCTCTGGTCCGGGTAGGTGTGGCCCGAGAGGTTGGCGTCGCCTGCGACCTGCCAGCCGGAGAGGTAGATCGCCTGGAGGCCGGCGCGAATCTGCTGCACGGCCTGGTTGCCGGTGAGGGCTCCGAGCGAGTTGATGTAGTCCTCGTTGTTGACGAGATCCCACAGGATCTCGCTGCCGCGGCGAGCGAGGGTCGCTTCTTCGACGACGGTGCCCTGGAGGTCGGAGACCTGCTGTGCGGTGAAGTTACGGGTGACGCCCTTCCAGCGGGGGTTGGTGTCCCAATCCTGCTGGATCTCGGCGGTGGTCTTCGGGGTGCCGGTGGTCGACATCTTCAGCTCCAGTCTCTTCTGCTTCTCGGCCTGCCTCGAGACGAATCTTCACATCGTTGCCAGGCCCTTCTGGTGTACTCCAGAACAATGGCACACCCGAAAACATGCGTCTACCAGTTGTTAGTGCCAATCTTGGCTAGCTTTACGGGCGTCGTTGCTAATGTTGCAAATTTTTGGTCGACACAAACCTCTCCGATCGGACAGCGTGGTTACTCGCCAGTAGCGATGAATCCCCAGTTGATGAACGGAATGAACAAAATTCTTTACCGGACGCTTGTACGGTTTGACGAGGGCGTCTGAATCGAGTCAGAAACCGAGCACTTTGTGATCGACATCACAGTACTCCGATCTCACGATGTGAACATGGCACGGGTTGCTCCCCTCGACACCACTTTCGCGGGGATCCCCCGACCGACGCCACCGAGTGGAGCAGAAGTTGCACTCATCCACAGGCTGGCACCTGTCCACAGGGCTTTCGATTTCCCCAGGTCGAGCATCGAAGACCACCCACGCCATCGCCGACGCTGCACCCATGACAGCCAACTCCACTCCCGCCCAACCCGGTCATTCCGCAGACTCCACTCCCGCCCAACCCGGTCATTCCGCAGACTCCACTCCCGCCCAACCCGGTCATTCCGAAGGCTCCACTCCCGGCCCCTCCACATTCCGACAGCTCGTCTCCTCCGGACTCCATCCCAGCACCGTCTCGCGACGCTTCACCCGCGTTCTGCCGACGGTCCATATGCGCGGGGAGCCGTCGACGATGGATCGGTGTCGGGCCATCGCCCTGTGGCGACCCGATGCCGTACTCAGTCACCGTTCGGCCGCATACCTACGCGGCTGGACGACCGAGCCGTCCACTCTCGATGCAACCGTCCCCCGCTCGGCCCGGTTGCGACCACCGCCATGGCTCCGACTGCACCGTCGCGCACTCGATTCCCGGCTCGTCGACGAGGTCGAGTCACTGCCTTGCACCACTCCTGCGCAGACGATGCTCGATTGCCTGGCGGTACTCCCTCGCGAAGAGGCCGAGTTGCTGATCGACGAGCGTCTGAAGTTCGGACTCGACCCTGCGTCGCTCATCTGCCTACTCGAGCGATTCCCGGGTCGACGCGGCAACGCAGAGTTGGCCCGTCAGGTCCGGTTGGCAGTGACGAGGTTCGCCTCGGAACCGGAGCGGGCCCTCGGCCGGGCATTGCATCGGATCGGCCTGTATCTGGAGATGAATGCGACAGTCGGCTCGTTCGTCTGCGACCTCGTCGACCGTCGCAGCCGAACGATCATCGAGGTGGACGGACGCGAATTCCACAGTGCAGCAGAGGTGTTCAGCAAGGATCGACATAGACAGAACGCCCTGGTACTGGGTGGCTGGTTGGTGCTGCGCTACTCGGCGTTCGATGTGCTTGCCGCGCCGGATGTGGTGGCTGCCGAAATCGCGTCGGTTGTCAGGCGGCGTCGGGAATCGCGGCGATGAGAGCACACAATGCTCCACTCGCCGGTCCGCACGAGGGATTTACCGGATCCACCGCGCCGAGTGGAGCACCCATTGCATCAGGCGCCGCGATGAACCCACAGAGCAGAAAATGCTCCACTCCCGGACCCGCGTATGACATTTTTCGCACGCGGCCCCGGGAGTGGCGCACCGGTTGCCGAGATCAGATGCGAACGCCGGTTCGGTCGTCGCTGTGTGCAATCACCTGCGACGTGATCGGCGTCCGACGCGAGGCCAGCACACCGAGCCCGCCCATCGCGGCGATGACGAGTCCTCCGACGATCGCGAACAGGTCGGCGGCGAGCAATCCGGACGGGAACACCATCAGCGCGGGCGAGACAGCAAGCAGCAACCCGAGGCCGACGTGGGTCCAATGACTCTGTCTCGACGAGGATCCGATGGCCCAGAGTGCAGACGACGCCGCAAGGATGCCGAGCACGAGGATGGCACCGGTGACTTCCTGGTCTCCCTGGACGGGAAGCCAGACGGTCGATGCGACGAGCACGGCTCCGGTGACGAAGACGACGACGTCCCTGACGATTTCCGATGTGCGTTGACGATTGGACATGACCGCTCCTCGTGGTGCGTGGTGAATAGCTCGTACACCGGTATACGCCCTTACTTCGGCTAATGTTCCCGTTGGCTGTCGAATTGTGACCCAGTAGCCGATTGCGAACGGTGTTAACCCGATTCTTCGCAGGCGTAGCCTGGCGATATGTCGAAAACCTTCGTCGGCGTGCGGCTTCGGCAGCTCCGCAGCGAACGCAGCATGAGCCAGGTGTCACTGGCGCAGAAGCTCGGAATCTCCGCCAGTTATCTCAACCAGATCGAGCACGACGTGCGTCCACTGACGGTGCCGGTGTTGCTGCGGATCTCCGAGGTGTTCGGCGTCGACACGTCGTTCTTCTCCTCCGAGGACGACACCAGGCTGGTTGCCGAACTCCGCGAGGTGGCGCTCGATCAGGATATGGGGATCGATGCCGATGCCCACGAGATCGCGCAGATGGTCAGCTCTCACCCGCAGTTGGCGCGGGCGATGGTCAACATGCACCGCCGATACCGCAATACGACGGCTCAGCTGTTGGCCGCTACCGAGGAGCGGTTCTCCGACGGCAGTGGCAGTGGTTCGATCAGCAAGCCGCACGAGGAAGTGCGTGACTACTTCTATCAGCGACAGAACTATCTGCACGAATTGGACACTGCGGCAGAGGCTCTGACCTCGAGAATCCGGTTCCATCGCGCCGACGTCGGTGGCGAGATCGCCAAGCGGCTGCGGACGGTTCACGACGTGCAGATCGTCAATCGCATCGACCTCGGCGAGAACGTGCTGCATCGGTTCGATCCGCAGACGCGAGTGCTGGAGATCTCACCGCATCTGTCCGGCGGGCAGAAGGTGTTCAGGTACGCCGCCGAACTCGCCTATCTCGAATGCGGGGATCTGCTGAAGAAGATGGCCGACGAGGGCAACTTCACCAGTGAGTCGTCGAAGAAGTTGGCGGTGCTCGGTTTCGCGAACTACTTCGCGGCCGCGACGGTGTTGCCGTATCACCAGTTCCACGACGTCGCCGAGGATTTTCGGTACGACATCGAGCGGCTCTCGGCCTTCTTCTCGGTCAGCTACGAGACCATCTGCCATCGCCTGTCCACCTTGCAGAGACCCGAGTTACGGGGTGTTCCGTTCTCGTTCGTGCGCGTCGATCGCGCCGGGAACATGTCGAAGCGCCAGTCCGCCACGGGCTTTCACTTCTCGTCCAGTGGTGGCACGTGCCCGCTGTGGAACGTGTACGAGACCTTCGCCTATCCGGGCAAGATCATGACGCAGATCGCCGAGATGCCCGACGGCCGCAGTTACCTGTGGATCGCACGCACCGTGGAGCGACGTGCCGCGCGATACGGACAGCCCGGCAAGACCTTCGCCATCGGCCTCGGATGCGAACTGCGCCACGCCGGTCGGCTGGTGTACGCCGACGGTCTGGACGTACAGGGCTCGGCGGCGGCGACACCGATCGGAGCGGGCTGCCGGGTGTGCGAGCGTTCCAACTGCCCGCAACGCGCGTTTCCGCCACTGGGTAAGGACCTCGACATCGACGAGCACCGAAGTTCGGTGTCGCCGTATCTCGTTCGCTGAGAAGAAAGGAAGACTGCAATGACACGCATCGGCGTTGTACTGCGACCCGAACTTGCGCCGGAGGATCTCGTCGACGCGGCTCGTGCGGCCGACCGCGCAGGCGTCGACGAGGTGTGGTTGTGGGAGGACTGCTTCTACTCCGGTGGATTGTCGGCTGCTGCACTGGTTCTCGCGAACACCGAACACGTGAGCGTCGGCATCGGGGTGCTACCGACTCCGATGCGGAACGTGGCAGCCACAGCCATGGAGATCGCTACCGTGGCCCGTGTCCATCCGGGGCGGCTCCGCGTGGGGCTCGGACACGGAGTTCAATCGTGGATGGGGCAGATCGGGGCGCGAGTGCAGTCGCCTCTGACGTTGCTGACCGAACAGATGACAGCACTCACCGCACTGTTGGCGGGCGAGAGCGTCAGCGTCCAGGGGCGGTACGTCTCGCTCGACAATGTGCAGCTGAATTGGCCTCCGCTGCAACCGCCGCCGCTGCTCGTCGGTGCGACGGGGCCGAAGACTCTGGCCCTGAGCGGACGCACCGGTGTGGGAACCATCCTCACTAGCGAGACGTCATCGGATCAGGTGCGAGCGGCCATCGAGCACATCGATGGTGGGCCGGACCACGAGATCGTCGTCTACATTGCCGCCGCGACCGATTCCGATGCCGCGCTGAGCAACCTGCAACGCTGGATCGATGCCGGTGCCACCACTGTCGTACTCGAACCCCCTGCGGACCGAACGGATCCGACCACGTTGTTCACCCACGCCGCGGCATTGACGGCACAGGTCAGCTCGCCGTGAATCCCCTGGCACGATCTTTGTCCTCGGTCGTCCACAGTGTGGTCGTCACCTCGGCCCGCACCAATGGAATCACTTCTTCGGCGAACTGTCGTAACGTGTCCTTCTGACGCTCGAAGTCCAGAACGTGGTTGATCGAAACCGATTGCAGATCATGGCCGTACGCGTCGTGGTAGTCGAGTATCTTCGCCGCGACGCGTTCGGACGAGCCCACCAGTGCGGGCCCCCGCGCTACCGCGTCGTCGATGGTCCGAAAGCTCGTCACCTTGCCCTTGGCCGCCGGATCGTGTTTGCGCTTGTCCTGCTGCGCGACGATGCCCTCGTAGATCGGCCGATACTCGGCAACGGCAGCCTCGGTCGTCGTACCGAGGAACAACCCCCCGGAGCCAGAACGCACGTACGCCCTGTCCGGGTCATGACCGTGATTGCGATACTGCTCGCGGTAGCGGTCGATGAGTTCCTTGTAGTTCTCCCTCGACTGCAGTGCGTTGGCTGTCACGATGGGGTCTCCCCACTCGGCCGCCAGATCGACCGCCTCGATCGACGTGGCCGAACCGTGCCAGATTCGAAACGGCCCGTCGAAGGGCCTGGGCAGTGTGGTGGCGTCGGACAACGGATGTCGGTGGCGCCCGGTCCAATCCACGTGCTCCTCACGGATCAGCCTGCGGAGCAGTTCGTAGTTCTCGGTGAGGTACTCGTACTGGCGCGCGATGTCGAGTCCGAACAGTGGGTACTGCAGTACTTCGTTGCCTTTGCCGATGACGACTTCGAGGCGGCCTCGACTCAGTTGATCGACGGTGCCGAGGTCTTCGGCGACGCGAATCGGATCCAACACCGACAGGACGGTGACGCCGGTGGACAACAGAATGCGATGCGTCGCCTGGGCGAGCGCGCCGAGAAGCACCGTGGGAGCGGACGATAGCACGTCTCCCGCGTGCCGTTCTCCGACAGAGAACGAGTCGATGCCCAGTTCTTCTGCAAGAACGGCGAGTTCGATCAACCGGTCGAATCGGTCGGCCGGGTGCACGACTGCACCGGTGACCGGGTGCGGAGGGTTGAAGACGATGTCGAGAACCTGAAAGCGCATAGTTCTACCGGGACTTCCAGCCGAGGGACTCGAACGATTGCCTGAGCGTCACACGCGAACCGATCGCCTCACCGCTGCGCAGGCGCGACAGTACCGACGAGATCCAGGATGACGTACGTCCCTGTGTCACATAGTATTCCGATAATCGTTGCTCGTGGACAGGCACCGCAGCGTCGGCCACCACGGCGTCGTAGTTTTCGTGGTGGAGCACCGAGGAGATGGGCAATCGCGGCTTCACCCCGGCCGTATCCTCGCCCGCTCGGCCCAGCGCCGAGCCCACCACCGGAACCGATTGTTCGGCCAATGCCAGCTCGGCAGCAATCTCGTCGGGTGCGTTGCGCACCGCCCCGACATACACCGTCCCCCATCCCAGCGACTCCGCAGCGACGACGGCGTTCTGCGCGGCCAGCGCTGCATCGATGGCACCGAGAATCGTACTGTCGAAGTAGTCGGCACCGCCGAGTTCGGCGTCGTGCGCTGCGGCGAGCCGTCGGGCCCGCCCGAGATCCGCCACGAACACCAGGAACACCGCAGCCTCGGCGATGAACGCCTGGTTGCCGGCCAGCGCCGCCAGACGCTTCTTGCGCGCCGGGTCTCGTACCGCGATCACGCTCCAGGCCTGCAGGTTCGATGACGTCGGCGCGGATTGGGCTGCGGCGACGATGGTCTCGATCGTCTCGGTGTCGATCGGATCGTCTGTGAACGTCCGCACCGAGTGATGCGACAGCAGAACGTCGATCGTCTCGTTCGTGTACGCCAATGCCTTCAGAGCAGGATCGCGGTAGCGCTGCTGAACCCACGAGGCCGAAAGGGAGGTCACGTGTCCCACGCTCCTCCGAACGACGCCGACGCGCCACAGTTGCGCTCGCCGTGATTCGAAGGCTAGGGCTTTCGGAGCCGATACTGCCGGAGGTAGCGTCCCGCGTCCGCGAACGCGCGTGCTCGACGCGTGAGTGTGGGTGGGGCGGGCTTCTCACCTCGCCACAGGCGGTACAGGGTGCTCATGCTCAGGATGAGTCGTTCCGGTGAGTCCCAGTGTGAGTACTGCCCGAATTCAGGAGATTTCAGCAGGTTGAGGGCGGCTTCGGTTGGACCGAGGCCGGCGTCGAAGCAGCTGCGTCCGGCCTCGGATACCCAGGTCCAATAGTTGTGGAGCGCCCGGATCTCGTCGGTGCCGCACAGAGGTCCGTGGCCGGGAACGTAGACGTCGGCATCGAGATCGAGAAGGTGGTCGAGCGCGTCGATCCAGTTCTGCAGAGGTCCGTGCCAGAGCACCGGGGTGGCGTCGATGAAGAGCAGGTCGCCGGCGAACACGACTCCGACGTCGGAGAGATGGGCGATGAGGTCACCTTCGGTGTGTGCTGGGCCCAGGTACCGCAGGTGGACCGGCCGCCCCGCCACGTCGATGGTCTCGGTGGTGTCGAAGGTGTGGTCGGGCAGTCTCGGCAGACTCGTGGGGAAGGTGGCGTCGCCGCGGACTCGGTCCATGTAGGAGCCCATTGCCCCGACCGGTCCCGGCACCCAACCGATCTTCGCGCCGACAGATGCGAACGCGTCCACCCCTTTCGGCGGTGTTTCCTCTTTCATCGCGTGCAGCGACGCGGTACTGGTGGTGATGCGGGCGGTGGCAGGGACGGTGTCGTTTCCCCACCAGTGATCGCCGTCGGAGTGGGTGTTGAGTACCTCGGTGATCGGTGCGTCGGCGACCAGTTCGGCGGTGTCGGCGACGACTCGCTGCGCCCAGTTCACATCCCAGACGGTGTCGATCAGCATCGACGCCGAACTCGGTGCCACGATCAGTCCGGTGTTGGTCTGTCCCCAGCTGCCGGGCGGCCGCATGAATGCCCAGGTGTCGTCGGCGATCTGTCGATACCCCACCTCTGTGTCTGCCACCGCCACAGGCTAGCCGGTGAGCAGCTCGTTCAGGTGCGAGTCCCGCCATCGTTCCGGGAAGCACCGATTCAACAGTTCGATCATGATGGGGACGGCAGTGGACGCACCGGGCGACGCGCCGAGCACGGCGGCGATCGTACCGTCCTGCGAGGCAACCACTTCGGTGCCGAATTGCAGCCCACCGTCCTTCACAATCTGGGCACGCTGACCGGCACCGGCGATGGACCAGTCCGCAGAATCTGCGCGCGGCAGAAATTCACGCAGCGCAGCGATCTTCTTGCTCCGCGTCGCGGTCAACTCGGAGAGCAGCAATCCGATCAACGGCGTATTGCGGCGGGCCATCGACAGCAACGAACCGATGTTGTCCGTGCCGACCGATCGCGGAAGGTCCATCACGGATCCGTGTTTCAGAAACTTCGGGTTCGCCCCGGCATACGGTCCGAACAGTATGGATCGCCGACCGTCGACGATGCGAGTATCCAGGTGCGGCACCGACATCGGCGGAGCTCCGATGGGCGGAGTCCCGTACACCTTGGCGTCGTGCCGATCGACCAGCTCGGGCCGATCACAACGCAGAAACTGTCCGCTGATCGGCAACAGTCCGTAGCCGCGAGCCTCGGGAATTGCGGCTCGACGCAGTAACTTCAGAGCCCAGCCGCCGGCTCCGACGAACACGAAACGAGCTCGTTCCACCCGCCGGCCGCCGTGCACGTCGAGCTGCCAGGATCCATCTCGATTCTGAACCAATCCGCGCACTTCACGGCCCGTCTCGACGCTCGCACCTGCACCCGACATGGCGTCGAACAGCTGCCGCGTCGCTGCACCGAAGTCGACGTCGGTACCGGTCGCATCTCGCGTCGCCGCCCACTGTCCCGTTCTGCCCTCTGCCACGAGCGGTGCCCATTGCCGAAGCACCGCAGCGTCTTCGGTGTACTCCATGGCCTCGAACAGCGGATGCGCACGCAGCGCACGATGCCGTGCGCGAAGAAACTCGACGTTGTCGGCACCTCGTACGAGCGTCATGTGCGGCACCGGGCGCACGAAGTCGACGTGAGGCAGCGTCGACCAGAAGCGACGGGTTGTCGTGAACTGCTCGGCGATCCTCACGGCTCGCTCGATGTCGACGGACCCGTCGGATCGCAGTGTCGTGTAGTTGGTCTCGCACAGGCCGGCGTGACCGGTTCCTGCGTTGTTCCATCCGTCGGATGCCTCCGCGGCCACGCGAGGCAATCTCTCGAGCACCCGAATCGACCAGCTCGGTTCCAGTCGTTGCAGCAGTGTCCCGAGCGTCGCACTCATGATTCCGCCGCCGACGAGGATGACGTCGTCCACTTTTCGACCCCTTTCTCGTACTAAGTACAAGTCACGCTAGCACCGACTCGTACACCTGTATAGTTCTGCCGATGCCCCGCCTGACCAGGACTGTCGTCGTCGACGCCGCGCTGGACGTCGCATACCGCAACGGACTGGATTCGCTCACCATCCGCAAGATCGCCACCGAACTGGGCGTCTCCCCCATGGCGATCTACTGGCACGTCGAGAACAAGGACGAGCTACTCGACGCCATGGGTGACCGCGTCTGCCAGGACCTCGAGATCACCGTGGATCCCACCGATGCGTGGTGGGACCAATTGCGCACCGTGCACGAGGACTTCATGCGCGCCCTGCGCGCACACCCGGGGGCCGCGACCATCGTGGTCCCGCGAATGCTGTTCTCACCCAACAGCAGAGCCGCGATGGAATTGAGCCTGAAGCTCCTGCGTGAGGCCGGTTTCTCCTTGGCCGATGCCACTCAGCTCGCCCGCCAGGGTGTTCGAGTCGCGATTTCGCTGATCACAGAGCCCTTGTTCACCGGTCTCGATGTCGAGCCGGAGCGGCGGGCACACGTCGAGGACGAGGTGGCGTCCACGATGGCATCCCTCGATCCCCAGGAGTTCCCGAACATTCTCGCTGCCGCCCCGCATCTGGGCGATGCCACGACTCGGGCGGTGTTCGAGAAGCTCGGGCTCGACACCTTCATTGCGGGCGTCCGGGCGCTCGCTCGAGAGACCGACATTCGGTCCTGATCGATGCGGGGGCATTGGACATCTTGTCGGGTGGCGAAGTCTCGTCCGTAGGTGCAGGCTTTGCAGAACCGAAACAGTCGACGCTAGGGGTTCAGTGATGACGGTGCCTGTCCTGCAGAACTACATCGACGGGGCGTTCGTGACGCCGTCGGGCACCGAGATGCTCGATGTGGTGAATCCGGTGGACGAATCGATCGTCGCCCACTCCCCCATCTCCGACGCCGCCGATGTCGATGCCGCGATGTCGGCCGCTGCCAGAGCATTCGAGACCTGGGGCAAGACGACGCCGACCGAACGGCAGAAGGTGCTGTTGAAGCTCGCCGACGCCATCGAAGCGCACAGCGACGAGATCGTCGAGGCGCAGAGCCGCAACACCGGTCAGCCCAAGGCCACCATCGCGGCCGAGGAAGTCACTGTCGGTGCCGATCAGATCCGATTCTTCGCAGGCGCGGCACGGATGCTCGAGGGCAAATCTGCGGGCGAGTACATGGACGGCTTCACCTCGTACGTGCGCCGCGAACCGATCGGCGTCGTCGGGCAGGTGACCCCATGGAACTACCCGTTCATGATGGCGATCTGGAAGATCGGTCCCGCGCTGGCCGCGGGAAACACCATCGTGCTCAAGCCGAGTGACACCACCCCCGAGAGCACGCTGGTGCTCGCGAAGCTCTCGAAGGGCATCGTGCCCGACGGGGTGTTCAACGTCGTGCTCGGGAACGGCGGCACCGGTGCGGCGATCGTGGAACACAAGACTCCCGGCCTGGTCTCGATCACCGGATCCGTTCGCGCCGGCATCGCTGTTGCCGTGGCCGCCGCCAAGCAACTCAAGCGGGCGCACCTCGAACTCGGCGGCAAGGCACCGGCAATCGTGTTCGACGACGTCGACATCGCCAAAGCCGCCGACGGTATCGCCGAGGCCGCGTTCTTCAACGCCGGCCAGGACTGCACCGCTGTCACCCGCGTCCTGGTCCACGAGTCGGCGCACGACGGACTCGTCGATGCCCTTGTCGCCAAGGCGAAGACGCTGAAAGTCGGCCTGCCCGACGACCCCGATACCTTCCTCGGGCCACTGAACAACGTCAACCACTTCGGTCAGGTGAGCGCCAAGGTCGCGGGTATCGGCGAACACGCCACCATCGTCACCGGTGGCAAGCGCATCGGCGATACGGGCTTCTTCTTCGAGCCGACCATCATCACCGGCGTGCAGCAGTCCGATCCCATCGTGCAGGAGGAGACCTTCGGCCCGGTGCTCACGGTGCAGAAATTCGGCGACGAGGCGGAGGCGATCGCGCTGGCCAACGACGTCGACTTCGGTCTCGCATCGAGCGTCTGGACTTCCGATCACGCACGCACACTGCGCATCTCGGCAGCTCTGGACTTCGGAGCCGTATGGGTCAACTGCCACATCCCGTTGGTGGCCGAAATGCCGCACGGAGGATTCAAGTACTCCGGCTACGGCAAGGATCTCTCGGCCTACGGGGTCGAGGACTACACCCGCATCAAGCACGTCATGAGCTCGACGGAGACCATCGCATGACCTTTCACCCCCTCGATCCCCTGTCCAGCGACGAATTCGCCACCGTAGCCGAGGTTCTCGGTCGCGACCACGGAGTCGGCGACGGCTGGCGCTACGCCTCGATCGAGATGATCGAACCGGCCAAGTCCGAGATCGCCGCATTCGACGCGGACGGTACCGTGCCTGCGCGTCGAGCAGTCTCGGTGGTGTTGAACCGCAACGAGAACACGACGTTCAAGGCCGTGGTGTCACTCGACGATCGCACCACCGAATCGTGGACGCACATTCCGGATGTGCAGCCCAACTTCACCGTCGACGAGTGGGAGGAGGCCGACGCGGCCCTGCGTGCCCACCCCGATGTGATTGCCGCCCTTGCCGATCTCGGTATCACCGATCTGGATCTGGTGTTCATGGACACCTGGACCTACGGCGAGGCAGTGACGCCAGAGAAGTACAAGGGTCGACGCCTGGGCTGGTCCGACACGTGGGTCAAGGCCGCGGAGGGTGCCAATCCCTATGCCGGGCCGGTCGGCGGTTTCCACTGCGTCATCGACGTGAACACGATGGAACTGCTCGAGATCGAGGACACGTATCGCGTCGAGCGACCGGAGATCATGGGTGAGTACGTCCCTCGCCACATCCCGGAGCGAATCAGGAACGCGAGCACCCGCCCACCCTTGAAGCCCCTCGAGATCACTCAGACCGACGGGCCGTCGTTCGAGCTCGACGGCAACAAGCTGACTTGGCAGAACTGGTCGCTTCGCGTGGGGTTCAACTATCGCGAGGGCATGACGCTGCATGCCGTCAGCTACAACGACAACGGGAACGTGCGGTCCGTTGCCAATCGAATGTCGTTCGCGGAGATGGTCGTTCCGTATCGCGATCACACCGAGGACCACTACCGACGCACCGCGTTCGACATCGGCGAATGGGGCCTGGGCTTCATGACCACCTCGCTCGAGCTCGGCTGCGATTGCCTCGGCGAGATCCGGTACCTCGATGCAGTGCTGCACAACAGCAAGGGTGAGCCGTACACGATCACCAACGCGATCTGCATTCACGAGGAAGACAACGCCGTGCTGTGGAAGCACGTCGATCACGACGCCGGAGCCGAGGTGCGACGGATGCGTCGGCTCACGGTCAGCTTCCATGCAACGGTTGCCAACTACGAGTACCTCGTCTACTGGCGGTTCTATCAGGACGGCAACATCGAGTGCGAGGTCCGCGCGACGGGCATCATGGTCGTCACCCACTTCGACGAGGGCGGCACCCATCCGTCCGGAACGCTGGTCGACAACCGCACGTACGCGCCCTACCACCAGCACTTCCTGGTCGCCCGGCTGGATCTGGACATCGACGGCACCGAGAACACCGTGTATTCCAGTGAAACCCAACGTGTTCCGATGGGACCGGACAACCCTTACGGTCTCGCGCTGACTCAGGTCAACACTCCGCTGACCACCGAGTCCGAAGGCAAGCAGGATTACGACTGGAACACCCAGAAGGCGTGGAAGGTCGTCAACGACAACGTCACCAACGGCCTCGGCACCCGGCCCGCCTACAAGTTGGTTCCGGGAGCGGCCATCCCGTCGATGTTCGATCCCGCATCGCCGATCTTCCAGCGTGCCCAGGTGATCGGCCACACCGTCTGGGTCACCCCCAACTCACCCGACGAGCGTTGGCCCAGTGGCGAGTTCGTGAACCAGAGCGGCATCGACCACGGGCTACCGGAGTGGACCGAGAAGGATCGCAGCATCGAGAACACCGACGTCGTCGTCTGGTACACCTTCGGCATCCACCACATCACGCGGCCGGAGGACTGGCCGGTGATGCCCGCGGACACGGTCTCGTTCTGGCTCAAGCCCTTCGGGTTCTTCGATCGAAATCCATCGCTCGACGTCACACCGTCGGAACCGAAGTCGTGCCACACCGATCCCGGTAGCACCTGCCATTAGCTCGCCCAACCTCAGGGAAGGTCCGCCCATGCGTCTGATCGTGGGGTACCAGGCAACACCGAGTGGAGCAGACGGAATCGCTCTGGGGGCAACGCTCGCGCGTTCGCTGCAGGCATCGCTGGACATCTGCCTGGTGTTGCCCCAGGAGCGGCCGGTGCCGTCCAAGGCGCCGGTCGAGGCCGCGTACGACGACATACTGATCGATCGGGCCACCGGCTGGCTCGACGAGGCACTGACCCTGGTACCCGAGGACGTACAGGCACGCGCGCACCTGTTGTTCGACGAGTCCTTCGCACAGGGCCTGCTCGACTGTGTGGACGAGTGTGACGCCTACATGATCGTCGTCGGTGCGGCCGGTGACGGTCTGCTCGGACGCCACTCGATCGGCACCGTCACCAGCGATCTTCTGCATGTGTCGCATGTGCCGCTCGCGCTGGCTCCGCGGGGGTATCGGCACTCGCCGCCGCAGCGCATCCGGGAGATCACCTGTGCCATCGGAAATCGGCCGGGGGCAGCCGAACTCGTGCGGGCAGCCACCGACCTGTCCGTCACCGCAGAGTTGCCGCTGCGGCTGCTCTCCCTCGTGTCCGCAGAAGAGCAATCGGCACGGGGTCCGGACGGTCTCGCCAAGGCCGAGGAGGTGCTGCGGACCGTGCAAGCGGAACTGCCCGCAGGATCGGACGTGCAGTTGACGGTGGCGGAGGGCTCCGGCATCGAGAAGGCCGCTTCTTCGCTCGACTGGCACGACGGCGACGTGTTGATGGTGGGGTCGTCTCGACTCGCCCAGCCTCACCGCCTGTTCCTGGGATCAGTTGCCGCCAAGATGCTTCGGGTCGTTCCCGTTCCGATGATCGTTGTTCCGAGAGAGGCCGACGATGAATGAGCACAAGGTAGTCGACGTCGAGTCCAAGGGCCTGTCCGCCGGCCAGCTCGGGTTGCTCGCCAGTGTGGTGCTGGGCATCTCGACCATCGCACCCGCGTACGCACTCACTGCGTCGCTCGGGCCGACGGTCACCGAAGTCGGAGTACATCTGCCCGCGATCTTCATCGTCGGCTTCATCCCGATGTTGCTGGTGGCCTTGGGCTACCGAGAGCTCAACGCGGCGGAGCCCGACAGCGGCACGTCGTTCACGTGGGCGTCGAAGGCCTTCGGCCCGTACGTCGGCTGGATGGGTGGCTGGGGCCTGATCGCCGCAACCATCATCGTGCTCTCGAACCTGGCCGGAGTGGCCGTCGACTTCTTCTATCTCTTTCTCGCCCAGGTCACCAGCAACGACTCCTTGGCCGACCTGACCGGCAACAAGCTCGTCAACATCGTCACGTGCCTGGTGTTCATGGCGTTGGCGGCGTGGCTCTGCTATCGCGGCATGCAGGAGACCAAGCGCGTGCAGTACACGATGCTCGGCTTCCAGCTGCTGGTGATGGCGTGGTTCATCGTTGCCGCATTCGTCAAGGTCGGTGCCGGCGATGGGGCCGAGGACATCTCGTTCAGCCTGGACTGGTTCGACCCGTTCGGCATCCCGAGCTTCTCTGCCTTCACCGCCGGACTGTCGCTGTCGATATTCATGTACTGGGGTTGGGACGTCTGCCTGACGGTCAACGAGGAAACCTCGGGCAGCGCAAAGATTCCCGGGCGTGCAGCGCTGGTCACGGTGTTCTTCATCATCGTGCTGTATTTGCTCACCGCAGTGGCAACCCTGCTCTTCGCAGGCACCGGTGACACCGGAAACGGACTGCAGAATCCCGACACCACCGACAACGTGTTCGCCGCCCTCGCCGGGCCGGTGATGGGCCCCTTCGCGATCCTGCTGTCCCTGGCCGTGTTGAGCAGCTCCGCCAGTTCACTGCAGGCCACCTTCATCTCACCGGCGCGTACTCTGCTCGCGATGGGTCACTACCAGGCCCTACCGAAGCGGTTCGCCTCCATCACACCGCGATTCAGCACTCCGGGCTTCGCGACGCTCGTGGCAGGCGGGGCGTCCGCCGGCTTCTACGCCGTGATGCGGGTGGTGAGCGACAACGTTCTCACCGACACCATTGCCGCTCTGGGACTGATGATCTGCTTCTACTACGGCATCACGGCATTCGCCTGTGTCTGGTACTTCCGCGAGGAGCTGTTCACCAGCACCCGCAACTTCTTCTTCAAGTTCCTGGCCCCGCTACTCGGTGGCGTCGGGATGGCCGTGGTGTTCGTGCAGACCTCGGTCGACGCCTGGGACCCCGAATTCGGCAGCGGCTCATCGCTTTTCGGCATCGGGATGGTGTTCCTCATCGGCGTGGGCATCATCATTCTCGGCATCGTCGTCATGGCAGTGGTGGCACTGCGCAAGCCGGAGTTCTTCAAGGGCAACATTCTCCGCCGCGACACTCCGTCACTGATCGTCGAGGACTGACGACCCACCCGGACTTCGTCGGCGCCCGGGGCCACGATGTCGCTTCCGGCGATCAGCCGTCGAGCATGTTCGCGGGCGCCGGATCGAATCCGGCCAACAGCGCGCGGAGTCCGTACTCGAAGGCCTCGTCGGAGCGGGAGGACTTGGAGGACGCGGTGTCGAGGGCTGCGCGCAGTGCGTGACCGACTTCGACACTCGGTCGCCACGGGGCCTCCGGTGCCGCCAGGTCGAGTGCCGAGCCGAGGACGAAGCTGTCGAGAACAGTGATGATGTTCAGCACGTCGGCGGGTCCGAATTCCGCCGCTGTGAGGGCATCTGCCAGCGCGTTGTACATGCCGAAGGCGTGAGCACTGTTGACGGCATGCTCGGTGAGCAACGGGATCAGACGTGGATAGCGGGCGTAGCTGTCGCGGTACGCGCGGGCGATCTGCGCGACGGTCTCACGCCAATCGAGCCCGTGTCCGGGTAGCGCGACCTCGGACATCGCGCGTTCGCGCAACAACTCTACTATCTCTTCGCGCCCCGACACATGGTTGTACAGCGACGACGGGCTGACGCCGAGTTTCTTGGCGAGGAGCGGGATGGTGAAGCCACCGGTATCGGCCACCAGCGCGAGGGCTGCAGTGGTGATTCGTTCGGTGTCCAACAGTGACACGGACGGTCTCCCCACGGTGCGCACCCTTCTTCCTCTTGCGGTTCCGATCGCAGTCGACAATACTTAACGAATCACATTCGTTTTATCGGAGGTCCCATGCTGACGATCACCGCACTCACCGCGCCCGAGGCCCTGACCCGCACCACACCGACCGATCGGGCACCGCTCCGTGTCGGGTTGGTTCAGCATCGCTGGAACCCCGATGCCGCGGCGTTGAAAGCCGAATTGCTCGAGGCCATCTCCGCCGCCGCGAACCTCGGGGCTAAGGTCGTCTTCCTGCCCGAGATCACCCTGCTGCGCTACCCTGCCGACACCCGCGCCGGAGCCGACCCGGGCAAAGAAGCCGAGGATCTGCTGACCGGGCCCACGTTCACACTCGCTGCCGAGGCCGCAGCCGCGAACGGCATCGTGGTCCATGCTTCGCTGTACGAGAAGTCCGAAGCAGCGGACGGATTGGGCTTCAATTCCGCCATCATGGTCTCCCCGACGGGCGAACTGCTGGCGCGAACCAGAAAGCTGCACATCCCCATCTCGGCCGGGTACTACGAGGACACCTACTTCCGGGCCGGCCCGGCCGAGGACCCGTATCCCGTGTACTCCCCGGCGGAACTCGGCGGTGCCAGAGTGGGCCTGCCCACCTGCTGGGACGAGTGGTTCCCCGAGGTCGCGCGCAGTTACGCACTCGGCGGCGCGGAGATTCTCGCGTATCCGACGGCCATCGGGTCCGAGCCCTCGTTCCCGGCCTTCGACACCCAACCGCTGTGGCAACACGTCATCGTCGGCCACGGCATCTCGAACGGCCTGTTCATGGTGGTACCCAACCGCTGCGGCGACGAAGGCGAGATCACCTTCTACGGTTCGTCGTTCATCTCCGATCCCTACGGCCGCATCCTGGTTCAGGCACCCCGCGACGAATCGGCCGTCCTCGTCGCGGATCTCGACCTCGATCAGCGTCGAGAATGGTTGGAGCTGTTCCCCTTCCTCCTCACACGCAGACCCGACACGTACGGCCGCCTCACCGAGCCGGTGAACGCCGACGCACCGTACGGTGACGGACACGCCGCGACGCCGGTGATCAAATGAACACCGCCGCAACGACGTTCACGATGCCGTCGGAGACCGCGCCGCAGGACAAGGTGTGGATGGCGTTCCCCTGCGAGGGATACTCACTCGGCGACGATCCGGAGGCCAAGCACGAGGCCCGCTCGACGTGGGCTGCCGTCGCCCACGCTGTTGCCGAATTCGAGCCGGTGACCGTCGTCGTCGATCCGGCCGAACGCGCGGTCGCATCGACGTACCTCTCGCGTGACATCGACATCGTCGAAGCACCGTTGAACGACGCCTGGATGCGCGATATCGGTCCGACATTCGTTCATGCACAGGACGGTTCGGTGGCCGCCGTCGACTGGGTCTTCAACGGCTGGGGTTCACAGGACTGGGCGCAGTGGGACAAGGACAGCCGTATCGGCGAGTTCGTGGCGAATCAGGCTGCAGTACAGCGAATCACGTCGCCGATGGTCAACGAGGGCGGCGGCATCGCGGTCGACGGCGTTGGCACGGTGCTGGTGACCGAAACCGTGCAACTCGATCCGGGCCGCAACCCCGGACTGTCGAAAGCCGACGTCGAAGCGGAACTCGCACGAACCATCGGTGCGCGGCACGTCATCTGGCTGCCGCGCGGACTGACGCGCGATTCCATGCGTTTCGGTACTCGCGGGCATGTCGACATCGTCGCGGCCGTCCCGTCGCCGGGAACGGTGCTGGTGCATCGGCAACACGATCGGGCTCACCCCGACTACGAGGTCAGTTCACTGATCGTCGACGCTTTGCGTGCCACCCACGACGGCTCGGGTGAGGATTGGAACATCGTGGAGGTGCCGGCTCCGCGGACACTGCGTGATGCCGACGGCTTCGTCGACTACAGCTACATCAATCATCTGGTGGTCAACGGCGGCGTGATCGCCTGCAGTTACGACGACCCGTCCGACGCCGACGCGGCAGCGATCCTGCGCGAGGCGTACCCGGGCCGGGACGTGGTGACCGTGGACGCGAGGCCACTGTTCGAGCGAGGCGGTGGGATCCACTGCATCACCCAGCACCAGCCTTCGGCGAGGAATCTCGGCTGACAGTCGGGTCCTACGAGCTGCGACGAACTTCGAGCTGCTCGCCGACGGTGACGGTGTGCGCTTCGGTCACGCAATCCAGGCGTCCGTCGAGACGCAGGGAGACGTTGTATTCACCCTGCTTGAGGTTGAACGTGGTGATGGTGATGCCGGTGGCGTTCTCGCCCACGATCACGCGCTGGCTCAGCGACAGCATCCCGTTGTGAAGAACTTCGCACATCTGACCCGGCAGAACGTTCTCGACGTGAACGGTGATGGCCTTCGGTCCGCCGACAACCTCGATGGTGGGCTCCGGCGTGCTCGATCCGACGAGTCTGAGGTAACTCTTGTCTCTGCGCACGGCCTCGACTTCCCTGTTTGTGTACTCCACCCTGAGGTGAACGCCCGACGTGGTCTCAACGGTAGTTCGTGGCGCGGTTGAAGACGGATTGGTTTCACACGCCGTCATCGGCCTCGCCCCGAGCCTCTCTTTACATCGAGGGCCGAACCGTCCGCGTTACGAACCCGCCTCCGACCAGCCCACCCACAGCCGCGCACATCCAGGGAATCTCGATGTCACCGGTCAGAACATACCCCCCGGACCGCGGATCTGCGAGCGGACTGATCGAACCGATATCTTTACGTATCTTTGCACCCTGTAATCCGCGTACGCGCCGTCCGGCTAGTGAGGTCTGTCCGTTTCCTCGAAGCCGAGCAGTTCGGCCTTCTCGGCGGCGAGCTCGGCGTTGTGCTTCCGACGCTGGTGCCCTTTGACACCGAGCGCAGCGGCCGTTGCTCCCAGAGCCGCTCCGGCGGCCACGCCGATCCAGGTCGACACACCGACGTCACCGCCCTGAACGAGCAATCGCACCAGCACACCACCGAAGCCCAAGAGATACAGAACGCCGACGATCGCCATCCGCGGCCGCCGAAGCTTCTGCACCGTGTACATGTCGACCCCCCGAGCCCGGGCATACCCGATGACCACGAAGGCGACAGTGAGGAGCGCGACGATGATCCCGATCGCAATCCACGCCCCGGTGACTCCCGCCGCGTAGGGCAGGATCGCCGCGGCGACGAGTCCGATCCACAGCAGCGATTGGAATCCGACGGCCGAGGCCTCGTTCCAGGCGTCGCGTTGGAGTTCGTCGGTGTAGAACTCGTCGTCGAGGTCGCCGACGAATCGAGCTGCTCTGACGAATGCGCTCATGATTCTTCCTCTCCTTCGTCTCCGAACAGTGTCTCCACTGTCGTATCGAGTGCGCGGGCCAATCGAAGCGCCAGGTAGACGCTCGGCGCATAGTCGCCGCCTTCGACGGAGACGATGCTCTGACGGCTCACGCCGCAGATGCTGCCGAGTTCGGCTTGGGTGATGCGTGCCTGTTTGCGATGTGCGCGAACGTTGTTCGTTCCGGACATACGTGAAAGTCAACTCTGCTTGTCATTTTTTGTCAAGCCTACTTGTCATTTGAAGGCATTTACGTCTGCGTAACGCGGGAAACAGACTCGTCACCGCAGAAAATACCAACGCAATACGCGGCCTTTACTGTTCGCAATCGCGAATACAACTCCGTATACAAAACTTCCGAAAGGGCCGTAGATGCCTGCTGTCTCGAAGCGCATGTCCGTCAAGCGCGTCATGGTCGTTCCCGCAGCGCTGGCTGCATTGAGCCTGGTCGCCACCGCATGCGGGAGCAAGGCCAGCGACACCACCTCTGCCGACGGCGGCGGCGGTTCTGCCACCTCGTGTGTCGACACCTCCGGTGACACCATCAAGGTCGGCTCGCTCAACTCCCTGTCCGGCACCATGGCGATCAGCGAAGTGACTGTTCGCGATTCGATCGCACTGGCCGTCGAACAGATCAACGCGGCCGGCGGAGTCAACGGCAAGCAGATCGAGATCGTCGCCGAGGACGGCGCATCCGAGCCGACGGTGTTCGCCGAGAAGGCCGAGAAGCTGATCAGCAGCGACTGTGTCGCAGCGGTATTCGGCGGCTGGACCTCGTCGAGCCGTAAGGCCATGCTGCCCGTGTTCGAGGACAACGACGCTCTCCTCTACTACCCGGTGCAGTACGAGGGACTCGAGGCGTCGAAGAACATCTTCTACACCGGTGCCACCACCAACCAGCAGATCATTCCGGCGCTGGACTACCTGAAGGAGAAGGGCGTCAAGTCCCTCTACCTGGTGGGCAGCGACTACGTCTTCCCGCAGACCGCCAACCGCGAGATCAAGGCATACGCAGCCGCGAACGGTATCGAGATCAAGGGCGAGGACTACACCCCGCTCGGTTCGACGGATTTCTCCACCATCGTCAACAAGGTTCGCTCGGCCGACGCGGACGCGGTGTTCAACACTCTCAACGGTGATTCCAACGTCGCGTTCTTCCGCGAGTACACCAACGCCGGCCTCAAAGCTGCTGACATGCCGGTCATCTCGGTCTCCATCGCCGAGGAGGAGGTCGCCGGCATCGGTGCGGCCAACATCGAGGGCCAGCTGACCGCCTGGAACTACTACCAGACGGTCGACAGCCCCGAGAACACCAAGTTCGTCGCCGACTACAAGGCGAAGTACGGTGCCGACAAGCCGACCTCGGACCCCATGGAAGCCGCGTACACCTCGGTCTACCTGTGGAAGAACACCGTCGAGAAGGCCGATTCCTTTGCCGTGGCCGACATTCAGGCTGCGGCCGACGGCGTCAGCTTCGCCGCTCCCGAGGGCGAGGTCGTCATCGACGGGGACAACCACCACATCTCCAAGACCGCCCGCATCGGTGAGATCCGCCCCGACGGACTGATCTACACGGTGTGGGAATCCCCCGAAGCGATCGCACCCGACCCGTTCCTGGAGACCTACGACTGGGCCGCCGACCTCAACTGACCACCACCCATGTGAGTGGAACTTCGTAGCCTGCTACGAAGTTCCACTCACATGCTCCGAAGGAGCTCCCCTATGGACGTCGTGATCGGACAGTTGTTCACCGGCCTGTCGATCGGATCCATTCTTCTCCTCGCCGCCCTCGGGCTCTCACTGACATTCGGTCAGATGGGCGTCATCAACATGGCGCACGGCGAGTTCATCATGGCCGGCTCGTACACGGCCTACGTGGTGCAGCAGATCGTCTCCACCGGCGGCGCATCACTGTTCATCTCTCTGATCGTCGGCTTCCTCGTCGGCGGTGCAATGGGAGTCTTGTTGGAGGTCACGCTGATTCAGCGCATGTACCACCGACCACTCGACACCCTGCTCGTCACGTTCGGCGTCGGGCTCATCCTGCAGCAGCTCGCTCGCGACATCTTCGGAGCACCCGCGGTCAACGTCGTCTCCCCGGGATGGCTCAGCGGCGGCGTCGACATTTTCGGTGCCGTGGTTCCCAAGACCAGAATCTTCATCCTCGTGCTCGCGATCGTCGCCGTTCTCGCACTGTCGGTGGCACTGAAGAAGACCGCAATGGGTCGACGCATCCGTGCGGTGGTGCAGAACCGTGATCTCGCGGAGACCTCGGGTATCTCGAGCCGTAGGACGGATATCTCGACGTTCTTCCTCGGTTCCGGTCTCGCCGGTGTCGCGGGCGTCGCGCTCACCCTGATCGGTTCCACCAGTTCCACTGTGGGACAGAGCTATCTGATCGACGCCTTCCTGGTGGTAGTGGTCGGCGGACTCGGCCAGATCAAGGGTGCGGTCATCGCGGCCTTCGCCCTCGGGATTCTCAACTCGTTCATCGAGTACAGCACCACGGCCTCGATCGCCAAGGTCATCGTGTTCGTGCTCATCGTGATCTTCCTGCAGGCCCGCCCGCAAGGTTTGTTCGCCGTCAAGACAAGGAGCCTGGTATGAGCGAGTTCATCGCCAAGCGCGGTGCCCTACTGGGATTCGCGCTCGCCGCGATCCTGCTGTTCGCCGTCGCTCCGGCCGTTCTCAGCGACTTCCGGCTGAACCTGCTGGGCAAGTTCATCTGTTACGCGATCGTGGCCGTCGGTATCGGATTGGCCTGGGGCCGAGGCGGAATGCTCACTCTCGGTCAGGGTGTCTTCTTCGGCATCGGGGCCTACATCATGGCCATGCATCTGAAGATCTCGGACGCCGATCTCCGCGGCGACGACGTACCGGACTTCATGTCGATCGCAGGCATCCGTGAACTGCCGTCGTACTGGGTGCCGTTCACCTCACCGATCACCACGATCCTGGGCATTCTGTTCCTGCCGGCCCTGGTGGCACTGGTACTCGGTCTCGGCGTGTTCAAGCGTCGGGTCAAGGGCGCGTACTTCGCGATCCTCAGCCAGGCACTCGCCGCCGCGTTCGCGATTCTGCTCATCGGTCAGCAGACCACGGGCGGCTCCAACGGCCTCAACAGGTTCCGCACGTTCTTCGGGTTCAATCTCAACGACCCCGCGAACAAGCAGATGCTGTTCTTCATCGCCGCAGGCGTACTGCTCGTGGTCGTCGCCATCACCCGCCAGCTCATGTACTCGCGCTACGGCGAACTGCTGGTCGCGGTGCGGGATCAGGAGGAGCGCGTGCGGTTCCTCGGATACGACCCCGCCAACGTCAAGATCGTGGCCTACGTGGCCGCGGCGTTCTTCGCGGGTCTCGCAGGCGCACTGTTCGTTCCGATCGTCGGCATCATCTCCCCCAACGACGTCGGCATCGTCCCGTCCATCGCGTTCCTCATCGGTGTGGCGATCGGCGGTCGCACCACCCTGCTCGGCCCGGTCCTCGGCGCGCTCGGCGTCGCCTGGGCTCAGACCACACTGTCCGAGCAGTTCCCGTCCGGCTGGACGTACGCGCAGGGTCTGCTGTTCGTGGTGGTCGTCGGGTTCTTCCCCGCCGGTATCGCGGGACTGTTCGCGCTGCGCAAACGAAAGCAGGAATCCGAACCGGTTCCCGAACCGAGCGAAGAGCCAGAGAAGGAACTGACGCGATGATTCATGTCGAAGGTCCGCAACCCACGTTCGGCGGCAACGCCGGCATGTCGAGTCAGTATCTCGAAGTACGAGATCTGACAGTCAGTTTCGACGGTTTCAAAGCCAACACCAACGTCGACCTGACGCTGATGCAGGGCGATCTGCGCTTCCTCATCGGGCCCAACGGTGCAGGCAAGACCACCCTGATCGACGCCATCACCGGCCTCGTCCCGGCCACCGGCTCGGTCACCAAGTCCGGGGTCGAACTGCTCGGCAAGAAGGTGCATCAGATCGCCCGCCTCGGCATCGGCCGAACCTTCCAGACCGCCAGCATCTTCGAGAATCTGACGGTATTGCAGAACCTGGATATCGCCGCCGGATCCGGTCGGTCCGTGCTGACGATGCTGCGTCGTCGAGGATCGGTACTCCCCCAGATCGAGGAGGCCCTCGAGACCACCGGCCTGACGGCCGAGCGCGACAAGCCCGCGGGAATTCTCGCGCACGGGCAGAAGCAGTGGCTCGAGATCGGAATGCTGTTGGTGCAGAACGCAGACGTGCTCCTGCTCGACGAGCCGGTCGCAGGCATGAGCCACGAGGAGCGCGAGGAAACCGGCCAACTGCTGCAGCGCATCGGTGGTGAGCGGACCGTCGTCGTCGTCGAGCACGACATGGACTTCATGCGTATGTTCGCCACCTCGGTGACGGTGTTGGCTGCCGGACGCGTTCTGGCCGAGGGCACGGTGGCCGAGGTACAGGCAGATCCGAAAGTCCAAGAGGTCTATCTCGGCACCGCAGCGGCGGGCGAGGAACTCGACCAGATCGCAGAGGAAGGAGCCGACCATGCTTGAACTGGTCGATGTGCGTACCGGCTACGGACGCAGCGAAGTGATTCACGGTGCGTCGCTGACGGTTCCGGCCGACGGTGTCGCCGCGGTCATGGGACACAACGGCGCAGGCAAGACCACTCTGCTGCGGGCTGCGGTGGGGTTGCTCAAGGTCGACTCCGGCAAGGTCATGTTCGACGGCGAGGACGTGAGCGCGTTGCGCCCCAGCGCCCGCGTCGCCCGCGGACTCGCGTATGTGCCGCAAGGTCAGCAGTCGTTCGGCCAGTTGACGACGGCCGAGAATCTTCAGGTCGTCGCCGACGGTCGCAAGCGTGGCAAGGCACTCGTCGACGAGGCACTCGATCTGTTTCCGGCGTTGAAGGAGTTGCTCGGTCGCAGAGCGGGATTGCTCTCGGGTGGTCAGCGCCAACAGCTCGCGATCGCACGGGCACTGATCACCGAACCGCGGATGTTGATTCTGGACGAGCCGACCGAGGGCATTCAGCCGTCGGTCGTCGCCGAGATCGAACGCACCGTCATCGAACTCACTCGGCGCGGAGGATTGGGAGTGTTGTTGGTGGAGCAGCACATCGGCTTCGCCCTCGAGTCGGCGCAGAACTACTACATCCTCGAGGCCGGCCGCATCACGTCCACCGGCGTGGGCGGGAGCGAGTCCGAGGCGGACGTCCGCGCAGCCATGGCGATCTGACCGGACCCATCGTGCCGCGCAAGGACCTTCGCGAGAAGGTCTATTCGTCACTGCGCCGGGATCTGATCTCCGGTGCCATCAGCTCCACCGAACGGCTCGGCGAGGAGCGTCTCGCCGAGCTGTACGGTGTCTCACGCACACCGGTGCGCGAGGCGCTGGCGCGGCTGCAGGCCGACGGCCTCGTCACCCGCGACGAGGCCGGCCTGCACGCCTATCGCCCCCGGATCGGCGATCTCCCCGATCTCTACGAGCTCCGGTCGACTCTCGAAGCCCGGGGCATCACCCGATCGATGTCGCACCCGGTCGATCGGTCGTCGTTGTCGCACCTGTTGGACACCTGGATCGGTTTGCGGGCCGACCCACCCGACACCACCGACGATCTGGTCTCGCTCGACGAGAACTTCCACGTCACCTTGTTGGCTGCCTCGGGCAACCCTGCTCTGACCGAGGCACTGTGCACCGTGAATGCCAAGGTGCGTCCGGTTCGGATACTCGGCGGACTCACCGCCGCAGCCGTCGTCTCGGCGATCGATCAACACATCGACATCGTCGAACGTGTCCTCGCCGGGACCTTGGACTCGGCACTGGAACTGCTACTGGCACATATCGATTCCTCACGCGACCTGGTGGTCGAGCGGGCCGAGCAAGCTGCGGCGCTGGCGGGTGCAGTCCGGATGTGACTCGGATCAATTCTCCGAGAGAATCCGATCGATGTCGTCGAGCACGGTCTGTCCGCCCTTGGGTCCGACGCCGGTGATCCAGTACGACAGGTCCACCGCGTGTGGATTCGGCAGTACGGCCGCGTTGGCGGTGATCGACTCCGGTATCGCTGCGGGGTCCGACGGGTCCGAGGCGGTGACGACGATCAGATCCGCGGCCGCCTGAGCTGCCAGCTCGGGCGAGAGGTCAACCGAGATCTCGTCGGCCCATTCCGGCCTCGGCGGGGTGGTGAAGCCTGCGCACTCGAGCGTGCTCCCAGCGAACGACGTCGGCCCGTAGAGGGTCAGTTCGCCCGCGCGGGGGCGGATCAACTGTGCCGTTTTCCCAGCGGTGTCGTGTTTCTCGGCGATCTCGGCACACCGATCGTCGTACGCGGTGAGCAGTTGCTCCGCAGTGTCCTCCTTGCCGAGAGTGCGTCCGACGAACCGGACGTTGTCGCGCCACGGATCGGATTGGGAGGCCATGAACACCGTCGGCGCGATGGCGGCGAGTTGGTCGTGGTACTCGGCGTGCCGAGTCTCCGTGCCCAGGATGAGATCCGGTTGCAGAGCCGCGATGTCCTCGATGGTCGGTTCGGCAACGGTGCCGACGGTGGCGATGTTCGCGGCTTCGGTACCGAGGTACGACGGCACGCCGCTCGCCTCGCTGAGCACCGCGGTCCCGACGGGTACGACGCCCAGGGCGACGGTGGTGTCGAGTTCGACCGGCTCGAGCGTGACGATGCGCAGCGGGTTCTCGGGAACCTCGACCGTTCCCCGGACGGTCTCGACCGAGCGCGTCGCGCCGCCGTCGGCGTCGGAGCCGGCCTCGGTGGACGAACACGCCGTCGCAGCCGCACCGAGGGCGACGGCCAGAGCGAGGGTCACGATGCGGTTGTGAGACTTGGTCAAAGGTCCTCCATGGCTGCATTGTCTGGAATCACAAAGAGGCTAGCCTATCCTTTGTCGACCCGGTGACGCCCGGCCGTCCAGTGGGTACGGTGTGGCTGTGACCACTCCACGCATTCCGTCCGGTACCGCCAGAACTCTCGGGCCCGTCAACTGGGTCATCTGCAAGGTGATCGCCAAAGGTGCGGGGGTGCCCAATCCTCATCTGTTCACCACCCTCGGGCGCACCGGCGGACTGTTCCGAGCCTGGCTGTTCTACAGCGGGCACCTGATGCCGGGCGGCAAGATCTCCCGCAAGGAAACCGAGATGGTGATCCTGCGCGTGGCTCACCTACGAGAGTCCGCCTACGAGATGGATCATCACATCCGGCTCGGCAAGCGCGCGGGTATCGACCGCGATCTGCTCGAGCTGATCAAGACCGGACCCAACGCACCAGGCCTGTCGACGCGGTATCGGACCATCCTGACCGCGGTCGACGAACTCATCGCCACCAAGATTCTCTCCGACGCGACCTGGAACGAACTCGCCACCCTGTTCGACGAGCGCAGGCTCATCGAATTCGTCCTGCTGGTCACCCAATACGACGGGCTGGCAACCACTCTCGCGACCCTGCGCGTCGAACGCGACTACACCGAACGGTAGAAGGTGTCCGCCGACCGCCCGATCCCCACCTCGCGTACCGCACGGGGTGCCGCGCTGGGACGCGCAGCGGCCGGCCAGGCGGTCCGCACCGCGGGAGCCCGCATGTCGATGGTCGGACGGTCCGAGGCGGTGCGCGATCGGATCTCGGAGAAAGCCTCGATGCAGGCAGCCGATCAGCTGGTGACTGTGCTCGGCAGCATGAAGGGCGCAGCGATGAAGCTGGGCCAGATGTTCTCGGTACTCGATCCCGCCCTGGTCCCCGAGCACCATCGACAACGGTTCCAGGACAAGCTCGCCGCACTTCGCGACCGAGCCCCGGAAGTCGACTTCGACGCGATGCGCGCCGTCGTCGAAACGGATCTGGGCGACTCCGTCGCCAACCTCTTCGCCGAGTTCGACCGAGATCCGATAGCAGCCGCCTCGATCGGCCAGGTCTACCGCGCTCGCCTGCACGACGGCCGAGTCGTCGCCGTCAAGGTCCAGTACCCAGGAGTCGACGACGCGGTCCGCGCCGACATGAAGAACCTCGCACTGTTTCTAAGGTTCTGGCGCAACGCTCTTCCCGCGGTGGCCGCACCCGAGCTCGTCGAGGAATTGCGTCTGAATTTCGAACGCGAACTCGACTACCTGGAAGAGGCGCGCACCCAATCGATCCTGGCCGATCGATTCCGCAACCACCCGTTTCTCGCTGTGCCCGACGCGATCGAGGGCATGTGTACCCGCCGAGTTCTCGTCACCGAGTTCTTCGACGGCATCGCGTTCGATCGAATTCGGTCACTACCCGCCGCCGAACGCGATCGCATCGGCGAGATCGTCTACCGCTTCTACATCGGTTCGCTGTATCGGTACGACGAATTCTGCGGTGACCCGCATCCGGGAAACATGTTGCTCGGCAACGATGGTCGCGTCGGGTTCATCGACTTCGGCCTCTTCAACCGCATGCGACGAGAGCACGTCGAGTTCGAGCTCGACTGCCTGAGGATGGCGTCGGAAGAACGCGGCGAGGACCTGCTCGCCGCGATGATCGCCCGGGGTATCGTCGACGCCACCGCCGGCGTCACCGCGGACGAATGTCTGGAGTACGTCTTCGCGGCGTCGGAATGGAATCTCGTCGATCGGGTCATGACGGTGACACCGTCGTTGGCGTCGAGTGGGCTGATGCTCGCGATCGACCCACGCGGTGGACAATTCACCGGAATGAAGCGGCAGAACCTTCCTGCCGAGCACCTGTTCTCCCGTCGAGCCGATTTCATGACGTTCGGCGTTCTGGGGCAGCTCGAGGCGACGGCCAACTGGCACGGAATCGCTCGCGAATGGATCTACGGCGACGCCCCGGTCACCGAACTCGGTGTTGCCGAGTTGCGGTGGCGGGGCGAGCAGAACCGCTGACGCTGCGCCGCTACTTCGTCACCCCGGCGCGCTTGTTTCCCGCCGACCGGCCGAGCCGACCGAGCGGGGCCAGGATGTCCTGATAGCGCGGACCCACGAGTCTCGGAATCAGATCGAAAGCGCGGGCGTCGGGGCCGATCAGAACGCGCGGCTTGTTCTTCTCCACTCCCGCGAGGATCACCTTGGCCGCCCTCGTCGGTGTGGTCAGCGCGATCTGTTGGAATCGACGCGAGGCTTCGTCGGGTGTGCCGAGGTCGTCCATTCCGCGGGCGTTGGCCACGATGTTGGTCTTGATGCCGCCCGGATGCACGCACGTCACTCCGACAGGGTGTCGAGCGATCTTCATTTCCTGACGCAATGCTTCGGTGAATCCCCGAACAGCGAATTTCGCGGAATTGTAGGCACTCTGACCTGGAATGCCCATCAGGCCGAACACGCTGGAGACGTTGACGAGGTGACCCTCACCCGACTCGATCAGGGCAGGCAGAAAAGCCTTGGTACCGTTGGCAACTCCCCAGAAGTCGATGTTCATGACCCACTCGAAATCGTCCCAGGTCATGTCGACCACATCGGCACCCAACGCGACGCCGGCATTGTTGGCGACGAAATTGACGCGTCCGAATTCGCTCAGCACTGCATCCGCGTGCGTGTGGACGGCGGACCGGTCCGACACGTCCAGCTCGTACGTCACCGTGCGGGCTCCGACCTTCTCGCACAGAACGAGGGTTTCGCCGAGTCCTTCGCCGTCGATATCGGACAGCGCAAGCTGCGCTCCACGCTCCGCCAGATCGAGCGCGAGGGCGCGACCGATCCCCGAACCGGCACCGGACACGACGGCGACCTTGTTCTCGAAATTCTTCATATACGCGCTTCTTCCACATTCTCGCTGTCGGTTCCTGCTCCGGTCGGGAGCAGGAATTCGTACTGTGCCGGATCGAATTTCTTTGTGCGAAGCCAGTACTGCCAGGTGAATCCGGGCCACACCGTCCGGTTGGCACCGTGCGAATCGAGGTACCAACTGGTGCAGCCGCCCGTGCTCCATACGCCCTTGTTCAGCTTCGCCTGGATCTCGGCGTTGAAGCGGTCCTGTGTCTGCTGCCGAACCGTCACCGCGTCGGCGGCACTGGACCGGACGAAGTCCATCACCGAGAGGGCGTACCGGATCTGTTGTTCGATCATGAACACCACGGAGTTGTGCCCGAGCCCGGTGTTGGGACCGAGCAGGAAGAATGCGTTGGGGTATCCCGCGGCCACGATTCCCAGATGAGTCTCGATTCCGTGTTCTTGCCAGTGCTGCAACAGCTTCCGGCCACCGATACCGGCCACGTTCAGACCGTCGAACCCGTCGGTGACATGAAAACCGGTGGCGTAGATGATGACGTCCACCTCGCGTTCGGTCCCGTCTGCGGCGACGATCGACCGTTCGCGTACCTCTGCGATCGAGTCGGTGATCACGTCCGTGTCGGGCCGAGTCAATGCCCGGTAATACGTGTTGGATCCGAGCAATCGCTTGCACCCGATGCGATAGTTCGGGGTCAATTTCTTGCGCAGCTCCGGATCCGATACCTCTCGCTCGATGAACCTGCGTGCAGCTGCCTCGACCGGACGCAGGAGATTGGAATGCCCGTTGAGGCCTATCGCGAGAGACTCCGCAGACCAGTAGATCGAATTTCGGAACACCTTGCGCGCCAGCGCCGATCGACGAAAGAGTCGTCGGAGACCGGTCGGGATGTCGAAATTCCGCCTCGGGAGTACCCACGCGGGAGATCGTTGATACAGGTGCAGTTCGCCGACGGTCTCTGCGATCTGCGGGACGAACTGCACTGCGCTCGCACCGGTTCCGATGACTGCCACTTTCCTGCCGGTCAGATCCACCTCGTGATCCCACCGCGCCGAGTGAAAGGCCGTGCCCGTGAACGACTCGATGCCCGGCAGCTCCGGAGTGTTGGGAACGTGCAGCGCTCCGATGCCGGAGACGATGAACTGAGCGACGTATTCGTCACCGTTCGTCGTCGTGATGTGCCATCGGTGCTCGTTCTCGTCCCAGAAGCCACCGTCGCACTCGACACCGAACCGAATGTTGTCGTCCAGGCGATACTTGACCGAGAGCTGTTGTAGATAGCTCAGGATCTCCGGTTGGGCAGACCACATCTGCGACCATTCGGGGTTGGGCTCGAACGAGTACGAATACATGTGCGAGGGGACGTCGCACGCGCAACCCGGATAGGTGTTGTCTCGCCAGGTGCCCCCGACGGACTGTGCCTTCTCCAGAACGAGGAAGTCGTCGCGACCGCGGGTGCGGAGCGAGATCGCCATCCCCAACCCGGAGAAGCCACTGCCGATGACCAGAACCCCGGTGTGATGGACCGTCATCGCCGATCCTCCGAGGGCACGACGCCGGTCATCTTCCACAACACAGCGGTGATCGTCCCCTCGAGCAACCCGGCCGAATCGAGAAAGGCGACGGTGTTCGATGCGTCCCGACGCCTGATCGCCGCCCGTCGACGCCGCGAGGCGATCATGCCCCGGACCGGGGACATGCCGACGGATCGATACACCTGGGGCGAGACGCCGAGACGAAGGATCACGTTGGCGAGAACAGCAAGCAGCAATCGGTTGAACGCGCGAGAGAGTCTGTTCGACTTCTCCAGCGCGGCAGCCACTTCCGATCGGGCGAATGCGAAGCGATCGGCGCTTTCGAGTCGATGGATCTTCACCGCCTGCCGAACATGGGGTTCGATTCCTGGTTCTGTCACCGCACCCTGCATCGATCGGGAGAAGGTCTCCTCGACCAGCAGGGTCGACGCATGGGACGCCGCACCGAGGGGCAGGAAACTCAGCAGTTTGACTGCCGTCGTCGTCCCCTTGGGAAGCCTGTACGGCGGGACTTCCGAGGCGCGAACGAGCCGTCCGAAGGTGATCGTGGTCCGCGAGCTACCTGCGACCTCTGCGAGTGCATTGCGGGACGCCGGGCTGTTGAGCCCCTCCTCCGCCGCCCGCCGGAGCTGATTGCCGGTCAGCATCGCGGACAGATAGGACACGGTGCTCCACCTGCTCACTGCCTCGTGCAAGGCGAGCGTGCGCCGGTCCTGCTCGGTCAACTTGGCCCACGAACGAGTTCCGTGCAACGTGATCGATTCACGGGGAAGCGCAAATTCGTCCGGCTGCCAGGGAGATTCCCAATCGATGTCGACGTGCGGATCGTATTCGACCGCCGACGAACGCGGGCTCATGCCAGATCGTCCGGCATCGCCCGGGTCATCTTCCACAGACGACGGGTCACGACACCGTCGCACATACCGGCGTCGGCGAAGAAGCGGATCATGGGTTCGGAGAAGAACTGCATGTTGGTCTTGTAGGTGGGACTCGCCATGGCCGTGACGATTCCGCGGATCGGGTTGATGCCGATCGATCGGTACACCTTCGGGTTGATGAGGGCCAGGTACGTGAAGTTGGCGATCGACGCGAGGATCACGCGATGGATGGCACGGTTCACGCGATTCGTCGCGGCCATCGCGCGCACCATTTCCTCGCGCGCGTAGGTGATGTGGCGCGACTCCTCGATGACGTGGATTCGCATCATCTGGCGCAGGTGCGGCTGCATCTCGGGGTCGTACTGCGCCTCGCGCTGCGCCCGGTCGAGAACCTCCTCGATGAGCAACACTCCGCCGTAGGTGGCGGGTCCGAGCGGCAGAAACTGACCGATCTTCCCGAGGAACACTGCGGGCTTGGGCATCAGGTACGGGGTGAGCCCGGTCTTTTCGATCAGCTTTCCGAACATGATGGAGTGTCGAGATTCCTCGCCGATCTCGGCTATCGAATACATCGAGTGATCGGAGAAGGTGCCTCTGCCGAACACCCGGAGCAAGTTCGCGCTGAGCATGCCTTCGGCGTAGATGCCGAAGGACAGAATGCTGACGATCTCGTGGCGGCCCAGTTCGCGACGCTGTTCTTCGGTCAGTTTGTCCCACAACTTGGTTCGGTACAGCGAGATTCGGTGCTCGGGCATCCAGCGCATACCGTCGACCATCGGAGCATCCCAATCGATGTCGGCCTCGCCGTCGTAGAACTTGTTCGCAGTCGACTTCAGCAGTCTTCGCGCCGTTTTGTCTCTCGGTCCGACTGTCTTCGCACGCGAGGTCGACTGGTCCTCGGTCATCAGCCGACCCGGAGACGATCCGGCATCCCCGCCACCGACTCGCTCATCGACAATTGCACGCTTCACAACCGATCCCCCTTGTGATCGACGGCCCCCCGGCCCTTCCGACTACCCCGAACTCGCGGTAGCCAGTACCGGCGGTAGTAGGTACTGTGTCGAGTGTGGTTCAACTCACCGGACGTGTCAACCCCGAGGATGGGCGGCACTCGACCCCGTGCAAGAAGATCGATGCTCGCACCGAACGCTGGCGCGAACACCGCCTCGAGGTGCGACGGAAGTTCGTCGCGGCGGCACTGGTCGCGATCGACGTGCACGGCCCGAGCGTCAGCATGGGCGATATCGCGAAAGCGGCCGGTACCGCCAAACCCAAGCTCTATCGACACTTCGCCGACCGGTCCGATCTGTACTCGGCCATCGTCGAGCACGTGCAACAGATGCTGTGGGATCGGATAGTCGGCACGGTCAACCTGTTCGAGGATTCGGTGACCGACCTCATCGATCGCAGCGCCGCCGGATACGCGGCAGTCGTGTCGGAACATCCCAACCTGTTCCGATTTCTCGTCCACGGCCACTTCCTGGCCCGCACGAGTGGCCGGCAGACCACGACCGAGTCCGCAACGGACCCAGCGCTGGCCTCTGCGCGTGCCGCATCCGACACGGTTGCTCAGATGCTCGCCGGTGCCATTCACGGACCAGCAGTGGACAATTCGACGGTCGAGATGGTTTCCTATTCTGCATTCGGCGCGGTGGCCACCGCCACGGACTGGTGGCTCGGCAGTTCGGACGACCACGAGCTCGTCATACCGATAGAAGCTTTCACCGCCCATCTGGCAGCCATCGTGCGGGGGATCGTCGAATCCTCGTGTGCGCTCGTCGGCGTCCGCATCGAATCCGATCAACCCATGCATGTCGCGTTCGTACGCGAGGAGGGAAGAGGAAACCCGTGAGTGATCTCTCCGGCAAGCCCGACTACCGCGGTCCTGCCACATTGACGTTCGACGATCCGGCGGCCGAATTCGACGTCCGGATCGATCTGCGCGGGCACTCCCAACCCATCGACGGCATCTTCCGTTGGTACGGACGCGTCCGGCCACACGAAGGACTCCAGGAATTCATGGAGGCCGCGGCCAGTAGCCGCAAGGGCCTGCTGAGCACCGACAGCGGTACCGCACCCGTCACGGTGGGCGACGTGGACTTCTGGGGTCGATACCGGCTGCAGGGCAAAGGAAATCCGCCCTACCCGCTCGAACCCGAGAAAGACTGTGACGACACACCGGCCGCAAGCACACCATCGGCCGAGGACCGAGCGCTCGCGAGAGCGGCGGCACTGCTCGAACCCGAATTCCGCGCGAGCGCGGACACGACCGAGGGCTACGTGGAACTGCTCGGCGGTACGCCTGCGCCGTCACCGACCACCGCGAGCAAGGCGATGAACAACAGCCTGGTTGCCTCGATCTACGAAAAGCTCTGGCGTCCCGCCGGTATCGCCATGATGGGGGTCGGTGGCCTGTCCATGTCCGCCGAACGCGCCAAGGCCGCCTCGGACCTGCGACTGACCGGCGACATGAAGGTGCTGGACGTGGCATCGGGACCGGGAAACTTCACCAGGAACCTGTCGGAGCACCTGAGCGGAGACGGCATCGCCATCGGATTCGACATCTCGGAGCAGATGATTCGCCGGGCCGTTCGAGACAACCGCGGGCCCCACGCCGCGTACATGCGCGGTGATGCTCAGTCACTGCCGTTCGCCGACAACACTTTCGACGCCGTGTGCTGCTTCGCCGCCCTGTACCTGATCCCGAACCCGCTGACCGTGGTCGACGAATTGGTCCGTGTGCTCCGGCCGGGTGGTCGAATCGCGATCATGACGAGCTACGGCCGTGAGACCGCTCCGGTGCGGTCGGTGGTGGGTGCAGCGTCGGGGCGTATCGGGGTCCGCATGTTCGAGAAGGAGCAGTTCACGTCGATCTTCGAGGCATGTGGGATGACCGAAATCGAACAGGAGGTGCGCGGGCTCGCCCAGTTCGTCAGCGCCACGAACGCTTCCTGACCCCGGGTCAGGTCTTGGGGCCGTAGTCGCTGACGATCCACTGACCGTCCTGCTCGGTGACCGTCACGAGCAGGAGGTTGGGCACCTTGCCGGGGTCCGGTTGCTGCACGTTCTGCGTGGTCTGCTGCGCGAACACCGCCACTTTGTACTCGCCTCCGGACTCGGAATCGATTGCGGCAGAGAGTACCTCGCCGTTGGCGACCACCTGGGACTCGTTCATGATGGCAGTGAGGGCCTCACGAACTCCGCTGTAGCGATCCTGCAGGGACTGCGATGCGCCCTGGTCGACGCCGTCGAAGAACGCGTCGAGGTTGCGGTAGTCGTAGGTCAGCGACCGCGCCGTGTAGTCGGTGGCGGTGTTCAACGCCATCTGTCGATCCTGATCGTGCGCACGCTCGTCGGCCAGATCGCCTGCTGCGGAATGCCACAGCACTCCGAACACCGCCGCGAGCGCGATGCCCGGTACCGCGGCAGCGACCACGGACCACCGAATGCGGCGCCGTCGGGGGGTCTCGGCGGACACCGGTGTCTCCTCGGTCCGGGATTCTTCTACTTCGACCATGAGGGGGTCACTCCAATCAGTTCGGAATTTCTACGGAAAGCCTCGCCGGCCCGCCGGGAGGGAAGACGGTCTGCATCACGTCGACGATCGAGCCTGCGTCGATCCGCATCGGCTTGATCGGTGCGGTGTACGGCTTGAGCAGTGTCGCTATCAGTGCGAGGTCGGGCGACAGCGGTGTGAGGTACTGATCGATCTTCGGCCCGATCTTGCCCAGCGGATCGTCCCAGACGTCCGCGCCGACGTACGAGTAGTCGTTGAAGCCCTCGAGCAGGTTTGCCACACCCGAACCCGTCGCGCCGACCCACGGTGCCGCGTCGGTCATCACCGGACCGTATCCGTAGGCGAGGCGCCCACCTTGTTGCGCATTGTCGTACAGGCGACGAATCTCTCCGCTCTTGTCCCGCAACGTCGCTGCGAGGAATCGGAATGCCTCCACGAGACGATCGATATCCGCACCACGGCCTTCGACGGCTGCCGACGCGGTATCGGTCAAACCCCTCAAGGCATTCGTATCGAGTTGCGAGGCGAGCGAATCACCCAGGCTGAGGGCCTCGCTGACGGTGACCGACGGGCGTACGTGATCGCTGCCGAGGACATCTCCGTCCGTGAGATACGGCCCTCCGACGCTTCGAGGCCGAAGGTCGAGGAACTGCTCGCCTGCTGCGGACAGGTTTGCCACCACGACCTCGGAGTCGGCCGGGATCCGGTTCGCGGCGTCGAGCGCGAGTGTGACGTCGAGGCCGCCCGGCACCACCGCGATGGACTCGACCCGGCCCACCTTGATGCCTCTCGAGGTGACCTGCGAGGTATCCATCAGCCCGCCGGAGGATTCCATGTGCACCACGACACGATCGATCGTTCTGGTCGGGTTCACGTCGAGCACGCCAACGACCAGGTACCCGATGCTCGCAACGGTCATGGCCGTCAGTGCCACGAGGGAGACGAGTGTGCCCCGCTTCATCGGACGATACCGATGCCGCGCAGGATCCCGATCATGTCGTCGGCCAATGCGCCGGCCCCCTGATCGGTCGACACCGACCGCACCGCAATGTTCGGAGTGGACTCGAAGTACGGGATGAGGCGCTCGCGCAAGAGGGTGTTCGCTTTCTCCATGTTCATGGGCACCGTGGTGTCTGCGTTCGAGATCGTGATCAATGCAGGCGCGATGATGTCGATGGCACCTCTGAGTTCCGGATACGGGCCGGCGAGAACGTCACCGACGTTCTGCGACATGTATCCCAGCATGAAGATCATGTGTACGACGCTGAACAGGACCTCGGACAACCCGTCCGATCGTCTCGGGCCCAGCTCGAGAACACGCTCGACGCCGTCACGTTGCGTCACAACGGTATTCGACACACTCTCCGCCGCCGCGAGTATCCGATCGATCTCGCCGGTGTTGTCGCCGATGTCGGTCAGCGCAGCCCGAGCGGCGGAATTGATCTTGTCGACCTGGGCCGGGTCCGGAGGAATGGCCGCATTGACGTTGTTCACCGCCTCCTGCAGTTCCAGATAGTGACCGCCGGTCACGATGTTCGACAATCCTCGCAGCACGTCCTCGACGTTGTCTGCCGGTACCGTCCGCTCCACGGGAATGACGTCACCGTCGCGAAGATAAGGCCCGCTCGAACTCGAACTCGAACCCGCACTCGCGTTCGCGTCGGACGGCGGTTGCAGCGAGATGTAGATCTCGCCCAGGATCGACGACTGTCGAAGCTCGGCGACGGTATCGGTCGGCAGCTGAACATCGGCCGACAGATCGACGGTCGCGACAGCGGTCGAACCGACGAGGTCTACTCGGTCGAGAACGCCCGCATCGACACCCTCGACGATGACCTTGGCCTTCTCGGGAAGGTTGAGCACACTGGCGAATTCGATCTTCAGCGAGTATTTCTCACCGGACACGTAGCTGCCGGGAATCGGTAGTTCGGCCGGGTCGACGCTGCACGCCGACAGCAGAGCGACACAGCACAGCCCGATCACCGCGCGCCTCATCGCCATCCCGCCGAACCGAGTACCAGCTGCACCAATCCCACGTCGATGACATCGCCTCGTTGCTGATCGGCCGAACACGTCGGGCGGTACTTGTTGAGCAGAGCGCAGACCTCGTTCGGCGAGTTGGTGTCGATCTCGAACTGTGGCGGGTGGTAGATCAGGCGCCCGCTCTTGGAATCGTTGTCGTACATCGTCATCAGGTTCTGCCCCACGGTCGGCACCTGCTCGAGAATGTCCTTGATATCGCCCACTCGCCCGAGCAGGACGTCGACCACAGGGGCCGCCTGGTCGAGAAATGCGTAGACCTTGTCGTCGTACTTCGCGACGTTGCGCGCGAGTGGCGGCATGAATTCGGTGGTCAAAGCGACCGTGGTCCCGAACGACTGGGTGAACTCCGACAGCGTGATCATTCCCCGCTTCAGGTTGTCGAGTAGTTTCGCCACCTCGGGCCAGCTCACCACGAACGTGTCGATGAGGCCGTCGAGATTGTCGATCAGGCGTCGCACGGTGGTGTCTCGGTCGGCCGGATCGCCGACCAGCTGGGCCAACTGCTGGAGACTCTCGTTCAGCTGGGCACCGGACCCACGGAGCGAACCGTCGACCGAACGAAGTGTGTCGCCCAGGACTTCGTCGTGCTTGCCGTCGGCGTCGGCCGGGCCCAGCAGATCAGCAGTGAGGCCCGATACGGCATCGAGAGTATCGCTGATTCCCAACGGAGTTCTGGTGCGTTCCAAAGGAATGCACTGCGCGCGATCGAATTCGGCGCCGCCGGTGTACGGCTCGGTGAATTCCACGTGCCGGTCGGTGACGATCGAACTGGACAGTGTCACGGCACCGACTTCCGCAGGCAACACGAGGCTGTCGTCGACATCCATCGTGACCATCACGGAGGCGTCGGTGTTCTCGATGTGCGTCACCGTCCCGACGACGACACCCAACATCATGACCGAATTGCCCTCGTACAACCCGACCGTATCGGTGAACTCGGCGCACACCGACGAGCTGCTCGCCCCGGAATCGATGACGGCGGTCGCCGACGCGACGGAACCGACGAGAGTGATCACCACAGCCGCTGCCACAGCGACCTTCACGATTCTGCGCCTCATCAGCACGCCTTCCCCGGCAGCGGAATGCAGACACCGACACCGACGACCGTGTCCTGCGACTGATCGATCACCGGACCTTGACCGCCCCCGATCAGTGCGGCGAGACCGTCCGTACTCTGCTTCATGGTCGTGATCGCCCCGTCGAAATCACCCAACTGCGCGAAGAGCTTCTGTGTGATCTCCTCGAGCTGGACGATCGACGGCTCGAGCCCCTTCTCGAATGCGACCACAGGCCGATGGAAGAGCTTGAACATCCGCCCGAGCAGGTCGAAGGCATTGACCACTTCTGCGCGCTTGTCTCCGAATCCCTTTGTCAAGGTGCCGAGTTCGTGAACCAGCTCCACGAGCATCACTCGATCGGCTGCCAACGCGCCGACGTACTCGTCCGACACCACGAGCCCACGTTCGAGCTGTTCGGAGCGGGTCGCGATGACGTCGGTGAGCGAGGACAGATTGTCCACGATGGCACGGGTCGACTGCGGCTGCGTACTCACTGCCCGGTCCAGTTCGGCCACGGTCTGTCGCAACGTCGGTCCGTCGATATCGCGGACCAACGGAGTTGCCTGCTGGATCGCGTCCGACAGCTCGTACGGAAGCGCGACCCGCTCCGACGGAATCGGTGCCGAGTCGAGCGCGCCGTCGCCATGAGAGCTGAGCATCACGTAATGACCACCGATCGGCGTGAGCAACTTGACCGTCAGCGTCGATGCGTCGCCCACGAAAACGTCCGATCGAACACTGAATTCGACATCGACGTGATCGCCCGCGAGCTCGACCGAGCGCACGGAGCCGACGGGAATTCCGGCGATCCTGATTTCGTCACCGGGCTTCACCCCTGCGGCCGAGCCGAACTCGGCGGTGTAGGTGCGATCGCCGAACGGAACCGTGTACAGAACGGCCGCGACGAGGAGGAGTACCAAGGAGAAGGCGACACCGACTGCACCCCAGAAGAAATGTGTCTTGTTCTCCGACTGCTCGTCACGAACGCCCCGGCGCAGCACGCGTTTCATCGACACACCACCAAATTCTGTCCGCCGAGCACGATCTGCCCGATCCCCGGGATATCTTGTTGGCCCTGACTACACGTGTAGGTCTTGGCACCCGGCGCGGGAATACTCGCGTTGAGGCCGGTCAACAATGCGGGGGCAAGGGCGAGCATCTCGGTCACCTGTTCCGTCTGCGGAAGCATTCGCCGCAGCGCTCCGTCGACCGGCGCATAACTGTTGTCGTACGCGCTTTCCAGTCCCTCCATCAAACCGACCAACGGTGTGAGCCCGTAGTTCGCCTGATCCAACGAGGCCAAGACCCCGTCCATCTGTGTACTGAGCTTGGACACGAGACCGTGTAGTTGTTCGAGCAGGTCGGCTACGGAGGAGGACTGGCCGCCGATCGAATCCGAGATCTGGCCGAGATTGTCGATGAGCAGGCCGATGATCGACTCCCGTTGAACCGCGAACTGGGTGATGCGGTCTACGTCGCGGAGCACCGGACCCAGGCCGGACCCGTCGCCCTGCACCATGCGCAGAATGTTCTCGGTGAACTGATTGAGCTGTGCGGTGTCGAGCGTGTCGAAGATCGGTTTGAATCCGTTGAACAGCGTGGAAATATCGAACGACGGGATCGTGCGATCCACCGGGATCGTCTCACCCGACGCCAGGGGAGCACCGGTAGCCGCATCCTTCTGG
Source organism: Rhodococcus sp. 15-725-2-2b (assembly GCF_002259075.1). Lineage (NCBI taxonomy): Bacteria > Bacillati > Actinomycetota > Actinomycetes > Mycobacteriales > Nocardiaceae > Rhodococcus > Rhodococcus sp. 15-725-2-2b. The sequence goes on along the minus strand of NZ_NPFL01000010.1, from coordinate 210,564 downwards.
ATCAACTCGACGTAACGCTGGCCGAGAAGGTTCTGGTAGCGGACAGCTGCCTGAGTGTTCGCGAAAATCGGTCGCCTGTCCTCGATTTCGAATCCGACGCGCGCAATGCCTCCGTCGAGGTCGACCGAGGAGACCTTGCCGATCTGTACCCCGGACATGCGCACATCGTCGCCCACGTACAGACCCGATACGTCGTCGAACTCCGCGCCGTAGGACGACAGCGGACCACCGACCGGGGTACGGAGTGCAGCCACGATGACCACGGCGCACACCGCGGTCACCGTGAAGAAGACGAGCAACTTGAGCACAGGTCCGGTTACCTTCTTCACCCGTTCGCCTCCTCGTGCGCGGCAACGGCTCCGGCCAGATTGGGCATGGTCCGAACTATCAGGTCGAGCTGGAGTTGCGGCTTGCCGTCGACGATGGGGAATGCGTCGGAAATGCCGTCGATCACCTGCGGGACCCTGTTGTAGCTGGGCGCGAACGTGCCGATCGATGCCGTGATCGGCACCAGCAGATCGAGCACGGTCGACAGAAGCGGAGTCAGGTTCGGATTGTTCTTCTTCAGCAGGTCGCCCACCGGAACCATCAGCTGATCGCTCAGACCGTCGTTGGCCGCGATGGTCCTGGCCCTGTCGGCGGGCGCTTCGACGTACGCACTCTTGTCCACCACTCCCACCACCAGATCGAGAAGAGGTGGAATCAAGTTGGCGATACCGTCACCGAGTTCCGCCCCTCGGTGCAGCTTCCAGGCGAGCGGATCGATCTGATTGTTCGCCATCATTTGCGCAGTATCGAAGTACGGCTTCAGGTTTCGACTCACCTCGACGGACGTGTTCGCGATGAGATCGAGAAGGTTCTGCACTTGTTCGGAGTCGAGTACCTCGGTCAGTTCGGCGACTCGCCGGAACACTCCGGTCACCGTTGCACCGCGCAGTTCGCTCGACACTGCCAGGGTCGAATTCGAGGCGAGTGGATTGCCGGTACCGTCGGAGACCAATTCGATTGCAGTGGAACCGAATACGTTGGACGAGGAGAACTGGGCCTGCATGGTGTCGGTCAGCTCGCCCGCCTGGCTCGGGTCGATCTCCAGTTCCAGCCTCTGATGGCCGAAGCCGACGGTCTCGATGTGGTCCACCGTGCCGATCGACAGGCCCCGGAACTTCACCTCCGAGCCGGGGGTGAGCCCGTCGCCGACCGACGCCGCGTCCAGCGTGAGTTCGAAGGGCGACTCGAAGGTACCCCGCGCGTACGCGGTGAGGCCGCAGGCGAGAACGGCAGCGGCGACAGCAACCGCCAGTCCGCGCATGCGAAGGGTTGCAGGACCGGCCGATCGACCGGTCAGATCATCGAACACTGCCATCTCTACCCCGAAATCCTTATCCCCGAGTCGAATCCCCACAGAACCAAGGTCATGATCATGTCCAGCACCACCACCGCGACGAGGCTGGCTCTGATGGCGCGGCCCGACGCTCGCCCCACACCTTCCGGACCGCCCGAGGCGTAGTACCCCTGGTAGCCGTGGATCAGAATGATCGTCACGACGAACACAGCAGCCTTGAGCAGGGAGAACAGCACGTCGATCGGTTGCAGAAAGGCACTGAAGTAGTGGTCGTAGGTGCCGGACGACTGTCCACCGACGACCCGGACCACGAACGCGCACGACAGGTAGCTCAGGATCAGCGTCAGCAGATAGAGCGGCACGATCGTGACGATTCCCGCGATCACCCGGGTGGTCACCACGAACGGCATCGACTGGATTCCCTGAGCTTCGAGGGCGTCGATCTCCTCGGAGATCCGCATTGCGCCGATCTCGGCCGTCATCCGACATCCTGCTTGCGTCGCGAACCCGATGGCCGCGATCATCGGGGCGAGCTCACGAGTGCTGGCGTACGCGGAGATGAAGCCCGTCAGCGGCTCCATCCCCACCATGCCCAGTGAATTGAACCCTTCGATTCCCACGGATGCACCCACCGCGACACCCAGGACGACGAGAACCGACACCGTTCCGCCACCGACGATCAGTCGTCCACTGCCCCAGGTGATGTCACTGAGGATCAGCAGCATCTGACGTCGGTAGGCACGAACCGTGTGAGGTATCGCCACGAGCACCTTGACGCAGAACGTCAGCTGATGGCCCAGCATCTCGAGTACCTCGAACGGCTTACGTCCGAGGTATCTGGCACCGCGGGTCAGATGAGCGGTGCCGTGCACTGTGTATCGAGAGGGAGTGGCCACGTCAGCCCAATCTCTGCGGCATGAACATGGCGACCAACTGGGTGATCACGACGTTGACCGCGAACGCCGACACCACACCGAGCACCACGGACGCATTGACCGCGTTGGCCACCCCGCGAGGACCGTGCGAGGCGGACAAACCGCGGTGGCACGCAACAACGATGACGATGACCCCGAATATCTCGGTCTTCACCAGGGCGACGACGAGGTCTGCCACCGAGGCGAAGCTCGCGAACGAGCTGATGTAACTGCCGGGCGTGCCACTCTGGAAACCGATGTTGATCGCGTAGCCGGCGGCCAGACCCATGAAGATGATCAGAATGCACAGAAACGGTGCCACCAGGAGGATGGCTGCAAGCCGTGGCGCGACGAGCCTGCGCACCGGGTCGATTCCCATCGTCGACAAAGCATCGATCTCGTCGCGAATGGTGCGCGCCCCCAGATCGGCTGCGACCGCCGACCCAGCGGCACCGCCCAACAACAGAGCCGCGACGATCGGTGCCCCTTGGCGGATCACCCCGAGACCACCTGCAGCACCTGCGATGGACGTCGCGCCGATCTGATCGGTGAGACTGCCGACCTGCACGGAGACGATGACGCCGAACGGAATCGACACCAGTACCGCTGGGACGACCGTGACGGTGACGACGAACCAGGCCTGGTCGACGGTGTCACGCCACGGATGCCGCAACGTGGCGATGTCACGTACGAGGTGAACGAAGGCCAGTACGCCCAGCTCCAACGTCTGGCCGAACGTCCTGAATCCACCGGAAACCCCGTCGCTGACGCGCGCGAGCGTCGATACGGGCGACGACAATTCCCCACCCCCCAAACTCGTGTTCATGGCGACTCCCCCGCGCCGAAAACGAAAAGTACCAGCCGACAGTCGACCAAGTGACGTTTTCCTCACTTACCGACCTATGAGAAATCACAGACTTCGGCCGGGCTGCCTGAGGTTCCGTTGCGACCGAGCGCTCGGGTGCGCGCAGCGTCGCACGGCCGTCGCGCGCCTCCAGTACGGACCGCTCGCCCCGCTTTACTGATACTTTGGATTCTCATCGACGCTGGGAGAAAAGATTGACAAGCGCTCCGGATCGCACCCGCATCGAATTCCCCGACATCTCTTCTCGCACGTGGGAACACCCGTCGGATCGAGCTGCGCTGGTCACCCTGCGCACCCTCAAAGGTTTCGACACCGTTCTGCGCACGCTGTCCGGGCTGCTACGCGAACGGCAGCATCGCCTGATGTACCTCGCCACAGCGGTACGCGTCGACGAGCGCCAGTTCAAGGACCTGAACGACCTGCGCACCGACTGCGTGAACATTCTCGGTGCCGAGGAGACACCCGAGTTGTTCGTCGTGCAGTCACCGATGGTCAACGCGTTCACCATCGGAATGGACCGCCCGTTCATCGTGCTGACCACGGGCATGCTCGACATCATGACCTACGAGGAGCAGCGTTTCGTCGTCGGTCACGAGCTGGGCCACGCACTGTCCGGGCACGCGGTGTATCGCACCGTGCTCGTGCATCTGATGCGGCTCGCCGGCACGGTCGGCTGGGTTCCGGTGGGCGGCTGGGCCCTACGCGCGGTCATCGCAGGATTGATGGAATGGCAGCGAAAGTCCGAACTATCCGGTGACAGAGCAGGTTTGCTGTGCGGACAGGACGTGCACACCGCGATCCGCGTGCAATTGAAGCTGGCCGGCGGCGCACGCATCAGCGAAATCGACGTCGATGCCTTCCTCGCTCAGGCCGCCGAGTACGAGGCCAGCGGAGATCTGCGCGACGGCGTACTCAAGCTGCTCAATCTCGAACTCCTCTCGCACCCGTTCTCGGTGCTCCGCGCCGCAGAGTTGAAGAAGTGGGTCGACGACGGCGAGTACGCGGCCGTACTTCGCGGCGACTACCCACGCAGGTCCACCGACCACGAGGCCAAGGTCTCGGAGGAGTTCCGTAACGCAGCGCGCACGTACAAGAACAACTTCGACACCTCCGAGGACCCGCTGATCAAGACGGTGCGAGACATCGGAAGTGGCTTCACCGGAGCCGTCGACGCCGTCGGCAACGGAATCGGCGACGTGGCGTCGGACATCAAGGGACGCTTCGATCACTGGCGAAAGTCGTAGCGCCGGAGCAGGACCCAAGAACGACGAGGGCGGCGACCACCGAAGTGGTCGCCGCCCTCGTCGTCGTTCGGCTGGGATCAGAAGTTGATCATGTGCCCCGCGAGGCCGTGGATGGCCTCCTGCAGTGCCTCCGACAGCGTCGGGTGCGTGTGCACGTTGCGTGCCAGTTCGTTGACCGTGAGATCCCATTTCTGGGCGAGGGTCAGCTCGGGCAGCAGCTCGGAAACGTCCGGTCCGATGAGGTGACCGCCGAGCAGTTCGCCGTGCTCGGTGTCGGCGATGAGCTTGACGAAGCCGGTGGCGTCGCCCAGTCCGTGTGCCTTGCCGTTGGCGGCGAACGGGAAGTTCGCGACCTTGATGTCGGACCCGCGGGCCTGAGCCTCCTCGCGGGCCTGGTCCTCGGTGAGACCGAAGCTGGCGACCTGCGGCTGGCAGAACGTCGCACGCGGCATCATGCGGTAGTCGTCGATCGGCAATGTCTCTGCGCCGCCGATGGTTTCGGCAGCCACGACGGCCTGGGCCTCGGCCACGTGGGCGAGCTGCAGCTTGGCGGTGACGTCGCCGATGGCGTAGATGTGCGGCACGTTGGTCTGCATCGTGTTCGTGATGCCGATGGCACCGCGATCGGTGAGCTCGACGCCGGTCTTCTCCAGGCCGAATCCTTCGACGCGAGGCGCGAAGCCGACGGACTGCATCACCTTGTCGACGGTGAAGGTCTCGCTCTCACCGGACTTGTTGTGCTTGATCGCGACGGTGACCTTGGAGCCGTCGTCGTCGATGCTCTGCACGCCTGCGCCGGTGATGACCTTGACGCCGAGCTTCTTGTACTGCTTCTCGATTTCCTTCGAGACGTCCTTGTCCTCGTTGGGGAGCGCGCGATCGAGGAACTCGACGATGGTGACGTCGACTCCGTAGTTCTTGAGGACGTAGCCGAACTCCATGCCGATCGCGCCGGCACCGACGATGAGGATCGAACCCGGCAGATCCTTCGTCATGATCTGCTCTTCGTACGTGACGACGTTCTCGCTCAGTTCCGTGCCGGGAAGCAGCTTGGTGGTGCTGCCCGTCGCGATGATCGCGTTGTCGAACGTGATCGTCTCGGTACCACCCTTTGTCAGCTCGACCTCGATGGTGTTGGCATCGGTGAACGTGCCCTTGCCGTCGTACTCGGGGATCTTGTTCTTCTTCATCAGGAAGTGGATGCCCTTGACGCGGCCGTCGGCAACCTTGCGGCTCCGATCGAAGGCTGCGCCGAAGTCGAAGGAGGCTTCACCCGAGATGCCGAACAGCTTGGCCTCTTTGGTGAAGAGGTGCGCCAGCTCGGCGTTACGGAGAAGGGCCTTCGAGGGGATGCAGCCGACATTCAGGCACACACCGCCCCAGTACTTCTTCTCGATGATGGCAGTGCTGAGTCCGAGTTGTGCCGCGCGGATAGCAGCGACGTACCCACCGGGACCGGCTCCGAGGACAACGACGTCATAGTGTGAGGTCACGAGTCCCCAGCGTAGTCGTGCCGTCCGACGCTGTCTCGACCTGGTCTTCGTTACCAGCCGGTAGCCACGCGAGCGCCGACCACCCCGACGGCCCGAGTGCTGCTAGAACTGTGGAATGGCAATCTCGGACGACCCGTACCTCTGGCTCGAAGACGTCACCGGCGACGCTGCGCTCGCGTGGGTGCGCGAGAAGAACGAGGTGACGGTCGAGGCGCTGAGCGGGACGGCGTTCGAGGCCACCGAGGCGAGCATCCGAGAAATTCTCGACACCGACGCGCGCATTCCGTACGCCCGTCGGCGCGGACGATTTCTGTACAACTTCTGGCGCGACGCCGAACACGTCCGCGGCCTGTGGCGTCGAACCACGATGGACGAGTACCGAACCGAGAATCCGGCGTGGGACGTGCTGCTCGATCTCGATGCGCTGGCCGCGAGCGAGGACGAGAACTGGGTGTGGGGTGGCGCTCAGGTGCTGCGCCCCGATCAACGGCTGGCTCTGGTGACGCTCTCTCGCGGCGGCGCCGATGCAACGGTGGTCCGCGAGTTCGATCTGGACTCCCACACCTTCCGCGCCCCGGAGAACGGCGGATTCGCCCTACCCGAGGCAAAGACGGACATCGGGTGGATCGACGCTGACACCGTCTTCGTCGGAACGGATTTCGGACCGGGCTCGCTCACCGAGTCGGGCTATCCGCGCATCACGAAGCGGTGGCATCGCGGTACCTCGGTCGACGAGGCCGAGACCGTGTACGAGGGTGCGGCACAGGACATCTCGATCTCCGCCTGGCACGATCGCACCCCCGGCTTCGAACGCGACTTCGTCCAGCGCGCCACCGACTTCTACAACTCCGAGACCTACGTGCTCGACGGGTCCACGTTGACCCGGATCCCGACGCCCACCGACGCGTCGACCTCGGTGCACGAGAACTGGTTGCTGGTTCGCACGATGACGCCGTGGGCGGTGGGCGACGAAACCTATCCGGCCGGCGCACTTCTCGCTGCGGATTTCGACGAGTTCGTCTCCGGCACGATCGCTCTCACCGTTCTCTTCGCTCCCGATGCGCACACCTCCCTGCACCAGTACGCCTGGACCGAGAATCACCTGCTGCTGGTGACCTTGCAGGACGTACGGACGCAGTTGCACGTCCTCACCCCCGGCGAGAAGGAGTGGGCAACCGGCACGATCGACGGGTTGTCGGATCTGACCTCCACCGAGATCATCGGAACCGACGCCGAGGAGAACGGTGACGAGTTCTTCCTCTCCTCGTCCGGCTATCTCACTCCGGCGACATTGCTGGTGGGCACCGTGGGCGGTGAACTCGAAGTTCTCAAGCAGGCTCCGGCGTTCTTCGACGCCGACGGCCTGACGGTGGAACAGTTCTTCGCACGGTCCGACGACGGTACCGACATCCCCTACTTCGTCGTCCGACGCGCCGATTCCGGTCCCGGACCGACGCTGCTCTACGGTTACGGCGGCTTCGAGATCTCGATGACGCCCGGCTACAGCGGTGCGACCGGACGGGCGTGGCTCGAACGTGGCGGCACCTACGTCGTCGCGAACATCCGCGGCGGCGGAGAGTACGGGCCGTCCTGGCACACCCAGGTCCTGCGCGCCGGACGCCATCTGGTGCACGAGGACTTCGCCGCTGTCGCGCGCGACCTCGTCACCCGCGGCATCACCACCACCGAGCAGTTGGCCGCGCAAGGCGGGAGCAACGGCGGTCTGTTGATGGGCATCATGGTGACGAAGTACCCGGAACTGTTCGGCGCGTTGGTATGTCAGGTCCCGCTGCTGGACATGAAGCGGTACCACCTGTTGCTCGCGGGGGCGTCCTGGGTGGCCGAGTACGGCAACCCCGACGACGCGGACGAGTGGGAGTTCATCTCGCAGTACTCCCCGTACCAGAACGTCGTCGCCGCATCCGAACGTCGGTATCCGCCGATTCTGATCGCCACGTCGACCCGCGACGATCGCGTCCATCCCGGACATGCACGCAAGATGGCGGCTCGATTGGCCGAACTCGGCCACGACGTCAGCTACTACGAGAACATCGAAGGTGGGCACGGCGGGGCGTCGGACAACGCGCAGTTGGCGTTCAAGACCGCGTTGACCTACGAGTTTCTGTGGCGACACCTCGCTCGTAGCTGACGGTCAGGCAGCGAGAGCGTCCTCGAACATCGGCCAGGAATCGTGCAGATCGTTCTGCCAGTAACCCCACGAGTGGGTGCCGCGGTCACGCAACTCGAAGTGGGCCGGGATGTCGAGCTGCTCGAGGGCCGTCTTCAACCTGCGAGTGCAGTCTCCGGTTGCCACCTCGATGGCACCGCCCACGACCATCTGGTTGAGCAACACGAAGCCGGTTCCGTTGGGGTTCGTACCGTCGAGGGTGTCCGATGCTCCCGCCAGCCCGCTGCCGTTCGAGATGTACAGCGCTGTGCCACGCAACTTTTCGGCATTGATCACCGCATCGTTGCGTACCCAGTCCTGATGATCGTCCGGCCCCCACATGTTCGTGACGTTCGCGCCGAGCGCCATGGACACGACCGTCTTGACGTAAGCCCGGCCCAACGCGTCGGTGGTCGACGCGCATCCGCTGTAGGAACCGACGGCACGGTAGAGCCCCTGGTGGTGAGCGGCCAGGTTCAGGACCGAGGTCGCGGCCATCGAGATACCGGCAATTGCGTTGCGGCCGTTGGTATCGAGCAGATCGTCGACGAGCGGTGGGAGTTCGGCGGTCAGGAAGGTTTCCCACTTGTTGCGCCCGAGCCTCGGATCGTCCTGCTGCCAGTCGGTGTAGTAGGAGTAGGCCCCTCCGACCGGGGTCACCACATTGACGTTCTTGTCGGCGAAGAACGACACGACATCGGTCTGGGTGTACCAGTCCATTCCGTCGAGTCCGCCGCCCGCGCCGTTGAGCAGGTACAGCGTGGGGCTCGGAGCCGTCCGATCGGGAGATCGCAGAATCTTCAGTGGGATCGTCCGGTCCATCGCGGCCGAGTGAACGAATGCCGTCATGGCGACGTCGTCGGTCACCTCGGTGCGCACCACGTACGACTCCGTCGGACCGGACGTCTCCTCGGCCGGGGTCGCGGAGGCGAGCGGGTGCGCCACCGCCGCGGCGCAGGCCACCACGCATACGACGACCACTCTGCGTAGCGCCCTCGATCGGAGAAACTGCTCCCCACCACCGATTCGACGAACAGAATCCCCCAGGCCGCTCATAGTCGTGCTCGCTATCGTCGTTCACACAATTGTTGGTTCAAAGACTTTGTACACCAAAACGAACCAGAAGCATGTGCAAACGTACGAAAACCTGTGGATTACCCAGTTCGGATCCGAACCCGTCAGCGATGCATCCACTCCGCCACGAGGTCGGCGACCGCCGTGGGGCTACGGATCCACCCGTTGTGTCCGAGTGGCTCGTCGACGTGCACCGAGGTGACTTCGGCACGGGCAAGCTTGCGTACGAGGTTGTCCATCGAGCCACGGGGTGCGAGGTCGTCGCCTTCGATGGTGACTGCGAGCACCGGAAGCGTCAGACGGCCCATCCGTTCCTCGTAGTCCATGTCCGCTCCCGCCGGTTCGATTGTCCCGGTCCGCGCGAACCGGGACCAGTCGTCGATCAGAACCCTCGACTGACGGCCGAACCCGCCGATACCGATCCGATCTCCCGGCCAGAACCCGGCGATGCTGCTGGTGATCGCCATCGCTGCGGCACCCACGTACAGCGGGACGCCGCGGGTGGTGCCGAATCCGCGGTGGTAGGGCGAACCCGACGCCACCAGGATCAGTCCGCCGAGCCTGCCCCTGATGCGGGCGGCGTACATCGCACCGAGCTGGCCGCCCATGCTGTGGCCGAGCAGGAACGGCGTCGCTTCCGGGAACTGCTCGCGAACCACCTCGAATATCGCCGGGAAGTCGACCGAAACCAGTTCCTGGTAGCCGTAGCGACTCGCCGAACTCGGCTTCGGCACGCTGTCCCCCTGACCCCGGAGATCGCCGATCGCAGCATGGAAACCGCGCGCGACGAGAGCCTCGGCGAACAGCCGGTAGTAGCCACCGGGAATGCCGAGGCCGGGAAGAACGACGATCACGGGTGCATCGTCACGGCCCTCACCGGGGAACAGTGACACCGGCACGGTCGAACCGTCGGGCATCTGAATCGGAACCGTCTGCATCGGCTCACCCTATGACGGGTGCAACCATGCATCCCCCCAGGGCTCGTGTTCACCGGATCGCCGGCCAATCATCGAGTGGTGCAGATCTTTTCGGTCGAACGAATGACATCTCCAACGAATGCACGTCGAACGACGAGAGCCGGGCCCGACGATGCGGACCCGGCTCGAAGCCGTGAATCAGGAAGTCATGAGTCAGGAGGGCAGGCCGGGGATTTCGACGGCCGAGCCGCTACCTTCCGAGCTACCGAGAGCGAGCAACTGCAGCAGGATTGCGAGCAACTCCATGAAAACTCCTTCGAGAGAGGGGGATTCGATGCCGAGACAGCATCGCGAACCGTCACGAGTTCATCGGACGTAGAGATCCGTGCAGCCGTTGGGCCGCAGGCCCAACGGCGCGGCGGTCGGTCAGTCCGAGGAGGAGCTGATTCCCGAGAAGAGCTGGAGGAAAATTGCGAGGAGGTCACCGAGTTCAGCGGACATGCGAAATACTCCTTCTTCGAGGGGGTGTGCAGATCGCCTGTGACGGATGTCACGCGATGATCTCTGCAAGAAGATTTGTACCGCAGTCGGTCTCGGTTTGTACACGGAAACAACAGTAAAAGTCGAAAATCTTGGTGCGGTGTCACAAAACGGTGACGGTACCGACCGTGGCCGCCCCCGACGAACGGTCACGGCCACGGTCGACACGGACGAACTACGCCGCGCTACCCGACGTCAGCACGCCGACGATCTGATCGACGATCGCGTCGACGATGCCGTCGTAGACGCCGGTGGCGATGTCGGAGATGAACTGCGCTGCTGAACCCATGAGAACTCCTGTTACTCGTGTGCAAGGACAGCCGTAGGCAATACGACCTCGTTCGTTCCTACCGCACCGACGATGACGGTGCATAGCCCGGTACCAACTCGAGACATCGAAGATCCACTACCGCAACGACTTACCGGATATTGCACCATATTACGCGGCAAAACTACTCGCCGATCACGTCTTTCGCGCGCCCCACGAGCAGAGGGTCTGTTTCACCGACTATTTCGGAATCCTTGTTCGCGTAGTCGAATTTGTTGAGCACGAAGCGCATGGCGTTGATCCGAGCCCGCTTCTTGTCGTTGCTCTTGACGACCGTCCACGGCGCGACATCGGTGTCGGTGGCACGGAAGTTCTCCTCCTTCGCCGCGGTGTAGGCATCCCACTTGTCCAGCGAGGCAAGGTCCATGGGCGAGAGCTTCCATTGCCGCACCGGGTCGACCTGCCGGATGGCGAAGCGGGTGCGCTGCTCGTGCTGCGACACCGAGAACCAGAACTTGGTCAAGCTGATGCCCTCGTCGACGAGCATCTGCTCGAACAGCGGTGCCTGCCGAACGAACTGAGCATGCTGCTCGTCGGTGCAGAACCCCATGACCCGCTCGACGCCCGCCCGGTTGTACCAGGACCTGTCGAACATGACGATCTCCCCGGCCGCGGGCAGATGTGCGATGTAGCGCTGAAAGTACCACTCGGTCGACTCACGAGCCGACGGCTTCTCCAGCGCGACCACGCTGGCACCGCGCGGGTTGAGGTGTTCCATGAATCGCTTGATCGTGCCGCCCTTACCGGCGGCATCTCGGCCCTCGAAGATGATGACGTGCCGTCGCCCGGTCTCCTTGGTCCACATCTGCAGCTTGAGGAGTTCGATCTGCAGAAGACGCTTCTCCAGTTCGTACTCGGCACGCGTCATACGCTCGTCGTACGGGTAGTTCTCGCGCCAGGTGTCGACGACGTGGCCGTCGGGGACGGTCAGCAGTACCGGATCGTCGTCATCGGAGTCGTCGACGGTGAAGCCCGACGTGTCGGCAAGATCCACGGCTGTCGTGATGTCGAGCAGGTCGCTCAGGTTGGTACGCGCAGCCGTCCCGTTGCGGAGATCGTTGTCGGTCATGGGCCGAAAGTTAGTGCTCATCGGTGACCGATCCATGTCGGTTCGGTGAACACCCGATGCATCCGGTTTCACCGCAGGCGCTACCCGGTCCGCAAGGGGGACGAACCGGGTAGTGCCTGCTCGTGAACTCGCCGATCTCGTGCGACCGTATCGGCCGTCACAGCGGTAGGTCCAGGGGTCTGCCCGGAAAAGTCGACGATCTTGTTCGAGCGCCGATTTCGGACCGTTCGTTTGTCGGGGTCTATATGGGTGAAATCCCCGATGCGCCGAAAGGTGTTGCTGATGCAGACTTTTCAGCATGACATTCGAGAGCGGTTCCCCCAGAGAGTTCACCAGGTCGAGTTCGCAGAAGATGATGGGAGGTGTATGCGGCGGAGTTGCCGAATATTTCGGCTGGGACGTCAACATCGTCCGACTCGCGACCGTTGCCGGCGCAGTCCTGACCGGCGGCACCGTCGTGCTGATCTACCTCGCGGCGTTGATGTTGATGCCGCTCCGATGAAGCCCGAACGCGACGAAGCCCCGGACCTCGACAACAGGTCCGGGGCCCCGCGGCCGACTACTCGGCGACGCTGGAGAGTCCTTCGGCGCTTCCGGTGAAGAGCTCGGTGATCGCGTCGGAGATGCCTGCAGCGATGCCGTCGGTGATGATTCCGCCGAGGCCGCCGCCTTCGGTGCCGCCGCCGAGCAGACCGGTGATGAGATCGAGAAGCATGGAGTGAGCACCTTTCGGAGAAACGACGAGGCCTGGTTGAAGATTGGACCGGGCGGCAGAAATATAACGCGCCCGTTCTGTCCGATCCGCCGTTTGCCCGAAAAAGTCCCGCTCCCCGTTTGTTGCCGGAAAAAACTTCCGCGCGGTTGCGCGCGAACTACTCCTGTCCGGTGATCAACCAGCCGCACGGTTCGGCGAGCTCGTCGGCCTCGGCGGGTCCCATCGAACCGGGCGAGTAGCTCTTCACCTCGGGCGGGTTGCTCAGCAACGGGGCGGCGACGTCCCAGACGTGCGCCAGACCGTCCGGCCTGGTGAACAACGACCGGTCTCCACTGAGCACATCGAGGATCAAGCGCGCGTACGGGCTCAGCGGCTCGGCGTCGGGCACCGACTTCAGCGGCAGCGCCAGATGCCCCACCGACAGATCGAAATCCGGGCCCGGTTCCTTGACCGTCATGGCGATGTCGATGCTGCCGTCACCCGAGAGGTCGAACGAGAGCACAGTGCCGTCCTCGGGCAGTCCGGTGAGCGGACTGTCGGCCGGTTTACCGAACACCAACGACACGCGCTGCTGGCTCACGCCCAACATCTTTCCGGTGCGGAGCAGAAACGGGACTCCGCGCCACCGGTCGGTGTCGACCCACAACTTCGCCGCGACGAACGTGTCGACCTTCGAATCGTCGGCGACGCCCTCGACATCGCGGTAGCCGTCGTACTGACCGAGAACCACCTCGCCGGTGTCCAGCGGCCGGAACTGCCCGATCACGGTCTCACGCGCCGATTGCAGATCCTCGGCCTTCAGCGATGCGGGCGGCTCCATCGCGACCTCCGCGGCAACCTGGAACAGATGGGTGACGAGCATGTCCAACACGGCACCGGTGGCGTCGTAGAACTCGGCGCGGTCGTCGATGTCGAGCGTCTCGGGGACGTCGATCTGTACCTGCGCGACGTGTTCGGAGTTCCAGATTCCGCTGATCATGCCGTTCGCGAACCGCAGCACATGGAGGTTCTGCGTCGCCTCCTTGCCGAGGAAGTGATCGATGCGATAGACCTGGTTTTCCTCGACCACCTCGTGCACGGCCTTGTCGAGTTCCTCGAAGTTGCTCTGCGAGGTACCGAAGGGCTTTTCGTAGACCACCCGGGAGCCGTCGGCCAGATCGTGTGCTCCCAAGGCCTTCGTGTAGTCGACGAAGGTGCTCGGCGGCAGAGCGATGTAGTGCACCAGCTGGGCGTCGTCGCCGACGTCCTTCTTCGCGTCGACGACGACCTCGGGCAACTTACCGGGATCGTCGACGGTGAAGCCGTTGCCCGCGAAGCGGATTCGCTCGGAGAACGTCGTCCAATCATCCTCGGCCACATTCTCGGCGAACTCGTCGAGGACGCTGCGTACGTGATCGCGGAACTCGTCGTCGGAGGTGTCCTTGCGGCCGTTGCCGATCAGAACCCATTTCTCCGGGAGCAGGCCTTCGAGATGGAGTTGGTAGAACGACGGCAGGACCATTCGCTTCGCGAGGTCTCCGGTTGCGCCGAAAAGGACGAATACAGTGGGTTGCGAGGACGCCATGACCTCCACTATGCACCGCACAGTTTGGGCGCGCACAGTGCCGACGAGTGAGAGTGCATGATGACCAGATCACGGTTTCACGGTGAGATCTACGGGGTAGGCACAACGTCCGGCGTGCGCATCGTCGTCGGGCATTGGACGCGATCGCCGCTGGGCGAATTCACCGACGTCATGATCCAATTCGCGGACGGCAGACGCCTGCTCGTCGCGCCCGACGAGGACGTTCGGGAATTCGTCACCGCCACATACACCTTCGACGCCACCGAACTCGTACCGGTGACATTCACCGCTCAGCAGGATGGTTGGCGGTCGGTGACAGCGGGTGACCTGTCCGTGAGAATCCGCGTTGCCGGACCCACCGTGCTCGGCCGCGCGCTGAGCCTCGTCCCCGACGTGGTGTCGACAGCACCGTGGTTCTGCGCGATCAGCGATCCCATCGCCCGAGTGATACTGCGCGGAGTCCGCACCCGCGGCAGCGCGGGCGGGGGCCGACGTGAGTACTACGGTGCCAGGCACCAACACCGCGTCACCGACGTGCAGGCCTCGTGGCAGGGCGAGGACCTCGGATCACTGACCCCGGTCACTCCCCCGGTGACCTTCGGATTCGGCAGCACCCCGGCGGCACCGTCGGTCACATCCATCACCACGACGATCGACAGTTAGACCACCACGGCGCCGGACGCCCGCAGATCGTCGAGGGCAGCGGCCGACGACTCCGGCGCAACTCCCGCGACGAGGTCGGTGAGAACACGGACGTCGAGCTTCTCGGCCACAGCGTCTTTCGCCGACGCCAGAACGCAGTAGTCGGTCGCAAGCCCGACGACGTCGATGTCGGTGACCTCGTTGGCGGTGAGTATCTCGGCGAGGGACGTCCCGTCGTCGGTGACACCCTCGAATGCCGAGTACGACGGTTTGCCCTGCCCCTTGTAGACGTGGACGTCCACCGAACCGGTCGCGTAATCGGGGTGATACTCGGCTCCGACGGTGCCCGCGACGCAGTGCACCGGCCACGTGGTGACGAAGTCCGGGGCGGCGTCGGTGGCGAAGTGTCCGCCGTTGTCGCCCTCGGCGTCGTGCCAATCTCGCGAGGAGACCACGAGGTCGTACTCGTCCCCGTGGCGCGCGAGGTACGCGCTGATCCTGCGCGCGACTTCCGCGCCGCCGGTCACCGCAAGCGCGCCGCCTTCGGTGAAGTCGTTCTGCACATCCACTACCAACAGAGCACGAGTCATGGATCCCAGTATCCTCGACGGGTGCGCGTGTCGTCTCTGGTGACCTACCCCGTCAAAGGATGTGCCGGTGCCGTGCTCGATGCGGCCCAGGTGAGTGCCACCGGCCTCGAACACGATCGATCGTTCATGATCGTCGATGCGGACGGCGCATTCCGCAGTCAACGCACCGACCCCGTGCTCGCGGTCGTCCGCTGTTCGGTGGGCGACGGAACGTTGACGCTCGAGCACGACACGTCCGGATCGGTGACCGTGTCGGTGGACCGCGATTCCGAGGCGCGAGACATCACGATGTTCCGCAGCCCGATGCGCGGGATCGATCAGGGCGACGACGTCGCCGACTGGCTCACCGACGTCATCGGAGAACCCTCACGCCTCGTCGCCGCACCGCGCGACCTCGACCGCGTCACCGACGGAATCCGGCCAGGATCAGCACAATTCGCCGACAGCTCTGCGGTGCACATCATCTCGACCGCCACCTTGGCCGGGCTCAATTCACGCCTCGACGTCCCGCTGCCGATGGATCGCTTCCGGCCCAACATCGTCGTCGACGGCTGGGACTCCCCGCACCGGGAAGACGAGGTGCGGGACGTGACCATCGGCGGGGCGCGATTGGCCTACACCAAACTCGCCATCCGCTGCGCCGTCACCACGGTCGAGCAGTCCACCGGTGTGCGCACCGGTCCGGAACCGCTGCGCACGCTCGGCGACTACCGCCGCGGTCGGCAGAAGGGCGTCGCTTTCGGGTCGAAGTTCTCGGTGGTGCAGGACGGCACGGTGACCGTCGGGGACGAGCTACACGTCGCGAGTTGGGGCGAGTCGGAGCTGTAGCTCGGCTGTGGTGTGCTGAGTGTCCCCTTTTCGGTTCCGTGGGCGGGTTTCCGCTCACGCGAAGGAATTGTGGACAACCACGTCACTCGCTCCGGTGGCAATCAGCGCCGCCAACTGGATCCGCGCCTGCCCCGCCCGCAGTTCGCGGGAGAACACCGCACCCGCATCGAGGAGATCGTGGCCACCCCCACCGCCGCCGTACGTCGGCGAGGTCTCGCCGAACGGAACCCGCGTCGTGACCACCACGTGCACCCCGGCGGCCACTGCCTCCTTCACCGCATGGACGACGCGGGCGTTGGTGTTGCCCGAACCCGTCGCCTCGAGCACGATGCCCGACGCCCCGGCCTCGCGGCACGTGTCGATCTGCAGTCCGTCGGCCCCGGGATAGAGGGCGACGATGTCGACGCGAATCCCGGCAATGGGCTTCCACTGCAGGGGTTTCGGCCGAGGCAGCGCCGCCGACCGAAAGGCATCGAGTTCGGTGGTGTGCTTCTTGATCGCGCCGCGCGCCGGCAGCAAACGACCGCCGAACGCGATCAGAACACCGGGCTCGGACTGCGCGGCCGCCACCGCCGCGGCGATGTTGCTCGGGCCGTCCGGATCGGGATGATCGGCCGTGCGCTGTGCACCGGTGAAGACCACCGGACGTTCGTCGTCGTGGAACAGATCGACGTAGAGCGCCGACTCCTCCATGGTGTCGGTGCCGTGCAACACCACCACTCCGGCGCATCCGTCCTCGGCCAGCGCGTCCGCGACCGCAGTGCGAATGGTGTCGAGATCGGCGAAGTCCAACGCCGAGCTGTCCTTCGACATCACCTCGTGCACCCGAACACCGTCGACATCGACCCCGATGCCGGCGACCGGACGAGAGACACCGTGCTCGTCGCGACTGCTGGCAATCGTGCCGCCTGTGGTCAACAAGGCGACATGCTCGGCGCTCTCCGGTCGTTCCTGCAGGCTCCACTCCTCAGTCACTGCGCGCCGCCATCTCTCGAATTCGCTTGCGGCACAGAAACCATCCTCCGACGAGCATCGGCGCGATGAGCAGGATCGACGCCACCGTCCAGGTACCGACCGGTTTGTCGAAGGCCATCAGCACGAGTACACACGCCAGGAAGCCTAGCGTTGCGTATCCGGTGTACGGGGCACCGAAGAGCTTGAACGCAGGTCGGGTGACCGCACCGGTTCTCGACAGCGACCAGAACTTCAACTGACACGCCACGATGACGGCCCAGGCGCTGATGATGCCCAGAGCGGCAAGGTTCAGCACGATCTCGAATGCCTGCGCCGGAACCACGGCGTTGAGCACGACGCCGAGCAGCGTCACCACCGACGTCAGTGCGATGCCGCCGTACGGCACACCCGACTTGTTCATCCGCGCGGCGAACGAGGGGGCCGAGCCGGCGACCGCCATCGAATGCAGGATGCGTCCGGTCGAGTACAGCCCGGCATTGAGGGAGGACAACGCTGCGGTGAGGACGACGAGGTTCATGATCGCGTCCGCGCCTTCGACGTCTATCGCTCCGAAGAACGTCACGAACGGACTCTCACCGGCTCGATAGGCGGTGTACGGCAACAGCAGTGACAGCAGCAGCACCGAGCCGACGTAGAACACGACGATACGGATGATGACGGTGTTGATCGCCTTCGGTATCACCTTCTCGGGATTCTGCGTCTCACCGGCCGCCGTGCCGACCAGCTCGATCGAGGCGTAGGCGAACACCACTCCCTGGATCACCACGATGGCAGGCAGCAGTCCGTTGGGAATCAGCCCGCCGTTGTCGGTGAGCACGCTCAGACCCGGCTCTTGTCCGTCGATGGGAGTGCCGAAGATGACGTAATAGGTGCCGATGGCCAAGAAAGTCACCAGTGCGACGACTTTGATGAGCGCGAACCAGAACTCCAGCTCTCCGAACACCTTGACCGACACCAGGTTCAGCCCGAGCACGAGCACCAGGCCTGCGAGCGCGAAGACCCATTGATCGACGTTGCCGAGTGGAGCCCAGTATTTCTTGAAGAAGTTCATGTAGAGCGCCACGGCCGTCACGTCGACCACCGCTGTCATCGCCCAGTTCATCCAGTACAGCCAGCCGGCCGCGAAAGCGACTTTCTCGCCGAAGAATTCGCGCGAATACGAGACGAAGGATCCCGACGACGGGCGGTGCATCACCAGCTCACCCAGTGCGCGCAGAATCAGGAATGCGAAGAATCCGCACAGCGCGTACACCAGAACCAGGGCAGGTCCGGCGTCGCGCAGTCGCCCGCCCGCGCCCATGAACAGTCCGGTGCCGATCGCGCCGCCGATGGCGATCATCTGGATCTGGCGAGGGGCCAGCTCTTTTCGGTAGCCCAGGTCTTCTTCACTGAAGGCCTTGGCGGTGTCGACACTCCGGTTCTCTGTACTCATCGCGTTACCTCGTCGACGTCTCGGGAGCAACGGAATGCTCGGTGGGAGCCACCCGCAGATTCGCGAGGTGCTCGGGGCTCAGGAGTCGGTCCAGCTCGTCCCGGGCCAACAGACCCTTCTCGAGTACGAGGTCGACCACGTTTCGACCACTGACCAACGCCTCCTGGGCAATAGCAGTCGATTCCACGTATCCGAGATACGGGCTCAGCGCGGTGATCAGGCCGATGGAGTTCTCCACGCGCTCACGCAGCAGGTCGACGTTGGCGGTGATGCCGTCGACACACCGATGCGCGACGGTTCGGCATGCGGCGCTCAGGTGCGCCATACCGTCGGACAGGGACTTGACGATGATCGGCTCGAATGCGTTGAGCTGCAACTGTCCCGCCTCTGCCGCCATGGTGATGGTGACGTCGTGACCGATCACCTCGTAGGCAACCTGATTGAGTACCTCGGGGATGACGGGGTTGACCTTGCCGGGCATGATCGACGAACCCGCCTGCATCGGAGGCAGATTGATCTCGTTGAAGCCCGCGCGTGGCCCGGAGGACAACAGCCGGAGGTCGTTGCAGATCTTCGACAGCTTCACCGCGACCCGCTTGAGAACGCCGGACAGGTGCACGAACTGACCGACGTCCTGCGTTGCCTCGATCAGATCCGTCGCGGTCACCAGAGGCAGGCCGGTGATGGTCCGCAGATGTGCGACGGCCGATTCGGTGTAGCCGGCGGGAGCGTTCAGTCCGGTGCCGATGGCGGTGGCTCCGAGGTTGATCTCGTGCACCAGCAGTGCCGCTTCCTCGAGTCGCGAGCAGTCCTCGTCGATCATGACCGCGTAGGTACCGAACTCCTGGCCGAGGGTCATCGGCACTGCATCCTGCAGCTGCGTGCGGCCCATCTTGACGACGGTGGCGAACTCGGTTGCCTTGCGGCCGAACGAGTCTCGCAACACCTTCATCGAGGCGATCAGCTCGTGGACGGCGAAGACGGTCGCGATGTTGACCGACGTCGGGTACACGTCGTTGGTGGACTGCGACGCGTTCACGTGCTCGTTGGGGTGCAGCATGCTGTAGTCGCCGTGCGGGTGCCCGAGAATTTCCAGGGCGCGGTTGGCGATGACCTCGTTGGCGTTCATGTTGGTCGAGGTGCCCGCGCCACCCTGGATGACGTCGACGACGAACTCCTCGTGCCACTGACCGTCGAGAATTTCCTGACACGCCGTACGGATCGCTTCCCCGCGGGTGGCGTCGAGAATTCCGAGATCCTGATTGGCCGACGCGGCGGCCCACTTCACTGCCGCGAGACCGCGAACGAGGTGCGCATTGGTGGAGATCGGACGCCCGGTGATGGGGAAGTTCTCGAGGGCGCGCAGGGTGTGGATTCCCCAATACACGCTGTTCGGGATTTCGCGTTCCCCGAGAAGATCCTTCTCGATGCGGGTATCGGCCACGGTGCGCTCCTAGGTGAGGGTGTCCAGCTGTCCGGCTGTCTGACAGGTAGAGTGTGGCGCAGAACACCTCATCGGTCAACCCCACGCTAGGATCACGTCATGAACCTGTCGGACAGCTGGGCAGTCAGTGCGCCCACGAATGCCCGGATGAGCGCGGCCGAGGCGGTGTTCGCAGACCTGCGCGCGGCCATCGCGTCGGGCGAGCTCCCCGTCGGCCAGAAGTTGCCGTCCGAGGCGGCCCTTGCCGCTCGGCACAGCGTCAGCCGCTCCGTCATCCGCGAGGCACTGCGCTCCTGCCATGCCCTCGGCCTCACCGAGACCAAGACCGGTCTCGGCACGTTCGTGATTCGCGACCGCGTCGGCAACGACCTCGACATCGGCAACTACGCGGCCCGCGAACTCATGGAGGCCCGCCCGCACGTGGAGATTCCCGCCGCCGGCTGGGCCGCAGAGCGACGCACCGACGAAGAGTTGGCGGTGCTCGCCGGCCTGGCGGACGAAATGCGTTCGGAGGACGACCACGAGGCCTGGGTTCTGCTGGACGCGCAGTTCCACACCGCGATCGCGCGGGCGAGCAAGAATCGCGTGTTCGAGGCGATCATCGTCGACATCCGGGATGCCCTGACGCGGCAATCGGAGACCCTCAACCTCGTCGCACATCGGCAGCAACAGTCCAACGTCGAACACGACGCCATCGTCGACGGCATCCGATCGGGCGAGTACGACGCCGCAGCCCGCGCCATGACCGCGCATCTCGATGCAGTCCGGGGTGCCGTGGAGTCGCTCGCCGATCGGGCCGATCGGTAGTACTACTAGGCTGCTTGCCGTGACGAAGGTATTGAACTCTCTCCCGGTCGGCGAACGAATCGGCATTGCATTCTCCGGCGGTCTCGACACCTCGGTGGCTGTCGCGTGGATGCGCGAGCACGGGGCGATCCCCTACGCGTACACGGCCGACATCGGCCAGTACGACGAGCCGGACCTGTCCGATGTGCCCGAGCGCGGCCTGGCCTACGGGGCCGAGCAGGCGCGGCTCATCGACTGCCGTGAGCCGCTCGTCGAGGAGGGTTTGGCGGCACTGACCTGCGGCGCGTTCCACATTCGCTCGTCACTGCAGACGTACTTCAACACCACCCCGCTCGGCCGCGCAGTCACCGGAACCATGCTGGTGCGCGCGATGGCCGAGGACGGCGTCTCGATCTGGGGCGACGGATCGACGTACAAGGGCAACGACATCGAGCGGTTCTACCGTTACGGCCTGCTCGCCAACCCGCAGCTGCGGATCTACAAGCCCTGGCTCGACGAGGCGTTCGTCGCCGAGCTCGGCGGTCGGCACGAGATGTCGCAGTGGCTCACCCAGCGCACGCTCCCCTACCGTGACTCGGCAGAGAAGGCCTACTCCACCGACGCCAACATCTGGGGCGCCACCCACGAGGCGAAGAAGCTCGAATACCTCGACACGTCACTCGAGATCGTCAGCCCCATCATGGGCGTTCGGTTCTGGGACCCCGAGGTGGACATCGCGCCCGAGGAGGTCACCGTCGAGTTCGAGCGGGGTCGACCGGTCCGGATCAACGGCAAGAGCTTCGACAGCCCCGTCGACCTCGTCATGGAAGCCAACGCCATCGGTGGACGCCACGGCCTCGGCATGAGCGATCAGATCGAGAACCGCATCATCGAAGCCAAGAGCCGCGGCATCTACGAGGCTCCAGGAATGGCACTGCTGCACATCACCTACGAGCGCCTCGTCAACGCCATCCACAACGAGGACACCGTCGCCTCGTACCACAACGAAGGCCGTCGACTCGGCCGTCTGCTGTACGAGGGACGCTGGTTCGATCCGCAGGCACTGATGCTGCGCGAGGGCCTGCAGCGGTGGGTCGGCAACGTCGTCAGCGGCAGCGTGACACTGCGACTGCGCCGCGGCCAGGACTTCACGATCGTCGACACCCAGGGCAGCAACTTCAGCTACCACCCCGAGAAGCTGTCCATGGAACGCAGCCAGGGCCAGGCGTTCTTCCCCGGCGACCGCATCGGTCAACTCACGATGCGCAACCTCGACATCGCCGATTCACGCAGCAAGCTCGAGCAGTACGCCGCGCAGAACCAGCTCACGGCCTGGGGCGAGCTCATCGGCGAACTGCCCGCAGGCGGTGCCGACGCCATCGCCGCCAGCGGCCCCGACGGTTCCGTGGACTCCTCGGCACTCGACCACGCCGCCATCGAGTCCGGCACCGACTGATTTTTGCCGCCGAACTCGAAGTTATGGACGGATTTCCGCCGATTTCCGTCCACAACTTCGAGTTCGGCTACTCCTCGGGCTCCGTCAAACCCTCGTGCTCGTCGCGCTCCGCCCACTCGAGTAGCTCGTCGATCGCGAACACCGCATCGTCGATGCCCGCGTGCAGGTCCCCCAACTCGGCGAATCTGGCCGGCACCGTGAACATCGTGAACTCGCGCGGATCGACGTCGGCAACCTCGTCCCACGAAATCGGCGTCGACACCGTCGCCTGCTGATTCCCGCGCACCGAATACGCGCTGGCGATGGTGTGATCGCGGGCGTTCTGGTTGTAGTCGACGAACAGTTTCGACGGGTCGCGGTCCTTGCGCCACCACGTCGTCGTCACGTCCTCGGGTGCGCGGCGCTCGACCTCGCGCGCGAAAGCCAGTGCAGCCCTTCGCAAGTCCTTGAAGCCGTAGGCCGGGTCGATCCGAACGTAGATGTGCAGACCGTGCCCACCGGAGGTCTTCGGCCAGCCGACGGCCCCCAGATCTCCCAGCACCTCCTGAACCACCCCGGCCACGCGTCGGACCCGGTCGAAGGAACAGTCGGGCATCGGATCGAGGTCGATGCGCCACTCGTCGGGCATCTCGACGTCGGCGCGGCGGCTGTTCCACGGATGGAACTCCACGGTCGACATCTGCACCGCCCAGGCCACGTGCGCCAGTTCGGTCACGCACAGCTCGTCCGCGGTGCGGTTGTAGCGGGGAAACGTCACCTGCACGGTCTCGAGCCACGGCGGCGCGCCGTTCGGCACCCGCTTCTGGTGCACCTTGTCACCGGCCAGTCCCTTGGGAAAGCGATGCATCATGCACGGGCGCTCCCGAAGCGCCCGCACGATGCCGTCGCCCACGCTCAGGTAGTAGTTCACCAAATCCAGCTTGGTGGCTCCGCTTTCGGGGAAGTACACACGCTCGGGGTTGGAGATGCGGACGATGCGGTCACCGACCGGTAACTCGATCGACGGAGAGCTACTGGCCATGAGGTCGAGGGTAAGCGATCAGGAACGAAGCGTGATGCCGTATCGGTCGCGTTTGCGATAGATGGTCGCTCGACTCATCCCGAGTTCCTCGACCGCGTCGTTCATGGTGATGCCGGGGCGAGAGAGCACGCGGATCATCTCGTCGCGCTCGAACGTCTCGATGCGCGTGAGCCGATGGGTGGTGCGCGAGAGCACCTCCGGCGGTAGATGGTGGACTCCGATGACGTCGGCGCGGACGGCCGCCTTGTGCATCACCGTGGCCAGCTCACCGACGTTGCCCGGCCACGGATGTTCGCGCAGCGCTCGCTCGGCAGCGGGGGTGAGCGTGACCTGGCGGCCGCGTACTCGACCGGCCAGATGGAGGGCGAGCGGGGCGATGTCGTCGGGCCTGTTTCGCAGCGGCGGTACCTCGACCACGGTGCGCAGCAGTCCCGCGAGTGCCGGGGGCACGTCGTCGTAGTTCGACGCCGTGACGGTGACGGGTACGCCGTGGCCGGCGCGGCGGATCAGTTCGGCGAGGGCGTCGGCTGCACGCGCGGGAAGCCTGTCGACATCGCGGATGATCACTGCCGTATCGGGTTTCGGCAGCTCGGGCGTCCAGAGGTCGAGCCAGGCGTCGACGTCGCGGGCTGCCGGTGCTCCGGCGCTGAGGATGCGGCCGCGCGGGCGTGCCACGCGCAGTGCGCGAGCGAGCACGGTGGCCCGGCCCGACCCCGGCTCACCGACCATGAGAATCGAACCATGTTCGGCCAGAGCAGCTTCCGCAGACCCCAGTGCACTACGCCAGCCAGGGGAAAGGTCGTCGAGGATGCCCGATCCCGGCCCGCTGTGAGCGGTCTCGACCCGGAACACCTCACCGCGCGGAGCAGGCCGTGGATGCTGACCCTGTGCCCGCGCGAGCATCATCGCCGAGGTGTTGCCTGCCGCCGACTGCGCAAGGGCCAGAAGCAGATCCGACGACGACTCCGACCAGGTGGTCAGATTGACGCAGCCCTCCACCCTGCCGGTGAGGGGATCGAGGACCGGCGCAGCCGCGCACGTGTAGCCGGCGAGCGAGAGCGAGTAGTGTTCGTCCGCCCTCACCACTGCGGGCACCTGATCCGCCAGCGCCAGCGCCAGGCCGTTGGTACCGGCCTGGTCCTCCGCATACGAGAAGCCGGGCGCCAGATGCACACGGTCGAGCGCGGCCAGCAGATCGCGATCGGCGCTGACTCGGTCCAACACGAGACCGTCGGCGTCGGTGAGCATCATCGACACCGGTTCGTTCGCCAACGTGTCGCGCAACCCGTTGAGCACCTCGCGGCCGCATCGGTAGAACAGGGACTCGTCGTCGTAGGTTCCCGAGAAGACCGGAGCAACCTCGTCGAGCGACACCCCGTACCGCTGGCTTCGGTGCCAGGACGCGAGGAGCCGATGCGAGACGGCAGCGAGCGGCTCCGAGTGGAGTCGGGCTCGCGAGAGACCCCCGGAATCTGCCATGTGATCCAGGTTACATTCGCATGTCGCCATCTGTGCCGGGGCAGCGTCTCGAATTGAGACGCCGAGGCCGCGACGCCGGCTCGATTCGGACCTACCGTCGTTCCCATAACGACGTGACGCACGTCACGTATCGCACCATCCGGGAGGCACACCGCATGTACACCAAGAATGGCGAGAAGTTCTTCATCGTCGACGCTCACATCGCTCTGTGGGACGCGCGGGAGCAGAACCAGCGCAACATCCACGGCAAGCAGTTCATCGACTGCTTCTACGACTACCACCGCAACCTCTCCCCCGAGAGCGAACTGTGGACGTACGACGAGTACCTCTACCAGGGTGGCGAGCGCCTGATGCACGACCTGTTCGAGGTCGGCTACGTCGATCACGCCATCTTCCAGCCCGCCCACCTCGGCGAGTTCTACAACAACGGGTTCGGACAGACCGAGGAGGCGTCGGCGTTGGCCGCCGCGCACCCGGACAAGCTGACCTACAACCACCACTTCGATCCGCGCAACGGCGAACGTGGCCTCGACCAGCTGCGAGCCGACGCCGAGCGCTTCGGACTCAAGGGCGTCAAGCTCTACACCGCCGAGTGGCACGGCGATTCCCGCGGCTACAAGCTCGACGACGACTGGACGCGGCGCTACCTCGAGGTCTGCCGCGAAGTCGGCATCAAGAACATCCACGTGCACAAGGGGCCGACGATTCGTCCGCTCGATCGAGATGCGTTCGACGTAGCGGATGTCGACCACGTGGCCACCGACTTCACCGATCTGAACTTCGTCGTCGAACACTGCGGACTGCCCCGGCTCGAGGACTTCTGCTGGATCGCAACCCAGGAACCCAACGTGTACGCCGGTCTCGCGGTGGCCATTCCGTTCATGCACACACGTCCCAAGTACTTCGGCCAGATCATGGGTGAGCTGCTGTACTGGCTGGGCGAGGACCGCATCTTCTTCTCCTCCGACTACGCACTGTGGACGCCCAAGTGGCTGGTCGAAGGATTCGTCGACTTCCAGATCCACGAGTCCCTCGACGAATACGCTCCCATCACGCTCGAGCAGAAGAAGAAGGTGCTCGGACTCAACGCCGCCAAGCTCTACGACATCGAGGTCCCTGCAGAGCTGCAGCTGCCCGATGCCGACGAGACCGAGACCGGACCGCGTCAGCCCGAGCGCGCCGACCTCGCGGCGGTCTGAGATGACGACTGCCACGACCACCAGGAAGGACGAGGCCTACGCCGCCCTCGGTGTCGTCCTGGATCCCGAATTGGACGAGCCCATCACCGATCTCGGCTTCGTCCGATCCCTGGAGGTCGACGAGAGCACCGTCCACGTTCATCTGCGGTTGCCCACGTCGTTCTGCTCGCCGAACTTCGCGTACCTCATGTCGGGGGATGCGAAGGACGTGCTGACGGCACTGCCGTGGACCGAGCATGTTCTCGTCGAACTGGACGATCACCACGACTCGGACAAGATCAACGCCGGCCTCGCCGCCGACGCAGGATATCGAGGCACCTTCGGCCACGAAGCCGAGGAGGACCTCGAGGAATTACGAGCGACGTTCCGCCGCAAGGCGTATGTGGCGGCGATGGAACGTTCTCTCCAGGGGTGGCTGCGAGCGAATCCCGGTGCGACCGAGAACGACTTGGCCGCAGTGGTTCTCGGAGATCTTGCGGACGATCGCACGTCGACCGCTCTGCTTCGCCGCCGCGAGGCACTCGGGCTGAGAATCGACCCGGCCGCTCCGGCTCTGGTCGACCACACCGGTCGCCCACACACCGGTGATCTGACGATGGTGATGCGGCGCGCCCGCGCCACCCGCGTCTCGATCGACGGCAACGCGCACTTCTGTCGCGGGTTGCTGCAGACTCGCTACCCCGGCGCGGAAGAACAGCAAGTCCCTCGAGAGGAGGGCGCGTTCATCCCCCTCACCTCCCTCACCGTCCAGCACACCACAACACAGGAGCAGTCACGATGAGCACGATGCGCGCCGTCCAGGTGGTCGGGTATCACAAGAATCTGGAGATGACCGAGGTACCGATCCCCGAGGTTCGAGGCCCTCTCGACGTGATCGTGAAGATCGGCGGGGCAGGCGTGTGCCGCACCGATCTGCACATCCTCGAAGGCCAGTGGGCCGAGAAGTCCGGTGTCACACTGCCGTACACGATCGGGCACGAGAACGCCGGATGGGTGCACGCGGTCGGTTCGGCCGTCACCAACGTCCGCGAGGGCGACAAGGTGATCCTGCATCCGTTGGTCACGTGCGGACTGTGCCGGGCATGCCGGTCCGGTGACGACGTGCATTGCGAGAGCAGTGATTTCCCCGGGATCGACACCAACGGCGGGTACGCGGACTATCTGCGTACCAACGCCAGGACAGTGGTGAAGATCGACGAATCGCTCGAACCGTCCGCGGTGGCAGCGCTGGCCGATGCAGGCCTGACGGCGTACCACGCCGCCGCCAAAGCGGCCCGGCGGCTGACTCCACGCGACAAATGCGTCGTCATCGGTGCAGGCGGCCTCGGCCACATCGGTATCCAGGTGCTGGAGGCGCTGTCGCCCGCAGAGCTCATCGTCATCGACCGCAACGCCGATGCCGTCAAGCTCGCCCTGACTCTCGGTGCCGATCACGCGGTGGTCGCCGACGGCAGCCAGATCGACCAGGTCATGGAACTCACGGGCGGATTCGGCGCCGAGGTCGTTCTCGACTTCGTCGGCGAAAATGGCTCCACCGCAGAGGGATTGGCGATGACCAGACGGGCCGGTGACTATCATGTGATCGGCTACGGCGAGAACGTCGACGTGCCGACCATCGACCTGGTGTCGGCGGAGAAGAACATCGTCGGCAACCTCGTCGGGTCCTACAACGACCTGTGCGATCTGATGTCTCTCGCCGCGCGCGGTTCCGTGAACCTGCATACGCAGACCTACGCACTGGACGACTTCCAGAGTGCCATCGACGACCTCGACAACGGACGGGTTCGCGGCCGCGCGATTCTCGTACCCTGAAATCGGGTAGTAACCACCGACACAACCCCAACAACGAGGAGCAACGTTGATCTTCATCACCGCCAAGTTCAAGGTCAAGCCCGAGCACGCCGACAACTGGCCCGAGATTTCGCGCGACTTCACCGAGGCCTGCCAGGCCGAGGAGGGGTGCCTCTGGTACTTCTGGTCACGCACCCTCGACGACCCGACCGAGTACGTCCTGGTGGAGGCCTTCAAGGACCCCGACGCCGGTGCGACACACGTGAACTCGGATCACTTCAAGCAGGCGCAGAAGGATCTCCCGCCGTACCTGCAGGAGACGCCGAAGATCATCAGCCAAGAGGTCGACGGCACCGACTGGAACGAACTGGGCGAACTCGCCGTCGACTAGATCGTTCTAGCTCCGTTCTCGATCCCGGACCACCTGGCCCAGCGTCACGACCGCGTCGGCGAACTGTCCCGGCAGTTCCTGCGGCGGGTTGTGGCCGCAGTCGATCTGCCGAACGTCGATCAGATCGGTGAAGTGCGCCGCGTGGTCCGGGCTGCCGTACAGCGAGGCAACGGTGTCCTCGGTCGGATCGATCACGATCGTGGGCACCGTGATCCTCGGTTGCTCGGTCAGCGATTCCTGCGTCGCTGCATAGGCCGGGTCCCCGGCCTCGATGCCGTAGCGGTGGCGGTAGGAATGCACGGACACGTCCACGAAGTCGGGGTTGTCGAACGAGGGTGCGGTGGCCGCGAACTCGGAATCACCGAACCGCCAGGTCGGCGACCAATCCGTCCACAGTGTCTGTGCGATCTCTGCGCGGTGGGCCGCGAGCCCGGCCCGGCCCCGCTCGGAGTGCAGGTAGTACTGATACCAGTACCGCTTCTCGAGATGCGGCAACACCGGCGTCGACACTGCCGCGGCGATGTCCTGGACCAGGTAGCCGGACACGCTCACCAGGCCCGACACCAACTCCGGCCACATCGCGGCGACGACGCACGCCGCTCGCCCACCCCAGTCGTAGCCGGCGACGATGGGCTCGTTCAGTTCCAGCGCGAGAATCAACTCACGCAGGTCGTGGCCGATCGCGGCCTGCTCTCCGGATCGCAACGTGTCGGCGTCGACGAACCGGGTCGGTCCGAAGCCCCGCAGATACGGCACCACCACGTCGTATCCGGATTCGGCGAGCAGCCTGGCGACGTCGTCGTAACCGCGTGGGTCGTACGGAAACCCGTGTAGCAGCACCACCGAGGGACCGGACGGATCGCCGACGCGGTCGAACTCCACATCCAACACTCCTGCGCGAATCATCATGGGTCCATGCTCGCATTGCGGTGGCGGTATGCGCCGAGGGTCAACTGCTCAGCATGTCCTGCATGCCGGGCGCGAGAACGTCGGACAGGTCGGTCCATGGGACGGTGATCGTGATGAGGCCGATGCCATAGGCCCCCACCTGGTAGTCACCGAAGTGAATGTTCATCCCCTCCGGTGATGCGGTCCAGTTGCCGAAGTCGGCCACCGTCGGCTCGATGCCCGAGCGCTCGAAGTTCTCGCCTGCCCGGGTGGTCGGAAGAATCTTCGCCGCTTGCTCGGACAACCTGGACAGACCGGCATCGAGATCGGTGAACGCGTCACCGAGGGTGATCGGCTGTGCGGTGTCGACGTCGATCGTCACGGTCGAGATCAGCGAATCACCATGGGCGCCGGCAGGCACTGCGATCCAGTCGGTGATCTGTTCGGAACTGATCACGCGCCTACCGACGTAGGTAGAGCTCGGCGTGTAGCCGTCGCCGAGAGCGAAGTCCTGTCCGTTGTGGCCGTCGATCAAGTCCTGCAAGGCCGCCCGCATCGACTCGTTGAACTCCGCCGTCACAGCGGGATCCCCACCACTGAGCTGCGGAATGGCGACATCGTAGGTTGCATGTTCCGTGGATCCGGTGACCCGAGTGCTGCCGACGACGTACGACTCGGCGGCATTCGACGTGGTGGGCGGAGTTGTACTCGTCGGCTCGGCGCGCTCGGTCGTGGCCGGTGCGTCGGAGGTCGTCGGCGCGGACGCGGGCGTGGCGGTTCCCGAAGTGGAACAACCCGCGAGGGCCGCTGTCACGGCAAGGGCGGCAGCCATCGAGCGGAGACGAGTCATGACCGACCCTAACCACTGCGCGTCGACTCACTCAACAGGAAACAACTGCGGAGCACCGACTCCGCAGCTAGCGTCGAACCGTTCGGTTCGTCTCGACCGGCCACGTTTCGGAGGGAGTTCGATGAGAACCAGGAGCATCATCACCAATCTGCGCGTGCCGAACGTGGACGCGGCCAAGTCGTTCTACACCGAGTTTCTCGGTCTGCGTTCGGAGGAGTTCGACATGGGCTGGGTTGCGCGGCTGACGTCGCCCGACCGCCCGGTCAGCGTTCAACTCGTAACCGAAGATGCCAGCGCACCGGAGGATTCGGTGATGTCGGTGCACACCGACGATGTCGACGGCGCGTACACCGAAGCCCAGAAGTTGGGCTACGAGATCGTGTATCCGTTGACGACCGAACCGTGGGGTGTTCGCCGGTTCTTCGTTCGCGCTCCCGACGGCAACGTCATCAACATCGCGTATCACCGGGACTGACTGCTTCGAATCGGGTGCAGCAGACCGCGCCAGGCGCGGCCCATTGCACCCGATTCGAACGCGAAAAAGCCCGACCCCGCAGAGCGGAGTCGGGCTTTTTCAGCGAGGGGCTGGACTCAGAAGTCCATGCCGCCCATGCCACCGGTCGGATCGCCTGCGGGCGCTCCGGCCTTCTCGGGCTTGTCGGCGACGACGGCCTCGGTGGTGAGGAACAGAGCCGCGATGGACGCTGCGTTCTGCAGTGCCGAGCGGGTGACCTTGACCGGGTCGTTGATGCCTGCAGCGAGCAGGTCCTCGTACTCGTTGGTCGCGGCGTTGAGGCCGTGACCGGCGGGCAGGTTGGAGACCTTGTCCGCAACGACGCCGGGCTCGAGGCCTGCGTTGAATGCGATCTGCTTGAGCGGAGCGGACAGCGCGACGCGAACGATGTTCACGCCGGTTGCCTCGTCACCGTCGAGCTTGAGGTTGTCGAGTGCGGGCGCTGCCTGGAGCAGTGCCACGCCGCCACCGGCGACGATGCCTTCTTCGACGGCTGCCTTGGCGTTGCGCACGGCATCTTCGATGCGGTGCTTGCGCTCCTTGAGCTCGACCTCGGTCGCCGCTCCGGCCTTGATGACTGCAACGCCACCGGCCAGCTTGGCCAGGCGCTCCTGCAGCTTCTCGCGGTCGTAGTCGGAATCGGAGTTCTCGATCTCGGCGCGGATCTGGTTGACGCGACCGGCGATGGCGTCGGAATCTCCCGAGCCCTCGACGATGGTGGTCTCGTCCTTGGTGATGACGACCTTGCGTGCCTGACCGAGCAGCTCGAGTCCGGCGGTCTCCAGGGAGAGGCCGACCTCTTCGCTGATGACCTCGCCGCCCGTGAGGATGGCGATGTCGGCGAGCTGAGCCTTGCGGCGGTCACCGAATCCGGGAGCCTTGACGGCCACGGACTTGAAGGTGCCACGGATCTTGTTCACCACGAGGGTGGAGAGAGCTTCGCCCTCGACGTCCTCGGCGATGATGACGAGCGGCTTGCCGGACTGGATGACCTTCTCCAGCAGCGGCAGCAGGTCCTTGACGGTGCTGATCTTGGAGCTGACGAGCAGGATGTACGCGTCTTCGAGGACGGCTTCCTGACGCTCTGCATCGGTGGCGAAGTACGCCGAGATGTAGCCCTTGTCGAAGCGCATGCCCTCGGTGAGCTCGAGCTGCAGGCCGAAGGTGTTGGACTCCTCGACCGTGATGACGCCTTCCTTGCCGACCTTGTCCATGGCCTCGGCGATGAGCTCGCCGATGGACGGGTCGCCTGCGGAGATGCCAGCGGTAGCAGCGATCTGCTCCTTGGTGTCGATCTCCTTGGCGGACGCGAGCAGCGACTCGGTGACGGCTGCAACAGCCTTCTCGATGCCGCGCTTGAGGCCGAGCGGGTTCGCGCCGGCTGCGACGTTGCGCAGGCCTTCACGGACGAGTGCCTGAGCGAGAACGGTAGCGGTGGTGGTGCCGTCGCCTGCGACGTCGTCGGTCTTCTTGGCGACCTCCTTGACGAGCTCGGCACCGATCTTCTCGTAGGGATCTTCGAGCTCGATCTCCTTGGCGATGGAAACACCATCGTTGGTGATCGTGGGAGCTCCCCACTTCTTCTCGAGTACGACGTTGCGACCCTTGGGGCCCAACGTCACCTTTACTGCGTCGGCGAGGGCATTGAGGCCTCGCTCGAGGCCACGGCGTGCCTCTTCGTCGAACGCGATGATCTTGGCCATTGCGAAGTGATCCTCCGGATTGGGGGTGACACATTGCTGGCCGAGCTCGGTGCCCGCGACGGACGACCAGGGGTGTCGTTGATTCCCCGGCCTCACCGTGTCCCGACCTGGCACTCACGTGTCGAGAGTGCCAACTGCATTTCTAGCACTCGACCATGGCGAGTGCAAGGTCGTCCGCCGGGAGCGAACCACCGCCACCCCCGTGCCCGACGCCACCGCGCGGCGGCTGTCGCGAGCAGATGCTCACCTTTGCACGGGCCCTTCACACACTGTTCACATCCGTGGCCATTGTTAACATTCGGCATCTTCCGCACGAACGCCGAACGCTAATATCGTTCTGGGACAGTAGTTTTCACGTCATTTCAATTCGGACATACCCCCACAAAAGCGACAGTAAGGATCGAAACATGTCCGATACGGTCGACACCTCGTACGACAATTCGGCGATGGATCACGAGGAGGAGGGCTACCACAAGGGCCTCAAACCTCGTCAGTTGCAGATGATCGCGATCGGCGGCGCAATCGGCACCGGCCTGTTCCTCGGCGCGGGCGGACGCCTCGCCAGTGCCGGCCCCGGCCTGTTTCTCGCCTACGCCCTGTGCGGAATCTTCGTCTTCTTCATCCTGCGTGCACTCGGCGAGCTGGTCCTGCATCGCCCGTCGTCGGGCAGCTTCGTGTCCTACGCGCGCGAGTTCTTCGGCGAGAAGGCTGCGTTCGTCGCGGGCTGGATGTACTTCCTCAACTGGGCGATGACGGCCATCGTCGACGTCACGGCCATCGCGACGTACATGCACTACTGGGGCAGCTTCGAGGTGATCCCGCAGTGGGTCATCGCACTGATCGCCCTCGTCATCGTCATGTCCATCAATCTCGTCTCGGTCCGCTGGTTCGGTGAGATGGAGTTCTGGGCGGCGATGATCAAGGTCGTCGCGCTGGTGACCTTCCTCATCGTGGGCATCGTGTTCCTCGCCGGCCGCATTCCGGTGGGCACCGAGGTGCCGGGTATCAACCTCATCACCGACAACGGCGGCTTGTTCCCGTCCGGAGCATGGCCACTGGTGATCGTGATCTCGGGTGTCGTGTTCGCCTATGCTGCAGTGGAATTGGTGGGGACGGCTGCGGGTGAAACCGAGAACCCGGAGAAGATCATGCCGCGGGCGATCAACTCGGTCATCGCTCGTATCGCACTGTTCTACGTCGGCTCGCTGGTGTTGCTGGCCGTGCTGATGCCGTACACCGCGTACCAGGCCGGGACGTCGCCGTTCGTGACGTTCTTCTCGAGCATCGGCCTGGGCGGCGCGGGCACCATCATGAACATCGTGGTGCTCACCGCCGCGTTGTCGAGCCTGAACGCCGGGCTGTACTCGACGGGCCGCATTCTGCGCTCGATGGCGATGAACGGCAGCGCGCCGGAGTTCACCAAGAAGATGACCAAGGGCGGCGTACCGTTCGGCGGCATCCTGCTCACCTGCTTCATCACGCTGTTCGGCGTCGCCCTCAACGCGATCGCCCCGGGCGAGGCCTTCGAGATCGTGCTGAATATGTCCGCGCTCGGCATCATCGCCAGCTGGGCGACCATCGTGCTGTGCCAGATACAGCTGTTCCGCTGGTCCAAGAAGGGCATCCTCGAACGGCCCAAGTTCCGGTTGTTCGGTGCGCCGTACACCAGCTACGCAACCCTGGTGTTCCTGTTCGGCGTGCTGGTGCTGATGGCGTTCGACGCCCCGATCGGCAGCTGGACCATCGCCACCCTGGTGGTCATCATTCCCGCACTGATCGGCGGCTGGTTCCTGGTGCGCACCAAGGTGCTCGCCGTCGCCGAGGAACGCCTCGGCTACACCGGTCAGTACCCGGTGGTGGCGAACCGTCCGGTCGATCCGGAGGAGTGAACCCGTGAGCGAAGGCCCCACACCGACTCGGTGTGGGGCCTTCGTCGTGTCGCGGTCAGGAAAACTTGAGCCAGCGCGATCGGCTGAACGGCGATCGGCGCGGCGGCGGCTCCGGAACTCCCGCTTTCACTGCTGCCGCCACCGCATCGCTGAGCTCGGCGCAGGTTCGGAAGCGATCCGCCGGGTCCTTCGCCAGCGCGCGTGCGACCACGGCGTCGAGGCCTCGGGGCAACGAGCGTCGACGCCGTGTCACCGACGGCGGCTCGGCCGTGAGGTGTGCAGCGGTGATGGCCAACGGCGTGGCCAGCGGATACGGCGTCCGGCCAGTTGTCAGCTCGACGAGCGTGGCCCCCAGACCGTAGACGTCGGTCTGCGCACTGAGCACTCCCCCGCGCAGCAGTTCCGGTGCCGCGTACGGGATGGATGCCATCACCGTCCCACCCGCAGCGAGCGGAGTCGCATCCCCCAGTAGGCGTGCAATTCCCCAGTCGGACAACATCACCTGCTCGTAGCCGTCGATTCGCTCGGTGGAGACGAGAATGTTGGCCGGCTTGACGTCCCGATGCACGACGCCCTGCGAGTGGGCGTAGTCGAGTCCCTTGGCCACCTCGGCGACGATGCGCGCCGCCCGGGACACGTCGAGAGCGATCTGTCCGCGGGCGACCAGCCGCGCGGCGCTGTAGCCGTCCACGTAGTGCATCGACATCCACAACTGGTGCTCGAACTCACCGTGCTCGTGCACCGACACGATGTTCGGGTGCACCAGTTGCGCGGCGACGGCCGCTTCCATCCGAAACTTGTTGCGCAACCTCGGCGATCGAGACGCGTCCCGGTCCAGGATCTTGAGGGCCTCGAGCCGATCGTGGCCGCGTCCGAGAACCAGATACACCTCGCTCATGCCCCCGACACCGAGGCGGCGCTGCACCCGAAATCCCGCGAACTCCGAACCCGGCTGCAATCGCATCGTCATGGAATCGCCTGCCGCACAGGGCTACTCGCGCCGCCGTAACCGACGGGTGACACGATCGGACACGTCCGCAGCATCGACAGAACTGTAGTCCGTTCCAGGGCTCGAGGCGACTCGGCAGTTTCGCCACCAGCGCCGATGTCGTTTATGGTAATTACCGGTACTTGACCGAAACAAGAGAAAAAGAACGGCAAACCGATAACGGTCAGCCGATTACGGTGACTCGAGTTGTAAGGAAGTCAAGTAAGTGAAAGCAATAAAAGAAGCATGGGGAGGCCTGCTCAAGCCGGTCTTCGTCCCCGCCTCGGTCATCATCTTCGTCATGATCGCCTTCTCCGTGATCTACGCGAGCACGGCGGCAGACTCGTTCGAAAAGCTCAACGAGGCCATCACCGCGGGCGTCGGCTGGTGGTACATCCTGGCCGCGACCGGCTTCGTACTGTTCTCCCTGTACTGCGGCCTGAGCAAAGTCGGCAACATCCGGCTCGGTCGCGACGACGAGAAGCCCGAGTTCGGCGTCCTGTCCTGGTTCGCCATGCTGTTCAGCGCAGGCATGGGCATCGGCCTGGTGTTCTACGGCGTCGCCGAGCCGCTCTCGCACTACGTGACGCCACCCGAGGCGGGCGGCGTTCCCGGTAGCACCGACCCCGCTGCACGTCAGGCCATGGAGCTCACCCTCTTCCACTGGGGCCTGCACGCCTGGGCCATCTACGTCGTCGTCGGACTCGGCATGGCGTACATGACGTACCGCAAGGGTCGCCCGCTGACCGTCCGCTGGCTGCTGGAACCGCTGCTCGGCCGCAAGCGCATCGAGGGTCCGATCGGCCACGCCATCGACACCGTCGCCATCGTCGGCACACTGTTCGGCGTCGCGACCTCACTCGGGTTCGGTGTCCAGCAGATCTCCGCGGGCCTCGAGTACCTCGGCTGGGTCGAGACCACCAATTGGTTCGTGATCGTGCTCATCGCCGCCATCACCGGTATCGCCACCTTCTCGGTGGTCAGCGGTGTGTCCAAGGGTCTCAAGTGGCTCTCGAACATCAACATGGGACTGGCAGCTGCACTCGCCCTGTTCGTGCTGCTCCTCGGCCCGACACTGTTCCTGATGCAGTCCTGGGTACAGAACCTCGGCGGCTACGTCCAGGCTCTTCCCGAGCTGGCCCTGCGCACCTCGCCGTTCTCCGACGACGGCTGGGCCGGCGGCTGGACCATCTTCTACTGGGGCTGGTGGATGAGCTGGGCACCGTTCGTCGGCATGTTCATCGCGCGTATCTCCCGCGGCCGCACCATCCGTGAATTCGTGTTCGGTGTGCTGCTCGCTCCGACCATCGTCGGCTCGCTGTGGTTCACCATCTTCGGCGACACCGGCATCCTTCGGCAGCGCAACGAGGGCGATCTGCTCGACGCCGAGGGCGCGGTGAACACCGACACCAGCCTGTTCCAGGTGCTCGACGGCCTCCCGATCGCCGCGATCACCAGCGTCATCGCCATCGCGGTCATCGTGTTCTTCTTCGTCACGTCCTCGGACTCGGGATCGTTGGTCATCGACATTCTCTCGACCGGTGGGGAACTGGAAACCCCGAAGATCACCCGGGTCTACTGGGCCGTGCTGCAGGGTGTGGCCGCGGCCGTGCTGCTGCTCGTCGGTGGTTCGAGTTCGCTGACGGCGCTGCAGACGATGTCGATAGCCACGGCCGTGCCCTTCTCGATAGTGCTGGCCCTGGCCTGTGTGTCGATGCTCAAGGCGTTCCGCTACGACGTCGCCACCACACCGCGGTACGTGCGCGTGACCACCACCTCCGACGTCGCAGGAGAGGAGACGACGGTGTCCGCACCTGCCGCACCTCGAAAGCGTGCGACGGCCGGGATCTCCACGACGTTCTCCGGACTGTCGCCGTCGCGGGAGGGGCTGACATCCTCTCGCGCCGACGGAAGCGTCGTACTGGCAGTGCACGAGGTGCCCAACGAACAGCTCGAGGTTCATCCCGAAACCGGGGCGGTCGAGTACTCCGGAGACAATGCTCCGGTCGACCCACTCGGCGGCGAAGTCTTCGACACGCAGGAATTCGCCGACTCGGCCGAGGGCCAGAAGGACAGCAACCACACCGACTGACCGATCGATCCACCTCTGGCCCTCGCGACGCCGTCGCGGGGTCAGAGGTTTTTCGAAGCCCAGTCGGTCAGAGCCTCCAACGACGGCAGCAGCGCCTCTCCGGACGTCGTCAGGCTGTAGCCGACGGAGATGGGTGGCCCGTCGTCGACGGTGCGCGTCACCAGGCCTGCCTTGCCGAGTTCGCCCAGTCGCTCCGACAACACCGAGTCACTGATGCCACCGACCGCGCGGCGAAGGTCCGAGAACCCCATCGGCCCGTTCATCAGCGTCGCGAGAAGAATTCCGTTCCATCTCTTGCCGAGGAAGCCGAAGGCTTTGGTCAGCGCCCCGTCGCAGGCACGAGGGTCGTGAGGCTGCTCGCTGGTGACCATACGTCCACCTTACCGAGGTGCTACAGTCCGCCTTGCTGCTTCTGAATTACTAGTGGCCTCGGATATGAAAGAAGGGCTCATGTTCATCGCAACCGTCGTCGTCTCGGTTCTGCTCGCCGTCGCGCTCACGTTCTCCGCCATCGGAAAACTGACGAAGAATCCCTCCGTCATCCCCATGCTCGAACAGGTAGGCGTCCCCGCCGACAAGATCCCCTGGCTCGCCTACGTCGAAATCCTCGGAGCCGTCGGCCTGCTGGTCGGATTGGCCGCCTGGCCCATCGGCGTCGCAGCCGCGGTCGGCGTCATCCTCTACTTCGTCGGAGCCGTTGCCGCCCACCTTCGCGCCAAGGACAAGGAATTCGCACCCGCCGCCGGACTGGCCGTGTTCGCGATCGTCGCGCTGGTGCTACGGGTGCTCAGCGCCTGACCAGTCGTAATCCATCTGGCTCGCGGTGGCGAGAGCATGATCCGCTCCCGCCCACCGCGCGACCAGGTGCAACGCCAGATCGAGACCGGCGCTGATACCCGCCGAGGTCGCCAGATCGCCGTGGTCGATGTATCGAACGGCCTCGTGGACGACGAGCGCAGGCCATCGAGCGGACAGTTGCTCCAGATCCTCCCAGTGCGTGGTGACCGGGCGTGTGTCGAGCAAATCCGCTGCGGCGAGCACGAACGCACCGGTGCATACCGACGCGACCAACTCCGCACCGGGCCGAGTGCGCTGCAACCACTCCAGCACTCGGCCGTTCGCCTCGAGGGCGTCGACGACACCTCCGGGAACCAGGACGACGTCGTACCCCCGCGGATCGTCGACCGTGGTGTCCACCCCGATCCTCATTCCACCCCTGGCGACGACCGGCCTGTCATCGATCCCCACGAGACTCACCTCGAAAGGTCGTGCACTCCCGGCACGGTCGGCCACTCGATTCGCCACCGAGAACACCTCGAACGGCCCGCACGCGTCGAGTACCTCGACATCGTCGAACAAGACAATTGCAACGCTTCTGCTCATACCCTGACTTTCAGCTGCTCGTGGTCGACACGATGACGGGCACCATCACCGCGGCCATCACCGCAGCGTTCACATCCGAGACGGCCTTGCGCACAGCCGCGCCTGCCCATTCCCCCTCGGCGACCTGCTTCGCCCTCTGTTTCAGCAGCTTCTTGTCCGCATCCACTATCACCTTGTGCGTCAGGTCCACCGCCGAGATCAACGAGATCAGCGCAGCCGTGTGGGGCGACGGCGTCGTCCCGTCGACGAGCGCGCCGCGTAGGGAATCTCTCAACCCCTTCTCGTGCGAGGTGTCACGAGCAGGCCACGTCGTGGTCGGGAACAGCCCCAATACCTTGGCCTTGTTCTCGGCGACGAAACCCTGGGCCACCAACCGAGCAATCAACTCCTTCGACAGATTCTTCTGCGACTTCTCGATCACCTTCTGCGGCTTCATCGGCCGCGACGCCGATGCCACGAGATCGAACACTCGACGCAGCAGGCCATCGGCGGGGGGCGCTCCTGCGACGACCACGTGATCTTTCTTCGTCTGCTCGCCGGGGCCGGTGATGCGCAACGACCCACCCATCGCGAGCTCGACCACCAGGGCACCTGCCAGCACCCGCGGTAACTTCGTGCTGTCGGCCAGCGGCTTGCCCGAGTCGTCGTCGAGCAACAGCAACAGGAGGTCCTCTGCGATCAAGGTCATGACGCGAGGCTACCCAGGATGTACGCGTAGTTGTGAGCCACCAGTTGCTCGAGAATCGCTATGTCCACTTCGGCGAGCTTGTTCACGTACAGGCAACCTGCGCCTCGCTTGTGCTTGCCCAAGCGTTCGAGCAGTGAATCCGATTGCGGGGCGTACGTCGCGCCGTACACCGACAGATTCGCCTTACGTGGGGAGAACCCCACGACGAGACTCTCGCCCCGACGGCCACTGCCCGTCGTGTAACGGTAGGCACCGAAACCCACCATCGTCGGCCCCCACATCACCGCCGGCTGCCCGGTCACCCGACCCATCATCTCGGCCAGGGCGAGACCGTCCGCGCGGCGAACCGGATGTTCGACAGCGGCCAGAAAATCCTCGGCCGGTACATCGGTGGGTCGAGTCAGGTTCTCGTTCAATTGATCAGGGCCTGCCAGTTCGACGGCACCCGCTCACGCGGCCCGGGCACCGTCTGATCGAGCGGATGATGTTGCGGCGGAGCCAGTTCGGGGCCGTCGTACATCTGCTCGTCGGCATAGTTGTAGAACCAGTCCTCGCCGGGCTCGTAACTGCGCACGAACTGGTGCCGGGTGGACTCCGCATGCTTACTGGCGTGCTGCGACGGTGAGGAATCGCAACACCCGATATGGCCGCACTGCGCGCACCGACGCAGATGCACCCACCACCCTTGCGTTTGCGTGCACTCCACACAGCCCGGGCCCGACGGTGGGACCTTCGGGTCGATGCCTTCGATGGTCATGTTGCCTCCTCTGTGGCCGGGTCGACGGGCAGCCGAACGATGAACCGTGTGTCGCCCGGTTCGGACACCACTCGCAGATCACCCTGGTGCTTCTTCACCACGATCCGCCACGAGATGTCCAGACCGAGACCCGTACCTTCGCCGACCGGTTTGGTGGTGAAGAACGGCTCGAAGATCCGCGACCGAATCTCCTGCGGCACA
The DNA here is from genome assembly GCF_002259075.1 of Rhodococcus sp. 15-725-2-2b. Taxonomy (NCBI): domain Bacteria; kingdom Bacillati; phylum Actinomycetota; class Actinomycetes; order Mycobacteriales; family Nocardiaceae; genus Rhodococcus; species Rhodococcus sp. 15-725-2-2b. The sequence continues at coordinate 170,345 of NZ_NPFL01000010.1, read as the reverse complement.
CCGGGTCCGGTATCACAGATCTCGATCTGAACCTGATCCTCGTCCAACGATGTCCGCACCGTCAACACCCCCTTCTCTTTCGGGGTCGTTCCTGCAGGCTCCACTCCCGCGCCTGCCATCGCCTGCACGGCATTGTCGATCAGGTTCGTCCACACCTGGTTGAGTTCGGCTGCGTAGACCGGGATGGGCGGAACCGCGGGGTCGTAGTCCTTCACCACCCGAATCTCGTCACCGATCTTGCGGCCCAACATGATCAAAGTGCTGTCGAGCAATTCCCGCACGTCGACGGTCTGGTACGGCGCGCGGTCCATCTGCGAATACTGTTTCGCTGCACCGACGAGCGTGGAGATGCGCGTGGTCGAATCCGCGATCTCGTTCATCAACAGCTCGGTTTCGACGGTGTAGTTGAGCCACCGGATCGCACCCTCCAGCATCGTCGGATCGTCCACCGTCGCAGCAACCTTGTCGAGCCACGGCACATCCAGACCGGCCGAGACGAACGTCGGAGCCAGATCCCAACCGTCGCCGATACCCTTGTCCTCGAACCATTCTCCGAGTTCGTCCTCGCGGTCCGACGCCTCCATCGCGGTCAGCTTCGGAGCCTTGGCCACCAACTCCACGGCCTCGTTCTGCAGTCCGACCAGATGCGCCATGCTGCCGCGATCGAGAGTGCCGCCGGCGATCATCGCCAACTTCTGCCGCATGTGCGCCACCCGATTCCGCAACGCCGACGTAGCCCGCACCGCAGCGGCTGCCGGATTGTTCAGCTCGTGCGTCAACCCGGCAGACAGAGAACCCAACGCCAACAGGCGTTCTCGTTGTTCCACTATCTGCTTGGTGTTCTGATTGCCGAAGAACAGACCCTCGAGCAGGTGCAGCGCCATCGGGAACCATTCCCGCACGATAGACGCGAAGCACTCGGCGTCGAGCACGAAGAACCGCGAGCGCTCGGTCACCCGCATCGAACCCTGGTACGTCTGCGGCACCCGATCACCCAGGTACGCCTGCCACGCACCCGCGTACACCCCCCGCTGGGAGGTCCGGTTGACCACCAGATCCTCCCCGCCCGAGAGCTTCGAGAGCACGACGGCACCGTCCATCAACACGTAGAAACACGTCGCCGGATCGCCCTCCGCATACACCGGCCCGGGTTCGATCGTTTCGATGCGTCCGTCCCGACACAGCTCCGCCAGCTGCGAGTCGGAGAGATGCTCGAACAAGAACAGCGTCCGCAACTCCTCCGGATCACACGCAAGCCCACTCTGGTCACTCCGCGGGCTCCGCTCCTGCGCGCTCACGGGTTCGCCAGATATCTGTGCACCAACATCACGGCCATTGCTCCCTCTCCCACTGCCGACGCGACGCGTTTGGCCGAGTCGGATCGAACGTCACCGGCCGCGAAGACGCCGGGCACACTCGTCTCGAGGTGATGCGGCAGGCGAGTCGGCGTCCACCCGGCAGGTCCACGTCCGTCGGTGACGAGATCCGGCCCGGTGACCACGAATCCATGGTCGTCCCGCACGAGTACCCCGTCGAGCCACTCGGTGCGCGGCGCCGCCCCGATGAACAGGAACAGATACTGCGCGTCGACGGTCGTCGTCTCGTCGGTTGCCCGGTTCCGCAGCGTGATCGACTCGAGGTGACCGTCGCCCGACACGCCCGCGACCTCGGTGCACGGCCGAACGCTGATCTTCGGATTCTCTTCGATCTGTTTGATGAGGTAGTACGACATCGACGCTTCGAGGGAAGACGCCCTGATCAGAATGGTCACCGACTTGGCCCCGCGCGAGAGATACACCGCCGCCTGACCGGCCGAGTTCGCGCCGCCGACGATGTAGACGTCCTGCTCGGCACAGCGCGCTGCCTCGGTCATCGCCGATCCGTAGAACACGCCGCGTCCGGTGAAGTCGTCGATTCCCGGTGCGTCCAGCCTGCGATAGGCGACACCGGTGGACAGGATGATCGTCTGTGCACTGATGCTGCGGCCGTCGGCGAACCGTACGGTGCGCGCGGCACCGTTGGTTTCCAGGCCGACGACGTCCTGGGTGGTGACCACCTCGGCACCGAACTTGAGCGCCTGCCGCCGTGCCCGCTCGGCCAGCTGTGCACCCGACACCCCGTCGGGAAAGCCCAGGTAGTTCTCGATGCGAGAACTCTGACCGGCCTGGCCACCGGTTGCGGTCCGCTCGATCAGGGTCGTCCGCAGACCCTCCGACGCCCCGTAGAGCGCAGCTCCCAGTCCCGCCGGTCCGCCGCCGATGACGACCAGGTCGTAGAACTCCTCGGACGGCGACACCGTCAACCCGAGCCGATTGCCGAGTTCGGCATCGGACGGTTCGATCAGCGCATCGCCCTCGGTGGTGATGACCACCGGCAACCGGCTGTCGTCCACGCCCGCGGCCGCCAGCAGCCGGGCACCCTCGGACTCGTCGGACATGTACCAGCGATACGGCAGCTGATTGCGAGCGAGGAACTCGCGGATCTCCGACGAGCGCGCGGACCAACGGTGGCCGATGATCTTGGTGTCCTCGACGGCCCGATGGTCGTAGGCACACCAGGCCTCGAGTTGGGCGTCGAGCACGGGATAGAGCTTCTCCTCGGGGGGATCCCACGGCTTGAGCAGGTAGTAGTCGAGGTCGATGACGTTGATCGCGTCGATTGCGGCGTCGGTGTCCGCGTACGCGGTCAGAAGGATGCGCCTGGCCGTCGGGAAGATGTCCATGGCCTGCTCGAGAAATTCCATGCCGCTCATCTGCGGCATCCGATAGTCGGCCAACAGTATGGCGACCGGTGTGCCGCGCAGCGCGAGTTCCTTCAGCGCGTCGAGCGCCCCGGAACCGGACTCCGCACGCACGATGCGGTACTGCTCGCCGTATCGGCGGCGCAGGTCGCGGGCGACCGAACGTGAAACCCCTGGATCGTCGTCGACGCTGAGAATGACCGGTTTCATGACCCTCCAGAACTGGTGCTCACCAACGACATGAGCATGCCACCGCGTCGCCCCGAATGGGAGGCAAGCAGTCCTGGAATCAGTGGGGTCAGATTCGGCCGCGCCTGATCAGATCGAGCTCCTGCGGGGTGAGGAGTCGTTCGAGCTTCTCGGCGGGCCAGGTGCGTGGGCTGCCGCTCATCCTGGCGGTCTTCAACAGCGGGAGATCTCTGCTGGTACGACGCATTATCGACTGTAATTTCACGGTGGATCACTCCGAACAATTTCTTCGTTGGTCCCGACACTCCGCTTGCTACATCGATCAGTGTCCGCCCGGTGTTAACGCCTCGGTGGGATCTCGTGCGGCGTTTCGCAGCTCGAGACAGTTTCCTCGGTCCTCACTCGGGGTAAACGAGAGCCCCAATCTACTGATCGGGGAACGATAGTGAACACGTCGGGAAATGTGGCCAGTTCCGTACAGAACAACGGAGCATTCGAGAAAGCGGCGCGAGCCGGCCATTTCGTCAGCGGAGTGCTGCACATTCTGATCGGATACATCGCGGTTCGGTTGGCATTCGGCCAGGCAGGTAATGCAGACCAGTCCGGTGCACTCGCCGAATTGGCCGACAAGCCCGGCGGGAGGATTGCGCTCTGGGTGGCGGTGGTCGCTTTCGTGGCGCTGGCGCTGTGGCGCATCGTCGAAGCGATCGTCGGCAAGAAGTCCGACGCCGACGCAGGCAGTGCGATGGACCGTCTCAAGGCTGCCGCGCTGGCCGTTGTCTACATCGCGTTCGCTTTCTCGACCTACGGCTTCGCTACCGGCTCGGGCAAGTCGAGCGGGCAGCAGAACGCCGGCTGGTCGGCCCGATTGATGGAATCCGGCGGCGGCAAGCTCGTGCTCATTGCTGTCGCGCTGGTCGTCATCGGCGTCGGCGGATACCACGTCTACAAGGGCGTTTCGAAGAACTTCCTCGACGATCTCGAAGGCCACCGGAGCGGGGCCGTCGTCAAACTCGGCATCGCCGGATACGCCGCGAAGGGCACTGCCCTCGTCGGAGCCGGACTCCTCGTCGTGGTGGCCGTTCTGCAGTCCGATCCGTCGAAGGCCACCGGCATCGACGGTGCCCTCAAGACCCTCGGCTCACAGCCCTACGGTCAGGTTCTGCTGATCCTCGCCGGAGTGGGCATCGCGCTCTACGGGCTCTATGCCTTCGTACTGGCTCGCTTCGCTCGCATGTGAGCGGGAGTGGTGCCTGCGGAACGACCCCAGGTGAGCGGGAGTGGAGCCTGCGGAACGACCCCAGGTGAGCGGGAGTGGAGCCTGCGGAACGACCCCAGGTGAGCGGGAGTGGAGCCTGCGGAACGACCCCAGGTGAGCGGTACTTCGTAGTGGGCTACGAATTTCTGCTCACCTACGTGGTCGATTGTGTCCGTTGACACATAGGATGCGCACGATTGAGTGTGACATTCAGTTGCATCTACTCACTATCAGGAGGCCCACGTTGAGCAAGACTCTCGAAGCCACGATCGACATCGCCGCGAGCCCCGAGACCGTATGGTCCATCGTCTCGGACCTGCAGCGCATGGGTGAGTGGAGCCCGCAGTGCAAGAAGATGAAGGTCTTCGGCGGACCGGTCGGCAAGGGCACCAAGACGCTCAACGTCAATCGCAAGGGGATGCTCGTCTGGCCCACGACCTCCAAGGTCGTCACCTTCGAGCCCAACCGTGAACTCGCGTTCCGCGTCGTCGAGAACAAGACGATCTGGTCCTACACCCTCACACCGACTGCGACCGGAACGACCGTGGTCGAGAAGCGGCAGGCACCCAGCGGCACGTCGGCGGTGTCGTCGTTGCTGGTCAAGCGTGTCCTCGGCGGCATCGACGAGTTCGACGTCGAACTCGTCGAGGGTATGAACAGCACCCTGCGCCGCATCAAGGTCGAGAGCGAGAAGCTGGGAAAAAAATAATTCTTCTCAGGAAGGTTTCAGGTTTGTTTCCCTCGGGCATCCGACGTTTCGACAAGCAAACGACACGAACGGAAAGTGGGGGCAACACATGTTGGGTCTCGGATTCATCGGCTGGATCATCATCGGCGGACTCGCAGGGTGGATCGGCAGCAAGATCATGAAGACGGATGCTCAGATGGGCATCATCCTGAACATCGTCGTCGGCGTCATCGGTGGCCTCATCGGCGGATACCTGCTGAAGGTCTTCGGCGTCGATGTCGAAGGTGGCGGACTGATCTTCAGCTTCATCACCTGCATCCTGGGCGCAGTCATCCTGCTGTTCCTGGTCAAGCTCGTGACAGGTCGCAGCCGCGTCTGATCGACTCGCAGCTCCCGACTGCCGGGGCACCTCACGTACGCTGTGAGGGCCTCGGCAGTCGTGCTTTCACGCCTCGATTGCTTCCGGCATCACGACCTGCCGACACCTGTCCGACGAAAAGTTAGAGGAGACCGTGGCACGCCGTCCCGCCCCGATTGGTCAACCGCCCCGCACCGGAGCGGCTCACATCGTCGACCTGGTCCGTGAAACGGTTCCACCGCTCCACCCCGCAGGCCTGCCGTTCGTCGGTGGTCCGCTCGCCGTCGCCGTTCTCGGCCGCCGATCCAAGTGGGTTCGCAACGCCGGCCTCGTCGCCGCCGGAGCCTGCGCCACCTTCTTCCGCCACCCGTCGCGGGTGCCACCGAACCGCCCCGGCGTCGTCGTCGCTCCCGCCGACGGCCTGGTCACCCTCGTCGACACCGCCGTCCCGCCCGCCGAGCTCGATCTGGGCTCGCAGCCGGTTCCGCGCGTGAGCATCTTCCTCTCGGTTCTCGACGTGCACGTCCAGCGCGTTCCCGTCGCCGGTCGAGTGGTGGAGGTCGTGCATCGCCGAGGCCAGTTCAAGTCCGCAGACCTTGCCGAGGCCAGCGAGGTCAACGAGCGCAACAGCATGCACATCAGGACCGACTCCGGTCAGGACGTCGCCGTCGTGCAGATCGCCGGTCTCATTGCTCGACGCATCATCAACAACGCCAAGGTGGGCGACGCCCTGTCGATCGGCGACACGTACGGCCTGATCCGATTCGGTTCCCGCGTCGACACCTACTTCCCCGCGGGCACCACACTGCTGGTCGAACGCGGTCAACGCGCCGTCGGCGCCGAGACGGTCCTCGCCGAGCTTCCACAGTAGAAACCGACATGATCACCAGACGCGCCAAGCCGCCTGCTGCCATTCGTCTGCTCCCATCCGTCGTCACGATTCTCGCGCTGTGCTCGGGCCTGTCCGCGGTCAAGTTCGCCCTCGACGGGCAGCTCGGCACTGCGCTCGCCATGATCGGTGCCGCTGCGATACTCGACGCGTTGGACGGCCGCATCGCTCGACTGCTCGACGCCACCAGCAAGATCGGTGCCGAACTGGACTCGCTGTCCGACGCCATCTCGTTCGGTGTGGCCCCGGCTCTGGTGCTGTACGTGACACTGCTCGAGGGCAGCAGCGGCGGCTGGATCGTCGCACTGGTCTACGCCGTGAGCATCGTGCTCCGTCTCGCGCGCTTCAACACTCTGCTCGACGAGGACGACACGCCTGCCTACGCCCGCGAGTACTTCACCGGAGTTCCTGCTCCCGCCGGAGCGCTCATCGCCATGGCACCGATCGCGGGCTTCGAGCAGTTCGGTGACGGGTGGTGGGCCTCGTTCTACGTCGTCGCCGGGTGGTCGATCCTCACCGCCGGTCTGATCGTCAGCCGAATCCCCACGTTGGCGCTCAAGACGGTCTCGGTGCCGCCGCGGCTCGCCGCGATCCTGCTGGTGCTCGTCGCGCTGCTCGCCGCCGCGCTCATCACCTTCCCGCTGATCCTGCTGATGGGCTTGGTGCTGGCCTACCTGGTGCACATCCCGTTCGCGGTGCGCTCGCAACGCTGGACTGCCGCGCGCCCGTACACCTGGGACGCCAAGCCGGCCGAGCGCCGCGCAGAGCGTCGGGCCATCCGACGCGCACCGGGCAACAATCGTCGGTCGCAGGCTCGTCTGGGACTGCGTCGACCTCGCAGCTAGTGTCTCGCCGCCTACTGCAGGGAGTGGAGCCCGCGGAATGACCCCAGTAGGTTGGGTGTGTGACCGAATCTCGCTCGACGACGCCTGAGCTCGTTCTCACCGCCCGCCTCAACACCTCGGCCGCCGATGCCCGACGCGGCGTCGTGCGCCTGCATCCGGAAGTTCTCGCGGCGCTGGGCCTGAGAGAGTGGGATGCCGTGTCGCTCATCGGTTCTCGTCGCACGGCCGCCGTCGTCGCGGCGGCACCCGACGGATCGCCCCAGGGCACCGCACTTCTGGACGACGTCACGCTCTCCAACACCGGCCTTCGCGAAAATGCTTCTGTCGCAGTCGGACCCGTCACCGTCTACGGAGCCAGAACCGTCACGGTGACAGGCTCCGCGCTCGCCACCGGTTCCATCTCCGACGCCACCCTGCGCCAAGCGTTGCTGGGCAAGGTGCTGACGGTGGGCGACACGGTCTCGCTCCTCCCCCGCGATCTCGGACCCGGCACCTCGACCACATCGGCGACGCAGGCGCTGTCGAGAACGTTCGGGGTTGCGTGGACAACCGAGCTGTTGACGGTCTCGGCCGTCGACCCGTCGGGTGGGCCGGTGAGTGTGCAGCCCAATTCGGCGGTCGGGTGGGGCTCGGGCACCGTCACCGCTGCACAGCCGCAGGCCGCGTCGCGTCCCGCGCCGAAGTCCGCAGCACCGCCGGTGAGCGCAGCGGATCTGGTGGGAGTGAGCGTCCAACAGTCGAAACTCACCGAGTGGCTACGGCTGGCGTTGGACGAGTCGGAGTTGTTGGCGACGCTGGGCGCATCACCGCATCTGGGAGTGTTGATCACCGGACCGGGCGGGGTCGGCAAGGCGACGTTGGCGCGCGCGGTCATCGGAGAACGCGCATGCGTCGTGCTGGACGGACCGTCGATCGGCGCGCTCGAGGCCTCGGCTCGGGTGGATCGGGTCACCGCGGCGGTCGACGAACTCGCCGGCTCCGGGGTTCTGCTGATCACCGACGTCGACGCGTTGCTGCCCTCCGTTCCCGAGCCGGCGTCCACGTTCGTCCTGGATGTACTGCGTCGGGCCGTCGACACTCCCGGTCTTGCCCTGATCGCGACGACGGCTCATCCGGAGGCAACTGATCCCCGGCTGCGTGGTCAGGACCTCTGCGATCGGGAGCTCACCATCACCCTGCCCGACGCGTCGGGCCGCAAGGGATTGTTGGAGCATCTGCTGCGCAAGGTTCCGCAGGGCGACGTCGATCTGACCGAGATAGCTTCACGGACACCGGGTTTCGTGGTCGCCGATCTGGCTGCACTGACGCGGGAGGCGGCACTGCGGGCGGCGGCTCGCGCATCGAACGATTCGGCCGCGGCCTCGTTGACGCAGGACGATCTGGTGGGCGCTCTTCAGGTGATCCGTCCACTCTCGCGATCGGGTAGCGAAGAACTGGCCATCGGCAGTCTCACGCTCGACGACGTCGGCGACATGGTGGAGACCAAGCAGGCACTCACCGAGGCGGTGCTGTGGCCGCTGCGTCACCCGGATTCGTTCGCGCGCTTGGGAATCGAGCCGCCGCGAGGAGTTCTGCTGTATGGCCCGCCCGGCTGCGGCAAGACGTTCCTCGTGCGGGCGCTGGCCAGTTCCGGGCAGCTCAGCGTGCACTCGGTCAAGGGCGCGGAACTGATGGACAAGTGGGTGGGATCCTCGGAAAAGGCTGTGCGAGAACTGTTTCAGCGTGCACGCGATTCCGCTCCCTCGCTGATCTTCCTGGACGAGGTGGACGCGCTCGTCCCCCGACGCGGCCAGAGCTCGGATTCCGGCGTCGGCGACCGAGTGGTCGCGGCGCTGCTGACCGAGCTCGACGGCGTCGAACCGTTGCGCGACGTCGTCGTGCTCGGGGCGACCAACCGACCCGATCTGATCGATCCCGCACTGTTGCGCCCCGGCCGCCTCGAGCGCCTGGTGTTCGTGCCGCCGCCGGATTCCGATGCCCGCGTTGACATCCTGAAGGCATCGGGCAAATCGATCCCGCTCGCCGAGGACGTGGATCTGGAGTCGCTGGCGCGAGATCTCGACGGCTACTCCGCGGCCGACTGCGCGGCCTTGCTGCGTGAGGCCGCGTTGACGGCGATGCGTCGGTCGATGGATGCGGCCGACGTCACCGCCGCCGATGTCGCCGCCGCTCGGGCGACGGTGAAGCCGTCACTCGATCCCGAGCAGGTGGCGCATCTGCGGGCCTACGGGTCGTGAACGGAAACTCGTAGCAGGCTACGAAGTTCTGCTCACCTGCGGCGAAGCCGCTCTCACTTCCAGCGGCCGAGGATCTCCTCTGCCCGCTTGGCCAACTCCATCTGGAAGATCGGTCCGAAGCTGATGCGACCGACACCGAGGGATGCGAAGTGCGACAGATCGCCTTCGGCCGGGTTGGCGATGGCGTTGATGGGCAGCGGAAGTTCCTCGGCGAGACGCTTGTAGTCGGCGTCGTTGTGGAATCCGACGGGGTAGAGCGAATCGGCTCCGGCCGCGGCAGCCAGCTTCAGGCGCGCGATGGCGCGGTCGACGCGGTCGCTCTCGTCGCCGATCGCCTTGACGAACAGGTCGGTGCGGGCGTTGATGACCACGTGTACGTCGGTGGCGTCGGACGCGGCGCGCAGTGCTCCGACGAAGTCGGCGTGTTCCTGCGCTTCGCGCAGGCGTCCGCCTTCGCTGTGCACGGTGTCCTCGATGTTGAGGCCGACGGCTCCGACGGAGATGAGGCCGTCGATCAGTCGCTTGGGGTCCTCGCCGTAGCCGGCTTCGATGTCGACCGACAGCGGCACGTCGACGGCGGCGGAGATCTGCGAGATGCGGGCGAGCAGTTCGTCGAAGGTCATGCCTTCGTTGTCGGGCTTGCCGATGGAGTCGGCGACGGGGTGGCTTCCGACGGTCAGCGCGGTGAAGCCTGCGGACACGGCCAGATTGGCGGACCAGGCGTCCCACACGGTCGGCAGTACGACCGGGTTTCCGGGCTTGTGCAGCTCGAGCAGGGTGGTGGCTTTGTCGGACAGGTTCGTCATCGGGACTCCTCAACGGTGGCCGGTGGAGAACGTTCGTTCTCTCGGTTCCCAACGTACCCGCTTCAGTCGATCAAATCGAGCGCTCTCATCCGGTCGAACACCATCAGTGATCCCGGAGCGACGTCCGGCATCGCTGCGTACTCGTCACGGGTGAAGTACCTGATCTCTGCGATCTCGCTGGTCGGCGTCGGCTCGTCGGCCAGATCGGCGAGGAAACACGTGAGCTCGAGTGGGGTGCCCGCCGGGTGCCCCCATGCCTGACACTCGAACACCCCGAGCAGCCGGGCACCCGTCACCGACGCGTCGAGCTCTTCTCTGATCTCCCGATGGAGGGCTTGCTCGGGTGTCTCGCCGGGGTCGATCTTTCCGCCCGCCATGTAGAACGCGGATTTGCCGGCCGATCGCGTCTGGATCATTCGGCGATTCCGGACGTACGCCAGCCCGGCGGTCCGAATGATCCTCGATCCGCTCACGACAACGCGCTCCCCTCGACCGGAGTCACCGCGACCGTTATGTACCGCTTGGCACGCGTCCGACCACGCAAAGTAAAGTGGACATCGACAACTCACGGCTGCCGTTCGGCAACCGGTTCGTACTTCTCAAAGCCTCACATCGAATTTCACACGGACTTCGCACACCCTACTCATCGCCGCCCTACGACCACCGCTCGGTTTGACCGCCGATGCGACCGAGACGACGGAGTGACTTTTGCTCGCCATTCTTCTTGCGCACGCCGCCGCCGCGCTGCTCGCGCCGCTGCTGGTCCGGTGGTGGGGTCGCAATGCCTTTTTCCCCCTCGCGCTCGTACCTCTGCTCAGCCTGATCTGGGTGTTCGGCAACTGGGGAACCGAACAGAAGCTCGACATCGAATGGGTCCCGGGCCTGTCGATGAACATCGACATGCGATTCGACTCGCTCGCCGCCATCATGTCGCTGCTGGTCCTCGGAATCGGTGCCCTGATTCTGCTCTACTGTGCGCGCTACTTCGAGGACGACGAACCTCGGCTCGGGCTGTTCGCCGCCGAGATGGTCGCGTTCTCGGGTGCGATGTTCGGCCTCATCACCAGCGACAACATGCTGGTGCTCTACATCTTCTGGGAAATCACGACGGTCCTGTCGTTCCTGCTCGTCGGTCACTACGCCGAGCGTGCCTCGAGCAGACGCGCAGCCACTCAGGCGCTGCTCGTCACCACCGCGGGTGGCCTGGCGATGCTGGTGGGCATCATCATCCTCGGCCAGGTCTCCGGTACCTACAACCTCTCCGAGCTGGTCGCGAACGCGCCGGGCGGTTGGTTGCCCGGTGTCGCGATCGTGCTGGTCCTGATCGGTGCACTGAGCAAGTCGGCCATCGTGCCACTGCACTTCTGGCTGCCAGGAGCCATGGCCGCACCGACGCCGGTGAGCGGCTACCTCCATGCCGCCGCGATGGTCAAAGCAGGCATCTACCTGGTGGCGCGCCTGGCCCCTGGGTTCGCCGATTCCGGCCCGTGGCGCGCCACCGTGATCAGCCTCGGACTGCTGTCGATGATCCTGGCCGGTTGGCGAGCTCTGCGGGCATTCGACCTCAAGCTGATCCTCGCGTTCGGAACCGTCAGTCAGCTCGGCTTTCTCATGGTGTTGGTCGGCATCGGTTCGGAGAAGGCGATGCTCGCCGGCCTGACGATGGTGATCGCGCACGCGATGTTCAAAGCGGCGCTGTTCATGGTCGTGGGCATCGTCGATCACACCACCGGCACCCGCGACATCCGCAAGCTCGCCCACCTGGGCAAGAAGGCTCCCTGGCTCGCCGCGATAGCGGCGCTGGCCGCGGCCAGCATGGCCGGACTCCCGCCGATGCTCGGGTTCGTCGGCAAGGAGACTGCGTTGTCGGCCGTGATCAGCACGCCGACGCTCGATCCCATCGTCGCGGCCGTCGTCGTCGCGGGCCTGGTGATCGGCTCGATTCTCACGGTCACCTACAGCATCCGATTCGTCTGGGGCGCATTCGCACGCAAGCAGCTCAAGCGTCCGAGTCCGTCGGTCAGGGCGATGCATGCACCGTCCGCACTGTTCCTGGCTGCACCTGCTTTCCTGGCGGTTCTCGGCGTGATCGCCGGATTCGGATCCTCGATCGTCGACCGCATCGTCAGTCCCTACGCCCGCACCCTCCCGTCGTACGGCCAGGAGCCCTACCACCTGGCCCTCTGGCACGGATTCAACCTTCCGCTCGCGCTGACGGTCGTCGTCGTCACCGGCGGTGTCGGGCTGTTCATCGCCCACCGGGTCGTCAACCGGCTCAAGTTCGAGCATCCCCCGCTCGGCAATGCAGACCGCATCTACGACAACGTGCTCAAGTACATGGATGCCCTGTCCATCCGCCTGACCGGCACCACCCAGCGCGGTTCGCTCCCCCTCACCCAGGGCACGATCCTGCTGACTCTGGTGCTGCTGCCGATGATCGTGTTGCTCGTCGGCCAGGACTCCGGCCTGGACTACACCCTGTGGAACACCCCGTTGCAGCTGGTCATCGGTGTGATCATGATCGCCGGTGGTCTCGGGGCCACGGTGATGCGCAACCGCCTGGCCAGCGTCATCCTCGTCGGTCTGACCGGCTACGGCTGCGGCGTCATCTTCGCCATTCACGGCGCACCGGATCTGGCACTGACCCAGTTCCTTGTCGAGACTCTCACCCTCGTGGTGTTCGTGTTGGTGCTGCGCAAGCTGCCGGCCGAGGTCGACGATCGGGGCTCGGCCGGTTCGCGCGGCCCCCGCGCCGTGCTGGCCGTCGCCGTCGGAGCGACCGTCAGTGTGCTGGGCGCATTCGCGATGAACGCCCGAAACACCGCCCCGGTGTCGCTGCTCCTGCCGGACGCCGCCTACGACCTGGGCGACGGCAAGAACGTCATCAACGTCATCCTCGTGGACATCCGCGCCTGGGACACCCTCGGCGAGATCTGCGTTCTGCTCGTCGCGGCGACGGGCGTGGCCAGCCTGGTCTTCCGCAACCGCCGGTTCGGCAGCGCTCCGCGGGTGTCCGACGCCCCCGCATCGTCCTCGGATGCGAATTTCGCCGCGGAGACGACGTGGTTGCTCGGCGGCGATCTGATCGATCCGCGACATCGCTCGTTGATTCTCGAGGTCACGACGCGATTGATCTTCCCGACGATCATGGTGCTCTCGATCTACTTCTTCTTCTCCGGCCACAACGCCCCCGGCGGCGGTTTCGCCGGTGGCCTCACCGCCGGACTCGCGCTGGTGCTGCGGTACCTGGCGGGTGGGCGCTACGAGCTCGGCGAGGCAGTGCCGATCGACGCCGGCAAGATCCTCGGTCTCGGGTTGATCTTCGCGGCCGGTACCGCGGTGGCGTCGATGTTCCTCGGAGCGCCTGCGTTGTCCTCGGCGACGTTGGAGGTGACGTTGCCGATTCTCGGCGACATCAAGTTGGTCACCGCATTGTTCTTCGACCTCGGTGTGTATCTCATCGTGGTCGGATTGGTACTCGACGTGCTCCGTAGTCTCGGCGCCCGTCTCGACGCACAGGTGGAAATGCAGAGCCAAGGCCGAGTGAGCGCCCCATGACCGCAGATCTCGGAATGCTGATCATCACCGGTGTTCTCGTCGCATCGGGTGTGTATCTACTGCTCGAACGCAGCATCACCAAGATGCTGCTCGGGCTGCTGTTGTTCGGCAACGGCGTCAATCTGCTGTTGCTGACCGTCGGCGGGCCCGCGGGGGCACCCCCCATCGTGGGTCGCGACAACGCCGTCAATCAGGAGATGGCCGATCCCCTGGCCCAGGCGGTGATCCTGACGGCGATCGTCATCACGATGGGTATCGCCGCGTTCGTCCTGGCGCTGGCGTATCGGTCGTTCACTCTCAACACCAAGGACGACGTGGAGAACGACCCCGAGGACACCAAGGTCTCCCGGCGTCGCTCGATGGCCGAGGCCCCCGACCGCGACCGCTCGGACGACCCGGTGACGGGCGAGCCGAGCTTCGGCGGCGACGCGTTCGACTCGAAGGGCAACCCGATTCCGATCGAACAACTCGTCAATCGCGAGGACCTCGAATGCTACGAGGACCTGCACGACGGTGATTTCGACAACGACGACGACGATCCGCAGGTGCGCGGGCTCGACGGAATCGACACAGCCGAGAAGGACGACAGCAGGCCACAGAAGAAGGGAGACGAACAGTGACGATCTCCCCAGGAGTGATCGACGTTCTGACTCCGCTGCCGGTACTGATTCCGATGTTGGCGGCGGCGCTGACTCTGGTGCTGGGTCGACGTCCTCGCGCTCAGCGTTTCATCACCCTCGTCGCGCTGACCGCTGTGGTCGCCATCTCGTCGGTGATGCTCTACCTCGCCGATCGCGACGGCACCAGCGCACTGCAGGTCGGCGGCTGGGACTCCCCGCTCGGCATCTCCCTCGTGGTGGACCGCCTGTCGGCGATGATGCTCGTCGTCTCGTCGATAGTCCTGCTGGCCGTCATGGTCTACTCGATCGGTCAGGGCATCCGCGACGGCAGCGAGAACCAGCCCGTCTCGATCTTCCTGCCGACCTACCTCGCGTTGACCGCAGGTGTCTGCAACGCGTTCCTCGCAGGGGACCTGTTCAATCTGTTCGTCGGCTTCGAGGTGTTGCTCGCGGCGTCGTTCGTGCTGCTGACCCTCGGCGCGAGTGCGGACCGGGTACGCGCGGGCGTGTCGTACGTGATGGTGTCGATGGTGTCCTCGCTGATCTTCCTGATCGGCATCGCGCTGGTGTACGGCGCAACCGGAACGCTGAACCTGGCCCACATCGCGGTACGGATGGACGACATCAACCCAGGAACGAGGACCGCGATCTTCGCCGTCCTGCTGGTCGCGTTCGGCATCAAGGCCGCGGTGTTCCCACTCTCGACGTGGCTGCCCGACTCCTACCCCACCGCCCCGGCACCGGTCACCGCCGTGTTCGCCGGCCTGCTGACGAAAGTCGGTGTGTACGCGATCATTCGCGCCCACACCCTACTGTTCCCCGACGGCTCGCTCGACAACGTACTGATGGTCTGTGGCCTGCTGACGATGCTCGTCGGCATCCTCGGTTCCATCGCACAGAGCGACATCAAACGACTGCTCTCGTTCACCCTCGTCAGTCATATCGGCTACATGATCTTCGGCGTCGCGCTGTCGACGCAATCGGGACTGTCCGGCTCGATCTACTACGTCGCCCACCACATTCTGGTGCAGACGACACTGTTCCTCGTCGTCGGTCTCATCGAGCGTCAGGCCGGCTCGTCGTCTCTTCGACGCCTCGGCGGTCTGGCTGCGGCCAGCCCGGTGCTGGCGATCGTGTTCCTGGTGCCGGCCCTCAATCTCGGTGGCATTCCGCCGTTCTCGGGCTTCATCGGCAAGGTCGCACTGCTGCAGGCCGGTAGCGAGCAGGGCAGCGTGTTGGCCTGGTTGCTCGTCGCGGGCGGAACGGTCACCAGCTTGCTGACGCTGTACGTCGTCGCCCGTGTGTGGACCAAAGCGTTCTGGCGTGCTCGCGCCGACGCCCCCGAGGGCGACCTGGCGGACAACAGCCCGTCCGCGCTGCTCGACGACTCCTCGGACATCGCGTTCGGTGATCGCGAGGACGTGGGCCGGATGCCGGCCTTCATGCTGATCCCGACGATCGGGCTCGTTGCCGTCGGCTTGGCCATGACGGTGTTCGCGGGCCCCATCATCGACATCAGTGATCGCGCCGCGGCCGACCTTCGTGATCGATCGGTGTACATCGATGCGGTGCGCGGAGCGGAATTCGTCGGAGATCAGGCCGCCGAGCAGGCTCGCGGAGACGAGGAAGGCACTCGATGAAGATGAACCGCTCCCTTCTGCTACGCGTGTGGACTCTCGCGTGGTTGACCGCCATCTGGGTTCTGTTGTGGGGCAACGTCTCTGCCGCGAACATCCTCGGTGGCATCGCGGTGGGACTGCTCATCATGGTGCTGCTGCCGTTGCCTCGCGTTCCCGTCGAGGGCCGCATCCACGTGTTCTCACTCGTCAAGCTGGCCGTCGTATTTCTCTACTACGCAATGGAATCGAGCTTCAGCGTGGCCTGGCTGGCCATCCGGCCCAAGGCTCCACCGGTCACCGGGGTGCTGCGCTGCCGTATCGCGATCAAGTCCGATCTGGTGCTCACCCTGTTCGTCGACGCGATGAATCTCGTGCCCGGCACCATGGTGCTCGAAATCGACCGGACCAGACGCCTGCTCTACGTGCACGTGTTGGACATGGGCACCCAGAAGGCCGTCGACGGTTTCTACGCCTACGTACGAAACATGGAGAAGCTCTTCATCGCCGCGTTCGAGCGAGACTCCGACTGGAAGCCGAGCCCGTTGCACTTCCAGGAGTACCAGCAGTACCACGGAGTGCTCGGCGACGATCCGATCCCGGTCGATTCGGACGCGCCTCGGGACGACAAGAAGACCGACGACAAGAGGAAGGGGGACTGGTCGTGACCGTCGTACTGGCGATTGCCGGAGCCCTCCTGATCGGTGCCGCGATTCTCACCGCGTACCGATTGCTCGACGGACCGAGCACGCTCGACCGTCTCGTCGCGATGGACACGATCCTCGCCGTCTCGATGTGCGGTCTCGGCGTGTGGGCCGTGTACAGCCGCGACACCACCCTCGTACCGGCCATCGTCGCGCTGTCACTGGTCAGCTTCGTCGGGTCGGTCAGCATCGCACGATTCAGGGTGAGGGACGAATGAACAACACTGTGAGGGACGAATGAGCACCGTAGCCCAGGTCATTTCTTCCGTCTTCATCCTGTTCGGAGCCCTGCTCGCCTTCACCGCGGCGGTGGGCATCGTGCGCTTTCCCGACACCCTCTCGCGGATGCACGCGGCCACCAAGCCACAGGTGGTCGGGCTGATCATGGTTCTGATCGGGGCCATCATCAGCCTGCGCGGCAACGTAGACATCTGGATGCTGGTGCTGGTGGGCATCTTCACCCTGGTCACCGCTCCGGTCATCGCGCACACGGTCGGCCGCGTCGCCTACCGCGAACAGCGCGGCCGCGACGGACTGCTGATCGTCAACGAGATGGAACCGAACGAATCGGACCAGTAGGCGAGCGGATCAGGATCGGAGGTCGGTGACCAACGATTCGACGACGGCTCGCAGGTCGCCGCCCGATTGCGCGGCCACCGCCCGCTGACGTTGGTACGACGCCCCCCGCCGGGGAATGTCGGCCACTGCTGCCAGTTCGTCGACGCAGTTCAGTCGGACGGCCGTCGGCGTCAGCTTCTCGAGCAGATCGTGCAGATCGTCGGTGACCAGCCGTTCGTTGCTGTCGGAGTCGAGGATGATCTCGGCATCGAGGCCGTACCGCGCGGCCCGCCACTTGTTCTCCTGCACGTGCCACGGCGGTATCGACGGCAGGGTCTCCCCCGCTTCGAGACGTTCGTCGAGATGGACGATGAGGCAGTGTGTCAACGCGACGAGAGCCGCGAGCTCCCGCTTCGTCGACGCCCCGTCGCACACCCGAACCTCGATCGTGCCCCACTTGGGAGCAGGACGGATGTCCCAGTGCATGCCGCCGAGTTGCTCGATGACGCCGGTCTTGAGCTGATCGCGGACGAATCCCTCGAACTGCGACCAGTCCTCGAACTGGAACGGCAGACCGGCCGTCGGCAGCTGCTGGAACATCAACGCCCGATTGCTGGCGTAGCCGGTGTCGTTGCCCGCCCAGATCGGCGAGGACGCCGACAGCGCCAGCAGGTGCGGGTACTGCAGCAGCAGCGAGTTGAGAATGGGAAAGACCTTGTCGGGAGACGACACACCCACGTGCACGTGCACACCCCAGATCAGCATCTGCCGACCCCACCACTGGGTACGAGCGATCAACTCGTCGTAGCTCGGAGAACTGGTGAGCTGCTGGGTGGACCACTCGGCGAACGGATGAGTGCCCGCCGAGAACAGATCGATTCCCAATGGGTCCGCGGCGCGCCGCACCAATTCCAGCGAGCCGCCGAGGTCCTCCATGGCCTCCCCGACGTTCTCGCACACTCCGGTGACGAGTTCGACGGTGTTGCGCAGCAGTTCCTTGGTCACCCGCGGGGTGTCCCCGGCGAGATCGCGGACGCCGTCCATGACCGCCTCGGCAGAGTTGACCAGGTCCCGCGTGTTCTTGTCGACCAGCGCGATCTCCCACTCGACGCCGAGCGTCGGGCGCGGTGAACTCGCGAAGTCGATCCGGGGAGCGTTCAAACTACTGCAGTACCGCGCATGCCGCCCGCGAGCCGGCGTCGCCGGTCATCAGAGTCGTCATGTCCGGCACAGCGGCACCGTCGGGCAGGGTGTATCGCGGCGGGATGTTGGCGAAGTTGTCGGCACCCTCGTGCACGATCACCGAGGTTCCGGCACCGTCCGCACGCAGATCGTCGAGTGTGATCGCGTCGGTGGTGGTGACGAGCATTCCGGTGCCGTCCTCGCCGACCTGGATGGACGTCAGATCACCGCTGGCCGGGTGCTCCGTGCGGCCGTCGACCTGCAGGTGACCACCAGCGGACAGGAACGCGCCCGGATCTCCACCGGTCGGTGCCACGGAGTTCGGCTCGCAGGCGGCGACGGCATGGACGTGGAAGCCGTGGAAGCCGGGGGTCATGCCCTCGACCTCGGCGGTGACGGTGAGCTTGTCGCCCTCGGCCGCGAACGAGACCGTGCCCACCTCGGCACCGCCGGCGTCGCGCAGTGTGCCCTCGATGGTGTCGCCGGAGCCCGACTCGGCCGGGCCGTCACCCGCCACGGCTTCTGCCGACGGATCGGCCTCGCCGGTCCAGACCGGAGGGACGGTTCCGGGGACATCGGACGGAACCTCGCCGTTGCTGCAGGCGGAGAGCCCGAGCGCCGCGATCGCGAGGACCGGGGCCACGTAACGCAACGATCGGGTCGCAGCAGTGCGTCGCTTGAACATGTCCATCGGAAATCGCTCCTCTTTCAGGCAGTTTCGCCGGGCTCGGAAATGATAACGTGCCGACCGATTCAGCCGAATCGGGCACGGAAGTCGATGCTGTGCAACTGGCCGCTGCAGGACTACTGAGTCACGATGACGACGACGCCTGCCGTGGATTCGAGTGAGGTCGGCTTGGGTTCGGCCGGGACTCCGAGCTGCGTGGCGATCGTCTGCGCGGCCTGTTCCTCGCCTGCGGCGGTGCCGTAGTACACCGCGGTCTGAGCGAACTGGGCTTCGCTGAAGTTGCCGGTCTCGGCGACGGTCCATCCCTCGGCGGTCAACGTACTTGCGGTGCCTGCCGCGAGACCGGAGATGTTGGAGTTGTTCAGAACCCGCACCTCGACGTCGGCGGGGGTGCCCGAGGTGGTGGTGGTCGGCGCGCTGCTGGTCGTCGCGTCACCTGCCGGTACCTGAGCCGCCGGAGCCTGTGCGGTGGGTGCTACCGCAGCCGGTGCACTCGTCGTCTCGGCGGCGGGCTCGGCGGCCGAGTTGTCGGAATCGGAACCCGTCAGCGACAACGCGCCGATCGCCGCGAACAGAATCGCGAGCGAGATCAACACCATGGCCAGGGCACGGAGTGGTGGCCCGGTCTGTTCCGGGTTCGGGCTGCTCACGTAGTCGACCCTAGCCGACCGTCGACGGCGACCCAGCACACGGAACTCGAGGACCTGCTCAGACGTCGAACCCGAGTCGACGTGCCGCACGAGCCTTCTGCCGACTCGCACGCAACCGGCGCAGGCGCTTGACCAGCATCGGATCAGCGGCAAGTGCCTCGGGACGATCGACCAACGCGTTCAGGATCTGGTAGTAGCGGGTTGCCGACATGGAGAAGAGTTCCTTGATGGCCTCTTCCTTCGCCCCGGCGTACTTCCACCACTGCCGCTCGAAGGACAGGATGTCGTGCTCTCGTCGACTCAGTCCGTCCGCACCGACCTCGTTCGGATCCTGTGAGCCGTCCGAACTTCCCGGTTGCTGAGACTGGTTCGAGTCACGCGCTGCTGCGCCGTCCATCCCACTCCTCGACTTCTCGACTTCCTCGGGTCTGCAAGATCACCCACCCGGAGAAATCTGCTTCCCTCAGCACTGCCGGCACCCAAAGGAGCACCGACCGAATTACACGGTTGTACTTCGGGGATCATTCAACCACGTTCGACGGCTCGAGCACGGCTCCCGCGAGGTACCGGCGCGTGGCGTGTTCCATGTGCTCGACCACATGCAGCAGGCACTCGGGTCGTTCCGCAGGCTCCACTCCCGCCCACTATCCTTCACAACCATGGCAATTCTTCCCATCCGGATCGTCGGCGATCCGGTGCTGCACACCGCAACCGCACCCGTCACCGAGTCACCCGCCGAGCTGGCCGAGCTGATCGCCGACATGTACGAGACGTTGGCCGCCGCGAACGGCGTCGGTCTCGCCGCGAATCAGGTGGGCGTCGGCAAGCGTCTGTTCATCTACGACTGCCCCGATCAAGGCGAGGACGGCAAGATCTTCCGCCGCCGCGGCGAGGTCGTCAACCCGGTGCTCGAGACGTCGGAGATTCCGGAGACGATGCCCGATCCCGATGACGACGACGAGGGCTGTCTGTCCGTCCCCGGCGAGCAGCACCCCACCGGGCGCGCCGAGTGGGCCAGGGTGACCGGTACGGACGCCAAGGGCGATCCCGTCGACATCGAGGGCCGCGGCTTCTTCGCTCGTATGCTCCAGCACGAGGTGGGTCATCTCGACGGTTTCCTCTACACCGACGTGCTCATCGGACGGCATGCGCGGGCGGCCAAGAAGGCCATCAAGCGCGCCGGGTGGGGCGTGCCCGGACTGAGCTGGACACCCGGCACGGTGGACGACCCGTTCGGCCACGACGACGAGGACGACGACTGACCGTCCCGGTGGGTACGCGGGTGATGCTTCGCTATCGGTTGCCACCCGGCCACACCCACCCGATGACGGACGTGATCGGTGAACTGGTGTCCAGCGACGCCGGCGCGGTCTCGGTGCGCGGCCGGGACGGCACACTGGTTCAAGTTGCCGCCGACCGAGTCGTGGCATTGAAACCCCTGGCGCCCAAGCCGATTCGAACCTCGGAGATCCGTTCGCTCGAAGCCGCCGCTGCCGACGGCTGGCCGGGCGTCGAGCGGGAATGGATCGACGGCTGGCAACTGCGTTTCGGTCACGGGTTCACCGGCCGCGCCAATTCGGCCGTGCCGCTCGAGCCCGGAGCGTCGACGACACCAGAGACGCTGGCGCGCATCACAGCCCGATACGCCGCTCGCGGATTACCGCCGACGCTCGCCCTTCCCGATCGCCTCGGCACTCCCCCGGCGGGTTGGTCGACGTACAACGAAAGCGCCGTCATGGCGGCAGACATCTCCGATCTCGTTCTACGCGAGGGTGACTCGGCGATCAC
Organism: Rhodococcus sp. 15-725-2-2b; assembly: GCF_002259075.1. Taxonomy (NCBI): domain Bacteria; kingdom Bacillati; phylum Actinomycetota; class Actinomycetes; order Mycobacteriales; family Nocardiaceae; genus Rhodococcus; species Rhodococcus sp. 15-725-2-2b. The sequence continues at coordinate 148,971 of NZ_NPFL01000010.1, read as the reverse complement.
CGTCACCTCGGAACCGTTACGACAGTGGTTGGATCGCTTGTACTACCAGGGCCGCGCGGCTCCCGCGGGCGCAGCGGAGGTGGTCTCGGCGGTTCGGGGCGGAACCCTCGGTTTCGGGATGATCGGCGCGCGCTCGTCGTCGGCAGCCGCGGTCGGTCGCGCCGCGGTGACCACCGCCCCGGACGGTCGCTGCTGGGTGGGACTGACCTCGCTCTGGGTCTCCCCGGATCATCGGCGCAACGGGCTCGGCACCCTGATGTGCGGAGAACTGGTGCGCTGGGGACGCGAGCACGGCGCGACGCACGCGTACCTGCAGGTGGCCGTCGAGAACACCGAGGCCGTTGCCCTGTATCGAGATCTGGGATTCGTGGATCACCATCGCTATCGCTATGCCCGGCAAGCGCCACAATGACACTGGAAGCGACGTCGTGTGGCAGGATCCTGGTTTGGGACGGGGGGCAGGTTGTACGAATCGCAGGACGACCAAGCGTTGCAGAATTTGCTCGCGGCCAAGAAACTGGAACCGTACGTCAGGCACGTACGATTTCCGCACTTCAAGAATCTTGAACCGATGCTGCAAATCGAGTTCACACATCCGTTGACAGCGTTGATCGGCCCGAACGGAACAAATAAGACAAGTATCTTGCGGGCGATCGAGGGTTCCACCGATTACGTCGGCCTTGGCGCAACCATGTTCAACACCGATTTGGATCCCATCGGTAACGAACGCCAACAAGTGGTCCACGGCTACCTCTCGATCGGATACGGGAAGGTCGTCGAAGCGATCAAGGCTCGTATTCAGGCCAAGGGTGCCAAATCGGCGGGTCGCACACTTGATCCCGACTACTTCGAGCCCTCTCGGCCGATAATTTCTGCGGGGATGAGCCCGATGCCGTCGGATGCGGCCTATCCCGAAGGCAGCCCTGACCGAACCCGCACCCGCTGGAAGGCGATCGACAAGAAGGTTCTCTACCTCGATTTTCGCACCGAAATTTCGGCGTTCGACAGATATTTTCATCACGGACCGTCCGAGAACGACAAGTCGAATCAACAACGCAAGGACCGTATTCGCAAGTGGTCCAAGCGACTTGCAGCAGCGTTCGATTCACGACTCGCATCCGATGTCTATTTCGGTACAGAACGGATTTTGTCTGGGCCGTTCGAGGCGACATCAGCTGAACTCACGGCGATCTCGTCGATACTTGGACGTTCCTACAGCAGAATCGACTTCATCGAGCACAACTACTTCAAGCCGACCGGACTGGACAGTCCCGGATGGACCATTCGGATGGTCAGTGGCGAACTTCGTTACTCGGAAGCATTCGCAGGTAGTGGTGAGTTCGCGATCACGATGATGGTCCGTCAGATACTGCAAGCCGCGCCGGCAACTCTCATCCTTCTCGACGAACCGGAGGTCTCGCTTCATCCTCGCGCCCAAAACGCGCTGCTCGATTTCATCCGTCAGCAAATCAAGGAAAAACGTCACCAGGTAGTTCTTGCCACCCACTCACCGGAGATGATTCGTACCCTTCCGGCAACAGCAATAAAAGTACTCGACCTGAATCCTGCTTCTGGAAAGGTGTTCCTTACCTCTCAGTCCACGGAACCTCGCGATGCCTTTATTCGCCTTGGGATCGAGACCGACGACCTCCTCTCGATCTATGTTGAGGATCAACTCGCGAAGAAGCTGGTAGAGCGCGCAATTCGACCGATCGCAGCGGAGGCTAAGCGAAGGTTGAGGATAGTTCCGTTGGGGGGCGCATCCAACATACTTGTTCACTTCGTTCCGATGATGGCCAAGTCTCACCAGAGTCGAAGTCTCGTGTTACTTGACGGTGATCAGAATCGTGGGGCGATTCCGCTGCCGAATACGATCGCCATCTCGGACTACGGCAGCACTCTCCGGGCCCTCTGCGACGGTGACCCCAAGCTCTTGGTGGACGGCGGTGATGATCCGAGGACCCGAACGAGGAAGGTCGAAGCAGAACAAATTCTGCTTCGGTGGATGCACCATCACGTCCGCTACTTGCCAGGATCCGATTGCCCCGAGGTCCTGCTAGCCGAACTCGCGGAACTCGAACCCATCTACTCCAGTAGCGATAATCCAGGCGTTCGGGCCAAGGAAGCAAAGGCGTTCTGGAGGACACGAACGAGCGATATGCTCGATCTAGAAAGCGGCGCGCATCCGCAAGCCCACCAGATCGAGGCGCACCAGGAGCAAGTGCTGGCGACGGTCAGTACCTCCCACCCCGCCTTGAATGAGATACGAGCCGTTGTGACCTCATTCCTCGATCAGCCCAGCTCGGCCAACGCGAACACCGAACCCAAGGAGCGATGATCGTGGTTGCTGTCGTCGACTTCTTCGCGGGGTGCGGCGGTACAAGCCTCGGACTGCGGGATGCCGGCCTAGATATTGCTGCTGCCGTCGACAACGACCCCATTGCGGCGAGAAGCTACTCCGCCAACTTTCCTCAGGCACACATGTTCGAGAAGGACATCCGGGAGCTCACCGTGGCAGAGCTGTCCAAGGCGATACCCGACGGACCACTGCTCTTCGCTGGTTGCGCTCCATGTCAGCCGTTCTCGAAGCAGAACCGAGGCCGGAGCGCACTCGACCCTCGTCGCAACCTGCTGTCGAGTTTTCAGCTCTTCGTCGAACAATTCCTCCCGGACTATGTGCTTGTGGAGAATGTGCCTGGCATCCAGAAGTTGGAGGGCAGCAGGCTCTTTCAGCAATTCGTCGCATCATTGAAACGTCGGTCCTACAAAGTCGACGTCGATGTCGTCAGTGCATTGGACTTCGGGGTCGCCCAGACTCGACGTCGGCTGGTCCTCGTCGCGTCGCGCGTCGGCCAGCCCGAGCTATCGAAGGCGGTTGTCGAGATGGTGCGTCCTCGGACCGTGCGAGACGAGATATGGGATTTACCACGGCTGGCCGCAGGAGAGACAGACCCTCAGGACGTCGACCATGTAGCAATGAGATTGAGTCCGATCAATCTCCGTCGCATTCAGCAGACACCGGAGGGGGGTACGCGAGCTTCCTGGGTTGATGACGAATTGATCCTCGACTGCCACCGCGATCACAACGGGCACACTGACGTATACGGGCGATTGGCATGGGACAAGCCTGCGACGGCGATGACCACTCGGTGCATCAGCTACTCGAACGGCAGATTCGGGCATCCCGACCAGGACCGCGCGATTTCGGTGCGCGAGGCAGCTCTGATTCAGAGCTTCCCAATGGACTTCACGTTTGCGGGAACACTCACGGATCGGGCCCGTCAGATCGGCAATGCAGTACCGCCCCGAATGGCCGAAGCAATCGGTCGCGAGCTTGTCGGGGACGTTCGATAGGGTTCCTCTCCGTGCGCTTGGCTACCTGGAATGTGAACTCCGTCCGCTCTCGTCAGGATCGAATCGTCGATTGGCTGCAACGATCCGATGTCGATGTCCTGGCGATGCAGGAAACCAAGTGCAAGGACGCACAGTTTCCCTACGAGCGGTTCACCGACATCGGGTACGAGGTGGCCCACGTCGGGTTGAGTCAGTGGAACGGCGTCGCGATCGCATCCCGCGTCGGCCTGGACGACGTGCAGGTCGGGTTCGAGGATCAGCCCGGGTTCAGCAAGGATCCCGAGATCGACCCCGCTCAGGAGGCCCGCGCCATCGGTGCCACGTGCGACGGGGTTCGCGTCTGGAGCCTGTACGTGCCGAACGGCCGCGAACTCGCCGATCCGCACTACACCTACAAGCTCGAGTGGCTCGCTGCGCTGAAGGCCGACGCACAGGCGTGGGTGGCAGCGGATCCGCAGGCACAGATCGCACTCGTGGGCGACTGGAACATCGCGCCCACCGACGACGACGTCTGGGATCCGGCTCTTTTCGAGGGCAAGACCCACACCTCGCAGGCCGAGCGCGACGCCTTCACCGCGTTCGGCGACGCCGGCTTCACCGAGGTGACGCGGCAGTTCACCCCCGAGCCCAGGACGTACACGTACTGGGACTACACGCAGTTGCGGTTCCCCAAGAAGCAGGGTCTGCGCATCGATATGGCGTTGACCTCCCCTGCTCTCGCGGCTCGGGTGACCGGTGCGTCGATCGACCGCGAGGAACGCAAGGGCAAGGGGGCCAGCGATCACGCTCCGGTGATCGTGGAGATCGGCTGAACAGCGTCCGCCGACCTGTTCGCCACGGCCCTGGCGGCAACAATCGCCCCGACGGCGATCAGCACTCCGTGCGCGATCCGCACGGCCGGCGGGGTGTAGAACTGCGGGAGAAACAGCACGAAACCTGCAGCGAGCACCACGGCGTAGCGGTTGCGTAGAGCGAATGCCACCAGCCCGACACCGATCAGCACCAGTCCGAGCCCGAACATGACGGACTGCACGAGCGAGTACCGAATCGGGTCGGCCAGATCGATCAGGCCCGGGTTCGCGTTCTGTACGGCATCGACACCCAGCGCATGCAGGGCAAAGGTTTCTGCGCCGTAGTACGGCAGCACCAACCCGACGCCGATCCAGGTGGTCACGACCGCAAGATCGGACCGTCGACCGGCGTAGAGCACGGTCAGTGCGAGCGCGACGAAGCCGAGCATGGCGAAGGTGTGGGCGAGCACCCAATTCGAGGATGCGAACGCGTCGGCTCCCGCGGTGCCTTCCTCGTCCGAGTAGGGGCGCAGTGCGGGATATGCGGCGAACATGACTCCGACGAACAGATACAGAGCTACACGCATCGGTAAAGCCATCCTTTCGAGAGCGGCGCTCTCTACAGGAAGCAGTATTCACTCGATGCGTCAACAAAACAAGAGCACTGCTCTCTATTCGGCGATCAGATCCATGAATTCCTCGTGCTGCGCCAGATAGCGCCGGACGTAGGTGCAGATCGGGACGATGCGCCACTGTCGATCGCGAGCGGTGTTGAGTGAGGCTCGCACCAGCACTCCCGCCCATCCGCGGTCGCCGTATTCCTCTTTGACGACGGTGTGCATGAGTGCGACGACCGGGCCGACGCCGCCGTCGTCACCCTCACCGAAGCGGTACCCGAGAATGCCGACGAGTTCGTCGTCGACGAAGAGATCGAACCTGTAGTGATCGACGTCGTCCTCGATGCGAACGACGGGTCGATCGACCGAGGGAACCGCGTCGGCTCGTCGAGGAAGTATGTGACTCATGTCACTTATGAGATCAGTGTTGTCCATGTGACGCGAGGCGAGTGCCTCGATCGTCGCCGAGTCGTGCCCTGAATGTGACCGGTCCTACCGTGACCGGTCGACAACCCGGGAAAGAAACGTCAGAGCGCGACGAGCATGTCGTTGTACTCCGGGTTGGCCGCGGCGAAGCGCTGCACGTACGTGCAGACGGGCTTGACCTTCCAGCCGTAGGACCGAGCACTGTCGAGCGCGCGGCGCACCAGAATGCCGGCCAGTCCTTGATGACCGAAGTCCTCGGTGACGACCGTGTGCATGAAGGACACGACATGAGTACGCGTCGCGCGCGAGCCGTTTCCTTCGACCTCGTAGAAGCCGACGATCCCGACGAGATCGCCGTTGAGTCGAAGCTCGAACCGGTTCTGGTCTTTGTTGATCGAGACATCAGCGCTAGGAGAACTTGCCAGCATGGGACGCCTCCTTCGCTGTGTGTGGAGTGATGAACGAGTGAAAACGATGTGACGTGCACCACTATTAAACATGCGCACGGTGGGTCTGTCACCTTTTCTACCAACAAACCTTCGGATGCGTAGGTTCGTCCGCCGAACAGGACAACAATGCTGGTACGGATCATAAGTGACCCTGTTCGACGTTGTGATACAACAACATTCAAGGCCAGCCCATATTTTCGCCATCTGCTCGGCAAACCGTGTCGACGGCAGCGACCCCCCGTCTCTCCGCCCGCCGGTACTGTCTTCTCTCGTGAAGTTCCTACCGCTCACGCCCAACGGCGAGACTCCCGTCCGCGCGCTGACCATCGCCGGAACCGACTCCGGCGGCGGAGCCGGAATCCAGGCGGACAGTCGAACGATGGCCTTGCTGGGTGTCCACGCCTGCATCGCCGTCGCTGCGGTCACGGTCCAGAACACCGTCGGCGTGACGGGCTTCCACGAGATTCCGCCGGACGTCGTCGCTGCGCAGGTTCGCTCCGTCGTCTCCGACATCGGGGTCGGCGCAGCGAAGACCGGAATGCTGGCCTCCACCGCGATCATCGAAGCTGTCACGGCCGTGTGCACCGAGGTGGGTATCGGCCGAGATCAGCCGGTTCCCCTGGTCGTCGATCCGGTGTGCGCGTCGATGCACGGTGACCCACTGCTGCACGCGGAAGCCCTCGACGCCATCCGCCACACCCTCTTCCCCATCGCCTCGCTGGTCACCCCCAACCTCGACGAGGTTCGGCTCATCACCGGCATCGACGTGGTCGACGACTCGAGCGCGCACCGCGCCGCGGAGGCCCTGCACGGGTTGGGCGCGCAGTGGGCCCTGGTCAAGGGCGGTCACCTGCGGACGTCGACGCACAGCACCGACCTGCTGTTCGACGGCGACACCTTCCTCGAGTTCACCAGCGAGCGCATCGACACCGGCAACGATCACGGCGGCGGCGATACCCTCGCCGCATCGATCGCGTCGGCGCTGGCACACGGCTATTCCATGCCCGACGCGGTCGCGTTCGGCAAGGAGTGGGTCACCCGCTGTCTGGCTGCGTCCTACGATCTGGGCGCGGGCCACGGACCGGTGTCACCGCTGTGGCGACTGCACGAGTCGGAGGATGCGTAGGTCGTCGGGTGCGCCCTTGATCTTCGGAGCGAAGAAGCTGCGGCGATAGGGCTTGGAGACCACGTGCAAGGCGTCGAGCACCTCAGGCGGGACCGCCTCGAGGGCCGACGCGGAGATCATCACGTTGCCGTTGCCGCCGGTCTGCATCACCCGGGCGGCGACGGTGACGTCGACGCCCAGCCAGTCCGATCCCACCTGACGCGGGCTGCCGGTGTGGATGCCGACGCGCATCGTCGGGGTGTAGCCGTCGACGTCGACGCCCTTCAGTGCCTCTCGGGCCGCGAAGACCGCGTCGACTGCTTTGCCCGCGTCGGCGAACACCGCCATGATGCCGTCGCCCAGCCTCTTGACGACGTGGCCGCCGCGGAATGCGACCTCGGGTTCGACGGCCTTGGAGACCTTGCGCAGCAACGTCAGGGTCGCGGTGTCGCCGGCCCGGAGCGACCAGGACGAGAACCCGACGAGGTCGGTGAACACGATGGTGACATCGTGCTCACCGCGGCCTCGGCCTGCGCGTTCGAGGATCGCCTGCCACAGCTGCAGCGCCCCGAGACCCACTTCGCGAGACGCGCCGGGTTCGTCGTCGAGTCCGTTCGCAGCCAGGAACCTGTCGGCGACGCGGGCGACGGCCAGGGCTCGGCCCGGACCGTCGATCGACAGGGGATCGCCGAACGTGGGGTCACCCGGTAGTGCGCGGCGCACACGCCGAACCGCCCCGACCACCGCGGGCGCTCGGTTGGTGGTGCGGACCCACTCCACGACCGAGGAGACGACTGCGTTCACAGCATCGAGCGTAACCCACGGTTACACATACTTTCCCTCACCCTTCGGCGCGCGCGGCCTCGCGCTCGGCACCCACCGGAACCCCGTTGGGGCCCTCCACCGACTGCGCGTAGACGCCGATGCCGTAGGCCACGGCCGCACCGTTCTTCGCCAGTGCGGCGCGGTCGACGTTCGCCAGGGTGTCCTGGTCGGTGTGGTAGTTCTCGTCGAACGTCTGATCCGCGGTGCCGCCCCACTTCTCGGCCTGCGCTGCGGTCTTGTTCTCGTCCGCTCCGCTGAACACGCCGCCGGCGGGGATGCCGACCTCGATGAACGGGCCGTAGTCCGAGCGACCGTCGAAATCGGTCCCGTCGACGGCTACACCCTCCTCGGCCAGTCGCTCGACGAAAGTGCGCTCGATGGCGTCGGATCCGGCCGGTCCGGCGGGCTCACCCACCTGGTCGGAGTCGTCTCCGTCGTAGGCGAGGTATCCGGCGTTGTGCGAGCCGATCATGTCGAAGTTCAAGTACAGCGCGATGTTTCGCTTGTCCTCGTCGGACAGGCCCTCGACGTACTTGGTGGAACCGACGAGTCCGTTCTCCTCGGCACCCCAGAACGCGAAACGCACCGCGTTGGTGATCTCGGGGGCGCTGCCCATCTGCAGTGCGGTCTCGAGGACTGCCGCCGTTCCGGTTCCGTTGTCGTTGATGCCGGGGCCCTCCGGGACGCTGTCGAGATGGGCACCGGTGACCACGACGTTCTCGGTCGAACCGGTGGTGGTCTGCGCAATGATGTTGCGACTGGTGGTCGTTTCGGTTTCGGTGACGAGTGTCAGCGTCACCTCGGGTGCGGCGAGAACGGCCGCGCCGTCCTCCTGGCTGACACCGCCGGTCGGGATCCGCGCGGTGTCGGCGTCGCCGAGTGTGCCCGAATCGAGCGGCCCCGGTTCGTTGTTGACGATGATCGCGGCGGCCGCTCCCAGTTCTGCTGCGACGGTTTGCTTCACGCCGAACGGGCACACTCCGCGCGGCACCACCGCGACGGCTCCGGCCAGGTCGAGGCCGGTGTAATCGGCTGCCTCGCAGCCGTCCGCACCGGCGGGAGCGCCGACGACGCGTGCGGTGATCCCCTCGGCGGTGGTGGTCGGCGAGTAACTGAGTGCGATCACCGGAATCTCGGTGCCCGCGAGCGACAGGGTTTGGGTCTGCGCCTCGAAGGTCTCGAATTCGAATTCCGGGGTGGTGACCTCGAATCCTGCCGATTCGAGTTGCGAGACAACATAATCGACACTGGCGTCGTAACCGGCGGTGCCGGCGGCGCGGTTTCCGTCGTGGTCGGCGGCGATTGATTCCAACTGTTCGAGGTGCCCCACCAAGGCCTCCTCGGTGACCGCGGCAGACAGGCCGGGCCCGTCGGGTGTCGCGAAAACTCTGGCCGGTTCCTCGTCCGAGGTGGACGAGCAACCGGCCAGAATCAAGACAGTGACAGCGCTACCTGCAAGTAGGGAAATCCGCATAGCGGACACCCTACCGGCGAGTGGCGTCAGGCGTCCCGACGATTGACGACGAACACCGCTGCCCCGAAGATCACCGCGGTGAACGCGACGAAGTAGATCAGTCCGCCGATCGGGCCCCAATGGAAGTCGATTCCGCCGTCGGAGCCGAGGAAGTGATTGGCATTGAGGAACGGTAGGAACGGCTGGATCTTCGCCCCGACGTTCGGAATGAGGCCTACGAGGTTCTCGATCAGCAGCGGCCACAGCAGCAGGATCGCGATCGCACCGGCCGACTGTCGAACGAGAGCGCCGACGCCGATCGCGAGAACGACCTGCAGGAACGCCAGAATGGCGGTGCCGTACAGAACGCGCCACGTACCGTCCACGTCGAATCCGAGCAACACGCCCGCCTGTTCGCCGGCCAGAGCCTTGGCGATGACGAGCCCGAGCACCGCAAGCGCGAACGACAGGACAGCGCCGTATACGCCCACCAACAGCGCCTTCGCGCCCAGAACCGATCCCCTGTTGGTCACCGCCTGGAACGTGGTGCGGATGATTCCGAACCGGTATTCGCTGGTCACGGTCAACGCGGCCAGGATCATCAGCACCATGGCACCGAACGTGCCGACTCCGACTCCGACGACATCGGCGGCGGTCGTGGGCGGAATACCCTCGGGCGCGTCGAGGCTCAGGGCCGACTTCGCAGCCCAACCCAGAATGGCCGCGAACCCGAGACCGAGCACCACGATGATCGCGCTGCACCACCACGGCGACTTGGTCGAGGTGAACTTGATTCTCTCTGCTGCCAAGACGCCCATCAGAGTGCACCGCCCATCGCTTGCTGAGTGTGGGGAGTGTCGGCTCCCGCGCCGTGATACTGCACTGTGTCTCCGGTGAGTTTCATGAATGCTTCCTCGAGCGAGCCTCGCTGGGAGGCCAACTCGTGCAATGTGATTCCGGCTCGGCCGGCGATGTCGCCGATCGCGTCGGTGGTCGAGTTCAGCACCACGAGCGAGGGCTGAAGTTCGTCGGTCCTGTCCGGCTCGCGCACGGTCAGACCGGCCGTGGTCAGCGCCTGGCGCAGACCGTCGAGCTGCGGGCTGCGGACGCGCACCGACGCCTCGGAGGCGTGGTCGATGAATTCCTGCACCGACGAATCGGAGATCAGCTTGCCACGTCCGATGACGATGAGATGTTCGGCCGTCTGCGCCATCTCCGAGAGCAGGTGGCTCGAGACCAGGACCGTGCGGCCCTCGGCTGCCAAGCGCTGCATGAACTTTCGGATCCAGACGATGCCCTCGGGATCGAGTCCGTTGACCGGCTCGTCGAACAGCAACACCTTGGGGTCACCGAGCAACGCGCCGGCGAGTCCGAGCCGCTGCGACATGCCGAGCGAGAACCCGCCCGCATTCTTCTTCGCGACCTCCGACAGTCCCACCAGACGCAGCACCTCGTCGACACGCGACTTGGGGATGCCGTTGGAGGCCGCCATCCACTCGAGATGTGCACGCGCCGAACGGTTCGGGTGCACCCACTTGGCGTCGAGCAGAGCGCCGACGGTACGCAGTGGCTGCTTGAGCTGGCTGTAGTTCTTGCCCTCGATGGTCGCCGTTCCCTTGGTGGGGCGGTCGAGGCCGAGGATCATCCGCATGGTCGTCGACTTGCCTGCGCCGTTGGGGCCCAGGAAGCCGGTCACGATGCCGGGTCTGATGGTGAAGGTGAGGTTGTCGACCGCCGTCACCGCGCCGTATTGCTTGGTCAGTCCTGTCACTTCGATCATGGGTACAACTGTCCCCCATCGACAGCGTCCGCACATCGACCCACAGTCGCCGATTGCATCATCCTTTCGGATGACACACACCCTGAGACAGTCGGTCACACGGGCGCGGAGTCACAGGGGCCGCGGAGTCACGGGGGTCACACACCCACAGCCGCAAACGCGCGCGCATTCGTCAGGCGCGCGCGCAATCGCCCACGTATCCGCCACTAATTCGCGCGCCTTCCGCAAACGCGCGCGCGTTTGCCGGGAAAGCAACACCACAACAGGAGCTACGCCGACGACACAGCAGCCGCTTGGGCGAGCCGGAGCCACACACCCGCCGCCGGCAAATGTGCGCGCATTCGTCAGGCGCGCGCGCAATCGCCCACCTATCCGCCACAATTCCGCGCGCCTTCCGCAAACGCGCGCGCGTTTGCCGAAAAAGCAACACCACAACAAGAGCTACCCCGACGACACAGCGGTCACATGGGCGAGCTGGCCTGCGCCCAGAATCGTTTCGGAATGCGGCCGGCATGTCGGGCCTGGTATCCCGCCGCCACCGCGTTCCGCATCGCCGACGCCATCAGCGCCGGGTCCTTCGCCCGGGTCACCGCGGTCGCGAGCAGCACCGCGTCGCAGCCGAGTTCCATCGCAAGGGTGGCGTCGCTGGCGGTGCCGATGCCCGCGTCGAGGATCACCGGAACCGATGCGGCGTCGACGATCATCTCGATGTTGTGGGGGTTTGCGATGCCGAGGCCGGTGCCGATGGGTGAGCCGAGCGGCATGACGGCAACGCAGCCGATGTCCTCGAGCCGCCTGGCCAGTACCGGGTCGTCGGTGGTGTACGGGAGCACTTGGAAGCCGTCGTCCACGAGTTGTTCTGCGGCCGTGACCAATTCGATGGCGTCGGGCAGCAGGGTTCGCTCGTCGGCGATCACTTCGAGTTTCACCCAGTCGGTCTCGAGCGCCTCACGGCCCAGTTGCGCGGTGAGCACTGCTTCGGCCGCGCCGCGGCAGCCTGCGGTGTTGGGCAGCGGGGCGATGTTCAACCGGCGCAGCAGATCCAGCACTCCCGTCCCACCGGCGGCGTCGACGCGGCGCATCGCAACGGTGGTCAGTTCGGTTCCCGATGCGACGAGGGCTTCCTCGAGTACCGCGAGATTGGCCGCTCCCCCGGTGCCGGTGATGAGCCGGGAGGCGAAAGTGCGATCGGCGATGGTGAGTGCGCTATCCACCCTGTACCGCCGTGAGAACGTCGATGGTCCAACCCTTTTCGACGCTGGTGCTGTCCCAGCGGCTCTTGGGCAGCACGGCGCCGTCGACGGCGACGGCGATGCCCTTCTCGGGCATGCCCAGGAATTCGAGCAGCCGACGCATGGTCATGTCCTCGGTGAGCAGGTGGTCTTCACCGTTGACGGTGATACCGATCGCGACCTGTGTCATGGTGTCCTCTCGATCTGCGGAAATCTCTGGGGGTCGGCTGCTTTCGCCTCGGGTAGCGTCTCGCCGGACACCAGTGCGGCGACGGCGTCGGCGGTGATGGGGGCGAGCAGGATGCCGTTGCGTCCGTGTCCGGTGGCGGCGATCAACCGGGGAGACAGCCTGCCGATCAGCGGTAACCCGTCCGGGCTCATCGGCCGCAGGCCGGCAGCGGTTTCGTACAGTTCGTACTCGCCGATGCTCGGCATGAGTCGTTCGGCGTCGGCGATGAGGTCTCGCACCCCGGCGACGGTGACCTGGGTGTCTTGGCCGGATTCGTATTGGGTTGCGCCGACGACCAATCCGTCGCCGCGCGGTACCAGGTAGATCGCGCGGCCGTGCACGGTTCCGCGGACGGTGCGCGATGGCGGCGGTGCGGCGCTCGGCCGTCGTCGCAGTCGCAGGATCTCGCCTTTGACCGGCCGGACGGGGAGCGTGGGCCACAGTGCGGCCGACTGTGCCCCGGCGGCCAGGACCACCTGATCGGCGTCGGGCACGGTCTCCACCGGGGTGGTCACCAATTCGACTCCCGCGTCCCGGCAACCCTGCTCGAGCGCGGCGATCAGCGCCCGATTGTCCACCGACAACTCGGTCGGAGCCAGCAGGCCCAGTCGGATGTTCTGCGCCAGTGCAGGTTCGAGCTCACGCAGCTGTGCTCGGCCGAGAATCTCGAGTTCGTGTCCCTGTTCGCCCACCCATTCGGCGATGGTTCGTAGGTCGGCGGCATCGGCCGAGTCGAGGGCAACCGTCACCGATCCGGTTGCGGAGAACACCGATGGTCCGGGGAGGCGTCGGGCGAAGTCCGGCCATCTCGCCAGCGACGCAGCGCCCAGGTGCAGCAGTTCGTGTTCGCCGGGCCAGCCCTCGGACAGCGGTGCCAGCATGCCGCCTGCGACCCAGGATGCGCCCTTGCCGAGCGCGGGATCGTGCACCACCACTCGGTGACCGTCCTGGCTCAGGCGCAGCGCCGTCGACAACCCGATGACGCCTCCGCCGATAACGACGATGTGCACGCGATTCACGTCCTCACTCCCTGCGCCCGCATGATCGGGTTCAGGTATTGACGGTAAGGGCGGCGAACCCACTCTCAGCCCCACGATCCTCGGGACTCCCGCGATTTCTCGGCCACTCCGTCGTCGGTGGCGGCCTCCATGAGAATACAGTTCGCTTTGTGCATCCATCTCAGACCGCCCGCAACCAGACTCCCCGTGAGCGTCTTGCGTCCGCTCGCCTGTACCTGTGTACCGATGCCAGGCGCGACAAGGGCGACCTCGCGCAGTTCGCCGAGGCCGCGTTGTCCGGTGGCGTCGACATCATCCAGCTGCGTGACAAGAATTCCGCAGGCGAGCGCGAGTTCGGGCCCCTCGAGGCCAAGGACGAGCTTGCGGCGCTGGCGATTCTGCTCGCTGCGACCAAGCGGCACGGTGCGCTGTTGGCAGTCAACGACCGTGCGGATCTGGCGTTGGCCTCGGGCGCGGATGTGCTGCACCTCGGTCAGGGTGATCTGCCGGTGCACTACGCGCGGCAGATCCTGGGGCCGGATGTGGTGATCGGCCGCTCGACGCAGAACCGGGCCCAGTCCTCGCTCGCCGCGATCGAGGACGGCGTCGACTACTTCGCCGTCGGGCCGGTGTGGCCGACGCCCACCAAGCCCAACCGCAAGGCTGCGGGGCTCGAGACTCTGCGGGCGACGGCGGACGCGCTGCCGGAACGGCCGTGGTTCGCCATCGGCGGCGTCGACGCGACCAATGTCGATCAGGTTCGGGCCGCCGGTGCCGATCGCATCGTCGTGGTCCGCGCGATCACCGAGGCGCGGGATCCACAGGCCGCAGCCCGCGACTTGGTCCGAGCACTGCAGGCCTAGAGCCAACCCAGTACTGCGGACGGCGTCAGGACCTGCACCGATTCCGGCAGCCGGTCGCGTAGTCCGCGGTCGGCGGTGACGAGCGCGGTCAGGTCTCCGTCGATGTGTGCCTGCTCGGCCAAGGTGTCGTCGCCACTGCCGTCGGCGAGAATCGTGCGGGTGCGGGGGTCGTCCACCACGGCGTCCCTGGCCAGGCCTTCGAGCACGGCGTCGATGCGGGTGAGCCAGCCGTACTGACCGCTGGGCAGTTCGACGGTGCGAGGCAGCGTCTCGGCGAGCGAGGTCAGCAGTGCGCTCGTCGACCCGGTGCGGTCCTTCCACCATCCGTTCGGCCGGGACCCCAGCACGTTGGCGGTGTCGAGCAGCACCCTCAGCGGCACGGTACGCAGCGACGGCCAGCTCGACGCGAAGCCCGGGTGCAAGGGGAGTTCGTCGACGACCGACTCCGGCACCCAGCGCAGCTCGGTGCTCTCCCCGTTGGGCACGGTGGTCAACGGATGATCGGTGTCGGCGACGACGGTGGTGTACGACCAGCCGCTCTCGACACTCGCGGTGACGCGCTCGCTGCGAACACTGACCTGTTCGGCCGTGATACCGGCTTCTTCGTGGGCCTCGCGCACCGCCGCGTGCGCCGTGCTCTCGTGGGAATCGCGGGCTCCGCCGGGCAGTGCCCACGTTCCGCCCTGGTGACTCCACAGGGCACGGTGCTGCAGCAACACCATCGGCTCGCCTGCGTCGGACGGTGCGCGCAGCAACAGGCCGGCGGCACCGTGCCTCCCCCAGTGCCGAGTGCCGTTCTCGCCGATCACCCAGCCGTCGCCGTCACCACGCATGCTCACCACCCTAGGTGAATCACCTGCCTGTAGTGGCTGCAGTACCGTCCGCCTACTTATATGCTCGGGTGCGTGATCGCGGCCGGTATTACCCCCTCCGCTGCCGTCCCCCCGACAACGGCCACACACGTCGGTGTCGCTGCAGGCAAGCCACCGGTTCGCTACACGATGCGCTCGACGCCCGCGCGGTTGGTCGCGATGGGAATCGCGCTGGTGGTGCTCGCGCTGACGGTCGGAAATCTCGCGTCCACGGCCGTGACCGATCGGGTCGACACCCTGGGCACCCTGTTGGTGCGCACCGAGCCCTTCGCGAACTCGGCACAGAATCTGTACGGGGCTCTGTCGGTGGCCGACGCGGCCGCGGCCACCGCGTTCATCGCCGGTGGTCTCGAACCGCCCGAGGTACGCGAGCGCTACTCGCAGGCGCTCGGCGAGGCATCGTCCGAGCTGATCGCGGCCTCGGCCGGGGTGACCGAGAACGACGCGGCCACGAGCGCGGTGCTCACCCAGATCGCGGCCGGGTTGCCGGTGTACAGCGGTCTGGTCGAGACTGCGCGAGCCAACAACCGCAGCGGAAATCCGGTGGGCGCGGCGTATCTCGGCGAGGCGTCGACCATGATGCAGTCGAGTTTGCTGCCGCTGGCCGAGAAGTTGTACACCGAACAGGCGTCGCGAGTCTCGGCCGATCAGGAACGATTCACCAGTCCTCCCCTGTTCGCGATCGGCTCGCTGGTGTTCCTGTTGCTGTTGACCGGCCTGGCTCAGTGGTATCTGTCGCGGACCACCCGCCGAACGTTGAACGCCGGATTCCTCACTGCCACAGTTGCTGTCGCCGGACTGCTCGGCTGGATGCTGGTGGTGGGACTGATTTCCTCGATTGCCACCGATCGTGCGATCGACCGTGGAGTGTCCCCGTTGAAGTCCTACACGACGGGTTTCATTCTGGCGCAACAGGCCAGAGCGGACGAGACACTCGACCTCGCTCGTCGCGGCGGCGGCCAGGATTACGGAGAATCGTTCGACGCCAACGTCTCTCGGCTCACCGAGATGTTCCAGGGCGACACCACGGTGATCGATGCACTGAACACGTGGTCGGTCTCGCACTCGAGGATCGACTCCGCCCTCGAGGTCGGCGATTTCAACGGCGCGGTCTCCATCGCCACCGGATCGGGCGAGTCCGATTCGGCGGCCGCGTTCACCGCGCTCGACAGCGTTCTGGTCGACGGAATCGAGAATGCGCGAAGCGAACTGCGGTCCAACATCGACCGATCGGTGTGGGTGCTGTCCGGACTGTCGAACGGTGCCTACGTGCTCACCGTCTTCGCGTCGATCGCCTTCGGTGTCGGCCTCTTCCCGAGGCTGCGTGAGTACCTGTGAAACGTATACTCGCCGTTGGCATTCTGGTCACCTCCCTGGTGGTCGGCTGCGCCACGCCGGAAAACGCACCGCCGCAAGCGGAGACGACGTTCACCGAACCGCCGCTACCGGACGGCGCGTCCGTCGCCGCCCGCCCCACCGAAAGTCCCGCCGACGACGAGTGCGCGCGCCCCACTGCCAGCCTGCGCCCGCTGCAGGCAGGCACCGATGCTCCGCCGCCGCCACAACCGACCGTCGACGCATTGCGCGCCAAGGGCCGGTTGGTCGTCGGGTTGGACACGGGCAGCAATCTTTTCAGCTTCCGTGATCCGATGACCGGCCAGCTGGTCGGGTTCGATGTCGACATCGCGCGGGAAGTCTCACGAGATCTGTTCGGCGATCCGAATCGATTGGACTTTCGCATCCTCACCTCTGCGCAGCGGCTCGAAGCTCTGCAGGATTCTTCGGTGGACATGGTGGTCAAGACCATGACCATCACGTGTGCTCGCCGCAAGGATGTCCAGTTCTCCACCGTGTACTTCCAAGCGCAGCACCGTGTTCTGGTGGTGCAGGGATCGGGCATCCGCGGTGTCGAGGATCTGGCGGGCAAGAGAGTGTGCGCAGTGGAGGGCACCACCTCGCTGCGACGCGTTCAACGCGTCCAACCCGCCGCGACGGTGGTGACGGTGCCGATGTGGTCGGATTGCCTTGTGGTGCTGCAGCAACGGCAGGTCGACGCCATCAGCACCGACGACGCGATCCTCGCCGGTCTCGCCGCTCAGGATCCCTACCTCGAGATCGTCGGTGACAGCCTGAGCCCGGAGCCGTACGGGGTGGGGATCAACAAGAACAACGAGGATCTGGTGCGCTTCGTCAACGGGACGTTGGCGCGCATCCGCTCCGACGGCACCTGGAATCGCATCTACGATCGTTGGCTGACGGTGCTCGGTCCCTCCCCCGGTCCGCCCAGCGCGACGTACAGCGATTAGGGGCCTGGACATGGACGACGAACAGCAGCCCACGGCCCCGGCGGAGCGAACGCAGGCGGTCTCGCGCACCGACGACAGCGAGCGCACCCGGGCGGTGTCGAGAACGCAAGCAGTGTCGGGAACGGACGGCGTCGAGCGTACTCAGGCCGTCTCGCGGTCGACGGTCGGCGATCCGACCCCGACGGCGTCACAGTCCGCTTCCACCCGCTCCAAGACGGGTCGATCGAGATCCGGTCGATCGCGCAGCACCGGCATTCGGCGACGGCTCGGCGGCGGTCTGGTGGACGTGCCTCGCGTCGAACCGATCGATCCCGCCACTGCAGTGATGTCGGATCCGACGGTGCCGCAGCACAAACGGTTCTGTTGGAAGTGCAATGCCAAGGTCGGTCGCAGCGAACCGGGTGAGCCCGACGTGGCGATGGGTATCTGCCCGCACTGCGGCGCCACGTTCGACTTCACCCCACTGCTCGAGCCGGGCGATCGCGTGGTCGGCCAGTACGACGTGCAGGGCTGCATCGCACACGGTGGACTCGGCTGGATCTACCTCGCCATCGACCGCAATGTCAGTGACCGCTGGGTGGTCCTCAAGGGACTGCTGCATTTCGGGGACGAAGAGGCGCACGCGGTCGCGGTCGCGGAGCGACAGTTCCTCGCCGAGGTCGCCCACCCCGGCGTGGTGAAGATCTACAACTTCGTCGAGCAACCCCGCAGCGACGGCTCGACCGTCGGCTTCATCGTGATGGAATACGTCGGCGGCCGTTCGCTGCGCGACATCCTCACCGCCTGCGGTGACGGTGCCCGTCTGCCCGTCGAGCAAGCGTTGGCCTACGTACTCGAAGTGCTTCCGGCACTGGGCTATCTGCATTCGATCGGGCTGGTCTACAACGACCTCAAACCGGAGAACATCATGGTCTCCGACGACCAGATCAAACTCATCGACCTCGGCGCGGTCGCGGGCATCGAGGACTACGGCTACCTGTACGGCACGGTGGGCTATCAGGCACCGGAGATCGTGAAGACGGGACCGACGGTGGCGTCGGACATCTTCACCGTCGGCCGCACACTCGCGGTGTTGACGCTGGACATGCCGTCGAAGAACGGCAAGTACCTGGACGGACTTCCCTCGGCCGAGGAATCCGAAGTGCTACAGCAGTTTCCGTCGTTGCATCGACTGCTGCTGCGCGCGACGCACGAGGACCCCACTCGGCGGTTCCGATCCGCGGACGAGTTGGCCGGGCAGGCCACCGGCGTGCTGCGTGAGATTCTGGCCATCAGGACAGGTGTCGAGCGGCCCGGACTGTCGACGGTGTTCAGCCCGCCCCGTACGACCTTCGGCACCGAGCAGTCGGTGGGACGCACCGACACCTACGTGGACGGTACGGTACGCCACGAACGAATGACGGCCGCCGAAGTGGTTGCTGCGCTTCCGGTTCCACTGGTGGACCCCAACGATCCGAGCGCGCCGTTGCTGGCGGCGGCCGTACACGTCGAACCGCGACAGACCCTGGACTCGCTGCAGCACGCCAAACGCAACGGCATCGAACGCGTCACCGCCGGAGCCGAATCGGGCCGCTCCGCAGGTTCGTCGAGTCCGGTGGAACTGAGCCTCGAGATCACGCTCGCCGAGGTCAAGGCCCACCTGGATCTCGGGAACGTCGTCGATGCAACCGACATCCTGGCGAAGGTGCAGTCGACCGACCACACTGCCGACCCCTGGCGGGTGCAGTGGTACGCGGGCCTGATCGCGCTGCTGCATCACGAATACGATTCTGCGTTCACCCATTTCGACAACGTGCTCGGTGCGATGCCCGGCGAACTCGCGCCCAAGCTCGCTCTCGGAGCCACGTCGGAACTGCTCGGGCATGTGGCCGCGGGTGACAAGGAGGAAGCCGAGAAGTGGCGGGCCCGCGCCGAGGGCCTGTACCGAGCGGTGTGGCGAACCAATCGTGGCATCGTCAGCTCGGCGTTCGGCCTGGCGAGGCAGTTGCAGCGCCGCGGCGATCAGACCGGTGCCATCGCCGCGCTCGATCAGGTGCCGATCAGCTCGCGGCACTACTCCATGGCCCGCATGACCAGCGTGTTGACGTTGCTGATGGATCGCTCGCGAGCCGAGCTGTCCGAGGCCGATTTCCGTTCTGCAGCACGTCGAGTGGCGCTGCTACCCAAAGCCGAGAGCCGGGCGTTGCAGATGCGGACGCTGGTGCTGGCGATGGCCCTGGACTGGATCGTCTCCGGCCACGCCGCCACAGCCGAGCGAGAACCCATTCTCAGCGTCCCGTTCACCGAGGACGGGTTGCGGCGCGGCACCGAGAAGGGCCTTCGCGCACTGGCCCGCAACGCCACCGATCGCGCCCACCGCTTCTCGCTGGTGGATCTGGCGAACGCGATCAGACCACGGTCGCTCTTCTGACTGCAGCGCTGTTCTAGCTGCCTCCTCGGACGAGGTCGTCCGCCGCACGAGCGATCGCCAGCTCCTCGTCGGTCGGCACCACCAACACCGTGACGGCAGACGCGTCGGTCGAGATCACCCGAGCCTGCTTGCTGCGCAGGGCATTACGCTCGGCGTCGATCTCGATGCCGAAGCCCTCGAGATTCGCCAGGGCATCCGCACGCACCGCTGCGGCGTTCTCACCGACACCGGCGGTGAACGTGATGGCGTCGAGTTTGCCCAAGCCGATCATGTACGCGCCAATGTACTTGCGGAGACGATGAATGTAGACCTCGTACGCCAGACGTGCCGAGGCGTCCCCGTCGTCGATGCGCTGCTGCAGTTGCCTGAAGTCGTTGACCCCGGACAGTCCGATCAGGCCGGAGCGACGGTTGAGCAGGTCGTCGATGTCGTCGACGCTCATGCCTGCACTGCGCCGCAGGTGCATGATCACACCGGGGTCGATATCCCCACTGCGGGTACCCATCACGAGCCCTTCGAGTGGAGTCAGTCCCATCGAGGTGTCGACCGCCTTGCCCCCTGCGACGGCCGAGGCCGAGGCACCGTTGCCCAGATGCAGCACGATCTGGTCGATGTCGGCGAGGTCGCGACCGAGGAACTGCGCCACCTGCTCGGACACGTACCGATGCGAGGTGCCGTGGAAGCCGTAGCGCCGAATGTCGTGCTCGGCAGCGACGGTTGCATCGATGGCGTAGGTCGCGGCGGCGTCGGGCAGGGAATGAAAGAAGGCCGTGTCGAACACGGCCACGTGCGGCACGTTCGGCAGTTGCTTCCTGGCGACCTCGATGCCCAGCACGTTCGGCGGATTGTGCAGCGGTGCAAGGTTGCTCAGATCGGAGATCTGTTGCACGACGGAGTCGTCGATGATCGTCGGACGGTAGAAGACCGTCCCGCCGTGGACCACACGGTGCCCGACGGCAGTGACCGATTCCAGTTCGACGCCTGCGTCGGCGAGCATCTCGAAGGCCAGGGCCAGACCGGCACCGTGATCGTCGATGCGCTGGACTCGCTCGACTGTCTCGCCCCGGTGGTCGAGTTCGACGCGTCCGTCGGACTCACCGATGCGCTCGACGAGCCCGCTGGCCACGGACTCCCCCGAGCCGGGGTCGACCAGTTGGAACTTGACCGAGGACGAACCGGAGTTGACGACGAGGATGCTCACTTGCCCTCCCCATCGGCCGCGGCGATGCCCTGTGCCTGAATCGCGGTGATGGCGACGGTGTTGACGATGTCCTCGACCAGCGCGCCGCGCGAGAGATCGTTGACGGGCTTGCGCAGGCCCTGTAGAACGGGTCCGACGGCGACCGCACCGGCACTGCGCTGGACGGCCTTGTAGGTGTTGTTGCCGGTGTTGAGGTCCGGGAAGATGAACACCGTCGCACGGCCTGCAACGTCGGAGTCGGGCAGCTTCGACGCGGCGACGGACGGTTCGATCGCCGCGTCGTACTGAATCGGACCCTCCACGAGCAGTTCCGGATTGCGTTCGCGCACAAGTGCTGTGGCTTGCCGTACCTTGTCGACATCGGCTCCGGAACCGGACTCGCCGGTGGAGTACGACAGCATCGCCACCCGCGGCTCGATACCGAACTGGGCTGCTGTCTGCGCGGAGGACACGGCGATGTCGGCGAGTTGCTCGGCCGTCGGGTCGGGTACGACGGCGCAGTCGCCGTAGGCGAGAACACGATCGGACAGGCACATCAGGAAGATCGACGACACGGTCGACACGCCCTCGGTCGTCTTGATGATCTCGAACGACGGCTTGATGGTGTGCGCGGTGGTGTGCGCGGCACCGGAGACCATGCCGTCGGCAATTCCCTTGTGCACCATCATCGTTCCGAAGTACGAGATGTCGGCCATGATCTCGCGGGCACGGTCGATCGTCATGCCCTTGTGTTTGCGCAGCTCGGTGTACTCGGCGGCGAAATCCTCGGCGTAGTCGCAGTTCTTGGGGTCGAGAACCGTAGCGCTGTCCAGATCGACGCCCAGTTCCGATGCGCGTCGTCGAATGGGGCCCTCCTCGCCGAGGATCGTCAGGTCCGCGACCTGACGCTGCAGCAGACGTCCGGCAGCCCGGAGGATGCGATCGTCACCGCCCTCCGGAAGCACGATGTGCTTGCGGTCGGCGCGGGCTCGGTGGATCAGCTGGTACTCGAACATCTGCGGGGTCGTGATGGTGGGGATGGCGATGTCGAGCCGCCCCAGAAGGGTTTTCGCGTCGACCCGTTGTTCCATCAGTCCGAGCGCGGTGTCCACCTTGCGCTGCGATCCCACCGCCACGCGGCCGCGCGTCTGCGCTGCAGCGGAGGCGGTGTCGAAGGTGCCGAGCTCGGTGGTCAGAATCGGCAACCGGGGGCCGAGCCCTGCCACCAGACGAGCGATCGCCGGATGGGGTTCGATGCCGCCGTTCATGATGATGCCGGCCAGCGACGGAAAACCCTCCGCCTCATGGGCATTGACGAGGGCGAGCAGCACGTCGGACCGGTCCGCCGGCGCGATGACGACGACGCCCTCGGTGAGGCGTTCGAGGATGTGTTCGGCCGTCATCCCACCGACCATGACCCGCAACGCTTCTCGCTGCAGCAGCGACGAGTCACCGGAGTACAGGGAACCGTCCACCGCCTCGAGCAGCTCCGCCATCGTCGGCGCGACGAGCAGTGGGATCTCCGGTAGCGACCACGCAGGCACGCCGACCGACGCCAAGGCGTCGGTCACCGCATCGAGATCGTCCGGCGCGCAACGGTTGGCCACGATCGCAGCCAGGTGGGCATGATGCTGACGCAGCTCGCCCTGGCACAGAGTGGCCAACTGCGCGATCTCGTCGGGCGTGCGACCGGACCCGCGCAGCGCAAGCAGCACGGGGGCGCCGAGATTGACGGCGATGCGGGCATTGAAACCGAGCTCACTCGGGCTGCCGACGTCGGTGTAGTCGCTGCCCACGATCACCACGGCGTCGCACTGAGCGGCCACCTCGTGGTACCGATTGACGATCTCGCTGAGCGCTGCATCCGCATCGGCGTGCACCTGCTCGTACGTGACACCGAGCGACTGCTCGTACGTCAGATCTGCGGTGGTGTGCTCGACGAGCAACTCGAGGATGTAATCCGGCTCGTCGGTGGAGCGGGCGATGGGACGAAACACCCCGACCCTGGCCGCGGACGCGGCGAGCATCTGCAGCACACCGAGCGCGATGGTCGACTTCCCGGTGTCCCCTTCCGGTGACGCGATGTAGATGCTCGAGGGATACATGTCCGACGCGTCGGTGCCGCTGGGCTCAGCCATGCCCGCCAGCCTAGTAGGGGTCGTTCCGCGGGCTCCACTCCTGCCCAGTGGTTGTGCTGTTGACACCGGGCGCGGTCGGGTTGTCCCATGAACCATGGCCGAATCACCGTTCCCGGATGTGCGCTGGGGCAGCGAAACCTCGTTCATCCGCAAGCCCGCCGTGAAGTTCGCGTCGACGAAGCCCGGTTCGTGGGTCATCAGGAACCTCGCAGGCGTCGACCGGTGGTTGCTGACCAAGTCCGACGGCCGCTTCACCGTCCTCGGCCCCATCGCGGCACCGGTGGTGTTGCTGACCACCACCGGCCGCAAATCCGGCAAACCCAGGACCAGCCCGCTGCTGTACTACCGGGAGGCCGACAAGATCTACGTCGTCGGATCGAATTTCGGTCAGCAGCACCACCCGGCGTGGACGTCGAACCTGCTCGCCGACCCGAAGGCCGTCGTGGCCATCGGCGGCAAGAAGATTCCGGTGACGGCCACCCGCATCACCGGCGACGAGAAGGCACGCATCTACCGCCAGTTCGACGCGATGGTCGAGGTGTACGGCGAATACGAAACCAGGACCGACCGCGACATGCGATTGTTCGCACTCACGGCCGATCGCTGATCTCGTCGGGAGTCAGCCGAGCTTGCGCAGGCGCGGCGCGAGGTCCTTCTCGAACAGTTCGAGGAACCGCTTCTGATCGTGGCCCGGTGCGTGGAACACCAGGTGGTTCAGGCCTGCGTCGGTGTACTGCTTGACCTTCTCCACTGCCTCGTCCGGGTCCGATGCCACGATCCAGCGCTTGGCGACCTGTTCGATCGGCAGCTCGTCGGCGGCCTTCTCCATCTCGATCGGATCGTCGATCGAGTGCTTCTGCTCCGGCGTCAGTGACAGCGGTGCCCAGAAGCGGCAATTCTCCAGCGCCAGTTCGGGATCGGTGTCGTAGCTGATCTTGATCTCGATCATCCTGTCGATCTCACCGGCGTCGCGCTCGGCCTTGCCCGCGCCCTCTTCCACCGCGGGAAGCAGTTTGTCGGTGTAGAGCTCCATGCCCTTGCCCGAGGTGCAGATGAATCCGTCGCCCGCACGTCCTGCATACCGCGCGACGACGGGTCCGCCTGCGGCGATGTAGACCGGGATGCCGCCCTCGGGGACGTCGTAGATCGACGCGCCCTTGGTCGTGTAGTACTCGCCCTCGAAGTCGACCCGGTCGCCGAGCCACAGCTCACGCATCAACCGCACCGACTCACGCAGGCGCGCGAATCGTTCCTTGAACTCCGGCCATTCGCCGGTGAACCCGGTGGCGATCTCGTTCAGCGCCTCACCGGTACCCACACCGAGCATGATGCGTCCGGGATACAGGCAGCCCATGGTCGCGAACGCCTGCGCGATGACCGACGGGTTGTAGCGGAACGTCGGCGTCAGCACCGAGGTGCCGAGCTGGATCGTGTTGGTGCGTTCACCGACGGCCGTCATCCATGCCAGCGAGAACGGCGCATGGCCACCCTCGTGACGCCACGGCTGGAAGTGGTCACTGACCGTCGCCGAATCCATACCGTGCTGCTCGGCCAGCACACCGAGCTCGACCAACTCCCGCGGTCCGAACTGCTCCGCCGATGCCTTGTAACCGAGTTTGAGACCCTGCGCCACGCCGAACTCCTGTCGTTGGTCGTCCTAGTTCTTCGATTGTGCACCCGCGGTGGTCGGCTGAGTACTACTGGATCCCCAGAACCGTGACCACTGCAGCCAGCAAAGCCACCGCACCGATACCGATCGCGAAGATCCACAGGTCTCGAGACTCCGGCATCGGTGCACCGTTCTCCAGAGCATGTCGAACGCGCAGCCACCGCCGTAGGCCGATGATCGGTGCCGCTGCGGCGAGGCCGATGAGAATCAGACCGAGGGTCGTCCGAACCCATCCCGTACTGAAATCGGGAACCAGGTGAACGATCGCGATTCCGCCGGCCAGGAGCCCGAGCGACGTCCTCAGCCAGGCGAGAAAGGTGCGCTCACTGGCGAGCGTGAACCGCTCGTCGGGGCGCGTCACTGCCGTGCGGTCATGCGCTCGCGAATCAGATGGGCAACCGATTCAGGATCGTCGGGGGTGAAGACCGGCGAGATGCGGCGGATGGTGAGCACCACTGCAGTGTCCTTCTTGGGACGCATCACGTCCAGCGGAAGCCACTGGTCGATCCAGGACGCACCCCACAGCCGCCACCGCCCGTTCCAGTTGCCGAGAACAGCGGTATCGACCGCGCGAATCCTGCCGTAGGGCACGAACTTCTTCGTGGCGAAGGGGAAGTAGTAGTACCTCAGGGTGACGCCTGCCTCGTCGAGACGGACCAATCCGTCGTCGTAGATCACATCCCGATTTGTTCGCACAGGTAACGGTATGCCTTCGGGCTCAGAGCGCGCAACAGCGAATTTCGGAACCTATCCCGAGTTCGACGCGGGCGTACGGACCAACGTCAGCTGCGAGGTTCGACGCAACTCGAATCCGATGGCGAGGTAGAGCTCGATGGCGCGGCCGTTCGCGTCCGACGCATGCAGGAACGGCTCCTCACCGCGGCCGCGAATACCGTGACCGACGGCGCGAACCAGATCCGTCGCCAGACCCTGTCCGCGGAAGGCCGGGTCGGTGCACACCGCGCTGATCTCCGTCCACCCCGGAGGGTGCATGCGCTCGCCCGCCATCGCGATCAGCGCGCCATCGCGTCGAACACCGAGGTACATGCCGAGTTCGATGGTGCGGGGCAGGAACGGTCCCGGCTCGGTGCGGCCGACCAGATCGAGCATCTCCGGGACGTCCGCAGCCGTCAGCTCGACCGCCTCGGCGAAGGGCCGCGTCTCGAGATGCGTGCCGACCAGCTGCACCAAACCGAATGTCTCCACATGCGACCACCCCTCGGGCAGTGCGCGTTCCGGACCGTTCAGCCCTACGACGGTGCGTGGCCCGAACAGAGCGGCGATGTCGTCCCAGTCCTGGGACTCGAGCACGTCGGGGTGCACCAGGAACGGAGACACCTCGGGATCGGCCCGCACGATCCGTCCGCGGCTGACGGCGAACCGCGAGAGCGAGCCCTCGAGGGAACAACGAACGGGGTCGTCGAGAGGATGAGCAGACACGACAGACAGCGTCGCACGAACCGAAACACGGCTTTGCGTGCCGTCGGACTCGACACCAATACTTATACCGGTATCGTTGTTCGGCATACGTCGAAAGGCACCACATGATCGAGATCCTCCCTCCCAGCAAGATCCCCCTCGCGCGCGAATCCGGCGCCCTGGTCGCCGGAATACTTCGGACCGTCCGCGAACGCGCCACAGTCGGCACCAATTTGCTCGAGATCGATCAGTGGACCAAGGAGATCATCGAGGGAGCCGGGGCGACGTCCTGCTACGTCGACTACGCGCCGTCGTTCGGGAGCGGGCCCTTCGGTCACTACATCTGCACTTCCGTCAACGACGCTGTGCTGCACGGTCTCCCGCACGATTACTCTCTTGCCGACGGCGATCTGCTCACCCTCGATCTGGCCGTGATACTCGGCGGTGTGGCGGCGGACTCGGCCATCAGTTTCGTCGTGGGCGAGGCCCGAGGAGAAGACACCGCGATGATCGAGGCCACCGAACGAGCATTGGCCGCAGGCATCGACGCAGCTCGCCCCGGCAACAAGATCGGCGACATCTCCCATGCCATCGGCACGGTCCTCGGTGCCGCCGGCTATCCGATCAACATGCAGTTCGGCGGCCACGGCATCGGCTCGACGATGCATCAGGACCCGCACGTGTCCAACTCCGGACGGCCGGGCCGTGGCTACGGCCTTCGACCGGGTCTGATGCTGGCACTGGAGCCGTGGATCATGGAGAACACAGACGAGCTGGTCACCGACCCCGATGGGTGGACCTTGAGAAGCTCGACGGGATGCCGCACCGCGCACAGCGAGCACACCGTGATCATCACCGACGACGGTGCCGAGATCATGACCCTGCCCAAGCTCTGACCCTCGATCGACTCACCACCGTTTCTCGAAGGTGTTGGAGAACGGGAGCACGTCGTAGGGCGCGAACACCGGGATACGGGTGTAACCGCTTTTCTCGTACAGCCTGACTGCGTCGGGCTGACGGTCTCCGGTTTGCAGGATCAGCCGCGGCAGTCCCTGCTCACGAGCCGCGTTCTCCGAGGCGACCAGCAGTGCCGTCGAGACGCCTGTTCCACGGTGGTCCACGTGGACGAACATTCGTTTGAGCTCGAGGTCGAGCCCGTTCCACCGCAGTGCCGCATGGCCGACCGCCTGCTCGACCCCCTCGGCATCGCGGCGGTAGACGACGAACGTGCGGTGCACCGTGCCCTCGTCGACGGCATTGGCCTGGGTCTTCGCCATCAGGGCAGCGCGATCTGCGTAGCGAGGACCCACCTCGGCGGCCATCTCGGCCCGGAGAGCGTCGGCGTCGGGATGATCCCAGTCGACGGAACGGGTGATGAGGTCGGTGCGAGGGTGGAGTGCGTCGGTCACGCCTGATCGCAACACGCGCGAGATCCTCCGGTCAACCGTTGCAATCACGGTGAGCGCATCCCTGACGAAACCTCACCCCATCGATCATTCTGTGACTGTGAACGAGAACTGTCGCTGCCCACGCTGACCATCCGACCCAGTTCTGCAGCGCACGTTCGTCACAGGAGACAACCAGCCATGAGCACCGAAGCCACAGTCGTCCTCCGCATTTCGGACTCGGGCACGTCGTCCTTGCAGGGATTGACCCGCCCACAACTGCACGCACTCGCCGATGCCCTTCGTGGCGCAGCGAAAAGCTATGCCCCGCATGCGAAGATCCTCACCCGATTCGACGTGCGGGTCAACGAACTCAACGCTCCTCTGGTGATCGACCTGCCGGCTCGCGACGTGATCGTCGGCGGCAAGAGTGTGCGCCTCAGCCACACCGAGTTCGAGATCTTCGCGTATCTCGCACAACGCCCGCGCGTTGTCGTGAATCGGTCGGAGCTCAGCGGTTCCGACGGCGGTCGCAGCGTCGACGTACACCTGTCGAGGGTGCGAACCAAACTCGGACACTTCGGCCGACTGATCACCACCGTCCGCGGGGCCGGCTACCGGTTCGACCCGGAGCCGGGCATCCGCGTCATCACCGACCCGACCGTACTGCGGAGCGCGTGACCGTTACTGCGACAGTGCGACGGACCTGCGACGACGATTTCGGCGAACGACAACGAAGACCAGCAGAGCCACGAGGACCACGGCGATGATCGCGCCCAATGCCGTCGCGCCGCGGAAGCCCGGTGCGCTGGTGTCGAGAGTGCGTTCGCCGGCATGAGCGGCATTGCTGGTTCCGAGAACGATGGTGAGTGTCAACAGGTTCGGGATGGCGGTGACGACAGCCAGGATCACCGATCCGATGGCCAGCTGCTTGCCCGCTCGACCCTTGCGGACCGACCATGCGCTCCAGAAGAACACCAGCGGCGCGAAGGTGCAGACGATGCCGAACAACAGGCCCCACAGAATGCCCTTGGTGAACGTGCGGTCGGCCAGTTCCTCGACCCGCAGACTCCACCAGCGCGGTAGGAAAGCCGCGAGGATGAAATACGCGATCAGCAGAAGCACGATGCCCGCTCCGACGAGGATGGCGCGTCGTTTCCAGTTGGCCGAACTGGTCGACGGTGCGGGCGTGGTCGGATCTGCAGTCATGTCGCAATCGTAGATCGTGCGGAGCGTTACCCCACGCGAGTCGAGACCCGATCGTTAGCTGGACCTCCCGCGAACGAACGACGTTAGACTCCTCGGCCATGGTCGCCGACTTCCTGCGCGAATGGCTCATCGACTCGGATCCGGCGCTGCGTTGGCAGGTCGAGCGCGACATCGTGAACGAATCCCCCGCGATATGGGAGGCAACGCGCGCACGAGTGCCGACCGAAGGATTCGGTGCACGGCTATTGGCGCTGCAGGACGCGGACGGCCAATGGGCGGGTGGTGCTTACTTCCCTGCCGGCTTCGACGGTTCGGCCGAACAGGGGCAACCCTGGACCGCAACCACCTGGTCGCTGAACTCGCTGCGTGAATGGGGTGTCGACCCAGCCGTTCTGCGATCGCGTCGCACTGCAGAACTGCTCGCGGAGAACAGCCGGTGGGAGTACGAGAACCTGCCGTACTGGGGCGGCGAGGTGGACTGCTGCATCAATGCGTGGACCCTCGCCAACGGGCTGTGGCTCGGTGCCGACGTCGAGGGCATCGTCGAATGGTTTCTCGCGCACCAACTGCAGGACGGTGGATGGAACTGCGAGTGGGTCGACGGCTCCACCCGGTCGTCGTTCCACTCGACGCTGAACTCGCTGAAAGGATTGCTGGCGTACGACGCGGCCACCGGTGCCACGATGGAGACGCGGGCCGCACGACGCACCGGTGAAGAATATCTGCTGACGCGAAAGCTGTTGTACACGTTGTCCACCGGCGAGGCGGTCGGACCCTGGGTGAGTCGCTTCGTCCACCCGTTCCGCTGGATGTACAGCGCTCTCAACGCACTCGATTATTTTCGGCACGCGTCTGTGCTCGACGGAACGCCGCCGGATCGCCGTCTGGAGGAGGCAATCGGAGTCGTCCGGGCCGCCCGACAGAGCGACGGAACGTGGTTGCAGGGTCGAACCCTGTCCGGTCGGGTCTGGTTCGAGACCGACGTGCCGGAGGGCGAACGCTCGAAGTGGCTGACCCTGATCGGAACCCGCGTACTGACATGGTGGGATTCATACGACCGCTGAGGGTGCGGGCCAACCCCCGTCCGTATTCAGCCGCGAATACCGAAGTCGACGGCAGCGTGGGTGCAGGCAGGTTGTGATCCCAGACGATCGATGATGGCCGTCAGTCGTCTTCTGAGCCAGGTCATGAACGCGACGCTAGGCTCGCCGCCCGAATAGCGCACCCGTTGCAATCACGCTGACTCGAAGGCCTGGCGCTACCGATCCTGTTCCGTCGACCTCCAAGAAGATCCGGTCTCCCGTTCGAACGCTGGTCGCACGTCGACCGTGTCGTACACGATCGACAGTGTTGTGATCCGGCCGTCGTCGTCGAGTTCGGCGACATCGACGACGTCGAACGGGGCAGCCACCCCGGAGGGTAGCCGCCAGTCGAAATGGAACCAGAACGTGACGAGCCGCGTTCCTGCCGAGGTGCGCCCCTCTGACACGCCCTTCGACGTCAGCTCCGCGCTGTCGGTATCGATGAACAAAGCGCGATAGAAGTCGGGTGCGGGAGTCGGACCGTACAACGGCGAATGCACAACGGCACCTGGCGCGAACAGACTCACGATCGCATCGAGGTCGGCGCGATGGAGGGCGTCGAGGTAGCTCTTCACCAGGTCGTCCGTGGCCGAGTTCATGCGCCAACGCTAACCGATCGCAGAACGTCCGCGGCGGCCCGCCACAGAGCGGATCGCACAGCTCCCGCGTCAGGGAATCAGGACGAACTTTCCGCGGGGGTGCGTCGACTGCAGTTCGGCGTGCGCCCTCGCGGCGTCGGAGAGCGGGAAGGTCTTGGCGACCGTCACTTCGATGACTCCCGCGGCGGCCTGCTTCAACAGGGCGGGCGATGCGAGGCGTCGACGCTCCATGCTTGCCGGCCCACCGACGGTCGAGAACCCGTCCGCTTCAGCACGGCCGAAGGCGGCCGTCGTCACCAAACGTGCTCGGTCCGTGAGCACTTCGAGAGAGACATCGATGGCCTCGTCGGTACCCACGGCATCGACGGCTGCATCGATACCGTTCGGGGCAGCCGCACGAACACGATCGAGCAAGCCATCACCGTATTCGACGGGCTCGGCCCCGAATGCTCGCAGTGCGTCGTGATTCTGTGCGCGTGCGGTTCCGATGACGGTGGCACCGCGCTCTTTCGCGAGCTGGGCCACGACGGATCCGACGCCGCCTGCGGCCCCGTGCACGAGGACCGTGTCACCGTCTTTCACGGCGACGGATTCGAGTGCGTCGTAGGCCGTTCCGGCTACGGCCAGCACTCCGGCAGCAACGTTCCAGTCCAATGCGGCCGGCTTCGGAAAGACGAACCGTGCGGGAACCAGAATCCTCTCGGCGTAGGTACCGTTTCGGCCCGACACGATCACGGCGTCGCCGACGGCGATGGGTCCGACCGGCCCCTCGACGTCTCCGCCGACCGCAACGACGATGCCCGACGCCTCACTGCCCAACGCGATCGGGAGCTTGGATTCGTCGGTGCCGAACGCGCCGCTGTAGCTCTTGTAGTCGAAGGGATTGACGCCGATCGCCTTGAGCTCGACCAGGACCTCACCGTCGGACGGTTCGGGAACCTCTCGTTCGACGATCTCGATGACGTCCGGCCCACCGTAGGACGCTGCCACTGCTGCTCGTGTCATGGAACCTCCAACGGTCGATGCGGTGAGTATGTTCCGATCACACCCGTAGTCGCGGCAGTCCCCACTCCTTACCGAGCAGCTCGTACGAACGCAACCGATCCACGTGATCGTAGGTCACCGAGGTGAGCACCAGTTCGTCCGCGCCCGTCACCTCCTGCAACGCCTCCATCCTGTCCGTCACGGTGGCTGCGGATCCGACGAACTGGGTCTCCACCCGATCGGCGACGAGCCGATACTGCTCGTCGGTCAACGGCCTGGCACCGTCGGGATTCGGATACTCGGCGGCACCGTGTCCACTGCGAATGCTGTACACCCACTGCGGAAACGACGCTGCCAGCCCACGTGCCTGCTCGTCCGATTCCGCGACGACCACATCGGCCGACACCGCCACGTACGGCTCGGACAGACCTGCCGAGGGCACGAAGGATCGGCGATACTCGTCGATCGCGTCGAGCGTCGTGCCCGGGCTGAAGTGATAGCTGGCCGCGAAGGGCAGACCACGCGCACCTGCCTCACGCGCGGTCGGCCCCGCGCTGCTGCCGAATAGCCACACCGACAAGCCCGCACCCGCACCCGGCCTCGCCGTCAACGGCACACCGTCCCGTTCGTAAGTCCCGGCGAGCAGCGCGGCCAGATCGTCGAGCTGACCGACGAAATCCGGTGCCTGCGCCTCGGGCTGTTGCAGCGCCGCCAGGGACGCCGAGAGCAGTGGGGTCCTACGTGGTGCAGCCTCCGCCGGTGCGGGAGGAAAGAGCCCACTGGGATCGGGCGACGACACACGCTCGGGCATTCCCCGCCCATCGCCTGCGACCGCCTCGGCTCGTCGCTGACCCGACCGACCGACCCCCAGATCGATCCTTCCCGAATACAACGCGTCGACGGTCCCGAACGATTCGACGACAGCTGCGGCCGTGGTGAATCCGAGTTGAACGGCCGCCGATCCGACGCGAATCCTGTTGGTGGCAGCAGCAATCAGGCCGATCAGCACCGCGGGCGACGAACTCGCGACCCCGACAAAATGGTGCTCGGCCACCCAATAGCGCTCGTAGCCCCACTCCTCGGTCTGGCGTGCAAGGTCGACCGTGTTTCGCAGCGCTTGCTGGACGGTGGACCCCTCGCTGATCGGGGACAGATCGAGAACGGACAATGGAACTCGGGTCATCTCGGGTTCTTCTCCCCTGCCTCGACGGCGATGGTCAGCCTGTTCTCGGTAGGCGCAACCGGGCACGTCGCGTAGTCGGTGAACGCACACGGAAGGTTCGATGCCCGGTTGAAATCGAGAACGACGGTGCCGTCCACCGGAGCGGGCACTGCCAGGATCCGTGCAGCCGGATAGGTGGTCACCCCGCTCGTGGCGTCGGTGAACAGGACCTTCAGACCATTGCCGTTGCCACCGAAGGCAATCAGCTGCGCAGCGGCACCGGCCAACTCGAAGTCGAGAGTGCCCACGGCCGAGTGGTGATGTTCGAGTCCTTCCACCACGGCTCCGGTCGTGACGGTCACCGGAGAGTCGTACGGGGTGAACGTCCCGGTGGCAACGAACTCCTCGTCGGGCTCGTAGGCCGGGATGCCGTCGTAGGACTGCAGGGTCTGCGCTTTCGGATCGTGCACCCGCAGCGCGACCGAACCGGTCCGACGGATCACCTCGATACGCCGATCTCCGTCCTGCACCAGGATGCCCGGTGCGCCCTCCACCGGATTCAGCGCGGTCACGCCATCGAACCCCTCGACGGTCACCGAATCGGCGTCGGCCCTCCACCGGCCGGGAAGATCCGCGACGGTCTCGAATTCATCGGTGAGCCAATACAACCCGGTCAACGACACCCAACCGAGGGGATCACCGTAGGACGCCTCTCGCTCGGCATGCCATTGCTTCCAGTCCTGCTCGAAATCGCTCATGATGCTCGCACTCCTTCTCGCTGTTCGTACGGGTGCCGCAGACCGAGGTGCTCGCGCAAGGTGGTGCCGGTGTATTCGGTGCGGAAGCTGCCGCGGTCCTGTAATTCCGGAATCACTCTGTCGACGAATTCGTCGAGGCCGGCAGGGGTGATGTGCGGGACGAGAATGAAGCCGTCGCTCGCGTTGTTCTGCACGTAACTGTCGATCTCCTCGGCCACGTGCGCGGGGGTTCCGACGAACTGCTGCCGTGTCGTCATCGCGATGATCAGTTCACGAATACTCAGGTTGTCTGCTTCGGCTCGCTCGCGATACTGCTGGGCGATGGTTCTGGGGTCGCCGTGTCTCGCACGGCCACGGGTGATCGACACATCGCCGCTGGGTTCGATGTCGGGCAGTGGCCCGTCGGGATCGTATGCGGACAGGTCCTGTCCCCACACCTGTTCGAGGAACGCGATGGCCGTCCTGCCGCTGACCTGCTGATGCCGGATGTGATCCGCCTTCTCGGCGGCGTCCTGCGCAGAATCTCCGAGCACGAACGTCGCCGCGGGCAGCACCTTCAGGTCGTCGTGATCGCGGCCGTACTTGGCGAGCCGACCCTTGACGTCGGAGTAGAACTTCTGTCCGTCCTCGAGAGTGCCGTGGATGGTGAAGATCGCGTCGGCCTTGGCGGCACCGAATTCTCGACCTTCGTCGGAATCGCCCGCCTGCAACAGAACCGGATGTCCCTGCGGACTGCGCGGCAGCGTGAAGCGGCCCTCCACATCGAACTGGGGTCCGGAATGCCGGACCGTTCCGATCTCCGATTCGCGGCCGAAGACTCCACGCTCGCGATCGACGACGAACGCGTCGGACTGCCATGAGTCCCAGAACTTTCGCGCGACGTCGATGATCTCGTTGGCACGCACGTAGCGGTCGGCACGATCGAGGTAGCCGCCCCGCCGAAAATTCTCGCCCGTGAACGCGTCCGAGGACGTCACCATGTTCCATGCCGCTCTACCGTCGGACAGGTGATCCAGCGACGAGAACTGTTTGGCGAGCTCGAACGGCTCGTTGAAGGTCGTGTTGATCGTCCCGGCAAGTCCGAGCCTGCTCGTCACCGACGCAAGCGCGTTGAGGACGGTGAGCGTATCGGGTCGCCCTACTACATCGAGGTCGTGAATCTTGTTACGGTGCTCACGCAGTCGCAGCCCTTCGGCGAGGAAGAAGAAGTCGAACAGGCCGCGTTCGGCCGATTCGGCGAGGTGTACGAACGAATCGAACTCGATCTGGCTCTTCGACTCCGGATCGGCCCAGACGGTGGTGTTGTTGACGCCCGGGAAATGGGCACCCAGATGAATCTGCTTCTTCGTCACAGGCTCTTCCCTTCGAGTGCATAGCGATTGGCCGGACGTCTCAGGCCGAGACGCTCGCGCAAGGTCGATCCGCTGCGGGTGTCCGTGGCCGGAAGTGCTGCCACTCCGGACGGCAGCGCGAGCGGTACCAGCGTGACTCCGTCCAGGCCGGCCGCCTCGACGGATCCGAGGAGCAGGTGCAAGCCCGCCAGGTCGCCGATATGCGACACGGACTCGGCGACTCTGACGTGCCCCGCCCAGTTGTCGAGCTGAGCGAGTTCTTCAGCGGCAGAATCGGATACCAGGGTCTCCACATCCAACAGAACGAACACGTCGGCCGGGTCACGGCCTTCCGCAACGACGGCCCGTCGAATACGGGCGGCAACAGTGGCCGCATTCTCGACTGTGTCGGCGGCGATGCGGACGATATCGGCGCGCGCCGCGGCCACCGACACGGACTCCGTGGAGTCCACGCGGATCACGACGAGCGGCTGCCCCTGCGGAGACCTCGGAGTGATGGACGGGCCCTTGACCGAGAAGTTCTCACCCTCGAAGTCGATGTAGTGCAGCTTGTCTCGGTCGATGAACCGCCCCGACTCGACGTCGCGAATCTCGGCGTCGTCCTCCCAGCTGTCCCAGAGCCTGGTGACGACCTCGACTGCCTCATCCGCCTCACGCCACAGACTACTGCTGTCCTGCTCCGCTTTTCGGCCGAACAGCGCTGCCTGCTCGGCTCCCGGACTGACCTCGACCTGCCACCCGGCCCGGCCGTGGGATGCGAAATCCAGGCTCGCGATCTGCTTCGAGATGTGAAACGGCTCGGTGTGCGTGACGGTGATCGTGGGCACCAACCCGATGTTCTCGGTGAGGGCGGCTGCCCGTGCCGCGACGGCTGCGGCCTCGAGCGTCCGACTGGCGAACGAATCGCCCAGGAAGGCGACATCGACACCTGCTCGATCTGCAGCCTGGAGCTGGTCGATCCAGAATCCTGCTGTGAACACTTCTTCGGCGCGGGAGTCGGGGCGACGCCAGGCCTGCGAATGTGCGCCGGTGCCTTTCAGCTCGATCGCGGTCAAAAACAGCGTGTCAGACACTGGTGCTCGCTTTCTCGTGCGCGCTTCCGGGGATGGCCCCGAGTAGCTCGCGGGTGTAGTCCTGCTGTGGATTGTCGAACAGTGCTGCGGTGTCGCCGTATTCCACGATGACTCCGGATTGCATCACGGCCACGGTGTCGCTGATCTGACGCACCACGGCCAGATCGTGGGAGATGAAGAGGTAGCTCAGACCCAGCTCGGACTGCAGGTCGCCCAGCAGCGTCAGAATCTGCGCCTGCACCGATACGTCGAGGGCCGAGACCGGCTCGTCGAGCACCACCAGTTCCGGCGCGAGGGCCAACGCGCGGGCGATGGCGACGCGCTGACGCTGCCCACCGGAGAGCTCGGCCGGCCGCCGGGCCAGGTAATCGCTGGCGAGTGCCACCTGATCGAGCAGCGTCCTGGCACGCTCGGAACGCTCACGCGAGGTACCGACCCTGAACGCGTCCAACGGTTCTCGCACGATCTCCCCGACGCGCAACTTCGGGTTCAGTGAGGCGTACGGGTTCTGATAGACGATCTGTACACGCCGCCGCAGTTCACGCTTGGCCTTGCCACGCAGACCCGTGATGTCCCTGCCGTCGAACGTGACCGACCCCGACGACGCGGTCTCGAGACCGATCGCGATGCGCGCCAACGTGGATTTGCCGGAACCGGATTCGCCGACGAGCGAGACCGTCCGCCCCCGTTCGACGGTCAATGCGGCTCCTTTGACCGCATCGAGGTGGACGCCGCGGCCGATGGTGAAGCGTTTCGAGACGTCGCCGACCGTCAGGATCGGCTCGCCGACCGTGGGGCGCGCGGGTCGTACGGCGGTGTTCAACGAGGGCGCTGCAGCCAACAGCTGACGTGTGTACGCGTGGGTCGGGTTCGCCAGTACCTTTGCAGTGGGGCCGGATTCGACGATCCGTCCTGCGCTCATGACGATGAGGCGGTCGGCTCTGTCCGCAGCCACGCCCAAGTCGTGGGTGATCAGCAGGACCGCGGCACCGGTCTCGGCGATCCTGGTGTCGAGATGGTCCAGGATGCGACGCTGCACGGTGACGTCGAGGGCGCTGGTCGGCTCGTCGGCGATCACCAGTTCCGGGCGGCACGCGAGAGCGATCCCGATCAGTACGCGCTGACGCTGCCCACCGGACAGGTCCTGCGGATACTGCCGCGCCCGCACCTCGGGGTTGTCCAGCCCGGCTTCGGTGAGGATCCGAATCGCCTCGATCTTCGCGGAGCGGCGATCGGCCAGACCGTGCACCCGCAGCACCTCGGCAACCTGGTCGCCGACGCGAACAACCGGGTTCAGCGAGGTGGTCGGGTCCTGCGGGACGAGCCCGATGTGGCGGCCGCGCAACCGGTTCAGCGTCTTGTCCGACGCCGTATCGAGCCTTTGCCCGTCGAACGTCACCGATCCGCCCACGATGCGTCCGGAACCCGAGAGCAGGCCGATGAGCGCGTGCGCAGTCGTCGACTTTCCGGAGCCCGATTCACCGACCACGGCCACCACTTCACCGCGGTCGACAGTGAACCCGATGCCGGAGACGGCGGTCGTCTCACCGTAGTTCACGTGCAGATTCTCTACTTCGAGAATGGGGCTCATCGCGATCGCCTCTCGAGTGCATGCCCGAGGCGGTGCGCGGACACGACGACAGCCACGATCACCAATCCCGGCAATGTGGTCATCCACCATGCGGTGGCCAGGAAGTTGCGGCCCTCGGAAATCAGCGATCCCCACTCCGGGGTGGGCGGAGCAGCACCGAAACCGAGGAAGCTGAGCGCCGACACCGCGAGAACCGCCATACCGAATTCGACTGCAGCGAGAGCGATCACAGCGCCGTACGAGTTTCTGAGGATGTGCCTGCGGAAGACATCGAACCACCGCACACCCGAGGCGTACGCCGCTTCGACGTACAGCGATCTGCGCACCCGCAGTACCTCCGAGCGCATCACTCGGGCGAAGTTGGCGATCAGCGTGACTCCGACGGCGATAGCGACGTTCACGGTGCCGAAGCCCAGTGCGGTCACCAGCGCCAACGAGAGCAACAACGTCGGAATCGACAGCAGGACATCGACGATTCGCATCAGCACCGCGTCCACGATTCCGCCGACGGCGCCCGAGACCAGACCGATGATCGAGCCGACCACCAGTGCGATACCGACCGCCAACAGCGTTGCCGTCAGCGACAGTCCGGAACCGTGGACCACTCGGGTGAAGACGTCACGGCCGATGTTGTCGGTGCCGAACCAGTGCGACGCGCTGGGTGCCTGGAGCTTGTCGGCCGGCGTGCCGACCAGCGGGTCGCCGCTGGCGAACACGGACGGGAACAGCGCGAACCCGAGAGCCAACAACAGCACGATCACGGAGGCACCGAGCCAGATGTGTTTCAAGACATCTCGCGGACCTAGCCGCCGCGTGCGTGCCGGTGCGTCTTCGCCTGCCTCGGGACTTGTCGAATGGACGGCAGGTTCACGAATCAGGATGTCAGACATGAGCTTTCTCCGGTTCTACACTGGCCTGCGCGGGCCGGTATTCGCGCACGATGCGCGGATCGATCAGCGGATAGAGCAGGTCGACTGCGAGATTGACCAGGACGAAGACCAGCGACGTGAGAACGACGATGCCCTGCACCACCGGAATGTCCTGCGCCAGCACCGACGTCTGGGTCAGACGTCCCACTCCTGCACGCGAGAAGACCGTCTCGACCACTACCGATCCGGCCAGCAGGGTGCCGACCAGGACCCCGGCAATCGTGAAGGCGGGGATCGAGGACAGTCGCAGAACGTGTCGAGTTTGCACCCGCAGGCGTGAGACCCCCTTGGCACGAGCCACATCCACGAACGGCTGCTTCCACGTGGTGGCCATGCTGGTGGCCAGGACCTGGGCGATGACAGCGCCGGTCGGTAGAGCGAGCGTCACGGCAGGTAGCACCAACGACGCTGCGCCTGCGTCACCGAACGCCGGGAACCAGCGAAGTCGGAACGAGAACAGTTGCAGCAGCAGTAGTCCCACCCAGAACGTCGGCACCGCCACCCCGAGCGGTGGGAGGGCGAGCAGCAAATTCTTCAGCCAGCCGATACGGGTGTACGTGGCGGCGTAGGCCACCGCGGATCCGAACACGACGGCCAACACCAGCGCTGTCCCCGCCAGACCGAGTGTGCTCGGTACCGCGTCGAGGATGGCCGTCGTCACCGGTTGGCCGGTGGCGATCGACAATCCGAAATCACCTTGCACGGCCCCGACCAGTGAATGCCAATACTGCACCAGCACCGGCTGATCCAGGCCGTAACGAGCCTGCAACTCGGCGATGGCCGCAGCGTCCGCCGGGGTGCCCGATCCGGCCGAGTCGACGGCAAGACTGACCGGGTCCGAGGGAAGGAGGAAGAGGACGATGAACGAGATGGTGAAGGCAGCCCACAGCACCGCAAGTGCCTGCAGTACTCGCTGCCCGATGTAGCGGATCACGGCGCTACTGCCCGCTCAGCCAGGTGTCGAAGAACTGCAGGCGGGCCGAGGCCTCGAACTTCAGATCCTGCACCGCCGAAGCCGCGCCGACGGCCTGCGAGAGCTCGATCGTGGGGATCCACAATCCGTTGTCGAGGATCTGTTCCTGCGCGGTTGCGAGAATCTCGTTGCGCGCTGCAACGTCCGTGGCCGAGAGCTGCTCCGTCAACGATGCATCCAGATCCGGAATCGGGCCGCGCGCATTGAGGTTGCGGCCGTCGACTGCGAACGAAGTGCGCAGAATGTCGCCGTCGGCGCGGGTGCTGTTGTAGTACGTGGAGTCGTAGTCCTTGGTGCCTTGCCGCGCCGTCGCCTCCGACGTGGACACCATCTCGAGCTGTAGGTCGACGCCGACCGCGCGCAACTGCTGCTGGGTCAGCTCCAGGACCGCCTGGTTGCCGGCGAACACGGCCGAGTACATGACCTCGAAACTCAGCTTCTGTCCGTCTTTTTCGCGTATTCCGTCAGCACCGGGAACCCAGCCCGCGGCGTCGAGGAGCGACTTCGACTTCTCGGGATCGTAAGTGACATCTGCGAGTTCGACGTAGCCCGGGGTAGCGCTGGCCAATGTGCTTGTGGCCGTTCGGAAGTCCGGTCCGAGGACCGTGTCGACGAGTTCCTGACGATTGATCGCCGGCACCAGAGCCGTCCGAACGGCGGGGTCCTGCAGCGCACCGCGAGTGACGTTGGGCTGAATGCCGAACGGAACGCCGGGGTTGGATGTCGTGAGGATCCGGCCACCGACCGCCTCGATCTGCGGCGCGTCCTGCGGCAGCGCGTCACTGACCGCGTCGAGCTGGTCGGAGGACAAACTGCCGGTACGTACACCCGACTCCGGCACGATGGTGAATTCGATGCGGTCCAGGTACGCCTCGCCCTCGTGGCCGAATACCGCAGAGCCCCAGTTGTATCCGGTTCGCTTGGCCAAGGTGACGGAGCGGTCCTGCTGGTAGTCCGCGTAGGTGAACGGTCCAGATCCGATGTTGGTACCCAAGCACCGCGACTCGGCCGACTGCGCCGACGTCGCAGTGGACTGGATTCCCAGCTGAGGTGTCGAACTCGCCTGGAGGAACTGCGCATTGGGTGCCGAGAACTCGATGCGAACCGTGAGCGGATCGACGACCATGGCACCCTGATAGCCGGTCAGGTAGCTGGCGGCCAGCGGCGCCTTGGCGGCACCGAGGGTTCCGGTGATGGCATCGAAATTGTCCTTGACGGCGGTGGCGTCGAGCGGGGTGCCGTCGCTGAACGTCACTCCGTCTTTCAGCTGGAAGGTGAACGACCTCGCGTCGGAACTCACTTCCCAGCTCTCGGCCAACCACGGTTCGATCTCGCCGGTCTCCGGATCTTGATCGGTGAGTGAGTCGACCACCTGTCGGGTGACATAGATCGTCTGATTGGTGCCGGACTGCGCGGGGTCGGAGCAGGTCGGGGCCCCGGACAGGCCGTAGCGCAGCGTGCCGCCCGGCTGGGCGGGGCCGGCATCGGCATTCGAGGTGGTGGCGCTACCAGCGCACCCGGCGAGCAGTGTGGCGGTGGCGGCGATTACTCCGGCCACCAAAAGAACAGGGCGAGTGGACACGTGGGTGTCTCCGGTATCTGGTCGATCGCACACGAACTCCCGCGTCCGAGCCACGTGTGCCCAGGAAGGAGGTCGTGCAGAAGGTGAGGTGTGGTGTCGAAAAGTACGGTGCCGAAATGTCAGCTAAGACAGGTCGAACCGTTCAGACGGCACAGATCCACATGGAGACGGCGGCAACCGTCGACGAAACCTGAGGCGACTCGGGTGTTCACGTAAATTCCTCCATCGGTCCCGGCGGTAGCACCCTCACCCGACAAGCGGGGGGTTGCTGCGACGTCATAGAGCCAGGTCTCTCGGTCGCTCTGGATGGTCCTACGTTCCCGATACTACGAGAGGGTCGGCGCAGTTGCCAACCGGGGTAGGAATTGCGCACGAGGTGGGACTCGGAATGGGCGGCGGCCGGAATCACCCCAACAGTCAGACGGCAACGGTCAATTCAGCGCCTTCGCTGCCGATAGGTTCCGAATCGATGTGTTGCTCTGACCTCTTCGATTCGTGATCGCACACGCGTCGCACCCAATAGCCGATTGTTTCGTCGGCCGCGGCGAACCGATCCAATACATCCACACACAGCCAAGTTGCGACCGAGAAATCCTGCTCCGCAGCATCCAGCCCGATCAGCGTCAACTCGTCGGCCACAGCAAGTAGCGCGTAGTCGACTTCGGAACCTGTGCGTTCGAGCCACGCCAACGCACGCCGCAGCAGCATCCAGTCGGATGCGAACACACGCTCGGTAGCCGATTGTCTGCACAGTTCCGCCGTCGCAGTGAGGGTCTCGACGACCGGTATGGACACTGCGCCGTCCAATTCGGCGAGCAGCCCTCTATCGGAGTCGATCAAGTCGGCCATATACCGCCAACTAGTGGGGAGGTCGACGTCCTCGGACCACAATTCCGTCGTGCCGAATTGGAGTCGGGTGACCAATTCTCTCGGCGAACTGCACGAAGCGAAAAAGCGAAACGCGTCGTTCATCTCGATCATCCCCATTGGGTCACACGAAGCTGACGGACACCGGCTCGACACACGAGTGGCGGAGTTACTGACACGCAGCACGATCGTCACCGAAACCAGCGCCGCTGCTGTGGTCGTTACGTCGGCCTTGACCGTTATTGAACGCCCTGACCAGCGCTGGCGCGACTCGGCGTTACGCAGAATCGACAACGTCACACTATCGATCCATCTGTTATGCGCCACATACCGATTCCAGGTTGGCGATTCTGCTCGGTCCGACCGTCTCGCAGCGTGCCCATGCGGAGAACGTGTGTTCGAAAGTGTGTCGGTGGGTCGCGATAGATTCTGTGCATGCTTTCGGGGGACGGCGGATCAGGGGTGGACGGCATCGAGACGGTGCCGCCCGCCCCCGAGGTGTCCGATCCCGACTTGTCTGTGTTGGTCGACCGGGTCGAGTCCGCGATCGCGGAATTAGCGGAACAGTCGTCGGTAGCGTGGTCGAACGCGGACCGGCGCGCG
This sequence comes from Rhodococcus sp. 15-725-2-2b, assembly GCF_002259075.1. Taxonomy (NCBI): domain Bacteria; kingdom Bacillati; phylum Actinomycetota; class Actinomycetes; order Mycobacteriales; family Nocardiaceae; genus Rhodococcus; species Rhodococcus sp. 15-725-2-2b. Next base: position 106,706 of record NZ_NPFL01000010.1, on the reverse strand, counting down.
GTGATCCAACGAATGGAAACGGCGACCAGATCCCTGACGGCGCACTCGTACACCTGGCTCAACGAACTCATCTCTCAGCACGGCCTCGATGTATACCCGGGATCGGTGCCGTCGTCGGTGGCGTGGATGCTGCGGATCACCCCACGAGCAGCAGGAGCACGGGTCCGTCTGGCTGCCGAGTTGGGTGACCGAACCGCCTTCTCCGGGGAAGTCCTGCCGCCGTTGCTGCCGCACACTGCTGCTGCGTTGCGGGCGGGGTTGCTCGATGCCAAGCATGTGCAGATGATCCGCGAGTTCTTCCGCCATCTGCCCCGGGATGTCGATCCGCAGACGCGCGAGCTCGCCGACGAGCAACTGGCGGGCTACGCCTCGACCAGGCGACCCGACGATTTCGCACCGTTGTTGGCGCACCTGGATTCGATCCTCAATCCCGACGGCGACCACGACGAAGACGAGGACGAAGACGAAGACGGGAAGCCACCGAAACCACCGAAACGCAGGGATGCGTTCTTCTACCTCGGTGAGCAGGGTGCCGACGGAATGTCCGAAGGAAAATTCTGCGTCGACCCCGAACTACGCGCCTACCTCGAAGCCTTGTTCTCCAAAGCCGCGAAACCCGGAGTGAACAACCCCGCAGACCCGACATCGGTCGTGCACGACGAGACCGGCGGCAAGGACAGCACGAGCCCCGGGGCTGCGAGCGACGGTGCGCGTCCCGATCCTGCAGCAGCCGAACCGGATTCGGCCACATCCGGTGGTGTCTTCGATACCGACACCCCACCGCTACCGGAGCCGGACGACCGTTCGACGAGCGATCAGGGACTGTGGAGCGATGCGGGACTGTGGAACGACGGTTCATTCGACGGCGACGATCCCTGCGACGGTGACGGCCGGTGCGGTGACGGCCTCGACTGTGGTTGCGGCACAGGGCACGACGACACCACAAAACCAGAGGACACTGCTGAGCCCGACGACACAGTCGATGCCGATACCGACGGCGACGAAGCGCTGGGTAAGGCTGCAGCACGCGACGCTGCCGCCGCGCGGGATATCCGCACCCAACGCCAACGCCAACACGACGCCCTCAAGCTCGCGCTCCGTCAGACACTCGCCTCCGGCACCCTCGGCACCCACCGAGGCCTACCCGTCACCGCCATCGTCACCATGACCCTCAAAGACCTCGAAGCCGGCTGCGGCTACGCCATGACCGCCACCGGATCACGGGTGTCGATCCGCGACGCGATCCGCATGGCCTCGCACGCCCACCACTACCTGACGATCTTCGACGACCACGGCCGAGCCCTCTACCTCGGCCGCTCCAAACGCATCGCCTCCGCCGACCAACGCATCGTGCTCATCGCCCGCGACCGCGGCTGCAGCTTCCCCTCCTGCACCCGCCCGGCGACCTGGTGCCAAGCCCACCACGTCACCGACTGGAACACCGGCGGCTACACCGACATCGACTCCCTCACCTTCGGCTGCGACATGCACCACGCACTCGTCGGCACCGGCCCCGGCAAGTGGGCCACCACCAAAACCGGAGCAGGACACCGGTACCCGGGCCGCACCCTGTGGCACCCACCCGCCGGAATGGACCCCAAACGCCGAGGCCTGATCAACCACGCCCACCACCCAGAAGAGGTCCTCTACCCACCCGACAACCACGGCGACCCCGGCGACGAAGAACCACGACAACCCGCCTGACGGTCCGAACCAGTCTCAGGGCACAGCACTGCCTCGAGGACACCGCTCAGCTGTGTGCACAACCTGCTACCGACAACACAGTCCACACACGGGGTGCTTCGCGGTTGCGTCCGATACGGATGAGGTCTTCGATGAGAGCAACGACCATTGGAGGGTACGAGCACATGGCGTACGACGAACTTCTTGCAGATCGCGTCCGCGACATCCTCACTGACCAGGAAAGTCTGCGCGAGCACAAGATGTTCGGCGGTCTGGCTTTCCTGGTACGAGACAAGATGGTGGTGTGTGTCGGCACAGGCAGCCGTGCGCTGCTGGTTCGTGTCGACGGTGTGCGCGAACCCGAGTATCTCCAGCGGGAGGGAGCACACCACGCCGTGATGGGTCGAGACCGGTCGATGGGCGAAGGATGGATCACCGTCGACGCCGACGCGCTGGCAAACGACACAGCACTGGAATTCTGGGTTGCCGCAGCGCTCGCGTACAACGCGAGCCGAGCCGGCTGATCACTGCAACGGGCTCATTCGAGACTCTTCTCGAAGGGATGTGATCCGACAGTCCTGGACGGCAGGCTCCGGTCGTACAGTGGGGTGTATCCGGCTGACAAGTACAGCGCCACAGCCTCGGGCTGGTTCCACCCGGTCGTCAGATACACGCGACGATATCCGCGCTCACGTGCGCTGCGTTCCAGCTCGGCAACGACACGCTTGCCGAATCCCCTGCCGCGGTGCGCTTTCGAGGTCCAGATACGCTTGAGCTCAGCGGTATCCGAGTCGTACTGCCGGTACGCACCTCCCGCCACAGGAACGCCGTCGGACAATGCTATGACCAGCACACCGCCCGGCGGGGCGAATTCCTGCGCGGGATACGACTTCAATTCTTGGTACTGAACGCCGGGACTACGGCCGTACCTGGACGCGTACTCGTTCGCCAGCTCCTGCAGCAGAGGCGCCGCGAGTGGATCGTTCTGATCGACTTCGACGAAGGTAAGCCGCCCTGGACCGGCATCGCCAGTGAGGGTGTTCAGGTCGAACGTTGCGCTCATGTGCTTCCTGTCTCGTCTATCCGTCGACCAGATCTGCGACCAGTTCCCCGACCGCAGGGGCGAACTTGAATCCGTGGCCCGAGAATCCCGCAGCGACAACGGTGTTGCCTGTGCGTCCGATGGCGAAGTTGGAATCGGGCGTACTGGTGTACAGACACGTCAGCGGGTCGGCCGTATCGGCGTTCACTCCCGGGAGCCAGTTGCGTGCGTACGCGATCAGGCGATCGACTCCCGCTGGTTCGGGCACGAAGTCGCGGGTGTTCGGATCGACGACCGGTCCCGTGGCGTGTTCGCCGATCTTGATGCCGTCGAGTGAGGACAAGCCGTAGATGCCGGCCGTATCCAGAAGTGCACCGGGATGATGAATGAAGCTCGGCCACTCCACGTCCGGGCACAACGGTACGAAATGTGCCGGCTGTTCCTGGGTGGTGACCAAAGGCGGAATCACTCCCTGCGGCACGAACTCGGATGTCCACGCTCCTGTAGCGAGGACGACCACGTCGGCCACGTAGGTGCGAGTGTCCGTCACCACGTCGGAGCCGGAGAGCTCGCGCACCGGCGTCTCGTATTCGACGATCGCACCGCGCGATCGAGCTGCTGCCGTCGCTGCGGTGACGCTGCGATCGGCGTGCAATCGCCCGGCCTCGGCATGGAACAGCACAGTGGTGTCGAATCGAAGTCCGGTCCACCGCCGCTGCGCAGCAACCGGTTCGAGAACCTCGAACTCGAGCCCGGCTCGCTTCAGTGCGTCGATCCTCGGATTCACCGTCGCCGGATCTCCATGATCCACAGCCCCTGTGATGTCCAACAAGTCGGTGTCGGTAGCGGTTTCGAGATCTCGCCAGAGCGTGTGCGCCCGAGCGGCCAGTGATACGTAGTGGTCGTCGGCGTAGGCATGCCGAAAGATCCGCGAACTGCCGTGCGAGGCACCGTTCTTGTGTCCCGGACCGAATTGCTCGAGCACGGTGACGTCGTGCCCGCGTTCGGCGATCTGCCACGCCGACGACGCTCCGACGATGCCGCCGCCGACGACCACTACTTTCACCGTGTACCTACGCTGCGGGCTTGCGAGGCAGCCCGGGCGGATTGATGACGGACTCGGACACGGCCTCGGACTGGAGGCCCCACCGATCGATGACCCGCTGGTAGCTGCCGTCGTCGATGGCATGTTGCAGTGCCTCGTGGATGGCCTCGATGAGACCGTTGTCCTTCTTGGTCAGGACCGCGATCTCGCCCTGCAACGCATCGCCGGCCCCGGAGAACGTCCCGACGACCTTCGATTCCCCACTGGTTGCCGCGTGGTAGACGGCAGAGGGGTTGGGGCCGAGATAGCCGTCGATTCGCTTCGATCCCAGCGCCAGGTAGTAATCGGACGTGTTCTGGTAGTAGGCGAGTTCCGCCGGCGCGAGACCTTCGGCCACGTTGGCCTCGTTCCAGTCCACCAGCAGCTGCTCCTGGTTGGTGCCGGAGCCGACGCCGATCTTCTTGCCTGCGATGTCCTGACGCTTCTCGACCTTCCAGTCGGCGTCCTTCTGGGTCTCGAAGGCGAGGTTGTCGAGACGGTACGTGGCGAAGTCGTACTTGTCCTTGCGCTCCTCGGTGACCGTGACGTTGGAAATGAACACGTCGTTCTCACCGGAGTCGATCTTGACGAAGTTCTGCGACCAGTCGGCAACCTGCAGATCGACGTCCAGCCCGAGAATGTCGCCGACGAGGTAGGAGAAGTCGACCTCGGATCCGACGATGGTGGTGTCGTCGGTGGCGTAGAAGCGCAGCGGCGGCGCAGTTCCGCCCGAGCCGGTGACGATCAGGGTTCCTCGGTCCCGAATGGCCTGTGGCACTTTCGCTGCGATCTCGTCGACCTTGTCGACCCGGACTCGTTCGGTCTGCTCGGGCGAGAGGTCGAAGCTTTGTCCCTGCTCGGTGACGACCTGCGACTCGGCCGCGGGTTCGCTGCAGGCGGTCGCAGTGAGCGCCACGATGGCCAATGCTGCGGCCACGACCGTCAGCCTGCGTGATGGTTTCGACATGGGTGTTGTCCGTCTTTCGCTGAAGTGAGGTGGTTTACAGAACGTGGGAGAGGAAAGCTTTGGTCCGCTCGTGCTGCGGCGAATCGAGAAGTGTTGCAGGAGGTCCTTGTTCGACGATCACACCGGAATCCATGAACACGACGGTGTCGGCGATCTCGCGGGCGAAGCCCACCTCGTGCGTGACGATCACCAGAGTGGCACCGTCGCGGGCGAGTCCACGGATGACTTCGAGCACCTCGCCCACGAGCTCCGGATCGAGTGCCGAGGTGGGCTCGTCGAACAGAATCACTTTGGGGCGTAGCGCCAGTGCCCTCGCAATGGCCACTCGCTGCTGCTGGCCACCGGAGAGCCGACGAGGGTAGTCGTGCGCTTTTGCGGCGACACCGACCCGCTCGAGCAATGCCAGTGCCTCGGGCTCGACGTCCGCACGCTTACGCTTCTGCGCCGAGATCGGTGCCTCGATGACATTCTCGAGCACCGTCAGGTGCGGGAAGAGGTTGAAGTTCTGGAATACGAAACCGATCTGCGAACGCTGGCGCAGGATGTCGCGATTGCTGAGCTCGTGCAGCTTCGAACCTTTGCGCCGGTATCCCACCAGGTCTCCGTCGACGCGAACGGTGCCCTGGTCGACCTTCTCGAGGTGGTTGAGGGCACGGAGCAGCGTGGACTTACCGGATCCGGACGGGCCGATGATCACGGTGACCTCACCGGGGCGAACGGTCAGGTCCACGCCCTTCAGAACTTCGAGGGCACCGTAGGACTTGTGCACCCCGCGCACTTCGACGGCGTACTTCGTTTCCGATCTGGACGTGCCGGCATCGAGCGTGGTCATCGTGTTGCTCCTCGCGGGGCCAGGGTGATCTCGGCCAGTTTCTTCCGTAGCTTCTGAATCGGCGTGAGCTCGATGGTGCGGACGGCCCCCTTGGCGTAGTGCCGTTCCACGTAGTACTGCACCACCGACAGAATCGAGGTGAGAATGATGTACCAGACGGTGGCCACCATCAGCAGCGGTACGACTCGGCCGCTTCGGCCGTAGATGACCTGAACCTGATAGAACAGCTCGGCGATGGCCATGACGGAGACGATCGAGGTGCCTTTGAACAGGCTGATCACCTCGTTGGCGGCGTTGGGGAGAATGCCTCGCATCGCCTGTGGGAGGACGATCTTGAAGAACTCTCGGCGCTTCGGAATACCCAGTGCTGCAGATGCTTCCAGCTGCCCCTGGTCCACCGAGATAATTCCGCCGCGGACGATCTCGGCGGAGTATGCAGCCTGATGCAGGGCCAGTCCGATGATCGCAGCTGTCGAGCCACTGATGACGTTGTTGACGTCGAACTCGAAGAAGCTGGGACCGAACGGAATCCCCAGCGACAGGGTCTGATACAGGTACGCAATGTTGAACCAGAACAACAGCTGCACGATCAGTGGAATGGATCGAAACGCCCAGATGTAGAACCACGAGATCACTTGCAGGACGGGATTGTTCGACAGCCTTGCCACCGCTAGGGCGATGCCGAGGGCGAAGCCGATCAGGGTCCCCCAGAACGTGAGCTGGATGGTGAGCCACAGAGCCGAGAGCACCGATTTCGCCGTGCAGTACTGAGCGAAAGTGCCCCAGTCCCATCCCGCATTGGTGGCCAACCCGTGCAGGAACTGAGCGACCACGACCAGGGTGGCGACGCTGATGACCCAACGCCACGGATGCCACTTCCTGGCGACGACGAGTTGCTCGTCCGGCAGTTCTGCGGTGTCGCTCGAACCGGTGGATGTCGGCGAGATCTGAAGTTGCGTCACCGGAGCCGCCGGTGCGGATGGGCAGCGATCATCGCTGTGGTGCCTTTCGAAAGGGTGGACTGTGAGTACGCGAATCGGTCAGGCGGGCGTACGCATACAGGTGTTCATCAGCAGTTCCTCCATCGGTCCTGGCGGTAGCACCCACACGCCCGAGGGCGGGGTTGCTGCGACGTCGTAGAGCCAAGGTCTCTCGGTCGCTCTGGATGGTGACAGGAATGTATAGAACGTCAGATTGAAAAGTCAAGTGCGCGTAGTCTTTCGGGTTGAAATCACGATGATTTCAACCCTTGCCACGTTTCCGAACTGCCTGGTGTCAGCTGAAGGCGCCCCGGTATCGGGCAGCCGGATGCGACACGGGCAGTCTGTCCCGGCCGGTGAGTTTGGCTCGGACGGTGCCCCGGCCGTACTCCCGTTGCGCCAGCCCGCGTTGCCGAAGAACCGGCATCAGATGATCGATGAATTCCAGGTAGCTGCCCGGGATCGTCGAGTTGATGACGTTGATCCCGTCGACGCCGGCGTCGCGCCACTGTTCGAGACGATCGGCGATGGACTCCGGCGTTCCCACCACCCGCCCGCTCCGAGTCCGCATGTGCGCCAGATCCCGAACGGTGGGTTCTCGATCGGTGATCGCTTCGCGTAGCCACGCCAACGTGCTCTGCGAGCCTTCTCCCTGCACCTGACCGATCGGGGTGTCCAGATCGTAGGAGCCCAGATCTATGCCGATCCCACCCGCAGCGTGCGCGATCATCGCCTCGTCGTCGACGTATTCGTCCAACTCCGCTTCTCTGCGTCGAGCTTCGCTCTCGGTACTACCGATGACGAACGACAGACCCTGGAAGAATTCGAGGTCTCCGGGGGACCTCCCTGCCTCGACGACCAGACGGCGCGTGTCGGCGATGAGCGAGCGCGCGGCCTCGGGTGTGGGAGAGGCGATGAACTGGGCCTCGGCGTTGCGCGCAGCGAAGCGTCGGCCCGTCGGCGACGATCCGGCCTGGAACAACAGTGGTGTCCGCTGCGGAGACGGAGTCACGAGATGCGGGCCCTCGACGCTGTAGCGCGCACCGACATGGTCGATCTTGTGCACCTTCGAGAAATCACCGTGTCGACCGGATGCTTTGTCCTGCAACAGAGCTCCGTCGTCCCACGACCCCTCCCACAGCTTGTACACGACGTCGACGTACTCGTCCGCCCAGGCGTATCGATCCTCGTGCAGAGCCAGGTCTCCGTAGCCGAAGTTGCGCCAGGCGTTGGGTGACAGGCTCGTCACGATGTTCCAGGCGATACGGCCGTTCGACGCGTGATCGAGCGTGGACATCTTCCGCGCGAAGTTGAACGGATGCTCCTGCAGAATCGACGAGGTCAAGGCGATCCCGAGATGCTCTGTCGCGTAAGCGATCGCCGACGCGATCACGGTGGGATCGTTGCTGGGAATCTGCAAACCGGACTCGACGAACTTCTCCCACGAACCTCGATGGTCGTCGTACAGCCCCACGACATCGGCAAAGAACACGAAATCGAACTTGCCTCGCTCGAGTTGTTTCGCCAACGACACCCAATGCTCCAACGAGGAGAAATCGGACTGCTCCGCTTCCGGCTTGCGCCACGCACCGTGCACGATATGAGAGGTGGTGTTCATGACGAATGCGGAGAACCTGAGCGGCCGAGTCATATCTGCACCTAGCCACGAATTCGCACCACCCGGCGAAGCTGCAACACTCCGCAGCCGTCGGCAACGCACCGACCGCAGCCCCTCGAATCAGCCTGATTTCAATCATTGCGTCGCACCATCGACCCGGCGAGCCTTTTCGGTAGCGAATCGTTCTGTGCGGGCCGGGTCTCGCGCAGCGTCGACGAAAGGAATGGGTCGCCACGATGCCGAACAGCTCTGCCACGTCGAAGAACACCGCAATCGCCATGATCGAACGCAGAATCTCCTCCACCACCGAATCCTGGGATTGGCAGGTCGACGCACTGTGCCGAGGACAGGACTCGGAGATCTTCTTCTCCCCGTCCGGCGAAGGCCGCTCGGCTCGCCGCGCACGGGAGGACCGCGCGAAGCAGGTGTGCGCGGGCTGCGGGGTCATCGACGAGTGCCGACGATTCGCACTGGCCGCCAACGAACCGTTCGGAGTCTGGGGCGGAACGACAGCCCGGGAGCGACAACAGCACCGAGCCAACTCCCGGCGTGCCGAGGAACTGCAGGCGAGTTAGTACCGTAGTCACGCCTGCAGTGCGACCGCCGTAGTTCACAATGGATGGGTGAGCGAAACCGAGAAGCCTCAGCAGTGGACGTACCTGATGGACATGGACGGCGTGCTCGTCCACGAGGATCACCTGATCCCCGGTGCCGACACGTTCCTCGCCGAGCTGCAGGCCAACGAGATCCCGTTCATCGTGCTGACCAACAATTCGATTCGCACCCCCCGTGACCTGCGCGCGCGTCTCGCATTCACCGGTCTGGACATTCCGGAGAAGTCGATCTGGACCTCCGCCCTCGCCACCGCGACATTCCTGGGCAATCAGCGGCCCGGTGGTAGCGCCTACGTCGTCGGCGAGTCGGGTCTGACCACCGCCCTGCACGACATCGGCTACACCCTCACCGACTCCAGCCCCGATTACGTGGTGCTCGGCGAGACCCGGACGTACTCGTTCGAGGCCATCACCACCGCCATTCGTCTCGTCGAGAGGGGTTCGCGCTTCATCGCAACCAACCCCGATGCCACCGGCCCGTCCCGCGAGGGGTCACTGCCCGCCACCGGTTCGGTGGCCGCGCTGATCACCAAGGCCACCGGTAAGGAGCCGTACTACGTCGGCAAGCCCAACGCGTTGATGATGCGGTCGGCCCTGCGCGCGATCGGCGGACATTCCGAGAACACGCTGATGATCGGCGACCGGATGGACACCGACGTGCTCTCGGGCCTGGAAGCCGGACTGCAGACCATCCTGGTCCTCACCGGGATCTCGACGGTCCAGTCCGTCGAGCAGTACCCGTACCGGCCGACCAAAGTTCTCGATTCCGTCGCAGACCTGGTAGGCCGCACGCAGAACCCGTTCTGATGACTCTCGAATTCGTTCTGTCCCGCCATGATCACCACGTCGTCGGGCTGGGTGTCCGGCACACGTTTCCCGATATCGCCGACGCAGTCGCTGCGGTGCGGGACGGCCGAAATGTCGTCGGCGCAATCCCTTTCGACATGTCCGACGCCACCGCCCTGATCGAGCCGGAGCAGTTCTACCGCCTCGACGGACCCTGGTCGACGGTCGATGCTCAACCGCCGTTGCCCGAGGTGACCGTCGCACGACAGATTCCCGATCCCGACGTGCACGTGCAGCGAGTGCGGGATGTCGTCGAGCAGCTGAAAGCCGGTGTGGCCGAGAAGATCGTCCTCGCGCGGGCCATCGAGGTGACCGCGGATTCCCCGATCGACGCTGCCTCGGTGCTCAGCGCTCTGGTCTCACGCGATCCGATGGGCAACGGCTTCCTGGCGGACCTGTCCCCCGCCACGCATCGGGGTAGGCACATCGTCGGCGCGAGCCCGGAACTGTTGGTTCGCAAGCGCGGCAACATCGTCACCTGCCATCCGTTCGCCGGCACGGCCGCACGATCGACCGACCCCGACGAGGAAGCGCGCATCTCCGCGGCGTTGGCGGCCAGTGCGAAGGATCAGGCCGAACATCGCTTCGTCGTCGACGAGATCCGGGCTGCGTTGACGCCGTTCTGCGAGACGCTGGAGGTGCCCGAGTCGCCACAGCTCAGCAGTACTCCGCAGCTGTGGCACCTGTCGACGCCGATCGTCGGCACCTTGGCCGACCCCGAGACCTCGGCGCTCGACCTCGCGCTGGCACTGCACCCCACCGCTGCAGTCGCCGGTGTCCCCCGCGCGGCAGCGATGGCGGCGATCGCAGACGTCGAAGGCTCCCGCGGCTTCTACGCCGGAGCGGTCGGCTGGACCGACGGCAGCGGCGACGGCGAGTGGATGGTGACGATCCGCTGTATCGAGCTCTCGGCAGACGGACTTTCGGGAACGGCCACGGCAGGTGGGGGCATCGTCGCCGATTCCGACCCCGACGCCGAGCTGGACGAGACCACGGCCAAGTTCCGCACCGTTCTCAGCGTGTTCGAGCACTGACGTCCACCGGTACACCGCTACCGATCGATCGTGGTGTCGAGATCCTGGTGTCGAGATCGTGGTGTCGAGATCGTGGTGTTGAGATCGTGGTGTTGAGATCGTGGTGTTGAGATCACGGTGAATCGAACTGTGTACATCCACGATCGACAGTGGTCAGCTTGTTGAATTACGCACTGCGCCGGTGTGATTCGGGCAGTCTTCGACCAGCGAAAGGTATCGACATGTCGGTGGACACTCTTGCCGAGAATACGACAGCTCTGCGTGCGATCAAGATCGGCGGCAACCTCGGTGCCCGCATCGAGGGTGTGCGACTCGGCGGCGATCTCGATGCCGACACTGTCGAGTTCGTTCGTCGGGCTCTGCTCGAGCACAAGGTCATCTTCTTCGGCGGCCAGCACCATCTCGACGACGAAAGCCAGTATGCGTTCGCCGAATTGCTCGGGTCGCCGACCACCCCGCACCCGACGGTGACCTCCCGTGGCACCAGGACACTGGCCATCGACTCCGAATACGGCAAGGCCAACAGCTGGCATTCGGATGTGACCTTCGTCGACCGCATCCCGAAGGCCTCGATCCTGCGTGCGGTCAGCCTCCCGGAATACGGCGGGAACACCACCTGGGCCTCACAGACCGCCGCCTACGCTCAGCTGCCGGATTCACTGAAGGCGTTGGTGGACAACCTCTGGGCCACGCACTCGAACAACTACGACTACTCGGCGACTGCTGCAGAGAAGATCAGGAACGACAAGACCGAGGAGTACCGAAAGGAGTTCCAGTCCACATACTTCGAGACCGAACACCCAGTCGTCCGCGTACACCCCGAGACCGGCGAGAAGACTCTGCTACTCGGTCACTTCGTGAAGAACTTCATCGGATTGTCGACCAAGGAGTCGCAGACGCTGTTCGATCTCCTACAGAATCGAGTGACCAAGCTGGAGAACACTGTTCGCTGGACCTGGAGCCTCGGCGACGTGGCCATCTGGGACAACCGTGCCACCCAGCACTACGCCGTCGCCGACTGGGACGATCAGTACCGCCGCCTCGAACGCATCACCTTGGCCGGCGACGTGCCGGTACACCCGAACGGTGAGAGAAGCCGAGTGGTTGCAGGCGATGCCGCGCACTACTCCCTCATCGACAAACCGGTACCGGTGACACTCTGACCCAGCTACTTCAGCGCCTGATCCAGATCCCCGATCAGATCCTCGGTGTCCTCCAGACCGATCGAGATGCGTACGACGCCGTCGGTGATGCCCACTGCTGCACGGCCTTCCGGCCCCATCGCGCGGTGCGTGGTGGTCGCCGGATGCGTGATCAGCGTCTTCGAGTCGCCGAGGTTGTTGGAGATGTCGACGATGCGCAAGGCGTCGAGCACCTCGAAAGCACGCTTCTTGCCCTCGCCCTCGGGAGCGTCGAGCTCGAACGTCACGACGGTACCGCCGCCCGACATCTGCGACTTCGCCAGCTCGTACTGCGGATGCGACTGCAGGAAAGGATATTTGACCCATCTGACCGCCGGATGGCCTTCGAGGAACTCGGCGATCTGCAGCGCCGATTTCACCGAATGCCGCACCCGCACCGGCATCGTCTCCAAGCCCTTGAGCAATGTCCAGGCGTTGAACGGGCTCAGCGCCGGGCCGGTGTGCCGCATCAGAGTCTGCACCGGTCCTTCGATGTACTCCTTCGAGCCGAGGATGGCACCGCCGAGAACCCGCCCCTGGCCGTCGATGTGCTTGGTACCCGAGTACACGACCACGTCGGCACCGAGTTCGAGGCTGCGCTGCAGCAGCGGCGTTGCGAACACATTGTCCAGCACCACCGTTGCGCCGGCCGCATGAGCCAGCTCGGAGACGCGCCTGACATCGACCAACGACTGCATCGGATTGGACGGGGTCTCGAAGAACACCGCCGTGGTCGGCACCGACAGCGCCTGCTCCCACTGCTCGAGGTCTTCGCCGTCGACAAAGACGGTCTCTACTCCCCACCGCGGCAGAATCTCGTTGCACACCACGAAGCACGATCCGAAAAGACTACGCGCAGCGACCAATCGGTCACCGGCCTTCAGCAATGCACCCAACGCGGTGAACACCGCGGACATCCCGCTCGAGGTTCCGAAGCATGCCTCGGCACCCTCGATCAGCCGCAACCGTTCCTCGAACATCTTGACCGTCGGGTTGCCGTAGCGCGAGTACACGAAATGATCGATTTCACCGGTGAACGCCTGCTCGGCCGCACCGGCACTCTCGTACACGAAACCCGAAGAGAGATAGAGGGCTTCGGCGTTCTCGTCGAAGCCGGATCGCATCAGGCCGCCGCGCACTCCCAGCGTTCCCTGACCCACGCCCTCGGGCAAGGGCTTGTCGAATCCGCCGCCTTTGGGAAGGTTCGTCACGACTGCCTCCAAGGCAACCCGACCGCACGCCAACCCGTGGCTCCGCGGTGGCCGTCGGCGTCGGTGGCGCCTTCGAAGCCGTCGAGCACGTTGTAGGACGGACCGATGCCCGCTGCCGTCGCGGCCTCGGCGGCTCCGATGGATCGCTGACCGGAGCGGCACAGGAACACCACCGGTCGATCGCCGTCCACGCCTGCGGCTTTGAGATCGTCGACGAAGTTGGCGTTCCGGGCACCGTCGGGGAAGCTGACCCACTCGATCAGGTGCGTCGGGCGGTCGATGCCTGAGGTGTCCGGAACTCCGACGTACTGCCACTCGGCGCGCGTACGAACGTCCACGAGCACGGCCTCGGGGTTGTTCTGCAACAACTCCCAGGCAGCTTCCGGGGTTATGTCACCTGCGTAGGTCACTGGATCAGCCTTCCGTCACTTGCCGTTACGTCACACATACCGAGATCAGACATTGCACACCAGCCACTTGTCGTCGACGCGGAGGAACTTCCACACGTCGTCGGTCTGCGCTCCGGATTTCTCTTCCTTCAGCGGGACCGTGACCATTCCGCGGTCGCCGTTGACCTGATAGTCGGAGGGCACCCCGTCGATCGACGTCTCGCCGTTCCGCTCGACCTCGCCTGCTCGATCGGTTCGGTACTGCGCATCGTCGCCCGGAACGAGGCGCTCGACCTGATCGAAGCAGGTGTTCTGGCGCAGCAAGTCTGCGTCGCCGGTGTTCTGTGCCTCGAGGAATCCGTCGACGGCGTCGGTGAGCAACTGGGCCTGCGTCACGTTGTCCTCGGCAGGTGCGAACTTCGAGGCCGCGAAGATGCCGACGAGCAACACCACGACGACGCCGACGGCGAGGATGAACGGCCACGCGTTGGGCGGACGCTGCTCGCCGGAGTCGGCAGCCGCCTTGGACGCGTTGTTGCGCGCTTCCTCACGACTGTCGACCCACTGCTGCCTACGTTCACTCCACGACGCCATGCGGCCAATCTTCCTCGATCCGACGGGCCGGGCACTAGCGGGGTCCGACGGGAATGTCTCCTCGCAACGTGATGCGGTGCATCTTGCGGTGCTCGGTGCCGTAGTCGCGATTGGCGTAGTGCGAGGTGCTGCGGTTGTCCCACAGCACCAGATCGCCCAACCGCCAGCGGTGCCGCACGATGTGTTCGGGCTTGGTCAGGTGCGCGTACAGCAGGTCCAGGATTCCGCGACTCTCGGCCTCCGACACCCCCACGATGTGGGAGGTGAAACCTGGATTGACGAACAGCCCCTTGCGGCCGGTTTCCGGATGCACCCGCACGACCGGATGTTCGACGGGGACCAGCGCGGTGACCTCCTTGCCGTCCCACACGTTGCCTTTTCCGCCGCGCTTCTGCGCGAGGTAGTAGCCGAACTCGCGGTTGCCGTCGTGCATTGCCGTGAGGCCGTCGATCATTCGGCGGACCGGTGCGGACAGCGATTCGTAGGCGAGCTGACTGTCGGCCCAGTTGGTGTCGCCACCGTGCGGCGGTAGGACGACGGGACGCAGGATCGAGCCCATCGGCGGGCGTTCCATGAACGTGACGTCGGTGTGCCAGACGTCGGCGAATCCGTTGTCCTGGCTGTCGAGGGCGTAGACCTCGGGGGCGACGTGACCGCTGTCGTGCACCGGATGACCTGCGGTGAGGTCACCGAGCCTGCGGCCGAATTCGATGTGGCCCGCGTCGTCGAGCGTCTGCCCACGCAGCACGAGAACCTTGTGTTCGACGAGGGCTCGTCGCACGGCGTGTATCTGCGGATCGGACGCCGACGCGACGTCGAGGCCGATGACCTCGGCACCGAAGCTCGGGCCGAGCTTGTCGAGAGTGAGAGTTGCGGTCTGTTCCAGAGTGGTCATGTGTCCTCGAATCCGTGCACGGTCGAGCGCTGATCTTCGGCAACGCTGCCGTCGAGAGAGGGGTCCCGTCCTGGGAGGAGGGGAAGGGGCGTCGGGTCTTGTCACCGACAACACATGTTGGTGCAGGTACGACAGAAGTCGACGGTGAACCGTCGGACCAGGTATGTCGTGTGCACAGAGCAATTCCTACCGGAAACCGGGAAATCCGGCAAGTTGCCCACTGCCCCAGCTCAGGTAGTCCTTAATTTATGCTGGGGTGTCCGCACTTCCCTCGAAGAAGGTAGCTCGCTGCACATGACCGATCAGACTCGTCCACTCCGCGTCGCCATCGTCGGTGCCGGACCGGCAGGCATCTACGCCGCCGACGCGCTCATGAAGTCCGACCACAATGTCAGCGGACCGGGCGTCAGCATCGACCTCTTCGAGCGCATGCCTGCGCCGTTCGGGCTGATCCGCTACGGCGTGGCCCCCGATCATCCGCGCATCAAGGGCATCATCACCGCCCTGCACAAGGTGCTCGACAAGCCGCAGGTTCGCCTCCTCGGCAACATCGACTACGGCACCGACATCACGTTGGACGACCTGCGCCGCTTCTACGACGCCGTCATCTTCTCCACCGGTGCCAACGCGGACCGCGCCCTCAACATCCCCGGCATCGACCTCGAGGGCAGCTACGGCGCCGCCGACTTCGTCTCCTGGTACGACGGCCACCCGGACGTGCCGCGCACCTGGCCGCTCGAGGCCGAGAAGGTCGCCGTCCTGGGTGTCGGAAACGTCGCTCTCGACGTCGCGCGCGTGCTCGCCAAGACCGGTGACGAACTGCTCCCCACCGAGATCCCCGCCAACGTCTACGAGGGCCTCAAGGCCAACAAGGCCGTCGAGGTGCACGTCTTCGGCCGCCGCGGACCGGCTCAGGCCAAGTTCACCCCGCTCGAGCTGCGCGAGCTCGACCATTCCCCCAACATCGAGGTCATCGTCTCTCCCGAGGACATCGACTACGACGAGGGCTCCGAGCAGGCCCGCCGCAGCTCCAAGCAGATCGACATGGTCGCCAACACCCTGCAGGACTGGGCCATCCGCGACGTCGGCAGCCGCCCGCACAAGCTGTTCCTGCACTTCTTCGAGTCTCCCCACGAGGTACTCGGCGAGGACGGCAAGGTCGTCGGTCTACGCACCGAGCGCACCGAGCTCGACGGCACCGGCAACGTCAAGGGCACCGGCAAGTACAACGACTGGGACGTTCAGGCCGTCTACCGCGCCGTCGGCTACCTCAGCCAGAACATCAGCCAGCTCCCGTTCGACGAGCAGGCAGGCACCATCCCCAACGAGGCCGGACGCGTCGTCGAGTCCCCGTCGTCCACCACGCCCGTTCCGGCCACGTACGTCACCGGCTGGATCAAGCGCGGACCCGTCGGCCTCATCGGCCACACCAAGGGCGACGCCAACGAGACCGTCGCGAACCTGCTCGAGGATGCGCCGAACTTCGCCGGCGCAGTCGAACCGGATCTCGATGCCGTCACCTCGTTCCTCGAAGGCAAGCAGGTCCCCTTCACCACGTGGGACGGCTGGTACCGCCTCGACGCGCACGAGCGCTCACTCGGCGAGCCCGAGGGCCGCGAGCGCGTGAAGGTCGTCGAGCGTGAGGACATGCTGAAGGCATCCGAGCCCGACAAGGCCTGAGTGCCTGCGGCAGTGGTGTGGTTGTGTGCCCCAGGGAGCGCACAACCGCACCACTGCGCGAAGCGCACTACACGCGAACTGCCAACAACTTGCCCTCGGTCTCGATCTTGCGTTGATGCTCGTTGAAATCCGGTGCAGCGCAGACGAACAGCGTGCGGCCGTCGGATCCGCCGAGTCCGCAGGCGAAGACTCCGAGATCGAAATCGAGTTGCTCGAGAACCTCCCCTCCCTGCGCAACGTGCAGCACTCGTTGCCCCAGTGCGTCGGCGATCCACATCGTGCCGTCGGTGTCGATGCAGCATCCGTCGGCGGCCACTTTCACCTCCCCGATGGCCGTGGCCATGTCCGTCGACGACGGCAGTTCGCCGAACTTCGCCCAATCACGGCGCTCCCCCAGTGACCCGTCCTCGGCGATGTCGAAGGCACTGACCCGATTGCCGACCGTCTCGTCCACCAGCAGTTCGCCCGACGCGGTGAACGCCATTCCGTTGGGGAAGTACAGATCCGACGCCACGACGTGCGCGGAACCGTCCGGGTCGACGCGAATCAGGTCGGCCGTCTCGACGGGCGCGAAGTTCATCAGATCGAAGCCGAAGTTGCCGATGTACGCACGCCCCTGGGCGTCGACGAGCATGTCGTTGAGGTTCGCCCGAACATACGTCGACAGATCGGCGTGCACGGTCAGCGAACCGTCGTGCTCACGCAGTAGCAACTTGTAGTCGCGCATCGACACGATCAGCAGCCGCCCGTCGGGCAACCATCCCAGGCCCGACGGCTGATTGGGCACCTCGGCTTCGACTCGTACGTCGGAGCCGTCCTCGAGGGCGGACACGACGCGATGGGAGTAGAAGTCCGACACCCAGATCCTCCCCTCGTGCCATCTCGGACATTCGAAGTAGGTGTATCCGTCGAGAACGACTGTGGTCTCCGGTTTCATGTTTCGAATTCAAACACCGCGGACGGTGGCCGCGACGCCGAATGCGCGAGCTGGCATGCTGGGGCCCGTGTTCGACGCCCACCTACACATCATCGACCCCGCGTTTCCGCTCATCGAGAACCACGGTTTCCTGCCCGATCCGTACACCGTCTCGAACTACCTCTACGACGTCGACGGCCTCGGTATCACCGGTGGCGCAGTGGTCTCGGGATCGTTCCAGGGCACCGACCAGACCTACCTGCTCGCGGCGTTGAAGACCCTGGGGCGTGGCTGGGTGGGCGTCACTCAGATCGATCCGGAGTGCTCCGACGAGGACATCGTCGCGCTGGACGACGCGGGTGTCCGCGGAATGCGGTTCAACCTCAAACGCGGCGAGACGGACGTCCAGATGCTCACCACCCAGGCGCGGCGCGTGCACGAACTGGTGGGATGGCACGCCGAGCTGTACGTCGATGCGTCCCTGCTGCTCTCCCTCGAACCCATCCTCGCGAAGCTACCGGCCGTGAGCATCGACCATCTCGGCCTGTCGACGCAGGGACTGCCGTATCTGCTCGATCTCGTCGACCGCGGAGTACGTGTCAAGGCAACGGGATTCGGCCGGGTGGACCTCGACATCATCGACACTCTGCAGAAGATTCATCGCGTGAATCCGGCAGCGTTGATGTTCGGCACCGATCTGCCGGGCACCCGTGCCCCGCGTCCGTTCTCGGAGACCGACATCGACATCATTTCTCACGCTGTCGGCGGCGATCTCCCGGCGGTGCTCGACGGCAATGCCCGGGCCTGGTATCGGGTCTCTTGAATCAGCAGAGCCCTTAGACGAGTAGCGCTCCGCCGAGCCACACCGCAGAGGCGAGCAAGGCACCGAACAGCTCCACCAGGATGGACAGCCCGGCCGCTTTGGTGGCGTGCACGGTCGATCTCCATGCCTCGGAATGGTTTCGATGCCTGGGTACCTCGGCCACGTAGACGCCGGCGATGAAGCCGACGAACAGTCCGACGACGGGGATGACGAAGAATCCGACGATGCCGAGCAGTCCGCCGATCATCAGCGATCGCATCGGCACTCCGGCCTCCCGCATGCGCCGGCCCGGCCAGGTGTACTTCACGACGCCGCTCAGAACCAACAACACCGTCGCGATCGCGAACACCGTCCAGGCGGCGGCTCCGCCGGTGACCCACGCCCACACGGCGACGGCCGCGAAGATCAAGATGGTGCCCGGCAGAATCGGGACGACGATACCGACGAGACCGACCAGAATCACCAGGCCGACCAGGACCTCACCGAGCACGCTCATGGGCTCAGTGTGCCCTGTGTCGACTCAGACGACAGGACGAACCTTGCCTGCTGCCTCGCGGGCCCTGCTCCGTGCCGTCTCGATGTCCGAGGCCGTCGACACCGCGACGCCCATCCGGCGTCGGACGAAGCTCGTCGGCTTGCCGAACAGGCGAAGATCGGTCTCGGGGACGGCCAGCGCATCGGCGACGCCCTCGAAGTGAATGCCGTCCGCGTCGACACCGCCGTAGATCACCGCCGACGCACCCGGCGACAGCAGCGTCGTGTCGATCGGCAGACCCAGAACGGCGCGGGCATGCAGCTCGAACTCCGAGAACCGTTGCGTACGAAGCGTCACCAGGCCCGTATCGTGCGGCCGCGGACTGACCTCCGAGAAGTACACGTTGTCGCCCTGCACGAACAACTCGACACCGAACAACCCACGCCCACCGAGCGCCGTCGTGATGCGCTCGGCGACGTCGCGCGCACCGGCCAGGGCCGCGTCGGACATCGGTTGTGGTTGCCAGGATTCGATGTAGTCGCCGGACTCCTGCAGGTGCCCGATCGGCTCGCAGAACGAAGTTCCGTCGCTCGCTCGAACGGTGAGAAGTGTTATCTCGTAATCGAAATCGACGAATCCCTCGACGATGACACGGCCGAGGTCGACGCGACCGCCCTTCAGGGCGTAGTCCCACGCCGCTTCGACGTCGTCCTCGCTGCGCACGACGGACTGCCCCTTGCCCGACGAGGACATGACGGGCTTGAGAACGGCAGGAAAGCCGATGGTGGACAACGCTTCTCGTACGTCTTCCAGCGAATCGGCGAACGCGTACGGTGACGTCGGCAGCCCGAGCTCCTCGGCGGCGAGACGCCTGATGCCCTCACGGTTCATGGTCAACTGCGTCGCGCGCGCCGTCGGGATCACCACACTCCTGCCCCGCGCTTCGACCTCGGCCAGGGCATCGGTCGCGATGGCCTCGATCTCCGGCACCACGAAATCCGGCTGCTGCGAATCGATCAGCGCCAGTAGTTCTTCCGGGTTGCTCATGTCGATCGTGAACGCGTGATGAGCCACCTGATGGCCAGGGGCGTTGTCGTAGCGATCGACGGCGATCACCTCGACGCCGAGGCGCTGGAACGCGATGATCACCTCTTTGCCCAGCTCACCCGAGCCGAGCAGCATCACCCGGGTGGCCCCGGGAGTGAGCGGTGTACCGATACGGACGGGATCTGCGGCAGTCACAGCCCTATTATCCACACCCCGATCGGTTGGACGACCTAGTACAAGTTAGTCTCCATTCACATTCGCAGGTGACGAGTCGGAACGAGGCAAACAACGTGTCGAACACTGGTGGACCACTCGCAGGGCTTCGCGTGGTCGAACTCGCGGGCATCGGGCCCGGCCCGCACGCCGCACTGCTGCTGGCCGACCTCGGCGCAGACGTCGTACGCGTCCAGCGTGCCGGGCAGATCTCTGCCCACGACCACCAGCTGCGCAGCCGCACCATCGTCGAGGCCAACCTCAAGGATCCGGCCGACATCGAGAAGGTGCTCGGTCTCGTCGAACGGGCCGACGTGCTGATCGAGGGCTTCCGACCCGGCGTCACCGAACGCCTCGGCCTCGGACCCGACGACGCCCTCGCCCGCAACCCGCGCCTGGTCTACGGCCGCATGACCGGCTGGGGCCAGCAAGGCCCGTGGGCGCAGACCGCAGGCCACGACATCAACTACATCTCCGTCACCGGCGTGCTGAACGCAATCGGTCGCGAGGGCGAGCGCCCCGTGCCGCCGCTCAACATGGTCGGCGACTTCGGCGGGGGCTCGATGTTCCTCGTCTTCGGCATCATGGCGGCGCTCTACGAGCGCCAGAACTCCGGACAGGGCCAGGTGGTCGACGCGGCCATGGTCGACGGCACCGCCGCACTCTCGCACATGATCTGGGCCTGGCGTGGCGTCGGAGCCTGGAGCGACGATCGTGGCACGAACCTGCTCGATACCGGCGCACCGTTCTACGACACCTACGAGACCTCGGACGGCCGGTACATGGCAGTCGGCTCGCTCGAGCCGCAGTTCTACGCCCAGCTGCTCACCGGCCTCGGCCTCGCCGATGCGGACCTCCCGCCGCAGATGGACAAGTCGCGCTGGCCCGAGCTGCGCGAGAGATTCACCTCGACGTTCCTGTCCAAGACCCGCGACGAATGGGCCGCGATCTTCGACGGCACCGACGCCTGCGTATCGCCGGTCCTCACCTTCGCCGAGGCCCCGAACCATCCGCACATGAAGGACCGCGACTCCCTCATCGACATCGGCGGCGTCACCCAGCACCGCCCGGCACCGCGCTTCTCCCGCACCGAAAACGGAGTCCCGACGCCACCGCCCGCCGAAGCAACCGACATCGCGTCGGTTTGGGTCTGATCTGCTTGCGCCGAACTCGAAGTTGTGGACGCTTTTCGGCTGATTTCCGTCCATAACTTCGAGTTCGCGGTCAGAACATGGCCGGTCAGAACACCAGGGCCGGCTGCTCCGATTCGGCGCTGGGAGCGAGGGCACGATAAGCAGCAGCCGTGGCCATCACCGCGGCCCGAAGCTCCTGTGGCTCACGGGTGTACGGCAACCTGAGGTAGCGCTCGAATGCACCCTCGACGCCGAATCGTGGGCCTGCCGCGAGTATCGCGCCGAATGCGGGCGCGGTGGCGGCGAGCGCACTCGACACCGGTGCAGGCAGCTGCAACCACAGCGACATGCCGCCCTCGGAGCGGCGGTAACGCCAGTCCGGAAGATGTTCGGCCAGAGCCTCTTCCAGTACGTCCCGACGCTCGCGCAAGTGCGATCGACGGAGCTCGAGCGCGGGTTCGGCGTCCTGCAACAGGAACGAGGACGCCAATTGATCCATGATCGAGGTGCCGAGGTCGTGCGCTGCCCGCGAGCCCGCGAGCTGTGAGACGAGCGACGGATGCGCTCTGATCCATCCGATGCGCAGTCCGCCCCAGAACGACTTGGACGCCGAACCGATCGTGACGATGTCGGACCCCGAGACCCGCCCGAACGACGCGACCGGCGGCGGCGGCGGGGCGTCGAGCCACAGGTCCACCATGGTTTCGTCGACGATGAGCGTCATACGGGTGTCGCGGGTGATGCGGGCGAGTTCGGCCCGCCCCTCGGCACCCAACACCTGCCCGGTTGGATTGTGGAAGTCCGGAATCAGGTACGCGACCTTGGCTGCTGTTTGCCTTGCTGCACTGCGTATCCCGTCGAGATCCCAGTCGCCGTCGGCCGGACGTACCGGCACCGGTACGGGACGCGCACCCACTCGCCTGATGGCTTCGAGGGCGTTGGGATAGGTCGGGTGATCGATCAGCACCCGATCGCCGGGCGAGGTCAAGGTACCCAGCAGGAGCCGAACTGCTTGCTGCGCACCGGAAGTGACCATGATCTGGTCGGCCGTCGTCGGCAGGCCACGCTCGACGAAGCGTTGCGCGATGGCCTCCCGCAGCACCGCCAGACCGATGGGCTCCATGCCGTGCGTCGGAAGATAGGTCGGAAGTGCTTGCAGCGCAGACTCGTACGCCGCGGTCATGGTGCCGTCCGCTGCTGCCATCGCTGCGTGAGACATGTCCACGACCGGACCCGAAGGCGATGTCGACTGAATCAACATTCCGTTGGGGGTGGGCGCAGCGGGCAGAGCGACGGTACTGCGTGATCCTTGCTTACTGATCAGGTAGCCCTCGTCTCGCAGCACCGAGTACGAGGACGTGATGGTGGTACGACTGAGATCGAGAGCCGCGGACAGATCACGCTCACTGGGCAGACCGACGCCGAGCGGAATGCGACCGTCGTGAATCAGCAGTCGAACGCCATCGGCCAATGCGCGATACGTCGGACGCGACGCCTTGCGCCTCCCGGATCCGTCCGAGGACGCGTCGCCGCGCCAGCTGCCGAGATCGCGGGCCAGTGACGTTGCATTGAGGACTCTCGAAGCCATGCACTCCAGTATTCGCTCACTGGCCTCCGACATTCAAGTCCATTGCGTATTCCACTGGACTGCCACACGAGGGCAGGTGGATACTGGACCGATGCCGAGCAGCACGCTCTTCGACACCTCCATCGGCCGTTGCGGAATCGCCTGGACCGACGACGGCGTGCTCGCCGTCGCCCTGCCCGAGCCGTTGGACGAGGCGATGCTGGACTATCTGAACCGCTTCGGCGCAGCAACAGGGCCTGTCGACACATTGGCGGCCGACGCGATCGCGCGAATCGTCGCCCTGCTCGATGGACGGACAGTCGACATGAGCCCGATTCCGCTGGTCCTCGACATCTCGGAGTTCGACGCCTCGGTCTACACCGTCTGCAGCAGCATTCCCCGGGGCGCGACACTCACCTACGGCGACATTGCCCGCCGACTCGGCCACCCAGGCGCCGCCCAGGCCGTAGGCGGCGCGTTGGGACGAAACCCCGTGCCGATCATCGTCCCGTGCCATCGGGTACTCGGCGCAGGCACGGAAGTCGGCGGCTTCTCGGCACCGGGTGGCGCGAACACCAAACAGAAAATACTCGGCATCGAAGGAGTCCCAGGATTCGACGAGCCAACATTGTTCTGAGCTGCTTCATCGACGAACAAAACCGCGAGACCGAAGAATACGATCGAAACGGGGAGCAGGAAAGGATTCAGGCAGAAATACCGAGTGCGTCGATGGGAGCGTCCACCGCCGACATCAATTCAGCTTCCGGGCCCGGAGTCACATCGGATTCCTCGTGCCGACCACCGATGGTGAATGCACCCACCTCCGGCAACCACCCGATAGCTCCGCGTTGAAAGAGGTTGTAGCGACCGGATCCGGTGGGTGTCGGACGCTCGTTACTGATCGGATAGCCAAGTGCGCCATAGGGTCCCCCGTGACCGAGGTACCAGTCGAGGATCGGACCGTGCACTTCGTGCGCGCCACCCTCGGGAAGCGCGAAGACGGTAGCGTGCGTGAATTCGAGCATTCCCCCACCCTCGGGGCCGAGCATGAATTCACCGGCCTGAGCGCCGATCCATGGATGTTCGTATGCGAAGCGATCGAATTGGTAGCTGAAAACTTCCAATCCGTTGTAATTCTCAGTCATCGCTCGACCTTCCGTCGATTTACCTGGGCGCAATTATCCACGCAGGCGAGCAGATGTGCAGTTCGATTCCGACATATATGTGACGGCACTAATTCAAGAGCGCGAGAATTTCCGCCGGAATTTGTTCCGTCGCCGTCGGATCGATCACCGTTCGCGACCACGAACCGCCGGTGCTGTCGAGACGAACGAGACGATCGGGACCGAGCAGCCACAGCTGATCCCCGGCCGACCAATTCACGCCGTAGCCGAATGCCTCACTGGACGTGGCGGGAGCGCTGTACTGGACTGCTCCGGCTGCGTCGACGATCTGCAGAGTCGGAGCGCCGTCGATGTCGACCACCCGGGCCGTCGATGCACCCGACGGCGAGGTCACCGGGGCGGACAGCGCCGCAGGTGCCGGCGGGGTCGTCGTTGTTGTTGTGGTGGTCGGCGGTGGGGCCACCGCCGCGGGTCCCCCGTCAGTGGTCGACGGGACAGTCGTGGACGGCGGGACAGTCGTGGACGGCGGAACCTCGACCGACGGCGTAGTCGTTCCGGGTACTGCGGTTGACTCCGGTGCCAGAGTGGTGGGGGTGGATGTCGTGGAGGACGGAGTAGTTGCCTCGGGAGCGATCGCCTGCGGGGCGCTGCGGGCTGCGGCAGCGGCAGCGGTGCCTCCGCACCGCGCACTTGCAGCCAATCCGAGAAGTAGGCCGTTGCTCATGGTCAAGTTCACGGTCGGGCTCGGCTGCGAGAACCTCGTACCCGATTTGGTTCGGATGGATGCGGTGTACACGCCGTCGAGTACAGGGGCCAGTGGCAGCGGCAGCAATTCCAGGAGGGCTCCGTTTTCCACTGCTTGAGTGATGACTACCCCGGTAGCAGCGGTCCCGGCTACCGCGAACTCACGGTCGTTCTCGCCTGCCTTCTTCAAGGTCAACTGGTACGTGTACTGCGACCCGCGTGATGGAAAACTGAGATTCACGAATCGAATCGCACCGACAAGACCCCGCTCGGCATTCGTACAAGTCAGCGACAGCGGCGCGGGGATCGGCAATGCTGTGGTGATGGTGCCGCTGAGGGCCGTTGCCGTGTCTTGCCCCGCAGCAAGGGTTGTCGGAGTGTTCGACGCAGTGATGCCCACTGCCGAGATGGCCGCCAGTGCGAGCACCACACCGAGGGTGGACGTCCCGCGTCCCTGGGCGCTGTGCCGTCCGCTGGGCGGTTCCTGCGGTCGATCGTCGTCGTCCGGCTGCGCAGAGGACTCCACAGGGGACCTACGAAATCCGAACGCGGTCATGAGAAGTACGCCGACGGCGATGCCACCGATGAACACTGCGACCGGGCCGCTGAGCCAGGTGACCGCGTAGCCGAGTTTCCCGACGCTGAAGAACACACGATCGGCCTCGGACACGACGTAGCTCTCGGCATCGGGCTCGGGGTTCGCGTCACCCTGAAGGAACAGTTGCACACTGTCGGTTCCGACTGCGCCGATCTCGACCACGCGGTGGGTGATTCCTGCTCCCGACGCGCTAGTGACCTTGACGACGTCGCCGACCTCTATGTCTGCGGCAGGGGTCGACTTGCTCAGTGCCAGCGCCCCGGTGTCGATGGCCGGGGCCATGGAGCCGGACCGAAAGACCAACGGGGTGATACCGAAGAACACGGCCGCGAGCGCGAACAGCACACAGACGAGCCCGGAGACAGCGCCGACGGTCAGTGCGATCTCGCGAAGCAGACGCCGGCCGGATGGCGCTCCGGTAGCCGAGGCTGCGTGGGTATCGGACATGATCTACGACGACGTCGCGGTGATGGTGTACGTGATGGTTCCGGTAGCAACGGGATTGGGCGGAGCCGTACCGGTCGGCATGGTCACGCTGATACACAGCTGATCACTGCCGTTGACGGGAAGCGAACGATTCAAGGCAGGGAATTGCTTCGAGGTTCCGAGGCCGGAGACCGTGCTGACGGCGGCACCTGTGCATGCACCCCCCGATGGAAGTCCGCTGTGCACCGAGGAATTGAGCACATTGCCCAGCGCAGTGTTACTGGCCAGCACGGAGATGGTGTAGGTGTTGGCGACGGATCCGGTCGCATTGCTCACCAACAGCCCGGCTGCGACGGTATCCCCGGGGAAGATCGCGGGATTGGCCAGAGTCGTCGAGAACGCGATCGGATTGTTGTCCACCGCGGGGTCACCGACTTTGATATCGAGCCTGCCGGTCGTGAAGGTGCCTGACGTCGCAGTCGCCGTATCCGACCATGCAGCAAGGGTTCCCACCGCGCCGAGGCCGAGCACGATGCCGATCGACATGAAGGCCCGAGCTCGCGCACTGATGAGCGCGACACCGAAACGACGGAGAACCGTCTTCGGACCGACTGAGTCCTTGTGACGCGACATCAGGGCTGCGCCCCTTCCATATCCGTCCGCGCACCCGACGATTCCGGGCACTCGGCTCTGTTGCTGTTGTCCCACTGCACAACGAGATCGACTGCAGCAGAGGAGGACCAGGTGTCGTTTTTAGCTGCTTCGGCCATCGTGATCGTGGAGTCGATTCGCTTCTTCTGGCCGGCCTCGAGGTCGATCCACGCACACGATTCGGCCGACTCGCCGCCGCCGATCGACGCGCTCAGAGCTCGAAGGAACGCCGGGTTGTCACTGCCGAAGGTCAGCCAGAGACGCCCGTCTCGGTCGGTGTCGTTGAACACGTGGAACTGCGATGTACGCACGTCGCCGGGAACCCATCGAATGTCGCTGTCGTACAACGGGCTCGGAAAGTCGGTACTCCAGCGCTCGCCGTCATCGCTGTACTTGACCGTCTGCGCCGCTTGCGACGGACCGGCACCCATCAACAGAACGACCGCGATGCCGGCGAACGCTGCGGTGCAGGCGGCAAGACCGGGGTGCTTCATCGCGCCTGCTCTTTTCGGCTCCGGTAGCGATCGACACCGGCCCCGACGAACATCACCAGCGCATAGCCGAACAGACCGATCACGATGACCGCGACCGTGATCTTGCGCTGCTCACCGTTCAGCCAGTTGTTGACGTAGCCCATGTACGGCACCGAGTACCAGACCTTTCCGCGAATCTGCCCGATCTGCACCGGGTTCTCGTCGTCGGATCCGTTGTTGTCCCCGCGAGTGACATAGGTGGTGATACCTCGTCCGCTCTGCCGGGTCGCCACGATGCGGTGAGTCACCACTTCGGGCTCGCCCGAACGGATTTGGTAGGTGATCGGTGTGCCTACCTCGAGTTCGGCTGCGTCGGCGGGCTTGACCACCACCAGGCTTCCCGGTGGGTACGTCGGCTTCATCGAGCTGGTGAGAATCGTGTACGGCGTCGAACCGGTGACTTTCGGAATGACGACGGTCACCCCGAGGACGAACAACATCGCCGCCAGAAGCGTGTACGACGCGATCCGGCTCACCCACCACCAGAGACCGGTCCGGTTCTCCTCGGATACGTCCGTGACGGTTTCGATCACGTCCGTGTCGTCGTCGGCACTCATGTCTGGTCCGCCCGGAACGAGAACGTCACCGTCGACGACGCGCTCTGCGGCGGAGTGGCACCGACGGCGAGCCGAAAGCACCACACTTCGCGGGCGCCTGCGGCCAACAGTCTGGCCGCCGGTGGCACCGGAGCTTGCGCACCACTGGCGTTTCCGTTGTACAGCAGTGTCGTCGGTCCCGTCGGTGTACCTGTCGCCGGGCAATTCGTCTCGGCCGCAACAGTTGTCGCAGTCAGAACAAGGGGGACTATTCCGGTCGACGTGGTTCCTTGCAGTCGAAAGTTGAACGGTACGTTGCCGGAGTTCCGAATCGACAACGGTGCCTGCGAGAAACCGTTCGGTCCGAGACCGGTCGAACCGAGCGCAGCGAGAACGTAGTCGTTCACTTCTGCTCCGTTCGGGCCGACCTTGATGTCCAAGGTGCCGGAGTTGATGGTCCCGCCTTCGACGACCTCGTCGTCACGCCACAGCGCGCCCGTCGTCTGTGCTGATCCGAAGACCACCACCGCGACGGACGCGGCTGCGAGCGCCCAATAACGACCGTGCTTGTTCGTCACTGCAACAGATCAGGGACGGACCTGGTCGAGCGTCAGGGTGAAGTCGTTGAGGTCGACGCTCTCGTTCTGTGCGATGAGATCCGCAGTCGCTTCATCGAACGTAATGGTCACCTCGACGGAGATGGTCTGAGGCGATGTGGTCAGCGGTAGGTCCACGGCCGAACCGTTCGGAAGGGACGTTCCACCGTTGACCGACACCTCGGTGTCGAGAGCGGCAGCAAGGTCGGCGTCGCCGGCAACATTGGTGAAGTCCGCGGTGATCGAAGCGCGAAGATTGTCTCCTGCCCAATTGACGGTGTACTGGGTCGAGTACTCGAGAACGTCGCCCGGCACGATGAGGAAGCCGGACGGGTCGGCTCCGAGAGTCACGTTCGGAGTGACCGAGGTTTCGGTCCAGTTCGCGGTGCCGGCAACCGGAGCGAAATTGAGCTCACCGGAGTTGATCTCACCTCCGGTGACCGTTTCGGTGTCCTGCCAGAGCGCATAGGATCCCAAACCGCCGAGCAGCAGTACCGCTGCCGCCCCCGCGGCTATGGCACCCTTGGTTGCCTTGTTCATTCGTTGTCGCTTTCTTCGGTGGCCCTTGTTCGCTAGGCCGAGGGGAGGTGACCCGGTTGCGGGTCGGTCGGCCGGAATGTGGGCCTCCGCAACTTGTGCGATGTCCATTGTTTCGGCACGACCGTCTCACCCGTTACCCAAGTGAAGGTAAAAGTCCGAGGGAATGTTCGGCCGCCTGTTTCATACTTTTGGTTTACATAACTACATGGTGTGTAAAGCTACCCGAATTACGAAAACTGCTGCCCTGCAGCGGATTTCCCAGCAAGACCGCTCGAATACAGCGAACACAGTACTTTTTCGCGCTGTTTTCCTACTGAAGGCGCTGTTTCCTTGCATTGGTGAGAGCGACTCCCGACGGCATGTCCGGGCACGAAAAAGCCCCGAGGCCGTGGGGCCTCGGGGCTTGGAGTTTCGCGTGGCCTGATTACCGCAGAATGTCCCGCCGAACGATGGTTTCGTCGCGGCCCGGTCCGACTCCGATGCACGACATGTACGCGCCCGAGAGCTCCTCGAGACGCAGGACGTAGTTCTGCGCGTTGATCGGCAGTTCCTCGAACGTACGGGCACCGGAGATGTCTTCCCACCAACCGGGCATCTCTTCGTAGATCGGCTTCGCATGATGGAAACCGGTCTGCGTCATCGGCATCTCGTCGTGGCGGACGCCGTCGACGTCGTACGCGACACAGATGGGCACCGTGTCCAGACTCGAGAGCACGTCGAGCTTGGTCAGGAAGTAGTCGGTGATGCCGTTGACGCGGGTGGCGTACCGCGCGATGACGGCGTCGAACCAGCCCGTGCGTCGTGCCCGCCCGGTGGTGACGCCAACCTCGCCGCCCTGCTTGGCCAGGTATTCACCGTGATTGTCGAACAGCTCCGTCGGGAACGGGCCCGAGCCGACACGCGTCGTGTAGGCCTTCAGGATGCCGAGGACGGTCCCGATCTTGTTGGGGCCGATGCCGGAACCGACCGATGCGCCGCCCGCCGTCGGGTTGGAGGACGTGACGTACGGGTACGTGCCGTGATCGACGTCGAGCAGAGTGCCCTGCGATCCCTCGAGCAGAATCGTCTCGCCGCGCTCGAGAGCCAGGTTCAGCTGCAGCCTGGTGTCGGTGATGCGGTGCTTGAAGCCCTCGGCCTGCTCGAGCACCTCGTCGACGACCTGCTGCGAGTCCAGCGCCCGCCGGTTGTAGATCTTCGAGAGCACCTGGTTCTTGAATTCCAGTGCAGCCTCGACCTTTTGGGTCAGGATCTTCTCATCGAGCACATCGGCTGCCCGGACGCCGACGCGAGCGAGCTTGTCCTGGTAGCACGGCCCGATGCCGCGGCCGGTGGTTCCGATCTTCTTGGCTCCGAGGAAGCGTTCGGTCACCTTGTCGATGGCCACGTGGTACGGCATGATCAGGTGCGCATCGGCGCTGAGCAGCAGGTTCGTGGTGTCGACGTCACGCTTTTCCAGGCCGTCGAGTTCGGTGAGCAGCACACCCGGGTCGACGACGACGCCGTTGCCGATGACGTTCTTCACGCCGGCTGTGAGGATTCCCGACGGGATCAGGTGCAGCGCGAACTTGTCGCCGTTCGGGAGAACCACGGTGTGGCCGGCGTTGTTGCCGCCCTGGTAGCGAACGACCCACTGGAGTCGTTCGCCGAAAAGGTCGGTGGCTTTGCCTTTGCCCTCGTCGCCCCACTGGGCGCCGATCAGGACTATCGCCGGCATGTGCTCTCCTACGTTGCTTTCGTGCGAGGACGTGCTGCAGATATTGCTCGATCGAACGCAGCCGTCACCAATTGCCGCAGGCGCGACAGTGGCCGGGGGAACAGTCTAGCCGAGGCGGTGAGCTGGCCCGCATGCCGCTACGGTGGAGCCGAAACGAGGGCACTATGGTCGTTCGAGGGTTCACCGATGATCTAGGAGCGCCGTGACACCGTTCGTTCTGCACTGCGGAAACCCGCCGTTGCCGATCACGCTGACCGACGTCCCATTGCGCAACGCCGATGCCGTGCCTACCGACGACGACTGCAACGCACTGTTCGCCGACATCGAATCGGCCCCCGCACCGCGCATCATCGTGTTGGGCGACGACGCCTCGCTGGCCGCCGTCCTGACCAGGTTGATGCGGACCGAACGCCTCCACATCGAGGTCGCGTTCGTGCCCGATACCGCGACCAACGCCGCCCACATCTACAAGCTCGGCACCGGATCGCGCGCCGCCAAGGTGGCACTGACCGGCACGGCGTCGAGCACGCCCCTCATCCGCGACGACGCGGGCAAGGCGGTTGTCGGGCGGGCTCTGCTCGGCGGCGGTGGCGGCGCGGACCTCGAAGGCGAGGCGTACGTCGACGACACGCGGTTGTTCTCCGGAGTCGTTCCCGGCGTCGAGGTGGCACCGACCCCGGAGCTACCGGGCCTTCGTGCGCGGGTGATCAGCCGTCGACGACTGCTGCCGCGCCGCTGGGTGAGCGGACGCGCGATGCAGCTCGGCTCCCCCGCCGCAGACCTGATGCGCGACGGCATCGCCGGCGACAGAACAGTCAAGCGGTCGACGTTCTACCGTCACCACGAAGAGTGGTTGCTGGTCCGATGACCGTTCCGGTGCGCCGCAGTCCCGTTCTGCCGAGCCCGGTGTTCGTGGCCGTTCTCGCCGTCGCAGGAGTGGGCGGCGCGCTGGCGTGGACAGCGGAGGACGTCACCTCTCTCACCGCCCGACTCGGGGTGTTCGTGCTGGTGCTCGCCGGGTGGATCGCCTCGGTGTGCCTGCACGAATTCGGGCACGCGTACACCGCATTTCGGGCCGGCGACCGCGAAGTCGAACTCCGCGGCTATCTGACGCTCAACCCGCTCGAGTACACCCACCCGTTGCTTTCGATCGTGCTGCCGGTGCTGTTCATCGCGATCGGCGGAATCGGGCTTCCGGGCGGTGCCGTGTACCTGCGAACCGACCGATTCTCGGCGTCGACTCAGCGGCGCATCGCTCTCGCCGGACCGTTCGCCAACGCCGTTGTCGCCGTGGTCCTTCTGATCGTCATTCGGATGTTCGGCACCGACGGCACCCATCAGGCCTTCTGGTACGGGCTCAGCTTCCTGGCGTTCCTGCAGATCATGGCCACGATCCTGAACCTGATTCCGGTGCCGGGACTCGACGGATACGCCGCACTCGAACCCTCGCTCTCGCCCGCCACTCGTGCCTCGCTGAACCAGTTCAAGGGTTACGGAATCCTCTTTCTCGTCGCGTTGCTGTTCGTGCCCGCGGTCAATTCCGCCTTCTTCGGGGCGATCTACACCCTGTTCGGGCTGTCCGGTGTTCCCGAGTTCTTCGCAGGCAACGGAAACTACCTGATGCGATTCTGGCTGTGACCCGAGCGCCGGGAAGGACTGCACGACACCGACCGTGACCGACGGGATTTCCGTCGCTTTCGAGAAGTTGTGTGCAGCAATTCCCGTTTCGGTCGGTGGCGGGTCGCATAATTCCCCCATGACGACGTGGAACGACTTCTCGACAGCCGCCCCGAACCTGGCCTCGGCAGTGCGGGCCAGGTTCACCGCCCACAAACACCACGTACTCGCCACACTTCGGGCGGACGGCTCACCGCGCGTGAGCGGAACCGAGGTCGAGTTCGCCGACAGCGGTGTGCTGCGCCTCGGTTCGATGCTGGGGGCAGTCAAAGCACGAGATCTGCAGCGCGACGGACGGTTCGCGCTGCACAGCAATCCGGGTCACCATTCGATGGAGGGCGGGGACGCGAAGATCGGCGGCCGTGCCGTCGAGATCACCGATCCTGCTGTGCTGCAACCGATATTCGACGCCACACCGGGTGAACTGGTGCCGTACCACGTGTTCGACCTCGACATCACCGAGGTCGTCCTGACGTCACTGGTGAACGATCACATGCAGATCGACGTGTGGCGTCCCGGCTCCGAGGTGCACACCGTCACCAGGTGAGCTCTTCCTTGCAGGTCCTGCCGTGCGCGGTGGGTTCGACCTGGACCGTGGCGTGGTCGAGACCGTAGGCGGACAGCAACGACCGGGCGCGATCGAGCACCATCGACGACGACCCCTCGCACTCGAGATGCACTGTTGCCACGTCCATTCCGGTCGTCAGCGTCCACACGTGCAGGTCGTGAACCCCCGTCACGCCCGGTAGCGCGCTCAGGTCGCCGGTCAATGCGTCGACGTCGACGTGCCCCGGACTGGCCTGGGTGAGAATGCGCAGTGCCGAGCCGGCGAGCTTGATCGCGCGCGGGATCACCCACAGGGAGATCAGGACACCGACGACGATGTCTGCCCAGGTCCACCCGAACACGACCATCAGCACGCCGGCGACGAGCACCCCGACGCTGCCGACCGCATCGGCCAGGACCTCCATGTACGCACCGCGGACGGCCAGGGAATCCTTGGCGTCGCCGCGAATGAGCAGCATGACGACGATATTGGCCGCGAGACCGGCTGTCGCAGTGAGAATCAACGGAACACCGGGGATTTCGGGAGCGTCGCCGATGCGCGAGATCGCCTCGTACATGATGAACGCCGCAACACCGAGCAGCAGAACGGCATTGGCGATGGCGGTCAACACTTCCGCCCGATGCCAGCCGAAAGTCCTTGCCGCTGCAGCACTTCCCTTGCGGGCGAGCACGAGTGCGATCAAGCCCATCGTCATGCCGAGCACATCGGTGAGCATGTGGCCCGCATCGGCGAGCAGGCCGAGCGAGCCGATCGCCACGGCGACGGTCGCCTCGACGACGAGAAACACCACCAGGATCGCGAGGGCGACGATCATCTTGCGAACGCGGGACCTGGGTGGCCCCGCACCCGCAGGCGTGTGTCCGCCCACGCCGTGGCTGTGCCCGTGACCCGCGCCCATGACTCCCCCTCGTGACTGCATCGACTTCCGGGAGTCACCATATGCGTACATACGCATATATGCAATGGTGTCCTCGGGTCACAACTCCGGAGGGACGTGCGGGTGCTTCACCGTCGGCGGAAGCGTCGCCAACGCAGAGATACGCTTGAGCCCGGCAACCTGCAGCAGGTCGACGATGATCGACCGCAACTGCGCCAGGACCACCGTTGCCGACAGACCGGCGTTCGAGATCAACTCCGGTTTCGCACCGGCCGCCACCGACCGCAACACTCGTGCCGCCTCTGCCGCATCCGGCTTCTGACCCGGATCGGCAAGGATCATCTGCCGCAGGACCTCCACCGCGTGCGCCAATTTCTCCACTTCGTCGACGACGCGCGGATCGAGGATCTCGTCGTCGCGCACCAGCGTCAGCGACCGTCGCGCGAGCACCCGAATGTTGCGGACGGCGTTGTCGATGGGATCGGCCGTCGCCGCCAGCGACGCCAGACGGTTGCGGTGATTCCAGTACATCGGCGAGATTCGCGCGATCTCCCGGCCGCCCTTGAGATCGGTTCGCAGAGCATCGATACCCGACTGCGTCGCACGCGCCTTACGTAGCGCCTCCTCGATAGGCTTGGGATCGTTCGCCACCAAGCCGTCGGCCACCTTCTGCAACACACTCGCAGCCGTGGCCAACACACTCGCCGCATCCTTGCGGGCCCGCCACACCGGGTGCGTCGGGATCAACGCCACGATCGCGATGCCCACCAGACCACCGACCAACGCGTCGACCATGCGGTTGGGGCCACCCATGTTGCCGGGCGGGATGAGCGTCGCCACCAGCACCGCGGACGATCCGGCCTGCATCGCGATGATCGGCCCGCCGTCGAGGAACACCGCTGCCGACATCGCCAGCACCACGACCAGAGCGATCTGCCACGGCCCGCTACCGATCAGCGAGATGAGCAGATCTCCGATGCCGATGCCCACCGTCACTCCGACGACGAGCTCGGCCGATCGGCGCAGGCGAGCACCGAGCGAGACGCCGAGCGAGACTACAGCGGCGATGGGTGCGAAGAACGGGCTCTCGTGACCGACGATGTCCGTCGCCACGAACCACGCCACTCCCGCAGCCAACGCGCACTGAATGATCGGTAGCAGCGACAACTTCAGCCGAGCACTGCCCGACTTCAGCCGGGTTCGACCCCGCGCCCGGCTGGCGCGAGCCCGATCAGCCCAGGCCGAGCGCTTCTGCTGCCTTGGGGTCACAGTCTTCGAGGAGGTCGAGGCAGCGGGCGTACTCGTCGTGCTCGTTGATGTCGCGGGCCGCTTTGGCGAGGACTGCGACGCATCGGAGGAATCCTCGGTTGGGCTCATGGCTGTACGGGACCGGCCCGAATCCCTTCCATCCATTACGACGCAACTGGTCAAGACCTCGGTGGTAGCCGGTACGAGCGTAGGCGTACGCCGTGATGGTGGCTCCCGACTCGAGCGCCGCCTCGGCCAGGTAGGCCCACGCGATGGACGCCGTCGGATGCGCCGCCGCGACGGTCTCGGGTGCCTCGTGGTTCAGCAGCGCGGATTCGGCCTCGTCGTCGCCGGGCAACAGTGTGGGTTGGGGTCCGAGCAGATCACCGAAAGAAGTCATGGCGCTCATTGTGCCCCTACGTCACCGAATCGTGTCCGAACACCCCCGGTGGCGCTCGCGCCGAGCGCCCGACACGGTCGATAGGCTGCCAGCTGACGAAATCGAGAACTCGTGAGTTCTCGCAGGATTCGGTGAACGAGGGAGAACGCATGCCGGACGAGAAGAAGAAGGCGCCCTCCGAGGCCGACGCAGCCACCGAGAAGATCGATCTCCGCAGGAAGAAGCAGGTCGACGAGCCGGCCGACGCAGCCACCGAGAAGATCGCCACTGCTCCGGCCGAGGAACCGGCCGCAGCGGAATCGAAGCCCGTCGCAAAGCCGACCGCGGCCCCGCGTCGTATCCCGCCCCGAAACCCGTCCGAGAATCGGACCAAAGATGTTGCGGCAGAGAAAAAATCACCCGCCGCCGTGCCACAACCAGTCGGGCCGAGAAGGATCGAACCGCAGAAACCGGGGTCGAAGCAGGTCGGTCCCCAGCGCATCGGACCCGACCCGACGGAACCCGGCACACCGAGTCACAAGAAGTGGTGGGCGGCGCTGGTGGCCGCAGTTGTCGTGATCGGGGCAGTGGCCGCCGGTGCATACCTGCTGATCGACCGCCCGAGCGTCGACGACTCCCCGGAGGCCCGGATCAGGACGACCGTCGAGTCGTTCACCAGAGCCTTGGCCGTCGGCGACCTCGCCACATTGCGCAGCACCTCGTGCGGTGACCTGGCGACGTTCTACCGAGACATCCCCGACGCGGAATTCGCCGACGTCCATCGCGTCTCGCTCGAGCAGGGCAACATCCCCACCGTCGACAGCATCGACGCCATCCAGGTCGGTGACGACGACACCGCGATCGCTCAGGTGATCGCGCACACCGACGCGAACCCGAACGATCGCTCCCCGCGCACCTTCGACCTGCGCCTCGACGGCGACCAGTGGAAGGTGTGCAACTGACCGACGTGAGCGGCGGAGCCTGCGGGTCGTTCCGCAGGCTCCACTCCTACCTCGTAGCCTGCTACGAAGTTCCGCTCACGGGGATCAGCCGGCGCTGACGCTGCGACCGGCGGACTTGAGGTCGTTGCAGGCCTCGACGACACGGGCCGCCATACCGGCCTCGGCCTTCTTGAGGTAGCTGCGCGGGTCGTAGGCCTTCTTGTTGCCGACCTCGCCGTCGACCTTGAGCACACCGTCGTAGTTGGAGAAGAAGTGTCCGGCGATCGGACGGCTGAACGCGTACTGGGTGTCGGTGTCGACGTTCATCTTCACCACGCCGTACTCGAGCGCCTCTTCGATCTCGCTCTTCGCCGAACCCGATCCACCGTGGAAGACGAAATCGAAGGGCTTGGATCCCGAGGCCAGACCGAGCTTCTCCGACGCGACCCGCTGACCGTCTGCCAGCACCGACGGCTTGAGCTTGACGTTGCCCGGCTTGTACACGCCGTGCACGTTGCCGAAGGTCGCCGCCAGCAGGTAGCGCGAGCCCGCGTCGCCTGCGCCCAGGGCCTCGACCGTCTTGAGGAAGTCCTCGTTCGAGGTGTAGAGCTTGTCGTTGATCTCGGCCTCGACGCCGTCTTCCTCGCCGCCGACGACACCGATCTCGACCTCGAGAATGATGTTCGCAGCCGCAGCGCGGGCCAGCAGATCCTTGGCGATCTCGAGGTTCTCGTCGATCGGGATGGCCGAACCGTCCCACATGTGCGACTGGAACAGCGGGTTCTTGCCTGCGTCGACGCGCTCCTGCGAGATCGCGATCAGCGGACGAACGTACGTGTCCAGCTTGTCCTTGGGGCAGTGGTCGGTGTGCAGAGCGATGGTGACGTCGTACTTGGCCGCGATCACATGCGCGAACTCGGCGAGCGCCACGGCACCGACGACCATGTCCTTGATACCGAGCCCGGAGCCGAACTCGGCTCCGCCGGTCGAGAACTGGATGATGCCGTCGCTACCCGCGTCGGCGAATCCCTTGATGGCGGCGTTGATGGACTCGGAACCCACACAGTTGATTGCCGGAAAGGCGAACTTGTGTTCCTTCGCCCGGCCCAGCATCTCGGCGTAGACCTCGGGAGTTGCGATAGGCACGGCGTCATTCCTCCATAGAAAAGTTCGGTTGTGTCCAGTGCAGTATGGCAACCTCCCGGCCCGGTGTCGTGCGTACCCGCGTCACCCCGGTCATTCCGCAGGCTCCACTCCCGCGCCCCTCCGGTCATTCCGCAGACTCCACTACCGCGCCCCTCCGGTCATTCCGCAGGCTCCACTCCCGCTGACGTCGGCCGGGAGCGACGGCCCGTCAACGGTGCCGAACAAGCCATCACGTTCACAGCAGAGCGACACCATCTGTTCAGGACTTACCAGTTTCGGCCGGTAGTGTGGGCGCGGTGAGTCTCCTAGCTGCCTCGGAAACGATGACGACGAACCTGGCCCTGTTGCCGGGCTTTCTCGACCCGGTGAACCTGCTCAACTCCTTCGGGCACTGGGTGTTGATCGGGCTGCTGCTGGTGGTCTTCATCGAGTCCGGGCTGCTGTTTCCGCTGCTCCCAGGTGATTCCCTCCTCTTCACGGCCGGGTTGATCGCCGCGTCGAAGTCCACCGAGATCGAGCCGTTCGCGTCCATCTGGACCCTCGTCGTTCTGATCCCGATCGCGGCCATCCTCGGCGACCAGGTCGGCTATCTCATCGGCACCAAGGGTGGCGCGGCCCTGTTCAAGAGCAACGATTCGCGATTCTTCAAGAAGAAGTACATCGACGAGTCGCACCTGTTCTTCGAGAAGCACGGCCCGATCACCATCATCCTGGCGCGCTTCGTACCGATCGTGCGTACGTTCGCACCGGTCGTCGCCGGTGCGTCGCACATGAAGTACTCGCTGTTCCTCACCTACAACGTCGTCGGCGGCGTCCTCTGGGGCGCGGGCGTGACGGTGCTGGGGTACCTGCTCGGGCAGATCGCGTTCATCCGCGAGCACGTCGACATCATCTTCCTGATCATCGTCGCCGTTTCCGTCCTCCCCATCGTCGCCGAGGTCGGCAAGCGCATGATCAAGGCCCGCAAGACCCCGCTCGGGGAGGCGGCCGACGTGATCGAGGCCGACGCCCCGGACACCAAGTCCTGATCGAGATCTTCCGAAAGTGATCGAGTCCATGTCGTCGATTACCACTGCGCTGTCGACCGAGTCCGTCCAGGCCGCCGGCAGTTTCGGTCCGTTGGAGACAGCGGGCCCACTCGTCGTGTGGATCGTCGTGATGACCTTCGTGTTCATCGAATGCGCAGTGATCATCGGGTTGTTCCTGCCCGGAGACTCGATGTTGATCACGGCAGGAATCGTGATGGCGACCCACGCGTCGGGCACCGGTCACATCTGGGCGCTGTCGCTCGGTGCGATGGTCGCCGCCATCGCAGGCAACCAGGTGGGCTATTCGATCGGCCACCGGACCGGCTCGACTCTGGTGGCCCGCAAGAACGGCAAGTATCTCAATACCAAGAACCTGCACAAGGTCAATCTTCTGCTCGAGAAGCACGGTTTCTGGGCGGTGCTGGTCGCGCGGTGGATCCCCTGGGTCCGCACCCTGTGCCCGCTGGTCGCAGGTGCTGCGAAGATGGATCACCGCAAGTACACGATCGCCAGCACTCTCGGTGCCATCATCTGGGCTCCGGTGCTGCTGCTGATCGGGTTCTACTTCGGGTCGTTCATCGAGGGCATCCCCTGGCTGATGCCCGCCGTCCTCATCGGCATGGTGGTGCTGCTCGTCGTCGGAACCGGTCTCGGTATCTGGCAGTACCGCAAGGAAATGGCACGGCCCGAAGAGACCATCGAGGTCGAAGAGGTCGTCGAATAGGGTCTGCGTCGGTCCGCTCCGACGAGGTGTTCTAGAAACCCGCAGCCGAGACTCGGTAGGCCGCTTCCATCAGCATCCAGCCGCCGAGCTGCACCGAGAAATCCCGTTCGGGCACATCGGACGGTCGGACCGTGCCCTCGGCGAAGGTGGCGATGTGCAGGCCTTGCCCCGGGAAGCGGGCTTCGCGGGTCCAGTCGGCTCCGAACAGTGGGTTGTCTTCCACTTCGAGACGGTTCTCCCACGCCGACTCGGCCGAGTTCAGCACGATCGCCGCTGCGAGTTCGCGTGCCCGGTCGTCGGCGTCCGAGTCTCCGGGTAGCGCCACCGCGACCATTGCCAGGTAGCGCGCGAGGATCGGGTTGAACAGGCCGCCGTCTCCCCCACCGCCGCCGGTGACGACGAGGTTGCGGGTCAGGTGGTTGTCGACGGCGTCGACCAGGGCATGGACTCGCTCGGCGTGCCGGGGTTCTCCGAGTCGGACAGCGAGTTCGGTCTCGAGGCCCAACGTGACGCCCTGGCAGTAGCTGTACACGGCGCGTTCCATCTCGCCGGTCTTTCCGGCGTCGACGAGTGCACGAGTGGAATGCATTCCGTCCAGAACGAGCCCCGTACGCGGGTCCTTGAGGGTGCGGTCCATCCAATCGGCCATCTCCTGGGCACGC
Organism: Rhodococcus sp. 15-725-2-2b; assembly: GCF_002259075.1. Taxonomy (NCBI): domain Bacteria; kingdom Bacillati; phylum Actinomycetota; class Actinomycetes; order Mycobacteriales; family Nocardiaceae; genus Rhodococcus; species Rhodococcus sp. 15-725-2-2b. The sequence goes on along the minus strand of NZ_NPFL01000010.1, from coordinate 67,170 downwards.
CACAGCCGACCGGTGCGGGCCAGCAGGATCGCGGCCGGGCCGTTGGCGGGTGCGTTGTAGAAGTCCGACTTCTTGCGCCACGGAATGCCGCCGCCCTCGGCCGGAGCCCAGGCGTCGAACAATTCCATCTCGATCTGCTGGATGCCACCGCGATTGCCGACGAAATGCTGCCGCTGCGCGCGTTCGAGTGCCAACCCGAGCCACGCCATGTCGTCGTAGTAGTTGTTGGTCCACCCGCTGACGTTGCGGGTTCGGTGCGCTCGGGTGATCTTGTTCAATCGCCGACGGCGCTTGGCGGTGAGATCGCGATCGGCGGCGTCGACCGCGCAATCGAGCAGGTGGGCCTGCCACCAGTAGTGCCAACGCAGGAACATCCGTTCCGAACGCGCCGGTGGCCAGGCGACGACTCCCAACGTCGTGCCCGGCAGCCCCCACAGCCGACGCATGTGCCGCGCGACGACGGCCCCCTCCGCAGCGTCCGCACGCTGCGACCACAACTCCTGCATAGCCGCAATCCTGCCACTACCGTTGCCGATTCGTTACATCCCGCCCCGGAAACCCCCTCGGACAGCGCTGCGACTCACCACGCTGCATCGAGATCCGCGTGCAGCCGAATCCACGAGTGCATGGCAATCCCGGCGGCAACACCTGCATTGATGCTGCGCGTGGAACCGAATTGCGCGATCGATACCGTCATCGAAGCCGATTCGCGGGCACTGTCGGTGACACCCGGTCCCTCCTGACCGAAGAGCAGCAGACAGTGACGCGGCAACTCCGCGGTCTCGATCGGTACCGACCCAGGGGTGTTGTCGACGGCCACGACCACAAGGCCCTGCTCGGCTGCGAACGCCATCAGCGCCTCCACCGAGTCGTGGTGATGGATGTGCTGGTAGCGGTCGGTGACCATGGCACCGCGACGGTTCCACCGACGACGTCCGACGATGTGGACCGCCTGCGCGGCGAAGGCGTTCGCGGTGCGCACCACCGTCCCGATGTTCGCGTCGTTGGTGAAGTTCTCGATGGCGACGTGCAGCGAATGCCGTCGGGTGTCGATGTCGGCGACGATCGCTTCGCGTCGCCAGTAGCGGTAAGCGTCGACCACGTTGCGGCGATCTCCGCCCGCGAGCAGGTCCGGGTCCAATCGCGGATCGTCGGGTGGCGGTTCGGTGTGCGTGTCGAACCACGGTCCGACGCCGTTCGGGTTCTCACCCCACTCGGTGGGGCCGGCATCGTCCGACGACGATTCGTTGCCGATCGTGTTCTCGCTCAATAGACTTCGTTGCTGTCCGGTGCGATGCGGAAGCCGTGTCCGGTCGCATCGTCGACGCACGAGATGCCGTTCTCGGCGGACGTGCAGGTGAATCCGTTCTCGGAGATGCTCGCTCCGACCGCCAGCGGTGGGTCGATCGTTTCCCCACCCGAGGTATAGACCACGCCGCCGGAGCACATGAACGCCGCCGGGCCGTCGTTGGTGACTCGAATACCGTTGCCCCAGTTGATCATGCAGTCCTCGGGCCGCGGCGGCACCGGGGTGGTGGTGCCCTGACACCCGGCCTCGACACGACTGGAGAGCGGCACGATCCCGCACTGGAACAGACCGTCGGGGGAACTGAAGTAGTACGCACCGCCGATGGCGGCGTACGTCGTCTGCGGTTCCGCGGTGGGCGGCGGCTCCACCGGAGGCGGGGGCGGCGGCAGTGGCACTTCCGTGGTCGTCACGGGCGCAGGAGTGGTGGTGGTCTGCGTCGTCGTCGGCACCGGAGTCGTGGTCGACGCAGGCGGTGGAGGCTGGGCAGCGGACTCACTGCTGCAGCCGGCGAGAACGAGCGCCGTACAGGCTCCGATTCCCACCAACCAGGCTCGTGCCCAACCCATTTGCCGTGCTCTGCTCGATCGCTGCCCGCTCGCACCCCACGTAATCGGCATGAAGAAACCCCGACCCACCTTTCGACATCGACTGCTCGAAAGACCGACGATACCGGCGCAGTGCCGGCATCGTCCGGCGAGGAGTTCTAGGTGTGGCTCAGACGCCGGTTGACCTCGCGAGTGAGCCATGCGGGCGAGAAGCGCGAGCCGAGCGAGAGTGCCTTGGACGGCAGGCCGACCGGGAAATGCACCTTGTGCAACCGACGCTTCACCGGACGAGTCGCGTCGAAGATCGCGTCGGACACGTCCTTGACGGTGAGCTTGATACCCAACGAGCTCGTGGTGCCCGTCGACACGCCCTGCGTCATCGCCGTTTGGACGAACAGCGGCCACATGGCCTTGACCGAGATGTCGTACTTGCTCCACTCGAGATCCAACGCCTCGGTGACGCCGCGCACCGCGAACTTGGTCGCGCCGTAGGTCACCAACTCGGGCTGACCGTAGATGGCCGACGCGGAACACAGGTTGACGACCTGCGCGCCTGCGGTGTCCTTGAGGTACGGGAATGCCGCGAGGGTGCCATAGATGACCCCGTTGAAGTTGATGTCGATCTGACGACGATGCACCGACAGCGGCATGTCCTCGAAGGCACCCGCGGCGAGAATTCCGGCGTTGTTGATCAGAATGTCGAGTCGACCGTCACCCTCGGTGACGAACTCCTTCAGCCGGGTTTCCCACTGGTCGGAGTTGGTTACATCCAAGATGCCGGTGACGACGCGGCCGCTGAGCGAGGCAGCTTCCTTGCCGAGCGATGCCAAGCCGGTCTCGTCGATGTCGTATGCACCGACGAGGTAGCCGTTGGCCGCGAACTTGAGAGCCGTCGCGCGGCCGATACCGGCAGCTGCGCCTGAGATGAAGACAGTTGGTCGAGTCACATCGATCACCGTACATGTAACCCTACTTACCGGTAACCCCCTATCGTCGAATATCGAACAGTCGCCTCCGGCGACCCAGGAGCACCGAAGTGAACAACGCGAGAATCGTGCGAGCAGTCGTCGTAGTGACGATCGGATACGCCATCGTGCTGGCGATCTGGATCGGCTGGCTGATGAAGCGAACCCCGCCCGGGACGCTTCCGTACCAGCTGGCGGCCCTGGTCGCCGGATTCGGCGCGGCCCTCGGCCTGGCCATGATGCTCGCGGGACGACCGACGCGTGAGCAGAAGGAACTGATCGAACACGGCGTCGAAGGATGGGCGACGGTCGATGCGATCCGTCGCATCGACGAGAACACCGCCGAGTTGGACCTCGAATTCACCGTGCCCGGCTCGAGCAGCTACTTCGGCAAGATCGTCTACGACGTCCCCCGCTCGGACACCTCGCGGTTCGAGCCGGGCACCGTCATCGCCGTTCGCGTCGACCCCGCCCACCGCGAGCGAGTGCTGCTGCTACCCCGAAGCGAGGGCTTCGACGAGTAGGACCTGCGCCGCGACGTAGGTCGACAGGACTATGGCCTCCGCGGTCCGCCGCTGACGATCCTCGGTCAGGAACAGTCGGCGGAAGACGATCAGTGCGTCGGATGCAGTGAACAAGGCACCGCCGATCATCAGCCGTCGATCGCCGCCGCGGGAGACAGAACGAGCAGACAGGGTCGACGTGGTCGCGAGCACCGCACCGTACGCGATCAGGGTCGACGCCACCGCGGGCTGTCGCCTGGCCAGTAGCGTCGCCGCGGCCGCCCATCCGGCGTACCGCGGAACGGCGTCGATCAGTGCCGGACGCGCACCCTTGCGGTACAGCAGATACGTATAACTGCCCTGCATCACGGCGAACGCACGCGCACCCCATTCCAGAGCGGAGTCGTCGTCCGGGTCGATCAGTAGAACGTCGCCGATCGTTGCGGCCGCGAGACCAGCCGTGAGCACCCGATCTCGGCCCGGATCGAGGCCGCTCGCCAGGGCCGGGACTATCAGAGGCTTGGCCATGCGCTGCAACGGTATCGACCCCGTCCAGGCACCGACCACGGTCACCGCACCTGCTATCAGCGCGGCCGCACGAGCCCGCCGAACCCGACCGACAACCATCGCAGACCTCCACCCGAACATCTCGTCACAGTGAGCATCACATGTGACGCTGACCCCTATCGCTTGATACTCGCAGGTTGCGTCGCCATCGTGGAAAGGTCGGTCGGATCATTTCGAGGCAGTGGGGACCAGCATGCGCCGCAAACTCACCGGGCAGGACAGTTCGGGCCGCTCCGCGTTCGCAGGCCACCCCAACCCGTTGCTCCGCGACTGTGACGTTCGCCAGGCTCGCATCAAGCACTGGGTGACCGCACTGCTGATCCTCATGGTTCCGGTGTCGCTGTGGATCGGTGCCGCCGCCCACACCGATCAGCAACAGCGACTCGAGGACCAGAAGACCTCGATTCACCAGGTCACCGCGACCACCACCGCCGCCGCTGAATCCGCACCCGTCGCATCGACCGAATTCGGCGCGTCCGGCGCAGCGGCGACCGCCGTCGACTCACGGTGGGTCTACCGAGGCGTCGAGCACACCGGACGCGTCAGCGTGGACACCGGATCACCCGTCGGTACCACCACGCAGATCTGGGTCGACGACAGCGGCAACCCGAGCATGCGGCCACTGACCTCGTCGGACGTCGTGGCCGCGTCGATCTTCAACACCATCGGTAGCTGGGTGCTCGTGGCATCGATTCTCATCGGCTTCCATCACCTGATGCGCTTTCGCTACGACGGTCATCGGGACGCCGAGTGGGACCGCGACATCGCCGCTCTCCTCCGCCAGTACTGACGCGACCCCCGGTGCCCTTCCGCAGGTCACCTGTGCCGTTGCATTAGATAGTTAGTGTATGTAACAATAAATCGGTGAGTCACTCCGACGCGGACATCCGGGACCTTCTGTCGCAATTGGTCACCAGCTCGTCACGTTTCGTCCGATTGGCCGCACGGTTCGGCAGCGACGAATGGCCGAGAGCGTGGATGCGGGCACTGTCGTTGCTCGAGGAATATCAGCCCCTGCGCATCAGCACGTTCGCCGAGCTGGACCGCTGCTCCCAACCGTCGGCGACGGCCTTGCTCGCCAAGCTGAGCAAGAGCGGCCTCGTCACCCGAACCGCCGATCCCGACGATTCCCGTGCCGTCCTCATCGAGATGACCGACGACGGCCACCGATGGCTCGCCGCGAGTCGACGCCACATCGTCGACGGACTGGTGCCGTACCTGTCCGACCGCGACCCGGAACAGATCCAGAAACTGACCGACGGACTGAGCGAGCTTCGCAGCATCCTCGAGCCCGTCGATCGCGGAATGAGAGGAACCTCTTCGTGACCACCAGCACCTCCCCCGACAGCCTGCTGAAGCAACCGCGAGCGGTGTGGGCCGTCGCGTTCGCCAGCGTCATCGCCTTCATGGGCATCGGCCTCGTCGATCCCATCCTCAAGCCCATCGGTGAACAACTCGATGCCTCGCCGTCTCAGGTGTCGTTGCTGTTCACCAGCTACATGCTCGTGACCGGATTCGCGATGCTGATCACCGGGGTCGTGTCGAGCCGCTTCGGACCCAAGCGCACCCTGCTGGCCGGACTGGCGATCATCGTCGTCTTCGCGGCTCTCGCGGGCACGTCCGGATCGGTCGGCGAGATCATCGGTTTCCGCGCAGGCTGGGGACTGGGCAATGCCCTGTTCATCGCGACGGCGCTCTCGACCATCGTCGGTGCCGCATCGGGAGGTGTCGCTCGCGCGATCATCCTCTACGAGGCCGCTCTGGGTATCGGTATCGCCACCGGACCCCTCGTCGGTGGCGTTCTCGGCGGGTTCAGCTGGCGCGGACCGTTCTTCGGCGTTGCCGCACTGATGGCCGTCGCGTTCATCCTGCTCATCGTCATGCTGCCGGACACCCCGAAGCCCGCGCACACCACCTCGATCCTCGACCCGTTCCGCGCGCTTCGTCACCGCGGCCTGCTCACCGTCGGCATCACCGCGCTGCTCTACAACTACGGATTCTTCACCCTCCTCGCCTACACCCCGTTCCCGTTGGACATGGGCACGTACTCCATCGGCTTCATCTTCTTCGGCTGGGGCCTGTGCCTGGCGATCGCATCGGTGTTCGTGGCACCGAAACTGCAGCGGGCCTTCGGAACGCTGCACATGATGATGCTCGCGTTGCTGCTGTTCGCCCTCGACCTGGCCGCCATGGCGATGTTCACCGAGAACAAGATCGTCCTCATCGTGGGAACCGTCGTGGCCGGGCTGTTCCTCGGCGTCAACAACACGCTGATCACCGAGACCGTGATGATCTCGGCACCGGTCGAGCGCTCGACCGCGTCGGCGGCCTACAGCTTTGTTCGCTTCACCGGCGGGGCCGCGGCTCCTTACCTGGCCGGCAAATTGGGCGAGTCGAACATGCACGTCCCGTTCTGGGTGGGTGCCGCCTGCACCGCCCTCGCCATCGTGGTCCTGGCGACCGGCCGGAAGGTGCTCGCTCATGTCGACGACCACGAACCCGCACCTCACAGCATCGACGAGGCCCGGGCCGTGACGGTCGGCGACTGAAATACCTTCACCTGAACAGGTTTTCGCGGCGGTCGAGATCTTCGGATCTCGACCGCCGTTCGCTTTCGCGATTCTCACTCGTCACATGAGTCCCATCAGTAACACTTTCATAACCAATTCTCAGGTAAAGGCTTGAACGGTTCCCGAGACCGGCCGGTTGGTTTACGGTCACGTCAACACGGTTGTTCGTGTGACTCACCAACTACACCCGTTCCGCGTGGGAGGGCGGGTGCGCGCAGCACTCTGCTGCCACTGACCGAAGGGCCACAATCTCCATGTCGCAGAAGTCGATCGCCAGGTCCAAGAAGGCGCGCCTCGCCGCTGCCGGGGCCGCCATGGCACTGTCCCTCTCCATCGCTGCACCGGGAATCGCCAGTGCGCAGGATCAGACACCCGAAAGCTCCGCAGTCGAGCAGCCGGCCACCGAGGGCGGCACCGAATCCGGAGCTCCCACCACCGAGGAGGGCGCAGCGGTCGAAGGATCCGCCACCGTCGACGCGCAGATCGAAGCACCTGCTCCGGCCGTCACCCCGGAAGACGCCGCAGCCGCAGCGGCCGCAGCCGTCCCGGCCCCCGAGCTACCGTCGACCATCCGCCCGCTGCCCCAGGTCACCGGCGGCGTCGTCTTCAACGACGACGGCACCGCGACGGTCAACCTCGACGTCATCCCGCAGCTGTCCGACGCGGAGAGGCAGGCGATCGCCGACGCCGAAGCGGCCAGCAAGCTTGCCGCCGAAGCATCTGCCGCCGCTCAGGTGCGCCTCGAGACCGCCAAGGCCGCCGACACCGCCGCGAGTAACGACGCCACCAAGGCCGAGGTCGCTGCAGCCGAGGCCGACGTCAAGGCCAAGGCTGCCGTCACGGCCGCCGCATCGGCCAAGGTCCAAAGCGAGGCCGCGAGTGCTGCGGTCACCGCAGCCAAGAAGGACGCTGCCGAGCTCGAGACCGCGGCCGGCGAGGCCAAGGCGGCAGCGGACCAGGCCGCAGCCGACGCGAAGACGGCGGAGGATCTGGCTGTCGAGCTCGAAGCCGCAGCGGTATCGGGCGACCCCGAAGCCACCGCCGCAGCTGCGGCCGCCCGCGCCGACGCGAACGCGAAGGCCGAGCTCGCCGCCAGCGCCAAGGTCGAGGCCGATGCGTCGACCAAGGCCGTCGAGGACTCCCTCCAGGCACTGCAGGACTCGTTCAAGAACTTCAACCTCGCCAAGGTCGCTGCCGCCACCAGGGCCGCAGCTGCCACCGCGGCCAAGTCGCTGGCCTTGCACATCGAGGCTCAGACCGCAGCTGCGGTGGCCGCGATGGCCGAGCAGAACGCCAAGAACCTCGAAGCCGCAGCCGAGGCTGCCGCAGGCGAGGAGACCGAATCGCAGAAGGCTGCAGCCGACGCCCGAACAGCAGCCGATGCGGCCAAGGCCGACGCCGACGCCAAGGCAGAGGCAGCAACCGCAGCCCAGGCCGCACTCGACGCCGCCCCGTCGGACGCCGACATCGCGGCACTGCAGAAGACGGCCGACGACGCCGCGCAGGCAGTTCTGGACGCCGACGCCGCGGTTGTCGCCGCCGATGCAGATCTGGCAGCCAAGACCGAGGCAGCCGCGGCAGCCAAGGCCAAGGCGACGGAGGCCGCGGACGCACTGGCAGCCGTACAGGCCGACGTCGATGCCGCCAAGGCCGATGCCGACGCGAAGGCCAAGGCCGAGGCCGATCTGAAGGCCGCAGCAGCCGAACTGGCTGCCAGCGGACCGAAATTCGAGTGGACGATCAACCTCGGAAATGTTGTCCGCGAGGACGTTCCGGTCACCGAGATCGACGAGAACACCGTCGTCGTCGACGAGACCGGAGTGTCACTGGTCGGTGTCAGGAACGAGGACGGATCGTTCACCGTCGCGGACTACTTCACCACCGACGAGAACGGTGTCGTCAGCGTTGCCGGCGATCTGCCGCCGGTCGATCTCGCTCTCGGCGATTCCTCCGACGAGGCATCGGGCGGGTCGGACAGCTCGTCCAACACCCCGGTGATCCTGGCCGGAGTCGGCGTGGTCGTGGTCGCGGCAGCAGGCGGAGCGTTCTACCTGCGTCGCCGCAGCTCCACCGATGCCACCTCGTAGAACCCGCTGGCTGTGGACGGCGATCCTGACCCTCGCTCTACTCGTATCAGGTTGTGCGAGTGACGAAGTCGGGATCGCCGCACCCGATCGCTCGCCGGTGCAGTCACAGATCTCGGTGGCTGCACCGGCGAGCGACGTCGCTCCCGCTCAGCCGGACCACATCGAACTCCGATCCTCGGACGGCACGACCTACCTGAGCAGCCCGATCCATCCCGACCCGCTCTACCGCGGCGGCGACAGTGGCCAGGTGCTGAACCCGGTCGACGAACTGCCCGCGTGGTGGGCCGAGAGCGGAATGCCGGGAACCTCGACCGAACAAACGGTAGTGGTTGCCGGACATAACTACTCGAAGCGTGACGCCCCGTTCAAGGCGTTGCGGGTAGTGACCCCGGGCGACACCGTCGTGTTGCGCACCCCGAGCGGCACCTTGCAGTACGCGGTCGAATCGGTCGGCCCTCTACCGAAGGGATCTCTGCTCGCGGACAACGAACTCCGACGCTCGGTACCGGGACGATTGATCCTCGCAAACTGCGACGTCCAGGGCGGCGAACCCACCGACGACAACTTCGTCGTCGTCGCGCAACTCGTTCGCTGACAAGCTCTTTCGGAGCCAGGGGTTACAGGCCGAGGTCCGCCAGGCCGAGGAGGGATCGATATTCGAGCCCCTCTGCGGCGATGACCTCGTCCGCCCCGGTCGCCCGATCGACCACCGTGGCCACGCCGACGACCGTCGCTCCCGCGTCCCGCAGAGCCTGCACGGCAGTGAGCGGAGAATTTCCGGTGGTCGTCGTATCCTCCACCACCAGAACACGTTTGCCGACGATGTCCGGACCCTCGATCCGACGTTGCATGCCGTGCGCCTTCGCGGCCTTGCGCACCACGAACGCATCGATCGGACGCCCCTGCGCATGCATGATCGACATCGCCACCGGATCTGCACCCATCGTCAGACCGCCGACCGACACGAAATCCCAGTCGGCAACCAGATCACGCATCAACGAACCGATCAGCGCGCCTGCCCGATGATGCAGAGTCGCGCGACGAAGATCGACGTAGTAGTCGGCTTCCTTGCCCGACGACAACGTGACCTTCCCGTGCACGACGGCAAGCTCTTTCACCAAATCGGCCAGTTCCTGCCGGTCCGAATTCGCGGCACTGTCGGCCATGTTCGGATTCCTCTCGTCGCACCACGGATCTTCGATAGGTCGGTACGAACTTACCCACCGACCCGCGCAGGCGCTCCCGCCGGCTCCGCTGATCGTTCTGCCACTAGGCAGCGATCTCGGCCGACTGCTGCTCGTCGAGCAGTTCCTTGGTCTCCACGAACGGTTCCGGTGCGGTCAACGAACGAGCCCTGGCGACGAGCGAGGACGGGAACGTGCCGATCGCCTGCGACAACCGATACGCGTTGTCGTTGTACACCCGCACCGCGCCTGCGATACGGCGCTCGGTGACGTTCAGTTCACCGGCCGGGCCTTGAAACGACCAATTGCCCAACGCGTTCCGGCGCGCATCGGCATCGGCGAGCACGGCGTGAAACGCGGCGGACAGGGCGTTCTCGGCGGCGGCCTGCGCCTGCAGACCCAGGCTGCGATCGCGCACGGCCTTGGACCACGAACGTGCACCGCCGAGCTGACGCAGCAGATCGGCGGACAGCCCGGTGGCCTCCGCGGCGGCGAGGAACGGGCCCAACTGCTCGTGACGCCGATCGAGCTCGACATCGACCAGCCGCAGACTCTGCTCCGTCTGATCGCTGTATCGACCGAGTCGACGCACCGCGACCACCACGTAACCGACCACGACAATGAGGACCAGGACTGCCACGACAACACCCGAAGAAACCGTCACGAGGTACGAATTTAGCCGCGTAAGCGCGTCTGCGCCCGTAAACACGCCCGAACTTCGATCACGGCTGATTGCGTCGGCGGTCCGAGTCGAACGGAATCGGACGCGAGACGGGCGGACGTGGCACCGGACGCGACGGATTCGCCCTACTTGCGGCCTGCGGACCGGCAGCATCGGGCCTCGGCGGACGCGGCCTGCGCCCCGGCTCCTGCGGACGCGGCTCCTGCACACGCGGTTCCTGAACACGAGGTTCCTGAACACGGGGTTCCTGGATACGCGGTTCCTGGACACGGGGCTCGGCGGCGCGAGGAGGCCGCACCCTCGGCTCAGGCGTGTTGGGTGCAGGGGTTCTGGGCTCGGCGACGGGCGGCTCCGGGCGTCGAACCGCCTGAATACGGGGTTCGGCCACGCGAGGCCGAGGATTGTGTGCCACGGGTGCTTGCTGCGTGGGTGCCTCGTGCACCGACGGCCTACCGGGATCACTCCGATCATCACCGGGGCGAGCGCCGTAGACCGCGCTTCCGCGAACCGGCGGCAGCACGTGCAACATGCCCGACAGTCTCGCGACCGCGTCGATCGCGGCATCCCAATCGCGACCGACACTGCCGAGCGGCAGTGACCCGAGCGTCCAGTCCTTCTCGCTCCACAGCAGCTGCAGATTCTCCGGGATGGACTCGGTGAACGCTGCCATCCGCTGGTCGCAGACACGCCGAGCGATGTCGACGTCGGTTGCGAACACCACGCGTGGGCCGATGGAACCGAGCAGTTCCATGTCCTCGTCGCGCGGCGGTGGCGTCGAGCGGGGCCGAAGATCGATGTCGACATCCGAACCGACCGAGCGTTGCACGGCCACGATCGTGCCCGTCTCCTCGACGTCGAAGAGAACGAACTCCTCACCGCGTCGAACGCCGGTCACCACTCCGAGAGCCACGTCGAACTCCGGCTTGGACAGGGCAGCGCGCGAGAACCGCGTGACCAGTTCTCGATCGTGCGGTCGGTACTCGTATCCCTGAGCCTTGGCCCACATCTGCCGTACACGTCCGGACCGATCTCGCTTGGACCTGTCGATGTAGAGCAGGGCCACTGCACCCATCAGTGCAATTGCCGCAAGGCCGAACCACATTGCCGTCATCGCGAACCACCTTAATCGACATCGACACCTTCGCCGCCCACCACCGCCGGGGCCTGTGAACCGTCCCTACTGCGACGCGGGTTGCCTAACCACCCAGACTCGGCGTTTCGATGATGACGTTCGCGCGAATCGTTCCGTCCTCGACGGCCTCGCCCTGCACCACGACGAATGCACCGACGGTCAGCGACGCCAGATCGCTACCGGACAACGAGATTATCTGGGTCTGGGGTGTGGTCTGCACCGTGACCGGGGCCCCGTCGAGACCGTCGAGCGTCAGAGTCGAGCCGTCGTTGGCGGTGATCGTTCCCACCGACGAGCCGAGCTGGCCGAGAATCTCGGGAATTCCCCCCGGGATCAGCTCGGGTGTGGTGGCCGTGCCCGATTCGGTGGGCTGCGGCGTGGTCGTGGGCGCAGTCGAGGTGGGCGGCCGGATCGAGGTCGACGGCGCAGTCGCCGTGGTCTCGGGCTCGTCCGATCCCCCGCTCAGGAAGGAAATGCCGAACACCACGACGATGGCGAGAACGACGAGTCCGATGAGCGCCAGAACCCACGGTCGGGGCCCCTTGCTGCCGGAATCGGCGTCGTTCGGTCCTTCGGTGGGAGGTGGGGCACCGTACTCCGGCGGCTGTCCGAACTGCTGAGTGTGGCCGAACTGCTGAGTGTGGCCGTACTGCGCAGTGTCGTAGCCCGGAGCCTGCCCGTACTGCTGGGGTTGCCCGTACTGAGCAGTGTTGTACCCCGGCGCCTGGCCGTAACCCGGGGCCTGACCGTACTGCTGGGTCTGGCCGTAGGCCTGATTCGCCGCAGCCTGCTGCTCGGGGTCGTAAGGCGGAAACGCCTGCGTCGGCTGATACCCCGGCGGATACGCCTGCGGGTCCGGATTCTGGTAGGCCGCGTTCTCGTAGCCCGGGTTCTGATACGCCTGCGTCGGATATGCCTCGGTCGGGTGAGCGCCGTCGGGATTTTGCTGGGTTCCGGAGTACGGCCGACCGTCGTCCTGGGTCGGCTCGGACGACTCCGCCTGGCGTGCCGCGTCCTGATCGCGCTCTCGAGGTGACCGCGGGTCGTCCGGATTCGTCATTCCACGAGCGTACCCACCCGCTGCACCCCGGTCGAAGCACGAAACAGGCCCGCACGAGCAGCGCTCGTGCGGGCCTGTTCGGACAGGCGACCCCGGCTAGCCCAGGATCAGGTGCTCGCCATCCGGGCTGACGTTGACCGACACCACATCGCCGTCGTGGACCTCACCGGCGAGGAGCAACTTCGCCAGTTGATCCCCGATGGCCTGCTGGATCAGTCGACGCAGCGGACGCGCACCGTACAGCGGGTCGTAACCGCGCACCGCGAGCCACATCTTCGCCGGCGACGACACCTCGAGTGTCAGGCGACGAGCCGACAGACGCTTGGCCAGGAAGCCGAGCTGGATGTCGACGATCGACTCGAGCTGATCCTCGGACAACGCGTCGAACACCACCACGTCGTCGAGTCGGTTGACGAACTCGGGCTTGAACGAACGCCGCACCGCGTCCATCACCTGCTCCTTGGTACCGCCGGCACCGAGGTTGGAGGTGAGGATCAGGATCGTGTTGCGGAAGTCGACGGTCCGGCCCTGGCCGTCGGTGAGACGGCCCTCGTCGAGCACTGCGAGCAGGATGTCGAACACGTCGGGGTGTGCCTTCTCGACCTCGTCGAAGAGCACCACCGTGTACGGCCGCCTGCGCACGGCTTCGGTCAACTGTCCGCCGGCCTCGTAGCCCACGTAGCCCGGAGGTGCACCGACGAGCCGAGCGACGGCATGCTTCTCGCTGTACTCACTCATGTCGATGCGCACCATGGCCCGTTCGTCGTCGAACAGGAACTCCGCCAACGCCTTCGCCAGCTCGGTCTTGCCGACGCCGGTGGGGCCGAGGAAGAGGAACGATCCCGTCGGACGGTTGGGATCGGCCACCCCGGCACGGGAGCGCCGGACCGCGTCGGACACCGCTTGTACGGCGTCCTTCTGTCCGACGACTCGCTTGCCTAGTTCGTCCTCCATGCGGAGCAGCTTGGCGGTCTCGCCTTCGAGCATCCGGCCGGCCGGAATTCCGGTCCAGGCCGCGACGACGTCGGCGACGTCGTCCGGTCCCACTTCCTCCTTGAGCATCACCTCGCCCTGAGCAGGAGAGTCCTCGGTCTTGGCGGCGAGCTCCTTCTCGAGCGTCGGGATGCGTCCGTAACGCAGCTCGGCGGCCTTGCCCAGATCGCCGTCGCGTTCGGCGCGGTCGGACTCCCCGCGCAGGTTCTCGAGCTCCTCCTTCAGGACCCGCACCGAGTCGATGGCGTTCTTCTCGTTCTGCCAGCGGGTGCTGAGCCCGGCGAGCTTCTCCTGAAGATCGGCCAGTTCCTGGCGGAGCTTGTCGAGGCGAGCCTTCGACGCGTCGTCGGTCTCCTTCGCCAGGGCCATCTCCTCGATTTCGAGGCGGCGGACGGCCCGCTCCACCTCGTCGATCTCGACGGGGCGCGAGTCGATCTCCATGCGCAGCCGCGACGCGGCCTCGTCGACGAGGTCGATGGCCTTGTCCGGCAGGAAGCGGGCGGTGATGTACCGATCACTGAGCGTTGCCGCAGCGACCAGGGCGGAGTCCGTGATCCGGACGCCGTGGTGCACCTCGTAGCGTTCCTTGAGTCCGCGCAGGATTCCGACGGTGTCCTCGACCGAGGGCTCTCCGACGTAGACCTGTTGGAAGCGTCGTTCGAGGGCAGCGTCCTTCTCGATGTACTTGCGGTACTCCTCGAGGGTCGTCGCACCGACCAGACGCAGTTCGCCGCGGGCCAGCATCGGCTTGATCATGTTGCCCGCGTCCATCGCGGACTCGCCGGTCGCGCCGGCACCGACGATGGTGTGCAGCTCGTCGATGAACGTGATGACCTGGCCCGCGGAGTTCTTGATGTCGTCGAGCACGGCCTTGAGCCGCTCCTCGAACTCACCGCGGAACTTCGCCCCCGCGACCATGGAACCGAGGTCGAGGGAGACGACGGTCTTGCCGCGCAGGCTCTCCGGAACATCGCCTGCCACGACCCGTTGGGCGAGTCCCTCGACGATGGCCGTCTTGCCGACGCCGGGCTCGCCGATGAGCACCGGGTTGTTCTTGGTGCGTCGCGACAGGACCTGCACGACACGCCTGATCTCGGTGTCGCGCCCGATGACGGGATCGAGCTTGCCTTCGCGGGCCAGCGCGGTCAGGTCGGTGCTGTACTTCTCCAGCGCCTGGTAGGTGTTCTCGGGATCTGCGCTGGTGACCCGCGCGCTGCCCCGGACGGCCTGGAAGGCGTCGCGCAATTCGTTGGGTCCGGCTCCGTGGCCGCTCAGAAGCTTGGCTACGTCGTCGTTGCCGGTCGCCAGGCCCACCATGAGGTGCTCGGTGGAGACGAACTCGTCGTCGAGTTCGGTGGCCAGATGCTGCGCGGCGGTGATCGCGGCGAGGGTTTCACGGCCGAGTTGCGGAGTTGTGGTCGAGCCGGATGCCGAGGGCATGCGATCGACGAGGTTCTGCGCTTCTCGACGCACCGTTGCAGGGTCGACGCCGACGGCCTTCAACAAGGGTGTGGCGATGCCGTCGGTCTGATCGAGCAACGCCACCAACAAATGTGCCGGACGAATGTCCGGGTTACCGGCCGCGGATGCGGCCTGCAGGGCAGCAGAAAGCGCTGCCTGCGACTTCGTGGTGGGAGTGAAACTGTCCACCGGTCACCTTCTTTCTCGGATCGGGTTTCGTGACTGTCGCTGGGTACAACCATAGACAAGTTGAGTCTGTTCCGCTCAACCCTGATTTTCTTCGTGCGCGACTCTGCACATTCCGCACCGTGCGCGATACCCTCGATCGGTCTACTTTGGAGACGGTCGACGGCAGTGACCGGTGGGGCAATCGGTGGGGTGGAGGTAGATCGATGCTCGACGCACGCACGATCTCCCTGGTTCGCACCGGATTCAAGTCCGTCGTGGCCGCCCAGGACGGACCGGCGCGGCTGTCTCGGTCCTTCTACGGCCACCTGTTCGCCGAGCACCCCCACTTCCGCGCCCTGTTCCCCGCGTCGATGGATGCGTTGCGTGAACACTTCGTCATGGCGCTCGGGTACGTCTTCGAGCATCTCGACGACCCCGACCGCGTCGAACCGTTCCTCGAGCAGCTCGGCCGGGACCACCGCAAGCACGGAATCTCGGGCGCGCACTTCCGTGCGGGCAGCTCGGCCCTGATCAGCGCGTTCCGCACCTTCGCCGGCAACGAGGTGTGGACCGACGAGGTCGAGACGGCCTGGAACGACACACTCACCGTCGTGAGCGACGCAATGGCCGAAGCCGCCGACAACGACGAACTGCCGCCGTTCTGGAGTGCCACCGTCGTCGAACATCATCGGCTTCTCGACGACCTCGCGGTCGTGCGGCTCAAGACCGACGGCGAAATTCCGTACTTCCCCGGGCAGTACGTCAGTGTGCAGATTCCGCAGCGGCCCAAGCTGTGGCGGTATCTGTCCCCGGCCATCCCCAGCAATCCGTACGGCGAGATCGAGTTCCACGTCCGACGCGTATCCGGGGGCTGGGTGTCGCCGGCGATGGTCACCGAGACCGCGGTCGGTGATCGCTGGTCCATCAGCCCGCCACTGGGCGGGATGCACGTCGATCGCGCGATCCGCGAGGACGTGCTGATGATCGCGGGAGGTACCGGCCTGGCTCCGCTGCGCGCGCAGGTCATGGAGATGGCGCAGCGCAGCAACAATCCGCGGGTGCATCTGTTCGTCAGCGGGACGTATCCGTGCGATCTCTACGATCTGGACACGCTGTGGCAGCTGTCTCTGTCCAATCCGTGGCTGACGGTCGTTCCGGTGACCGAGGAGCTCGAGAATCCGTGGTGGTACTCGGGCACACCTCGCGAACTGCCATGGGGAATGCACCACCGTCTGCACGGCGCGGTGGGCAAGGTGGTGACCCAGTTCGGCTCGTGGGCCGATCGGCAGATTCAGATCTGTGGGTCGCCGTCGATGGTTCGGACAACGATCTACGCCCTCCGCAAGGTCGGCACACCGATGGAGCACATTCAGCACGATCCGTTCTGAATCACGTTGCGCTGCTCGGGTTTCAGCTCGACAAAGACTTCGGCGGCAGATCCTCGACGATTCCGCCCGCCACCAGGCGAGGAGTCCAGGTCTCGGTGATGAGCCTGCCGTCTCCGGTGATGATCGCGTCGGGATCGGGGTCGATCAGAATGGGATAGCCCGCGTCCGCGTCGGCCAGGACGTTCTGCACCAGAAGGTCGTTCTCGATGGTGTAGTGCACGCGAACCGGATGCAGATCCGAGTCGAAAGCCCATGGGCGGCCGATGAAGATCACCGCATCACCGGAATCGTCGAGTACCGACACCGAGCCGTCGTGCTCGAGCCGCAGGCTCCACCGAGGCGGCATGGACGTGACGAACTCGAAGCGGTGGGGCGCTCGGGTGTCGAGCAGGTGGATCATCAGCAGTGCACCGTCCCAGGGATCTCGTTGCGGGACAATCACTTCGAACGATCCACATTCGTAGAACCTGGATCCGAACGGACCCGGGATACCTGCGCCGAGATCGTCTGCGATGGCGAGTTCGAGCCGAACGAATCCGGAGCCGTCCTCGGCGCGGAGCATGATTCCCTCGGACGGGTGCGGCATGGGCGATTCGTCCCGCGGTGCGTAGGACAGCACTGCACGAAGCAGAGGCTCGACCACCTCCGCGTCACCGTCTCGTGAATCGAACGTTCGTCGTCGACGACCGGTCATCTCCACCCCCTCCGCCTGGCAAGACAGTCTGCCACCGAGGCTCCGATCACGCGCCCGATTCTGCGGAAAAGCATTCGTTCGATCCCGTTTCCCCGGGTACCCGGCCGCGCGGACTCGGCCCCGCACGTCACCCCCCTCATGAAACCGATCAGTCCGATTCTGGGACGGATTTCTGCAGGTCAGCCATGATTCGACGGGATCACGACAGCGGCTACTATGAGCCGGTTCGGTCCGTGGCGGACCGATCTGCCCGGGTGGGCAGCGGCTGTATCAGGAAGGCACACACATCCCCGATGTCCGCTGATTTCGCCGCACGTCTGAACCATCTGTTCGCCACGATCCACCCGCCCGGACGCAAGCCACACACCAATGCCGAGGTCGCCGACGCACTCGCCCTGCGCGGGCACCAGATCTCAAAGCCGTACATCTCGCAACTGCGGTCGGGGCAGCGCGTCAATCCGTCCGCCGACACCGTGGCGGCACTCGCCGCGTTCTTCAAGGTCAAGGCCGACTACTTCTTCGACAACATCTATGCGGCCAAGGTCGATCACGACCTCGAACTGCTCACCCAGCTGCAGGGATACGGCCTACGTCGCCTGTCCGCCAGGGCATTCGACCTGTCCGAGGAATCTCAGAACCTGCTCAGCTCGATGGCCGAGAAGCTGCGCGTGAGCGAAGGACTTCCAGCGGTGCCGCCGGACAGCACCGTCTAGGATCCGGCTTTCGAGGCCGATACGGGTCGTTCCGCAGGCTGCACTCCCGCGGCCGCAATTCGCGCCTGCACTTCGGGACGCCTCAGTGGCGGCACCGTCGGCGGTGGCTGACGCCGCTCCGGGAGCGCGTCGAGGAGCCGGTGCGTCGTTGCCGTCACCTCGGCGACGGCAACCTCGAAGGCGTCACGGGTGGCGTCCGAGGTCTTCTGCACACCACTGATCTTGCGGACGTACTGACGCGCGGCCGCTTCGATCTCCTCGTCGGTTGCGTGTGGTTCCAGCCCTCGCAGGGTGGTGATGTTTCGGCACATGCATCGACGATAACCCCGCAGCTCACACCTCGAGAAGACCTGCCACGGCACGTAGACACACCGCACGAACCTGTTCTCGGCTCAGAGTTCTGCGCTCCACCCAGTCCAGGCACACCGCTCGCACGAAGGCCACCCACCCGCGCAGTGCGGTGCGGACAATTTCGTCGTCGCGGAATCCTTCGGGCAGAGCAGCCAGGATCCGCTCCTGCTGGATCTCGAACTCGCGCCTGAGGATGTCGTCGATCCGTCGGTCTCCCAGCAGACACCCGCGGTTGACGGCGCGGACGCCGTGCGCGTGCTCGTCGGTGTAGGAGATGTATGCATCGAGACCGGCGGCGATCTGCTCGAGGACCGGAAGGGAGGTGTCCGGTGCGGTGAGGTCGAGGTTTCGCTCGGATTCGGTGCGCACGACCTCGACGAAGAATTCACGCTTGGACGGGAAGTAGTGGTACATCAACCCGCGGGAGACGCCTGCGAGGTCGGCGACCTCCTCGATCCACACGTCCTCGTAGGGCCGCTCGGCGAACAGCGCCGAGCCGATCTCGAGTAGCTGCGCACGCCGTTGCGTCGGCGTCATCCGCTTACGGGGTGTGGTCATGGGACTCGAACTTTACTTGACACGGGTTCAACAGTGAGTACGGTCACTATTGGACACCGGTTCAACAGGCTTGTCTCTAAACGATGGAGTGGCGATGTCGACAGAGTTCGCGGTACGAAATGACGCTCTGCCGCATCCCCCGTACCGAGTCCCCGTGCTCGGCGACGTTCTCGGAATCAACCCGCGCACACCGGTTCAGGACTCGACCGCCATGGCCGGCCGCCTGGGCACCATGTTCGAGCGGAGCATCCTCGGCCGACGGTTCGTGTTCGCCTCGGGTGCCGATGTGGTGGGCGAACTGTGCGACGAGAAGCGGTTCGAGAAGTTTCTCCCTCCCGGCGTCGAGAATCTACGCGACATCGGAGCCGACGGTCTGTTCACCGCCTACAACCACGAACCGAATTGGCAACGCGCCCACGATCTGTTGCGTCCGGCGTTCACCGCCGGTGCCATGCGCGGTTATCACGAGATCATGGTCGACGTCGCCGACGATCTGGTTCGGCACTGGGAAGGTTGCGCACGCACCGGGGCGACGACCGACGTGTCCTCGGACATGACGAAGCTGACGCTCGAGACCATCGGTCGCACCGGGTTCAGTTACAGCTTCGGTTCGTTCGACCGAACCGAGCCGCATCCGTTCGTCTCCGCGATGGTCGGCGCACTGACCTACAACCAGCGGCGGGCGTTTCTGAAGGTCCCTGCGTTCGCCAAACCCTTGTTGGCCCGCTCGGATCGCGCGTACGCGCAGAACAAACAGTATTTGGCCGATGTCCTCGCAGACGTCGTCCGAACTCGACGCCGGTCCACCGAGAACTTCGACGACCTGCTGCAGATCATGATGAACGCGGCACGCGACGTCGAAAATCCGAATGCGTTGAGCGAAGCCAACATCGGCTACCAGATTTTGACGTTCTTGATCGCCGGGCACGAGACCACCTCCGGTGCGCTGTCGTTCGCGCTGTACTACCTGGCGACACATCCGGAGGTCTTCGAACGGGCCCGCGCCGAGGTCGACGAGGTCTGGGGTGCGGGCAAGCCCGAGTTCGGGCAGGTCCCCAAGCTACGGTACGTCCGCCGAGTCCTCGACGAATCGTTGCGCCTGTGGCCGACGGTTCCCGCGTTCGGCCGAGGAGCACGGGCCGAGACCACCGTCGGTGACGGCTACCGAATGGCGGCCGGGGACTGGGCGATCGTGCTGGTGACGGCCCTGCATCGCGATCCGGTGTGGGGCGATCGTCCCGGCGAGTTCGACCCGGACAACTTTCTACCCGACCGCATCAGGGCCAGACCGGCTCATGTCTACAAGCCCTTCGGTACCGGTGAACGTGCCTGCATCGGAAGGCAATTCGCCATTCACGAGGCGGTCCTGGTACTCGGAACCATTCTCCAGCGTTTCGATCTGCACGCCGACCCTTCGTACCGGCTTCAGGTCGTGGAGCGACTGACCATGATGCCCACGGGCTTTCGGGTGCAACCGTCGACTCGGCACTAGTCAGTCCGGCAACAGCGGAACCGAGATTCCCGGATCGCGGCCGAGAAGCACCCCACGAGTGAGCGATGTCGATCCGAACTTCTTGTGCACCCCGTCGAGCGCACGGTCGAGAGCCGATGCCTCCGGCGGCGTCCGCACCTGCGATGCGTCGAACTGCAACTCGAGCTGTTCGGCTCCACCCTTGTCGATACTCGAGACGGTGACACCGACGAGGGTGATGCCCTTCTCGGCGATCAGCGGTGCGGCATCACGGAGCAGTTCGAGTGCGGCGTCCAGGATGTCTCGGGTGTCGGCGGTGGCGCGATCGAGCGTGTGTGATCTGGTAGCGCGAGTGAAATCGGCAAACCGTAAGCGCAACATGACCGTTCGACCGGTTCGCTCTGCTGCGCGCATACGGTGCGTGACGCGATCGACGAGCCCGATCAACGAGGCCTCCACCTCGGCCGCGTCGTGCCTGCCGCGTCCGAGTGCCCGCTGCGCGCCGATGGAACTGCGTGACTTCCCGGGTTGGACGCGTCGCGGATCCCGGCCCATGGCGAGCGCGTACAGATGGGCGCCCGCTCCCTTGCCGAGCACCGATGCCAACGACCGCTCGCCGTAGGCTGCGATATCCCCGACGGTCCTGATGTCGAGGACGTGCAGCTTCTCGGCGGTCACTTTGCCTACGCCCCAGAGCCTTTCGATGTTCAGCGGATGCAGGAACTCGAGTTCGCCGCCGGGCGGCACGAGAAGAAGGCCGTCGGGCTTGGCGAAGGCACTGGCCACCTTGGCCAGAAACTTGGTGGTGGCGATCCCGACGGTGATGGGCAGCCCGACCTGCTCGGCGACGTCCCGGCGCAGTTGCCGACCGATCTCGGTCGCACTGCCCGCTATCTTCTGCAAGCCGCCGACGTCGAGAAATGCCTCGTCGATGGAGATGCCCTCCACCAGCGGGGTGGTGTCGTGGAAGACGTCGAACACGTCCTTGCTCGCCTGCGAATAGGCATCCATGCGTGGCGGGACGACGATCGCCTGCGGGCACACGGCGCGGGCCTGCCCACCGCTCATCGCCGTGCGTACCCCGAAGGCCTTGGCCTCGTAGCTGGCGGCGAGCACCACTCCCCCGCCGACGATCACCGGCCTGCCGCGCAACCGCGGGTCGTCACGCTGCTCCACCGAGGCATAGAAGGAGTCCAGATCGGCGTGCATGATGCTCGCCACGGGTCGGCCGCTGGACTCCACGAGTCCATGCTCGCACGGCCCACCGACACCGCACCCGACTCAGCGGCAGACGTGCTCCTCCGCGGCCTGCACGATCGGCTCGGCCCAGGGTTCGCCGGTCCCCTTGTCGTAGGTTGCTCCCAGAGAATCGGTCACCTCTGCGACGGCTTCCTCCTCCGTGAGTCCCTGTTGGGCGCGGGTCTCGCAGAAGCCGGGAATGTAGATACCGAGCGCGAACACCTCGTTGACGGTCGTTCCGATGCCCTGCCCGTAGAGGTCGTCGAACAGTTCGGCCATTCCCGGGGTCTCGAGAAAACCGTCCCGTGCCTCCTGAACATCACGCGACACATCGCTCCCTGCGCCGGAGGACGTCAGCTCGTAGCTGCAGCCGGCGGTCAACGCCATCACGCACAGTGCAGCACTCACCGATGTCCGACCTACTCGCGACTTCACAGGACCACCCCGGCAACCACGTAGGTCAGCGCGGCGACAGCTGCCGCCGCGGGCAGCGTGGTGACCCACGCCGCGAGCATGTTTCCCGCCGTTCCCCAACGCACGGCCGTCGTGCGCTTGGTCGCCCCGACGCCCATGATCGCCGACGAAATGACATGCGTCGTCGATACCGGTGCTCCCAGTCCGATCGAGGCAACGTAGAGAACCGCGGATGCGGTCGCCTCGGCCGCGAAGCCCTGGGGTGGGTCGAGTTCGATGATCTTGCGGCCGAGGGTGCGCATGATCCGCATTCCTCCGGTCGCTGTTCCGACCGCCAGCACCGTCGCGGTGAGGAAATAGCACCACAGAGGAATCGTGTAATCGGCCTGATGACCCGACACCACCAGTGCCAGAACCACGATGCCCATCGTCTTGGCCGCATCCTGCATACCGTGCCCGAAGGCCATGGCTGCGGCCGAGCATGTCTGAGCTCGCCGGAATCCGCGGCTGGTGGCACTGGGAGACGAGCGGCGGAACATCCACAGAATGGCCACCATCGCGGCACTTCCGAGCGCGAAACCGACTGCAGGAGAGACGATCATCGGCAGGATTACCTTGGTCGCGACGCCTCCCCACAGCACTGTCATTCCGCCTGCGAGTGCAGCTCCCACCATGCCGCCCACCAATGCGTGCGAGGACGAGGACGGCAACCCGAACCACCACGTGATCAGATTCCAGGCGATGGCACCGACCAGGGCGCACCCGACCACGAGCAATGCGTCGGATCCGACATCGAGGGCGATGATTCCCTCGCCGACCGTCGAGGCGACCTTCGCACCGAAGAAGGAGCCGAGCAGGTTTCCCACCGCGGCCATGAGCAGAGCCGAACGCAGTGTGAGTGCACGCGTGGACACCGACGTCGCGATGGCATTGGCCGAATCGTGAAAGCCGTTGGTGAAGGTGAACGCCATCGCCAGAGTGATGACAAGAACGAGTGCTACCACCGCGCACTCACGTCTCTTTCAACACGATGGATTCGATGACGTGCGCGACTTTCTCGAAAGCGTCTGCGGCATCTTCGAGTTCGTCGCCCACTCCCTTGAGTTTCATCACGGTCAACGCGTCGAAACGGCCATCGAACAGATCCGCCAGGAATGTCCGATAGGCATGGTCGGCCCGGTTCTCGAGCTCGTTGATCTCGATCCAGTAGCGCTCGAGATCCTTCATCGACGCCAGCCTCGGCATGGCTTCCGCAGTGACTTTCGCCGACCGGTCGAGGATGTCGATCATGTCGTGCATGTGCGGGGTGAGTCGGTCGATCCGGTAGAGCGAGAGCAGATGAGTCGCCGCTTCCATGTGGTCCATCACGTCGTCGAGACTCGAACCCAGGACGTAGATGTCGGTGCGATCGAACGGGGTGATGAAACTCGAATTCAGGGTGCGGAACAGGTCGTGAGTGATGCTGTCTGCTTCGTGCTCGAGATCGACCATGCGACGCGCCACAGCATCGATCTCCGGTGCGGATTCGAGCAGTTCGGTCAACGTCTTGGCTCCGGCGGCCAGCAGTTGAGCCGAGGAGTTGAACAGGTCGTAGAACAGAACGGACTTGGGCTTGAAGCGTGCGAACATCGTGCGGCTCCTAGGGGTGAGTCGGCTACCGGCGAGCGCCGGCGTATGGCTCGAGTAGATCCGACGGCACGCGATGATCGGCATCGGCGGGAAGCACGAGTTCGGGTGCACCGGCGCGTGATCGGGGTGCCATTCTGAATGCCTCGATGGACTGGCAGTACTTCGAGACGCGAATGACGGACATGTTCATGCGAGCCGTCATATTGGTCACCCAGTACGGAACCCGCTCGTTGGCCTTGATCTCCAGGATGGCCAGCTTGGGCGGAATGATGAACCGATTCTCGGCACCGGAGTCGAAGCGGAAGTCGCGGTCGCGTCCGTGCACCTTGTGATCGATGGTTACCCGAAGCCCCAGATCGGCCTCGCGTCCGACGTACGCCTCGCGTAGATAGCCGGTCGTCACCATCGGACGCAGGTCGAGATTGGCGATCAACGTACTGACCTCGTTGACGAACGGGCGTTGACTCGGATCGCAGTCGATCTCCTCACGTCCGTTCAACCACCGCTGAGAAACGTCGTAGGGCAACGAGATTCGACGCTTCTGCGTGACCCTGTTGACGCGCTGCTTGATCTCGATCTGCACCGGTGTGTCGTCCGTGCACTCCGACGGCGCCCCGTACAGGCGCACCCGCACCTTGCGTCGGAACTTCAGGCCCTCGATCTTCTCCCAGTAGAACCGCAGGTCGGTGGTGTCGTAGTACAGCGAGGTGACCGGGTAACCGCCCTTCGGCGAGAACGGATCGGTGTCCATCCGCGCCGTCAGCTCTTCACGGACCTGCGCGACGTCTGCCTCGGCGACGAAGTACTTGATCTCGTACCGGTTGAACGAGTGCAGCTTGCTTGCGGTCTGCTGGTAACCGGTGGGCTCGGTGGTCAGGTCTTCCGGCGACGCACCCTGCTTCTCCAGTGCGGCCTTGGGTCGAAATTTGTCGAACAGACTCATGCGGATTCCTTCTTCCTACGAACGGTGGAACGGAGCGAGCACTACGGCGGGCAAGTCGGCAGCTCCGTCGGCCTCGGACGCGAGCAGCAGTTCACCCGCGTCGGTGAAGGCGACGGCCTCGCCCTGTGGTTGATCGGGGCCCTCGACAACACCGGTTGGAGCGCCCGAGAATGCCGCGGCCACATCGCCGTCGGCGATATCGAAGACGAACAGATCCTTCTTCGTTCGCAGTGCCCCCACAGTGGCATCGGCATCGACGGCCGCCCCGGTGATCGGCCTGCTCGATCCGTCCGGTGCCGTCGCCGACACCGTTCCATTGCGAGCAAGATCGATCAATTGCGGAGAGGCGGTGACGGATTCGGCGCTGCTGTATATCGTGGCGGACGCACCGCCGGAGGCCTTGGTGATCAACACCGGTTGCCCGCTGGGCGTCAGAGCGAACGCCTCGACGTCGTGTGCGCGGTCCGGGTAGCGCAGAGAGACGGAGGTCCGCCGATCGGACCGAACATCGACGCCGATCAGCGTGACGCTGTCGCGGTCACTGTCGTTGTCACCGGTGTCGGCGAGCCACACGATCCCCGCATGATCGACGGCCATGTCCTCGACGTCGACCGTCTCGACCCCGACCTCGACCCACCTCGTGACCTCGCAGGCACGGTCGAGCACCGCCAGCCGGTCGTCGCTGCCGCGATCTCCTATCGCGTATCCGGTATCGCCCGTCCACGCCAGGCCCGAGAGCTCGGACAGTCCCGGATCGGTCGGAGTACACCAGGTCTCGAATGCTGCCGTCGACTCCGGTTGGGTCACCCCGCACGACGCGAGAACCGAGACACCGATCCCACATGCGGCGACAGTCCGACCCACGCGTCGATTCCTGTTGTTCACCCACGCGTCGCCTGACCGCCACGCGAACGAGCGGCGATCGTCACCACCCGGGAGCAACATCGGCTCATGAACGGTCGAACCTCTGTTCCGGAGTTGCTGGTGGCCACGGGTACGGCGCGCACGCTCGCGCAGGCCGCCTCCTTCGTGATGGAGGGCATGGTCCTGCTCAACGGACTGCCGCTGCGCGACCCCCGCCGCGAGGTTTCCCCGGCGGACACCCTGACCCTCCGCTGACCGCCGGGACATCACGACGATCCCGTGACAACAGGATCGTCGGCGAGTGCGTCGATTCGGATCTGCAGCCGTGACTTCAATTCCGCAGCATCCGCGTCGATGTCCTCCTGGGAGAGACCGGCCGACGTGGGAACGGACGCGGCGACCTCGTCGACGATGTCGAGCACCCGGCCACTGGCCCACAACTCGTCGTAGATCGTGCGGAACGCAGTGTCGTACTCGTCGGTGAACTCCGTCGAATCCAAGAACATGTCCTTGAGCGAATTACCCAGCATCGGGCCACCTTCGGGCACGCCCCCGCCTTCCGGGAGCTCCATTCCCTCCGGTGGGGTGAAGCCCTCGGGCAGCTGCGGCATGCCACCGCCTGCCCCTCCGCCACCGGGAATCATCGAGACTTCGTCGTGGGCCCCGGCGGTGGAATCGGAATTCAGAGCCAGATTGAGATCCCACGACACGACGGAGAACTTCTTCGTGTCCAGGTCGTAGTAGAGATAGAAGTTCTTTCCCGGTCCGCCCATGTCGTCGCCGTTGCCCAGCAAGTTCTGCAGTGCAAGATAATTCGCCAGCGAGTCGACGTCGACGTAGTCGGCCAGATGCGCATCGAACTCGGCCTGGTCTGCACCGTCGAGCCACTTCAACAGCGTGATGATCGGTTTCAGGTCCGCTGTCCCGCGGGCATTGATCTGGGTGAACTGCTCTGCATAGGTGGTCTGATCGTCACCCTGATACGTGAAGCTCGCATTCGCTCCGGTCTTGTACAACACCCCGTCGCCGTCCTCCAGAGAATTGGCGTAGTCGTCATCGGGAGCAACGACCACCAGTCGCGTCGTCTCGGCCGAGTCGTTCACCGAGTACGTGGTGTAGGTGAAGTCCTGGGTCGGCTGGCCCGAAGCGTCGGTGATCGCAAGAGAGACCGACTCGTTCAACGCCGGAGTGTACGGCCGCAGCGAGAGCGTGGTGTGACCCTGATACGCCCGCCCCTCGGAGTACTCGGCGAAGTCGATCAGAAACGGAAGATCCTCGGGCGCAGCGAAACTGAGCGGTTCACCGAACACACCCATCCCGGCTCCCCCGGGCATTCCCCCGCCCTCGGGCATGGCTGCACCGTCCGCAGGCACGGCTGCACCCTCCGGCATCGCTGCACCCTCGGGCATCGCCGCGCCCTCGGGCATCGCCGCGCCCTCGGGCATGGTTGCGCCGTTCGCAGGGGGTGCTGCGCGGTCCGCGCCGGCATTGCCACCACCGCGTCCCGGCATCGTGCCGTCGTCGTTGCTCAGCGAACTCAGCGTCGAGTTGCCCTTCAGTCGAATACCGACGTCCGAGATCAGAGTCCCGTCGATGGTGATGTCGGCGGGTACCGATTCCTTGACACCCTCGTTCTGGAACGAGTCCTTCAGGGTCTGGTAGTCACCGGCATCGATGTCGAGCGAAATCGAATGCGACACAGTGGGATCGAAGAGGTCGACCGTGCCCTGGACGTTCTCGGTGATCTCCGACGCGATGACGGTTGCATCGCCGGTGATGTACGGGCGGATCCGGGTCGACCCGAACACGGTCGCCATCACCACGACGAACACCAGGAGCGAGGCAGCGATCTTCCAGTGCTGCCGCACCGTCCGAGGAATTCGATGGATCAACCTCCTTCGCAGGGTCGTCGGAGCGGAGGGAAAGTTCGTGTTCGGGTCGGCCACGATCAGATATCCGTCTGGTCGTATCCGGTGAGTACCGAAACCCGTTGTCCGGTATTGACCTCACTGAGGGCAGCGATCAACTCACCGGGCTTCTTGCCGGACCGCAGTTGTGCGGTGAAATACAGCTCGGTCAGTGCGCCCGATCTCACCGATTCGGTACTGACAAGCTCGAACTCCTTGCAGTACTTGATCAGTACGTCCTCGACCAGATCGGTGTAATCGGCGTCGGGTGGCACCTGAACCTTGACGACCTGACGCTGCACATCGAGCTTGAACCAGTCGAACTTGCTCATCACCACCATCACCAGGCAGATCGCGAACGTTGCCGCGATCGCCAACACGTAGAAGCGCGTTCCCGTGGCCATGCCGATCGCCATCACGAGGAAGATGAAGCCGACGTCGCGAGTTTCCTTGATGGCGTTGCGGAATCGGACGACGGACAACGCACCGACGAGGGCGAACGCCCGCGCCACGTTCGATCCGACGACCAGCATGATCAGGCTGATGACCATGCCCACCGTGACGAGAGTTTGTACGTAGGACTGGCTGTACGAGACGTTCTTGTGGGTGAGTCGATAGACCCAGCCGATGATGGCCGACAGGACGAACGACAGTGTCAGAGACACCACGATGTCGAACGTCGAGAACGTTCCGCTCAGGTCTTGAATGTTGAAATTCATCGCATTCCGATCGAGTTGTATCGAATTTCGCACTGGCTACCGGGGGTGGTTCGGCCCGCGCGCCGGCGTAATCCTCGCTGTTTACCGTTTGTTCGGATGCCGTTAACCATAGAGACATTCGGTCCGGAAATTCCATACAGGAAGCTGGCAGTTTCCTGCCAATTCAGCCGTGAGAAGCCTGGCAGCACACAGTCGATCCACGACGAATACCCGACATCCACTTCGGATGTCGGGAAGGGTCATCGTTTCTTATCATGTTGCAGTGCAACAGTTTCGATTGTTCGCTTCAGGCAACGTAACTCCGACCGAACAGGCTCGCGATCAGCGAGCCTCCGAGCGCAGGGCCGGCAGAATGACCTCGTCGATGATTCGGGTTCGGTATTCCGAATCCAAAGGCTTGGCATCGGTCAATGGCCCCGTCATGATCGCGCTGAAAACCATGTATTGCAGAAAATCGGCAGCGGGCGGTCTGGTCGACAATTCCCCCCGCTCCACCGCACGCATGACGACCGACTCGAGGAATCGAGCCTCGGGTTCGAGGAACGTTCTCCGCACCGCTGCCGCCAACTGTTCGTCGACCATCACCGCATGGTGGATCGCCGCGGCGAAACGTTGATCGTGCTCCGCCCCCTCGGACACCCGGTGCATCAGCTCGAGCAGATCTCCACGAAGGTCGCCGGTATCGATGCCGACGAACGGCGGGGGGCCCACCGATTCGATGGCAGCGACCACCAGCTCGGCCTTGCTCGACCACCTCCGATAGAGGGTGGCTTTGCTGCACTGCGCTCGTTCGGCAACCAGGTCCATCGACAGCGAGTCGTAACCGACCTCCCCGAGGCAGAGCAGCGCAGCGTCGAGAAACTCGCCCTCGCGCTCCACACTCACCCTCGACCGACGTGGGGCGTCGCCGTTCATCCGTGCCCCCTCATCGAATCGAAACAGTTTCGTACCGATAATCGATCGTAGCGCTGAGGCATACTTCTGTCACGGGACGCGAGTGCAGGTGACCTACATCACGTCAGTGTGACATTGTTGAAGCCGTCGGATCGGCGTGAACGGCTGGAGAAAATCGTGACGGCCTGGTGGCGGTGGTACGCAGCGCTCGGCGCAGTCGGCTGCGTCGTCTACTTCCTCGTCCCCACGATCGTCTGGGCTCAGTCGGTCTTCGTACTCGTCGGAGCGTCCGCCGTCGCTGCCACCGTGATCGGTACCAGGATGCACCGGCCCGCCAACCGCAGAGCCTGGCTGGCCATCGCCACCGGAACCGCACTGTGGGTGCTCGGCGACATCGTGTTCGAGTGGATCCACGTCACTCGCGGCAGCGTGCCGTATCCCTCGATCGCCGATGCGCTGTACCTCGTCGGCTATCCGATCTACGGTTTCGGCCTGTTTCTGCTGGCCCGCCACAAGTGGCGGGCCAGTGAGCGTGGGCATGTCGCCAACAGTGCCATCATCATGGTGGCCTTCGGACTGCTCACCTGGGTCTTCGCCGTCCAGCCGACGCTCGGCGCGGAAGGAATCTCCGGATTGGGCGGACTCGTCGACGTCGCGTACCCCGCGATGGACATCTTCCTGCTCGGACTGCTGGCCCACTTCGTCGGATCACGACAATGGCGAGCCCTGTCCTACCGACTGCTCACCTGCGCCGTGTTGTTGCTCGTCGTCACCGACACCGTCAACAACTTCGCGATCATGCCCGCGTCCTCGTCCCAGCGGTCGCTGTTCGACGTCGGATGGACCCTGTCCTACGTCCTGATCGGCGTCGCCGCCCTGCACCCGTCGATGCGCCGCATCACCAACCCGAACATCGAATCCGACGCACATCTGATGGCGTCGTTCACCACCCCGACGGTCGTCGTGCTCACTGCGGCCACATTGACCGCACCGATCGTCATGTTCATCGAAGTCGTTCGCGACGAACCGATCGAGCAGTGGGGTTGGGCAGTTCTGCTCTGCGCCGGAGCGTTGGTGATCCTGGTGGTGTTTCGCATCACCGATCTGTTGCGGTTGCTGCACACTCAAACGGTGCAGTTGCGTGCAGTCGCCGACACCGATCACCTCACCGGGTTGGCCAATTTACGCGCCCTGGAACATCAGGTCTGGAGCAATGCCGGCGGATCGACATTGCTGACCGTCGATATCGATCGTTTCAAAGAGATCAACGACACGTTCGGGCGCGGCCTGGGCGACCGGGTTCTCGTGGTGGTCGCCGACCGCCTACGAAGTATCGTCGACGACTCGATTCTGTTGGCACGCTTGGCCGGTGACGAGTTCGCGCTGTGCGGGCCGGCGGAATCGATGGACCCGGCCGCGTTGGCCGAGAAGATTCAACAGCAATTCGCCACGCCTTTCGAGGTGGAGAACATGACTCTGCTGATCGAAGCGAGCGTCGGTGTCGCGTCGAACTCTCCGGCTACCGAGGGCGACGAGGAGACCACACCGGATCGCCTCGTGCAGCGCGCCGACCTCGCCGTCCAGACGGCGAAAGCCGCTCAGTCGCGCGTTGCGTACTACGACCGATCGATGGACCGGGACAAGAGCGAGCAACTCATCATGCTCGGCGAGCTCACCACAGCACTCGAATCGGACCAGCTGCGGCTGCACTACCAGCCTCAGGTCGACCTCAGGACGATGAGCGTCGTCGGCGTGGAAGCACTACTGCGGTGGCATCACCCGAACGGTAACGTCCTGTCCCCCAGCGCATTTCTGCCCACCGCCGAACGTACCGGACTGATCCGGCCGCTGACGAACTACGTTCTCACGCACGCCCTCGCCCAACGCAGGCAATGGCTGGCCGACGGTCTCGACCTGAGCATCGCTGTCAACATCTCGACTCGAAATCTGTTCGACGACACCTTGATCGAGCAGGTGTGCACGGCGCTGACCGAATTCGACTGCCCTCCGTGGCGATTGACGGTGGAAGTGACCGAGACCTCGGCGATGACCGACCCGGTGGGCGCGACGGAGAAGCTGTCGATTCTGCACGCGATGGGTGTGCAGGTCGCCATCGACGACTACGGCACGGGCTACAGCTCACTCGCCTACATCGAGCGGTTGCCGGTCCAGGAGTTGAAGATCGATCGCGCCTTCATCGCCGGCATGGCCCACAATCCCGCACACGCCGCCATCGTGCGCTCGACCGTCGAACTGGCCCGTACTCTGGGATTGTCGGTGACGGCAGAGGGCGTGGAGGACGAGATGACGATGACGGCGTTGCGTGAGCTCCGGTGCGGTCGGGCACAAGGTTTCCACCTCGGCCGGCCCACCTCGGCAGATCGACTGCCCGCCCTCGTCGCCGAGCTCGACGAACGTCTGAGAAGTGTTACAGGAGAACGGATATCATGACCGAGGCAGCCCTGTCGGTGTATGCAGCCATTCGATCTCGCCGCGACGTTCGCGCCGAGTTCGACGGAACCGTCGTCGACGACGAGACGCTGCGCCGCATTCTCGGTGCCGCGCATCAGGCCCCGAGCGTCGGCAACACCCAACCCTGGGACTTCGTGATCGTCCGCAAGCCCGATACCCTGAGCGCCTTCGCCTCCCACGTGGCCGGCTGCCGACAGGACTTCGCGGACAAGCTCGATGCCGAACGCCGAAAGACGTTCGACCCCATCCGTATCGAGGGAATCGAGACGAGCGGAACCGGGGTGGTGGTCACCTACGATCCAGGCCGTGGAGGTCGGCACGTCCTCGGCCGCGACACCGTCGACGACACCGGATTGTTCTCCGCCGTACTGGCCATCGAAAATCTCTGGCTCGCAGCGATAGCCGAGAACGTCGGCGTCGGATGGGTCTCCTTCTACGACGAGGCTTATCTCACCGAACTGCTCGACATCCCCGCACCGGTTCGCCCCATCGCGTGGCTGTGTGTGGGTCCGGTCGAATCGTTCCAGGAGGTTCCCGATCTGGAGCGCTTCGGGTGGCGCACCCGCCGTCCTCTCGACGACGCCCTGCACTTCGAGCAGTACCGCCGATGATGCGGGCACGCCTGGTGACGGTTGCGGCCGCGCTGCTGTTGGTGACCGGCTGCTCTGCCGACACTGTCGACGAAACCAATCCTCCCGCAACGACTCCGGCGGCCGAGCCGGCACAGGCCCCGGACTCGGCCGACCCGATCGGAACCGTCGTCGCCCTTCCCGGTGCTCCCGAGGGTGTCGTGGTCGGCTCGTCCGGCATCGCAGCTGCCGGGGTACGTGAGCCCGACGGCGTGGTGCTGTTCGATGCGGCCACCGGTGTCGTGCGCCAGATGGTCGCGACGACGGGTGCACCGCGCCATCTCTCGCTCGCAGGTCCCGACGGCCCGGTGTTGGTTCCGCTCGAAGGCAGTGACGAACTGCTCGAGATCTCACTCGACGACGGCGCGATCCTGTCGACCGCCACGGGGGTGGGCCGTCAACCACACGACGCCGTGCAGACCTCCGACGGCACCATCGTGGCCACCAACGAAATGGGTGGCGGAGTGATCTTCCTCCGCGACGGGTCGGTGGTGTCGGAGCTTCCGCCCGGGCCCGTCCAACCCGGTGGAGTCGCCGCTCTCGGTCCCTACGCTGCCGTCGCGGACGTGCAGGGCAACGGTGTGTGGGTCTACGACGGTGCAACGCGCCAGGAGGTGGCGCAGGCTCCGATCGGGGTCAAGCTCACGCACGCGGTGACGGTGAATCAGACGGTGGCCGGGTTCGCCGACACCGACGGCGGCACGGTCCTTCTCGCCTCGGTCGACACCGCCGGAGGCATTCGCCAGATCGCGTCGATCGATGCGCCCGGCAACCCGTACGGGCTCGCCGTCGATCCCGAACGCCGGCTGCTGTTCGTGACGCTGACAGCGTCGAATCTCCTGCGAGTGGTCGACGTGTCCGATCCAGCCGCTCCTCGGACTCTGGGCGACGTTCCGACGGTGACGCAGGCCAATTCAGTCGCCGTCGATCCGCGCACCGGGGACGTGCTGGTGACCGGTAGCGACACCGGTGCGGCGAGTTCGATTCAGATCATCACCCGCGCAGAGTTGCCCGTCGGTTAGCCCTCACCACCCGTAGGAGCCGGGGATTCCCTTGAACGGCCCGACGACATCGTCGGTGATCCAGCCCTCGTAGAACCCGCCTTCCTGTGGTCGCACGGCCTCACCGTCGATCTCGCATTCGACGCGGCTCGGCGAGAAGGCCAGGTAGCCGGCGATGTCGACGAACCGTGGCGTCGGGTTCTCGTAACTCCACGCCGCCGCCGGTGCCACGGCGTCGCCTCCGTGCACATCCCAGTACGTGGCCGCACCCTTCCATTCGCAGTGCGTCGAGCGGGCGTCCGAGGGCGTCAGCGCACCCGGGACCACGTCCGAAGGCGAGATGTACCAGGTCGGTGGGTGGCTCGTCTCGAGCACTCGGTACGCGGCGGTGGTGCGGGCGATCACCTGACCGCCGAGACGGACGACCAGCGATCGGTTGGAGGACTCGAGCCGCGGTGGGCGGGGGTAATCCCACACCGACTCCTGGCCCGGCTTCGGCTTCTCGGGAACGACGGATCTCGGCAAGTTCTGACTCATCCTTCGATGGTGCCACCGGATGTCACGGAGCGTCGACGGGATAGAGATCGTCCACTCGTTCTTCGTCGAGAATCCATCGATCCACCTCGTCGAGCGGCTCGACCGTGCGCACCGAGGTGACGGGAGATTCGGGCACGGATTGCTCGACGCGGACCGGCTGGATGTGCTCCGGCTCGGGGTGGACCGGCTCGGTGTGGACCGGCTCGACGCGCTTCGTCGGCGCGGGTGCCGGCGTCTCGGGGGTGGTGAGTTCGGGCGCAGGTGTCGCCGGTTCGGCTCTCGGTGCGAAGGCCACCTCGTCGACGACGGGTTGTTCGTCGGCGATGCCTGCGGTCTTCGGCAGTTCCGCCGGTACCCGAACGAGGATGCCGAGTCCGTGGGTCGCGGCCAGCAGGCTCACCGGGGCGACGGTCGCAATGGCCGCCGACAGGGCCGGATGCAGCGTGCCGGCGTCGGAGATGAAGGCGTGCATGGCATTTGCGCCGATACTGACCAGAGCGGCCGTGATCAACACGCCCCAGAAGAAGCGTCGACCACTGCGTTGCTCCTCGAATTGGGCGAGCGCGATGACGGAGATGGTGGCCTGCAGGATGGTGCCGTCGACGATCACCGGCCACAGCCAGGACAGTGAGCGTGGAACGCCTGCCATCGTGGCGAGATCCCACAGTGCGGCGAAACTCAGCACGAACGACGCGATTCCGATGACGGTGGTGATGACGACCGCACTGACGAGCGTCGCACGCAGGACCTTGTTCATGGGTCGTCATGGAACACGAGACCACCGACAAGTTCGGTCGAGCCCGCGACGGTCAGGGCTCGAAGGCACCGCGAACCAGTCCTCGCAAACGCGCGCGCGTTTGCCAGCAGCACGCGTAATTGCCATGTGCGCGTTGACAATTACGACCGCGTTCGGCACATGCGAGCGCGTCTGCAGCGCACCCGTATTCCCCGGCGGGATCAAGCGGTCCGGATGGCTCCGCGGTAGAAGTCGGCGCGATCGTGCGCGGACATTCCGCCCCACACGCCGTAGGGCTCGTTGGCCTCCAGTGCGTGCTGGCGACATTGTTCGAGTACCGGGCAGCGGCCGCAGACCTGCTTCGCGGACTTCTCGCGCGAGGTGCGGGCGCGACCTCGCTCGCCTTCGGGGTGGAAGAACACGGACGAGTCCAGTCCACGACACAGACCGTCGAGTTGCCAGTCCCAGACATCGGCGTTGGGAACGGGAAGTTGGACCGGCCTGGCGGGTGCGCCTCGCACCATGAGCTGTCTCCTCACTGAAAAGTGAACAAGCTCACTATCTCGCATTCGTCGTACTTTTACAAGTTCTTTTGTCCATTCGTAGTACTTAAAAGCAAGCGCGCTTGCTTGAAACCCGGCGGTCAGTGACTCTCCGACATCCCGGCCCGCGTCTCGAGTTCGACGAGGATGCGCTCGGCGATCTTGGTCGGGGGCGGACCGATGTCGACGACGATGGCGTTCTCGTCGTCGCCCAGCGGCTCGAGGGTGGAGATCTGGGTGTCGAGCAGCGACGACGGCATGAAGTGGTCCATCCGTGCATTGAGGCGACCGCTGATCCGATCCTTCGTTCCGGCCAGGTGCACGAAGATCACTTCCGCCCCCTCCCTCGACCCGGCAGCCAGCACGTCCCGATACGTCCGCTTGAGCGCCGAGCACGTCACGATCCCCGATCGCCCCGTGGTGGTGTGGTCGGTGATCCATTCCGCGATCACGTCCAGCCACGGCCATCTGTCCTCGTCGGTCAGCGGCTGACCCGACGCCATCTTGGCCACGTTGGCGTCCGGGTGCAGGTCGTCGCCCTCCTGCAGGTCCCATTTCAGTGCACCTGCGAGGATGCCCGCCACCGTGGACTTGCCCGATCCGGACACTCCCATCACCACGAGTACCGGATGATGTGCTCTACCTGTCGTCTGCGATGCCATCCCTCGATACTGCTCCATCGCGCCCGCCTGGATCGGACAGACGCGAGAAACCGGGCAACCCGTGGGACGATCGACCGGACATGAGCGAGACCAACGACTTCCGCCAACTGCACGATTCGGTGCTCGACGAGCTCGGGCGCGACATCGTCAGCGGCGCGATCCCGAGCGGGACCCGAATCTCGGCAGACGACGTCGCCGTGCGGTTCACCGTGTCGCGGACCGTCGTGCGGGAAGTCGTGCGCGTTCTCGAGTCGCTGGGGTTGCTCACGGTGCGTCGTCGCGTCGGAATCACCGTGCAGGGCTCGGAGAACTGGAACTCACTCGACCCGGTGGTGATCCGCTGGCAACTGGCCGGGCCGGCTCGCGCCGAACAGTTGCTACTGCTCAGCGAATTGCGTTCGGGGATCGAACCTTTGGCAGCCAAGCTGGCCGCCCACCGAGCGACACCCGAGCAATGCGGGGCGTTGACCGCCGCCGTCATCGGAATGTCGTCGACGTCGAGAGCAGCCGACTCCGAGGCCTACCTCGAACACGACTGCAATTTTCATCGCACGCTGCTCGCGGCGTCGGGCAATCCGATGTTGCGATCGATGTCCGACATCGTGGTCGAGGTACTCGCCGGACGTACCCGCCATGCCCTGATGTCGAGGCAGGCCGACCCGGAGGCAATTCGTCTGCACGGGGTGGTCGCCTCGTCGATCCAGTCCGGTGACGCCGACGCCGCACAGCGAGCCATGTTGGCCATCGTCACCAAGTCAGCAGCATCGATGTCGGCGGCCTCGGGTGTGACGCCGTCGCCCGGTCTGGTGCCCGACCAGCAGTGATACACCGAGCGCACAAAGCCAGGTACGCCGAGGCGGGGTTCATCGCCTAGATTCGACGGGTGACTGCTCTCGAATTGCCGCTCGAACTTCGCCGCGCACTCGTTGGAGTAGCTCGGACTCCGCGTCTGCTCGTCGCGTCCGATTACGACGGCACCATGGCGCCGATCGTCTCCGACCCGCAGAAGGCGTTCCCACACCCCGAGTCGGTCAGCGCCATGCGCGGGCTCGCTTCCCTGGCCGGAACCAACGCCGCCGTCATCTCCGGACGCGCCCTGCGTGATCTCGCGATCCTCTCGCGGCTGCCGTCCGAGGTGCAGCTGGTAGGCAGCCACGGTAGCGAGTTCGACGCCGGGTTCGTCAACGCCATCGACGACAACGCAAAGAAGCTCCTCACCGTCATCACCGGCGAACTGCAGGCCATCGCCGACGCCCATCCAGGCGTGAGTATCGAGACCAAGCCGGCCAGCGTCGCGTTGCACGTCCGCAACGCCGAGACCGCCGCAGGCGACGAGGCCCTCGCGGCCGTGCGATCCGGCGCGGCTGCGCGGGACGGGGTGCAGGTTACCGAGGGCAAGTCCGTCATCGAGTTGGCGGTCATCGTCACCGACAAGGGCGTCGCGCTCGACATTCTTCGCCACCAGGAAGCCGCTACTGCCGCAGTCTTTTTCGGCGACGACGTCACCGACGAGAAGGCGTTCGGACACCTGCACGGGCCGGACATCGGCGTCAAGATCGGACCGGGAGACACCCTGGCGGAGTTCCGCATCGACAGCACCGAGCAGGTCGCGCTCGCCCTGGCGTTTCTGCTCGAAGAGCGACGCCAGTGGCTCTCGGGAGCCGACGCCCCGCGTATCGAGCGACTGACGATGTTGGCCAGCCCCAATGCCGT
The DNA here is from genome assembly GCF_002259075.1 of Rhodococcus sp. 15-725-2-2b. Classification (NCBI taxonomy): domain Bacteria; kingdom Bacillati; phylum Actinomycetota; class Actinomycetes; order Mycobacteriales; family Nocardiaceae; genus Rhodococcus; species Rhodococcus sp. 15-725-2-2b. The sequence goes on along the minus strand of NZ_NPFL01000010.1, from coordinate 29,868 downwards.
TGCACTGCTGACCCCCGACGCCGACGTCACCTGGCTGTGTCATCCCGAACCCGATTCGGCGGCGGTGTTCGCGCACCTGCTCGGCGGCGATCAGGCCGGTCACTTCAGCGTCGGACCCACCCGCGCGTCGCTCCCGCTGAGTCAGCAGTACGTGGACGGCACGATGACGGTGCAGACCAAGTGGGCCAGCCTGCAGGTCACCGATTACCTGCCGCACGACATCGGCCAGGGCCAGACCGCGCTGACGCGAGTCATCACCGGCAAGGCCACCGCCGTGGTCACGTTCGCGCCGCGTCCGGAATTCGGAAAGGCGTGGGCCTCACTCGAACCCGATGTCGACGGTCTGCGCGTTCTCGGTACCGCGGATCCGATGGTGCTGCGTAGCCCCGGCGTCGTCTGGAACATCGTCTCTGATGGATCCCAGCAAACCGCACACGCCGAGGTCGATCCCTCCAACGGACCCATCGTTCTCGAATTGCGGCTCGGAACGGATGATCTGAGCGAGCACCCGTGGGCCGAGGTGGAGCGTCGTCGGGCATCGGAGGCGTACTGGAAGGACTGGGCCGACGGCCTGGATCTGCCGCCGCTCAAGCGCGATCTGATGAAGCGATCGGCACTGACTCTGCGCGGCCTGGTGCACGCCGAGTCCGGTTCGATCATGGCGGCCGCCACCACTTCGCTACCCGAAGATATCGGCGGAGTGCGCAACTGGGACTACCGCTACTGCTGGCTGCGCGACGCGGCGTTGACGGCGGCAGCACTGGTCGACGTCGGCTCGACGGCCGAGGCCGAGAACTACCTGTCCTGGATCCACGGAGTACTCGAGTCGGTGTCGGGTCCCGAACGCCTGCACCCGCTGTACACCATCTGGGGCCTCGGCCTGCCACCCGAGGCCGTCATCGACGAGCTGCCCGGTTACGCCGGTTCGCGTCCGGTACGGGTGGGAAATGCTGCCAACCAACAGGTTCAGCTCGACGTGTTCGGCCCCATCGTCGAACTGGTGTCCGCCCTCGCCCACGCACGCAAGGCCGCAGGATCGGAACACGTTCTCTCCGAAGATGACTGGGAACTCGTCCGCGCCATGGTCGAAGCCGTCGAACGTCGCTGGTTCGAACCCGACCACGGTATCTGGGAGATCCGCGACAACCCCCGCCACCACGTCTACTCCAAGGTGATGGGCTGGATCACCGTCGATCGCGCCATCCGACTCGCCGAAACATTCGGCCGTGCGACGGAACCCGGCTGGGCACCTCTGCGCGAGACCATCCGAGAGGAAGTACTCGCCAACGGCTGGAACGAGGAGGTGCAGTCCTTCACCGCCGCGTACGACGGCACCGACCTCGACGCCGCGACCCTGTTCATCGGGCTGTCCGGACTGATCGACCCGGCCGACCCGCGCTTCGCGGCGACCGTCACCGCCACCGAAGCCGAACTGCGCAGCGGCTCGACCGTCTACCGATACCGCCACGACGACGGACTCCCCGGCGGCGAAGGCGGCTTCCACCTGTGCGCGGCCTGGCTGGTGGAGGCATACCTTCTGGTGGGACAGCGCGCCGAAGCCGAAGCCCTGTTCGCCCAACTCGTCAGCGCCGCAGGCCCCACCGGACTGCTCAGTGAGGAATACGACCCCATCGCCGAACGATCCCTCGGCAACCATCCGCAGGCCTACAGTCACCTCGGTCTGCTGCGCTGCGCGAGATTGCTCAGCGCCCAGCCTGCTTGACCCCCGCCCCGCCGCACCGCTCCGCTCCGCTCCGCGTCAATGGACCATTGCATACGTCTGAGCCGTGCCATGGTCCATTCACCCACCGGGGTCCGCTGCGTGAATGGCACATTGCATACGTCTGAGGCGTGCAGTGGTCCATTGACGCGAAGGCGAGCGGAGCGAGCGGCGGCGGCGAAGGTCAGGCGATTGCGGGCGGTTGTTCCGGCGGCGGTCCAGCGGTTCGGCCGCGGAAGAGTTCGGTCGGCAGGGTTTCGGCGGCGACGATGCCCGAGTGCGAGGACGAGAGCACCAGTTTGCCCGCTCGACGGCCTTTTTCCTCGGCGTCCTGGCGCACGGTGGTGAGGTTCTCGCGGATGGCGTCGGAGATGCCGTCGAATCCGGTGACCGAGAGTTGGCTCGGCACATCGATTCCGGAGACTCTGGCGAAGTTGAGTGCGCCGAGGGCGATCACGTCGGTGGTGCAGAGCAGCGCGGTGGTTTCGCGGTTTGCCTGGAGGGCTTGGGCGGCGGCGGAGTGGCCGGAGCGCACGGTGTGGTCGAAGCGTTCGACGACGGTGAGGATGTCCGGGTCGAGTCCGGCGTCGATCATGGCGGCTTGGACTCCGGCGATGCGTTCACGCTGGACGTGGAAGTGACTGTCCGCCAACCGTCCCGGGGGTACGACGCCGTCGCGACGGTCGCGTCCGAGCCGCATGCACAGGACGGCGAGGTGCTCGTGTCCCTGCGAGATCAGATGTGCGGCAAGCATTTTCATTGCGCCGCGGTCGTCGATGGCGACGAGGGCGGCTTCGGGGATGTTGCGGGGTTGGTCGCAGACGACGATCGGCAGATGACGTTCGCGAACCGCAGCGAGGTACGGGTCGTCGTCGGCGACGGAGTAGACGACGAACCCGTCGACTCCGGCCTGTTGCACGACGGCGGCGGCCTGCACGTCGTCGCGTTCGGCACCGGCGGGGATGAGCAGTAGTCCCTGTCCGGCGGCCTCGCAGGATTCGGCGAGTCCGGCGAGGAAGCTCATCGCGGCGGGGTCGCGGAAGGAGTAGCTCAGCGCCTCGGTGAGGAGCAGTCCGATGGCGCCGGCCTTGCGGGTGCGCAGTGATCGCGCGACCGGGTCGGGGCCCGCGTAGCCGCGACGCTTGGCGGCCTGGAGGACGCGTTCGCGAAGTTCGGGGGAGAGCTGATCGGGTCGGTTGTAGGCGTTCGAGACGGTGGTGCGCGACACCTTCAGCTCGGCTGCGATCGACGCCAACGTCGCTTGACGTCGTGGTTCGCTCGACCTGGCCATAACCGGGACGTTAGTCCCACAACGCATCGCAGAGAAACTCGAGGTCGCCTTCGTCCGATTCGAACAAAGGCCAATCGAACGCTAGAGTACAACGGTAACGGTTTCCATTAGCGTCAAGCCTTGCCCTTCAGGAGTACATCGATGTCGTCCATCCGTCGCGCGTCCCGGACCAAACTCACGGCCGCACTCGGCCTGACCTGCGCCGCAGCCCTCACGCTCAGTGCATGCAGCTCAACCGACTCCGCGAGCACCGAGTCTGCCCCGGCCACCCCCGTCGACGGACCGATCACGATCGTCGCGTCGACGAACGTCTGGGGAAGCGTCGCGGAGGCAGTGGCGGGCAACCTGGCCACAGTGACCTCGCTCATCTCCGATCCCTCTGCCGATCCGCACTCCTACGAGGCCAGCCCGGCCGACGCCGCTGCCGTCGCCGAGGCGTCGCTCGTGGTCTACAACGGCGGCGGCTACGACCAGTTCATCGAGGACATCCTCGGATCCGAGGGCAAGGACGTGCCGTCGGTCGATGCGTACACCCTGCTCGACGAGAGCCACGATCACGAGTCCGAGCCCACCTCCGGCGACGCGACGGCCGAGGCAGAGGCAGAGGCAGAGGCGGCGGACGATCACGGCCATTCGCACGGCGAGGTCAACGAACACGTTTGGTACAACGCCGAGGTCGCAGCGCACACCGCCGAGGAGATCGCCGACAAGCTCGGTCAGCTCGACCCCGACAACGCTGCGCAGTACACCGCCAACGCCGAAACGTTCCACGAGCAGGTACACGGCATCACCGACGTGACGGCGAAGATCGCCGCCGATCACCCGGGCGCACCGGTGGCGCAGACCGAGCCGATCGCGCACTACCTGATCGAGGAATCCGAACTCGACGATCGCACTCCCGAGGACTTCAAGGACTCCATCGAGGAGGGCAACGACCCGTCGCCCGCTTCGATCGCCGCGACGCGTGATCTGTTCACCTCGAAGTCCGTCCGCGCTCTGATCTACAACATCCAGACCGAAGATGCTGTGACGCAGGATATTCGCTCCACGAGCGAGGCCGCGGGCATCCCCGTCGTCGAGGTCACCGAGACTCTGCCCGCCGGGATGACGTACATCGAGTGGCAGACCAAGGCAGCGACGGATCTGCAGGCCGCCCTCGCAACGGCCCCTTGAGCCGATCCGACTCCTGATCTCGGACCGGCTGATGGAAAGCTGTAGTACATGCCTGCTGTAGAACTGCGCGATGCCGGACTGGCGTTCGGCGAGCGCACGCTGTGGCAGAACCTGGACCTGACGGTCGAGAAGGGCGAGTTCGTCGCCGTTCTCGGCCCCAACGGATCGGGCAAGACGTCTCTGCTGAAGGTGCTGCTCGGTCAGAATCACCTCACATCCGGCACGGCCGCGATCGACGGCAATCCCGTCCGTCGCGGCCAGTCGGGCGTCGGCTACGTGCCCCAGCAACGAAACATCGACGACGATCTCCCCCTGCGCGGACGCGATCTCGTCGGGCTCGGCTGGGACGGTCATCGGTGGGGCATGGGCCTGCGCGGCATGCGGCAGCGCAAGGAGACGGTGCAGCGCGCGATCGATCAGGTCGACGCCAACTCCTTCGCCGGAGCGCCGGTCGGCTCGATGTCCGGCGGTGAACAGCAGCGGCTGCGTATCGCCCAGGCACTCGTCGGCGATCCGTCGGTCCTGCTGTGCGACGAACCCCTGCTCAGCCTCGACCTCGCCAACCAATCTCTGGTCTCGAGCCTCATCGATCGTCGACGACGGGAGCACGACACCGCAGTGCTGTTCGTGACCCACGAGATCAACCCGATCCTGCCGCTCGTCGATCGCATCGTCTACATCGTCGACGGCCGGTTCCGTATCGGAACGCCGGAGGAAGTCATGACCACCGAGGTGCTCTCCGAGCTGTACGGCACCGAAGTCGAGGTACTGAAAGTTCGCGGCCGGCTCATCGTCGTCGGCACCGGCGACTCGATCGACGCGCTCGGCTCGGCAGGAGCCCACCATCCACCCGTGCCGCACGACAGAGAAGACAAGGCATGAACGAGAAGGTTCTCGACGCATTCTCGAAGATGCTCGACTTCGATACCACCGCAAATCTGCTGACCTACGACTTCGTCCAGCAGGCACTGCTCGCCGCCGCGATCCTCGGATTGCTCGCAGGCGCACTCGGTCCGCTGATCGTCAGCCGCCAGTGGGCGTTCGCGGTGCACGGATCGAGTGAGCTCTCGCTCACCGGTGCCTCCGCGGCACTGCTCGTGGGCATCACCGTCGGCCTCGGAGCCATCGTCGGGTCCGTGGTCGCGGCGGTCATGTTCGCCCTGCTCGGCAGCAAGGCCCGCGACCGCGACTCGGTCATCGGCGTGATCATGTCCTTCGGTCTCGGCCTGTCGGTGCTGTTCATCTGGCTCTACCCGGGCCGAACCGGCACCAGCTTCTCGCTGCTCATCGGCCAGATCGTCGGCGTCGGACAGAGCGGTATTCAGCTTCTGCTGGTGTGCGCGGTCCTGGTGTTGATCGTCCTCACCGTGGTCTACCGTCCGTTGCTGTTCGCCAGCACCGACCCCGAGGTGGCGCTGGCCCGCGGCGTCCCCGTCCGCGCACTCTCGGTGGTGTTCGCCGTGCTCGTCGGTGTCGCCTGTGCGCTGGGCGTGCAGATCGTCGGCGCGCTGCTGGTGCTCTCGCTGCTCATCACCCCGGCCGCGGCCGCCGCACGGGTGACGGCAAGCCCGCTGAAGGCGACGCTGCTGTCCATCGTCTTCGCCGAGATCGCCGCCGTCGGCGGCATCCTGCTCTCCCTTGCTCCCGGCCTGCCGGTCTCGACATTCGTCACCACCATCTCCTTCGTGATCTACCTCGTGTGCCGCGCGATCGGCGGAACCCGCAAGGCCAATTCCGGACGACTGGTCGCCGCCTAGGATGTCGAGGGTGTCCATCGACCTCAACGCCGATCTCGGCGAGAGCTACGGTGCGTGGACTCTCGGCGACGACGACGCGATGCTCGCCCTGGTCTCGAGTGCCAACGTTGCGTGCGGCTTCCATGCCGGTGATCCCACCACTCTGCTGCGCACGTGCCGCTCGGCCGCGACAGCGGCGGTACGAATCGGAGCGCAGGTGGGCTACCACGACCTCGCCGGGTTCGGCAGGCGCTTTCTCGACGTCTCCCCCGCCGATCTCACCGCCGACGTGATCTATCAGATCGGTGCCCTCGACGCGCTTGCTCAGGTTGCCGGATCGGCCGTCTCCTACGTCAAACCGCACGGCGCGCTGTACAACGCGGTCGTGCACCACCGCGGCCAGGCAAAGGCCGTGGTCGACGCCGTTCTCGCCTACGACCCCACGCTGCCGGTGCTCGGCCTGCCCGGCTCGGTGTTCCTCGAGGAAGCCGAACGAGCCGGACTGCGCACTGTCGCAGAGGCTTTCGCCGACCGCGCCTACACCCCGCAGGGGGCGCTCGTCTCGCGCTCGGAACCCGGTGCCGTACTGTCCGATCCCGACGCCGTTGCCCAGCGCGTGTTGACCATGATCACCGACGGCACGACCCTGGCTGTCGACGGCACGCGCATCGATGTCGCGGCGGAGTCGATCTGTCTGCACGGCGACTCCCCCGGCGCGGTCGCGATGGCCGCGGCCGTATCGAACCTGTTGCGCGTCAACGGTATCGACATCTCCGCATTTGTCCGATGAGGATTCACCCGGCCGGTGAGGACGCACTGCTGGTCGAATTCGACGGGCTGGACGAGACGATGGCGTACTACCGCTCTCTGACGGCCGACCCACCCGCGGCGGTCGTGGATCTGGTACCAGCCGCACGCACGGTCCTGGTGATGTTCGACGGGCCGAAGCAGCCGGTTCTGAACTGGATCGCGGCCACCGAACCCGCAGTCACGACCACCGACGACCGGTCCGACACCGTGACGATCTCGGTGGTCTACGACGGCGAGGATCTCGACGAGGTTGCCCGACTGGCCGGCCTGTCCACCGCCGACGTCGTTGCCGCCCATGTCGATCAGACGTGGACCGTTGCGTTCGGCGGCTTCGCACCCGGCTTCGGCTATCTCGTCGGCACCGACGCACGACTGCATGTTCCGCGGCGCACGTCGCCGCGCACCAGCGTTCCGGCCGGTTCGGTGGGCCTGGCGGGTGAGTTCTCGGGCATCTATCCGCGCTCCTCCCCCGGCGGGTGGCAACTGATCGGACGCACCGACGCTCGGTTGTGGGATCTCGACCGCGATCCACCCGCGCTGCTGCGGCCCGGCACCATCGTCCGATTCGAGCAGGCATGAGAGCCCTGACCGTTCTGCAGACGGGACCACTGTGCACCGTCCAGGATCGCGGACGACCCGGATTCGCGTCGATCGGCGTCGGTCGCTCGGGTGCCGCAGACCGACTCTCGCACGATGCCGCGAACCGGTTGGTGGGCAACGACTCCGACGCCGCCACACTGGAAGTGACCTTCGGTGGCCTGAAACTACGCGCCGAGTTCGACGCTCTCGTGGCCGTCACCGGGGCGCAGGTGAACTGCCGCGTGGACGGCACAGAGCAGGGACTGTTCTCGACCATCACCCTCAGAGCCGGACAGACACTGGAATTGTCCGCGCCCACATGGGGTCTGCGCAGCTACGTTGCCGTACGGGGTGGGATCGACGTTCCGGCAGTCCTGGGCAGTCGGTCGACGGACACGATGTCCGGCATCGGCCCGGCCCCTCTCTCTCCCGGCGATGTTCTGAACGTCGGCAACGGCAGTGCCGAATGGCCTGCTGCAGATTTCGTGCCGCCGCCCACGCTCCACGAGACATTGCACGTGAGGTTCGGGCCGCGTGACGGCTGGTTCACCGAGCACGCCTCGAAGACGCTGGTGCAGCAGCCGTGGACGGTCACACCGGACACCGATCGCGTCGGGATCAGGCTCGACGGATCCGAGCCCCTGGCCCGCGCAATCGACGGTGAATTATCCAGTGAGGGAATGGTTCTCGGGTCTCTGCAGGTTCCCCCGTCAGGGAAGCCCGTGCTGTTTCTCGCCGACCATCCCGTCACAGGCGGATATCCGGTAATCGCCGTCGTGACCGCAGCCGACGTGTCCGTGGCCGCGCAGTTGACTCCCGGCACTCGGGTGCGCTTCCGCGCTATCGGTTGATTCCGGCAGCGGCGGGACAGATTTCACGGATGCTGCGTCGCAATGCATCGGACATCCGGTCGGGCAGTCCGAGCGGACGAACCATGGCATCGGCCTGGTGGAACAGGTGCGTCCATCCGTCGATCAGCTCGATGTCTCGATCGGCGGCGTAGGCCTCGGCGGCGTTGCGCATGTCGGCGTAGACGAAGTCGTACACCGTTGCCGTCGGTGCCAGTTCACCTGTGCCCCAGGCGAGCTGATCCTCCGAGCCGTCTCGTCCGATGGGCGTCGCATTGATCACCAGGTCGTAGGAGCCCAGATCCACTGCTCGATCCGACCAGTCGACGACCGCGACGGAACCGTCGTACCCGTCGAGTTCGGCGACGAGAGCCGCCGCTGCACGACGGTCGACATCCGAGACCACCAGCCTGTCGATGCGGGCGTGCAAGGCGAATGCCGCAGCATGCGCGGCACCACCGGCTCCGAGCAGAAGTACCGATCCGAAGGTACGTCCCGCGGTCGCGGCTCGGACCGCCGCGATGTCGGTGTTCATGGCGAACAGCGCACCCGAACGCAGGAACAGCAGATTCGCCACCCCCGAGACCGTCACATCCGGATCGGCCTCGTCGGCAACCGTTGCGGCCCAGTGCTTCCATGGCATCGTCACGTTCGCAGCATCGGTGCGGCCGCCCCGGAGAGCCTTCTCCACGTCGGGTAGGCCGGCGGCGTCGACGACCTCCCAGGCGTCGTAACTGGACGAGACCTCGGCGATCTCGAACGCACGCGTCCACAGCGCGGGTGACATCGCGGTGGACGCGTGCGAACCGACCAGGGTCAGCGAGCTCATACCGACTTCGAGACACGCTCTGCAACAACACCTTCTGCTGCAGGAGCCTGTACGGAGACGGACGTGACGTCGGAGGAACCCATGTTCTTCATCAGCGCTGCGACCACGGCCGAGATGATGCATCCCAGGGCCAGGTACGCCGCGACGTAGTGCCAGGAGCCGTCGTTCCAGCTCACCAGAGCGGCCGCGATGAACGGGGTGAAGCCACCTGCGATCGCGCTGGCGACCTGATAGCCCACACCGGCACCGCTGTAGCGCAGTTCCGGGCCGAACATCTCGGTGAACAGGGGCTGCTGCACCGAGACCACCATGTCGTGCGAGACGTTGACCAGGATGACGGCGAGGATCACGATGGCGACCACCGAGGCCGCTTGCAGGGAGAGGAAGAACGGCACGGCAGCCAGTGCGCCCACGACGGCACCGGTGACGAAGATCGGCTTGCGGCCGAAGCGGTCGGCGACCGCCGCGTAGGCCGGGATGCTCAGGATGCCGATGGCACCGACCAGCAGCGCGACGTTGAGCATGAACTGGCGCTCGTAGCCCAGTTCGTTGACGGTGTAGCTGAGTGCGAAGGTGGTGACGATGTACATGGTGAACAGCTCGGCCATGCGCAGCGCGATGATCTTGAGGAACGAACCGGGGTGCTCGGTGATCGCCTGGATGACCGGCAGCTTCTTTTTCTCACCGCTCTCCTCGACTGCCTGCTCGAACACGGGCGATTCCTCGACACCGGATCGGATCCACAGGCCGAACAGTACGAGCACCGCGCTGGCCAGGAACGGTACGCGCCAGCCCCAGCTGGTGAAGGCGTCGTCGCTGAGCAGGTTGCTCATGATGGTGACCGCGCCGGTGGCGAGGATGAGGCCGACGGAGTAGCCGACCTGGACGCCACTGCTGTAGAACGCCTTCTTCTTCGCCGGCGCACTCTCGACGGCCATCAGCGATGCTCCGCCCCATTCGCCGCCGACGGCGAAGCCCTGGATCGCGCGCAGCAGCACCAGCAGCAGCGGCGCGAACCAGCCGATGGACTCGAAGTTGGGAACCAGACCGATCAGGGCCGTTGCGACGCCCATCAGCAACATGGTCCAGATCAGCATCCGCTTGCGTCCGAGGCGGTCACCGAAGTGGCCGAAGAAAATTCCGCCGAGGGGCCGGAAGAGGAAACCGACACCGAAGGTCGCGAACGCGGCCATCACGCCCACTGCGGGCGAGACGCTCGGAAAGAACTGGGAGTTGAACACCAGCGCGGCGATGATGCCGTACAGCAGGAAGTCGTACCACTCGACCACGGCACCGACGAAGCTGCCGATGGCAGCTTTCCGTGCTCTGGATCCGTCCGCGACTGCGACGTCAACGTTCACTTGTCGGCCCTTCGATTTTGTGCGCATAGCGCACAGTTGTTTGTTATTCGCACAACTGTAACCAGAGGCAGCTCTTGTGGTCAAGACCACAAGCACGGAGCGGTGTGATGCAGCGCGATCAGGGCGATGAGGCAGACTCGAACCATGACGGCCGAGATCGCCCCCGACGACCAACGCCCCGCCTGGTTCGTGCAGTCACTCGAACGAGGCCTGAGCGTGCTGCAGTGCTTCGACGACGCACATCCCGCCCGCACTCTGACCGAGGTCGCCGGGGCCGTCGGAGTCACACGAGCTACGGCCCGCCGACTGCTGCTGACGCTGGCCGAACTGGGATTCGTCCGCCAGGACGGCCGTCGGTTCACCCTCACCCCACGAGTGATGAACCTGGGCTTCACGTTCCTGTCCGGAATGGACCTGCCGCGTCTGGCCGAACCCCACATCGAAACGCTCGCACGACAATTGGGCGAAACGACTTCGGTGGCGATCCTCGACGGATTCGACATCGTCTACGTCGCGCGCGTTCCGTCGTCGCGCATGCTGCGGGTCGTCATCACATTGGGCACTCGATTCCCCGCGCACGCAACGTCTTCGGGTCGAGTGCTGCTCGCAGCGCTGCCCGAGAGCGAGCTGGAGCGTTACTTCGCCGACGCGCCCATCGAAGCCCTCACCCCGCGCACGCTCGTCGATCGAGACGCACTGCGTGCCGAGATCGACCGAGTGCGCGCAGCCGGGTGGTCCGAGGTGGTCGACGAACTTGATGTCGGAATGCGTGCTGCTGCAGTGCCTTTGCGGAACAGCAACGGCACCGTCGTGGCCGCGCTGAACACGTCACTGCACGCGAGGAATTACACCGACACCGACATGGTCCAGACCGTGATCCCGGCGATGCACGACACCGCCGCCCGCATCAGAACCTAGGTCTACCCGCGGCGTTGCCGAGCTATGTCGGCCAGCACGACGCCTGCGGCGACGGACGCGTTGAGCGATTCCACCGGCCCCGCCATCGGGATCGACAGAATGTGATCGCAGGTCTCGCTGACAAGACGCGACAGGCCCTTGCCCTCGGAACCGACGACGATGACGACCGGCCCCTTACCGTCGAAGGTGTCGAGTTCGGTGTCGCCGCCCGCGTCGAGACCGACGACGGTGACACCCTTGGACTGCCAATCCTTCAGTGTGCGAGTCAGATTCACTGCTCGCGCGATGGGCAGGCGAGCTGCGGCACCGGCACTGGTTCGCCATGCCACTGCCGACACGCTCGCGCTGCGCCGCTGCGGAATCACTACGCCGTGACCGCCGAAAGCGGCCACCGAACGCACGACGGCACCGAGGTTGCGCGGGTCGGTGATGTTGTCGAGAGCCACGAGCAGAGCCGGCTCCTGGTGCGTGCGCGCGTTCGAGATCAGATCGTCGGGGTGCGCGTAGCGGTACGGCGGCACCTGCAGGGCCAGGCCCTGGTGCAATCCGTTGGCGCTGAGCTTGTCCAGATCCGAGCGAGGAACTTCGAGGATGGAGATCCGCGCATCGCCTGCGCGCTGCACGGCTTCCTTGAGGCGATCGTCGCTGTCGGTACCGACGGCAACCCACAGTGCGGTGGCGGGCACGCCTGCCCGCAGGCACTCCACGACCGGGTTGCGGCCCAATACCACCTCGGGACCGTCTTCGGCCTTGCGTCCGGCCGGCCTGCCACCCGCGCGGCCACCGGTGCTGCCGCCACGATTCTGCGCGGACTTCTCGGCGAGCTTGGCCCGACGCGCGGCGGGATGCTTGGTGCGCTCGGAGGCGGGAGGCGTCGCCCCACGACCCTCGAGGCCCTTACGACGCTTGCCGCCGGAACCGGCGACCTGCCCCTTCTTGGTGCCGTCCTTGCGGATCGCGCCGCGCCTACTCGAATTGCCTGCCATCACAAACCTGCTTCGTCGGTCTTGCTCGTACCCAGCGACCATTCGGGCCCGTTGGGTGTATCTGTCACGTCGACTCCGGCCTTCGCCAGTCGTGTCCGTATGTCGTCGGCAGTGGCCCAGTCCTTGGCCGCCTTCGCCGATGCTCGACGCTCCAGCTCGGCCTCGACCAACACGCCGAGAGCGCCGAGGGCGGCCGAGTCGGAACCGCTGTCGCGGCTCCAATGCGGATCGAGCGGATCGACACCGAGGATGTCGAGCATCGCTCGCACGCTGCCCGCGTACTCCGCCGCAGCCGTTAGATCGCCGGACTCGAGTGCGGTGTTGCCGAGTGTGACGGTGGCGTGAATCTCGGCCAACGCCTTGGGAACTCCGAGGTCGTCGTCGAGGGCCTCGGCGAACCCGGCGGTCCACTTGCCCATCGGTACCTCACCGGCACGTTCGACGGCTCGACGGACGAACCCTTCGATTCCCCGGTACGTCACGGCGGCGGTCTCGAGAGCGGTGTCGGAGTACTCGAGCATCGACCGATAGTGCGCACCACCGAGGTAGAACCGAAGCTCTTGCGGCCGAACCCTCTCGAGTACGTTCGGTACCGAGAGAACGTTGCCGAGAGACTTCGACATCTTCTCCCCGCCCATCGTCACCCACCCGTTGTGCAGCCAGTACTGCGAGAAGCCGTCACCGGCCGCCATGGACTGCGCCCGCTCGTTCTCGTGGTGCGGGAACACCAGATCGAGGCCGCCGCAATGAATGTCGAACTCCGAGCCGAGGTAGTTCTCTGCCATCGCCGAGCATTCGAGATGCCAGCCCGGGCGGCCGGGACCCCACGGCGTCGGCCACGACGGCTCGCCGGGCTTCGCGCCCTTCCACAGCGTGAAGTCGCGGGGATCACGCTTGCCCTCGGCGACGCTCTCACCCTGGTGCACGTCGTCGAGCTTGTGCCCGGACAGTGCGCCGTAGCTCGGGAAGCTCTGCACGTCGAAGTAGACGTCACCGCACGAATCGGCGTAGGCGTGGCCGCGTTCGATCAGGCGCTCGATCATCTGCACCATCTGGGTGATGTGCCCGGTCGCGCGCGGCTCCGCCGACGGCGGCAGCACCCCGAGCCGGTCGTACGCCCACGTGAAGGATCGCTCGTAGGTAGCAGCCCACTCCCACCACGGACGGCCGGCATCGCGTGCCTTGTTGAGGATCTTGTCGTCGATGTCGGTGACGTTGCGTACGAACGCCACGTCGTAATCGTGCGCCAGCAACCAGCGGCGCAGTACGTCGAAGGCGACGCCGCTGCGCACGTGGCCGATATGCGGTTCGCCCTGCACCGTCGCCCCACACAGGTACACCGATACATGGCCAGGGACCAAGGGGGTGAATTCCCGCAGGGCCCTCGTCTCGGTGTCATGCAGGCGAAGGGTCACGACCAGCAATGCTACCGGTGGTTTTACCTCGTCATGACAAGTGCGGTCGCGATGGCCGCGATTCCTTCACCACGACCGGTCAACCCCAGCCCGTCGGTGGTGGTCGCAGACACCGATACCGGCGCACCGAGCACCCGCGAAAGAACTTCCTGAGCCTCGACACGGCGCGGTCCGATCTTGGGCCGATTGCCGATGATCTGCACCGCAGCGTTGCCGATCGCGAAACCGTCCTCGTCGAGCAGCCGCTTGACCTCGGTCAACATGGCGGCTCCACTGACCCCGTCCCATTCCGGACGCCCGGTCCCGAACACCGATCCGAGATCACCCAGCCCCGCCGCGGACAGCAATGCGTCGCACAGGGCGTGCGAGGCCACGTCGCCGTCGGAATGCCCGTCGAGTCCGTCCGCATCGGTGAACAGCAAACCCGCCAGCCAACAGGGCCGACCGGGAGCGATGGGATGGACGTCGGTTCCGATGCCGACTCTCATAGCGCGCCTCTCACAGCAGGGCCTGTGCCAGTAGTAGGTCGTGTGGAGTGGTGATCTTGAACGCGAGTGCGTCGCCGACGATGGAGTGCACCGTCTCGCCGATGCGCTCGACGAGGCCCGCGTCGTCGGTGGAGATGTCGGATGCGGCGTCGTACGCCCGGCGCAGGACGTCGGCGTCGAATCCCTGCGGAGTCTGCACCGAGCGCAGACTCGCGCGGTCCGGGGTACCGACCACCGCGCCCATGATGTCGACTTCCTTGATGGTGTCGACGACCGGGAGGACGGGGATGACGGCGGAGCGTCCGGCCCGCACCTCGGCCACGACGCGGGCGATCAGCGTCGGTGGGGTGAGGGCACGGGCTGCGTCGTGGACGAGTACGACGGCCGCATCGCCGACAGCGGCCAGACCGGCGCGCACCGAATCGGTGCGCTCGAGCCCTCCGGCCACGACGACGACATCGTCGCCGACATGACGACGGGCCGCGTCGAGCAGATCGGCCGGCACGATGACGACGATGCGATCGACGGCCCCCGAGGCCCGAAGACCGTCCACGGACCGTGTCAGGAGAGAATCGGTGCCCAGACAGACGAATGCCTTCGGCTCGTCGTGTCCGAGCCGAAGGCCTTTGCCTGCTGCGGGTACCAGGGCGACCACGTCGCCGGAAGTACCGTTCACTCTAGGAAGCTGTAGCGAGAACTTCGTCGAGCATGGTGTCGGCCTTGGCCTGATCCGTTCCCTCGGCGAGTGCGAGCTCGCCGACCAGGATCTGACGCGCCTTGGCGAGCATGCGCTTCTCGCCTGCCGACAGGCCGCGGTCCTGCTCACGTCGCCAGAGATCACGGACGACCTCGGCAACCTTGTTCACGTCACCGGACGCGAGCTTCTCCAAGTTGGCCTTGTAGCGGCGCGACCAGTTGGTGGGCTCTTCGGTGTGCGGCGCGCGAAGCACCTGGAAGACTTTGTCGAGACCTTCTTGCCCGACGACGTCGCGAACGCCTACGTATTCTGCGTTGTCCGCGGGAACTCGAACGGTGAGGTCGCCTTGCGCGACCTTGAGAACCAGATACTCTCTCGGTTCACCCTTGATGGTGCGTGTCTCTATCGCTTCGATCAGCGCCGCTCCGTGATGGGGGTAAACGACGGTGTCTCCGACCTTGAAAATCATGTGACAAGTGCCCCTTTCGATTTACCCAGAATACCACGGCTCATATCAACGGTGCAGGTCAGGGGCATAGTGGTGCCGAATCAGGGGTTGACACAGACCGATCAACGTGTATCCGGGGCCACATTTTCACGTGCGTCACTGCGCCGTCCTCACACTCGGCAGGCACCCTCACCTGGCGTCATCGGGCCACCGGCAGACCCCACGAGCGGCCGGCGGACGAGAACTACTACTCTCCCTAGTGGACGAGATGGACCGAGCCGGCCCGGCACCACATGGAGGACGACCGAAGTGACTGCATTCGACGCTGCGACACCGCTTGGCCGCCATCGCAGGACGGCCGCTGCCCTCGCTCTTCTCGCCGGTGGCGCGCTCGCCCTCACCGCGTGCGGCGCAGGTCAGATCTCCCAGACGGCCACTCAGGTCGCCGCGGTCAACGGCAACTCCGTCGACGTCGGCGACATCCAGCTGCGCAACGTGCACGTGGTGTACCCCGATTCGCAGGAGTACAGCATCGAGCCCGGCGGCACCGTCGAGCTCGGTTTCACGGCCATCAACTCCAACCCGGGTGTGGCCGACGAGCTGACCGGCATCTCCTCCCCCGAGGCCGAGGTCACCATCGTCGACGAGGCGGAATCGGGCAGCACCGAGATCGCTCCGCTGACCGCGCTCGGCGCAGGTACGCCCGCGGACGTTCAGCTCGACGATCCGCTGCTGCCGATCCAGCTGATCAAGGTCGAGATGGCAGACATCTCCGAGAACGTTCGGCCGGGCCTGACCTTGCCGGTCACGTTCGAGTTCGCCAACGCGGGCGAGGTCGTCGTCAACGTTCCCGTCGATGCCGGCCACGAGCTCGAGCGCGACGAGTCCGCGGTGACCGAGCACAGCGAAGGCGAGTAGCCGCCGCCCCGACCCTGTCGGTGCCCATCGTTAGGCTCGCGGCGTGGTCAAACTGAAGTCGAGCTACCGCTGCTCCGCGTGCCGTCACTCGGTCTCCAAATGGGTCGGTCGCTGCCCCGAGTGCGGTGACTGGGGCTCGATGGACGAAGTCCAGGCCACCGCTGCTCCGCTCGCCACACGCGCAGGCGCATCGGCCCTTCGTTCGGGCGGTGGGGCCATGATTCCCACCACGCCCGCTGCAGCTCTGACGACAATCAGCAGTGCCACCTCGCAGGCCAACACCACCGGAATCGACGAGTTCGATCGTGTTCTGGGTGGCGGCCTCGTCCCCGGTTCGGTCGTGCTCCTCGCCGGCGAGCCCGGAGTCGGCAAGTCGACGCTGTTGCTGGAGGTGGTGCATCGGTGGGCCCGATCGGCGCCCGATCGTCGAGCGCTCTACGTCACGGGCGAGGAGTCGGCGGGTCAGGTGAGGTTGCGTGCCGATCGGACCGGCGCGGTACACGAGCGCGTCTTCCTCGCCGCCGAGTCCGACCTCGCCACCGTCTTCGGCCACGTCGAGCAGGTCGAGCCGAGCCTGCTGATCGTCGATTCCGTGCAGACGATGCTCGCCGCGGACGTCGACGGCGTCATCGGCGGTGTCACGCAGGTTCGCGCCATCACGAGCGCGCTGACCACGCTGGCCAAGACGACCGGGGTTGCGGTGCTGCTCGTCGGGCACGTCACGAAGGAGGGCGCGGTGGCAGGTCCGCGCTCGCTCGAGCACCTCGTCGACGTGGTCCTCAACTTCGAGGGCGACAAGCACTCGACTCTGCGGATGATCCGCGGCGTCAAGAATCGGTTCGGCGCATCCGACGAGGTCGGCTGCTTCGAGCTGCGCGAAACCGGGATCGTCGGCATCAGTGATCCGTCCGGGCTGTTCCTGCATCATCGGGGCGACGCCGTGCCCGGCACTGCCATCACCGTCACGATGGACGGCAAACGGCCGCTGTTGGCCGAGCTGCAAGCACTGATCGTGGACACCGCGATGCCGTCGCCCCGGCGCGCGGTCAGCGGGCTCGATCACGCCCGCGTGGCGATGATCCTGGCCGTGTTGGAACGCCGCTGCGGGGTCAAGGTGTCCAAGGCGGAGGTCTATGCGGCGACGGTCGGCGGCATGCGCACCAGCGAACCGTCCGCCGATCTCGCGCTGGCTGCGGCCGTGGCGTCGGCGGTCCGCGATCAGCCGCTGCCCCCGGGCATGGTGATTCTGGGCGAGGTGGGGCTGGCAGGCGAGGTGCGCCGCGTCGCCGGACTGGGTCGCCGCCTCGCCGAGGCCGCGCGGTTGGGCTTCAACTACGCCATCGTCCCCGAGGACGCAGGCCCCATACCGGACGGCATCAAGGTCAAGACCGTCACCAACGTCGGCGAGGCGTTGACCTACACGCGTATGCGGCCCGTATGACACCGGGCAGTATTCTTTGTCGGGCTGCCTGCATGTAGTTGCGCAGTACTCTTTATCCGCAGACATGCATCGCCCGCACGGGCAGCAACCACGCCGCACGCCGAGACGACACGAGGGGGTTGGCCATGGAGGGCACCACGCCGTCCCCAGCGCTGCGCGAGACCATCGCCCGGCTCGCACCGGGAACCGCCCTGCGCGACGGTCTCGAGCGAATTCTGCGCGGCCGCACCGGCGGCCTGATCGTCCTCGGATACGACGACGAGGTCGAGGCCATCTGCGACGGCGGATTCGAGCTCGATGTCGAGTTCGCGCCGACCAGACTTCGCGAGCTGTCGAAAATGGATGGTGCAGTAGTACTTTCGACCGACGGCAAACGAATCGTCCGGGCCAATGTGCAGCTCGTACCGGACCACAAGATCCCCACTGTCGAATCCGGCACCCGGCACCGCGCCGCCGAGCGAACCGCCATGCAAACCGGCTATCCCGTCGTCTCGGTGAGCCAGTCGATGAGCATCGTCAGCGTCTACATCGGCGGCGTCAGGCACGTCGTGGAGGGCTCGGCCACCATCCTCTCGCGCGCCAATCAGGCCGTCGCGACCCTCGAGCGCTACAAGGCCAGGCTCGACGACAACACTCGTCAACTCTCTGTCGTCGAGATCGAGGACTTCGTGACCCTGCGCGATGCCCTGACCGTCGCGCAGCGCCTCGAGATGGTGCGGCGAGTGTCGGTGGAGATCGAACAGAACGTCCTGGAACTCGGCACCGACGGCAGGCAACTCGCGCTCCAGCTCGAAGAGTTGTTGGGCGACAACGACGTCGATCGCCAACTGATCGTCCGTGACTACCTCGCCGGGAACGAACCGTCGAGCACCACCGGAGTCGAGAAGGCACTCGCCGCACTGGACAAGCTGACCGACGTCGATCTGCTGGATCTGACGACGCTGGCCCGAGCCTTCGGATATCCCGCGACCATCGAGGCCCTCGACACCCCGATGAGCCCCCGCGGGTACCGGGTGCTCACCCGAGTTCCGCGGTTGCAGTTCAGCCAGATTCACCGACTCGTCGGCGCGTTCGGCACCCTGCAGGGGCTACTCGCGGCCACCTCGGCCGACCTGCAGTCCGTCGACGGCATCGGTGGACTGTGGGCCCGTCACATCCGCGAAGGCCTCTCCAGACTGGCCGAGGCCTCGATCTCGGGACCGTACGACTAGGACGCCTTCTTCTTCGTCCCCGGCAGGAAGCCTGCATCGATCACGGCCTTCACGTACGGTCGTGCGCTCGTGATCAACTCCTCGGCATCGGGGACGTCTCTCCACACGGCCGACGCCATGATGTCGGTGCGATCCTCGATGTGCTGATCGAGCGCGACGCCGTCGTCGGTCAACGTCTCGCCCTCGGCGGAGACGGTGAGCAGTCCACGGGCAGCGAGTCGTTCTGCGGCAGAACCCCATTCGCTCTCGGACCATTCCCGGGTGAGCTGCGTGATGCGCTTGCCGAGCGCCCGACGGCCGGGCTGCGGGTTCGGCCGGTCGGCCTCGTGGAAGACGGCCGCTTCCGTTGGATCGAGTTCTGCGTCGATCAGCGCGGCGAGGTGGCCGTCACCGCGCCATTCACGGAGGACGGTGATCGAGTGCCAGAGGGCCAGATGCGGTACCTCCGGTCGAGCGGCGGAGTGCCACGCCGCGGCGAGCGGTCGGCCCGCGAACGAGGCGGTGTCGCCGATATCGCCCAGACGCCCCGCCAACTCGGTGAGCGCAGGGTCGTCCGCCAGGGAGCCGAGAGCCGTGCCGAGAACGGAGTCGAGCAGGGCCCACCGACGATCGGACACCGCGTCCAGTCCGACGGCCACGGCGGCAGGCCACGCACGCTCGATCAGTACCGGATTGAAGTTGTAGAACGCAGCAGCGACGACACTCGGCGCGCACGGCCCCATCGGAGCAGCCCGAGCTCCGACGTACCAGGCGTGCCCGTCGAGGCCGGTGTCCTCGTACGCCGATCCCAGTTCGGGATTGAAGTACGCGGTGACGTGGAAGGGTTCGAGCGTCTTGTAGGCCGCTCGGGCGAGTGCTGTAAAGGTGGTCATGAGAGTCGACCGTACTCAGCCGGTGATGTTGAACGGCTCCGGCGCGCTCTTGAGCTCGCCGAGCTGGGCGATCGCCTGGTAGGCACCGACGCCGACCGGGATGCGCTCTTCGCCGCAGCCGGGAACCGAGTTGGTACCCGACCACTTGACGGTGAAGCCGGCCTGTTCGCCGGGCTTGAAGGTGCGCAGATCCGAAGCAGCGTTGGGGAAGCAGTCGATGTTGGACCAGATGCGCTGATTGTCGAGGGTGTAGACGAGCGCCTGCTGCAACCCGGCACCGACGTCGCGCTGACATTCGGTGGAGCCGATGTTGGTGATGACCACGGTGAACACGGGCTCTTCGCCCAGCCGGTAGGTGGCCTGCTCCGGCGTCACCTTGATCGCGAGCGACTGATCCGAGCACTGATTGGCGATCACCGGAGCCGGCACGCCGCTGGTGGTCGCAGCTGCGCCACCACCGGCAGCGGAGTCGGTGGCTCCACCCGAGCCGCCGGAACCACCTGATCCACCCGAACCGCCACCGGAGCCACCTGCACCGGCGGAATCCGCATCGGAGGCAGAGGAGCTGGGTGACGGCAGAGCCGAGGACGTCGCCGGAGCCGCAACGACACCTGCAGGAGCGGCCTCGGTGTCGTCGGAACCGCCACTGAGCGAGGCGATGAACCACACGATCAATCCGAGGACGACAACGGCCGCACCGATGGCGAGCGCACGGCGTCGCCAGTAGATTTCGGGAGGCAAAGGCCCGGTCGGTTCCAACACGAATCAACCGTATGCGGCCGAGGCCACGCTATCCCTGAGCCCACGCGGCGTGTCGCGTCAGCGAACTCACCGAGATGGGATCGGAGTGGTTCAGGCTGGTATTTCGCCGATGTCGCCGATCACCTCACGCAACTGCGCATGACCCTTCGACAGTTGGTAGGTGAGCCCGACGATCGCGAGCTCTCCGGCTTCGACCTTCTCGGCGACGATTCGGGAACGCTGCATCAGCAGATTTCCGGTTTCCTCGACGTGGCGGGCCTCGAACTCGTCGACGGCATGGTAGCCGTCACGGCGGGCCGAGAGCACCGACGGGGTGACGCGTTCGACGACGTCGCGGATGTAGCCACCGGGTACGTCGCCACTCTCGAGGGCGTCGACGGTCGCCTTGACTGCACCGCAATGATCGTGGCCGAGCACCACGATCAGCGGCGCCTTCAGCACCGCGACGCCGTACTCGATCGAGCCCAGAACCGCAGAGTCGACGACATGGCCTGCCGTGCGCACCACGAACATGTCACCGAGGCCCTGATCGAAGATGATCTCTGCAGCAACACGCGAGTCCGCGCAGCCGAAGAGGATGGCACCGGGATGCTGAGCGCTCTCGAGGCGGGCGCGATCCTCGATACCCTGCGACGGGTGCAGGACCTCTCCGGAGACAAACCGTTGGTTGCCTTCCTTGAGTGACTTCCAGGCAGCGATCGGATTCGAAGCAGGCATGGGTTTCATTGTGCACGTGGATCGAGTTACCGGCGAGTCGGGTTGACTACTGTTGGGACCGATCACAGACACGACGAGAAGGGCGACCACTTGCCGATCGATGCCGACGCACTGCTCGGGTGGTTCGACACCGACGGACGCGACCTGCCGTGGCGAAGGCCCGGCGTCAGCGCGTGGCAGATCCTGATGAGCGAGATCATGCTGCAGCAGACGCCGGTGGTGCGGGTCGCGCCCATCTGGGAGCAGTGGGTGCAGCGTTGGCCGGTGCCGTCGGCGATGGCCGCGTCCTCGCAGGCCGAAGTGCTCCGCGCGTGGGGCAAGTTGGGCTATCCGCGTCGAGCACTGCGGTTGCACGAGTGCTCCCGGGTGCTCGCCGAAGAGTACGGCGACGAGGTGCCCACCGACGTCGAGACTCTGTTGGGTCTGCCGGGCATCGGCGCATACACCGCAAGGGCGGTCGCGACTTTCGCCTACGGTCAGCGAGTTCCTGTGGTGGACACCAATGTTCGACGCGTCGTCGCGCGTGCGATGCACGGCAATGCCGAGCCCGGAAATCCCTCGACCTCGCGGGATCTGGCCGACGTCGAACAGCTGCTCCCCGAGAGCGTCCCGCGCGCCGCCCGCTACTCGGCGGCGTTGATGGAACTGGGCGCACTGATCTGTACAGCCAAGAATCCGGCCTGCCTGCTGTGCCCACTGCCGGAGTGCGCCTGGATCGAGGCAGGCAGGCCCGCGCACACCGGCCCGGCCAAGAAGGTCCAGAAGTTCGCGGGGACGGATCGTCAGGTGCGCGGCAAGCTCATGTCGGTGCTGCGCGAGAGCACCGGACCGGTCGAGCGCGCCCAACTCGACATCGTCTGGCCCACCGACCCGGCCCAACGCGATCGAGCTCTCGATTCACTGCTCACCGACGGCTTGATCGAACAAACCGAATCGGGATTGTTCGCCCTCGCTGGCGAGGGTTCGGACGGCTAGGACGCCAGGAACTCCACCAGCGCAGCATTGACCGCATCGGGGCGTTCGAGGTATCCGAAGTGACCGGTGTCGGCGATTTCGATGTACTGCGCACCGGGTATCGCGGCGGCGACGTCGCGGCACTGCTGCACCGGAATCATGCGATCGTCGGCGAATCCGATCACCAGAGATTTCGCCCTGATCGCCCGGCACGCCGCCAATCGGTCCGTCCCTGAACGCATTTCGAGTCCGATCTGCGCACGCATACCCGCAGTCTTTCTGCCACCGGAGTATTCGAGGATCGCCAGCCAATCACCGATCGCCGAGTCGTCGGCGAGGGTCTTCGGCGAAAAGTTCTGCATCGCAGTCATCGCCGCCCGATACGACGCGGGGAGTTCGACCCCGGCGTCGTGAAGATCCTTCTCACCCTTCGACATCTGCGCACGAAAAGTGGTGGTCTTGCCGAAGGTGGCCATCATCACTGCATGCGACACCAGATCCGGCCGGGCCAAGGCCAGTTCCTGCGTCACGCGCGCTCCCATCGAGGTGCCCACGACGCGTGCAGGCCCGCCACCGAGGTGTTCGATGAGGGCAGCGGTGTCGGCGACCAGATCGTCGAGCGTCATTCCGCTCGCGCACTCGGAAGACGGTGCGATACCCCGATTGTCGAAGGTCACCACCCGATACCCCTGCTTCACCAGCACCGGAACCTGATGGGTTCGCCACACGCGTCCCGGGCTACCGGTACCCATCACCAACACCACCAGCGGACCGTCGCCGGTGACGTCGTAGTTGAGGTCGATTCCGTTGAGCTTCGCGAGCGGCATTCGGATCATCCTAGTGCGCGCAGGAACTCCTGCACCGCCGTGCGATACCCCTCGGGTGCCTCGTCGTGAATCAGGTGCGCCGCCTTCTCGATCCGCACGTACGCCGATCCGGGCTTGCCCGAGTGCATTCGCTGCATCTGACCGGCCGGGGTGATGGTGTGTTCACCTTCGATCAGCAACACCGGAGCGTCGACGGCATCCCACTCGTCCCAGAAGTGTCGAGTCCCCCACTCCTGCGAGATCGCCTCGAAGACGTCCACCTCACCGTGCAGGTGCCAGCCATCGTCACTTCGCACGAAGGAATCCAGAAAGTATTGTCCCGCAACATCTCCGAAGAACGCCAGCACCGCATCGGCGTCGGGAAAGGGTTGCGGCCACGCCCGCATCATCGCTGCCCAATCATCGGCGGTCCGTCCCCTGAAATCCGGAGAGATGTCCTCGACCACCATGGCGGAAACCAGGTCGGGGCGCTCGGCGGCGGCACACCAACCGTGCAGTGCGCCCATCGAATGGCCGATCAACACACTGGGACCCAATGCCTCGAGATGCTCGAGCAGGTCGGCCACGAAGAACTCGGTCGTGAGCTCGGTCGGCGCAGGACGACGATGCCCCGGCGCATCGTAGGAGTGCACATGCCCGAATTCTCGAAGCCACGGAACCTGCCGCCGCCAGGTGGCGGCGCTGCCCATCAGCCCGTGCAGCAGCAGAATCGAACGGCCGGATCCACCCTCGTCGTAGAGCATCACCACCGAGCATATCGGCGGAGTAATCTCGCGGGCATGGCCATTGTGAAGATCAATGCGATCGACGTACCCGAGGGCGCGGGCCCCGAACTCGAGAAGCGCTTCGCCGCGCGCGCCGGGTCGGTCGACGGCTCCCCGGGTTTCCTCGGGTTCCAACTGCTGCGGCCGGTCAAGGGCGAGTCGCGCTACTTCGTCGTCACCCAATGGGAGGACGAGGAGTCGTTCCAGGCATGGTCGGCGGGACCGTCGCGGGAGGCTCACGCCGGAGCCAGTTCTGCGAAGCCGGTCTCGTCCGGAGCATCCCTGCTCGAATTCGAGGTCGTACTGGACGTGCCTGCCGCGTCCTGAAGAGCGCACGCGTCCGCTCAGATGCGTTCGCGGGCGAGCTCCCATTCGAGTCTCGTCGGCATCTGCGAATCCAGTTTCGCCACAGCTTCGGCCAGGAACTCGGCCGGCATCGGCCTGCCGAGGAAGTAGCCCTGAGCACCGTCGCAGCCCAATTCTCGGAGCGCGTCCAACGTGCCCGCGTCCTCGACTCCCTCGGCCATCACCCGCACCCCGAGACTTCGAGCCAGGTCGATGGTCGAGCGCACGATCGATGCGTCGGTCTCTTCGGTTTTCATCTTCGACACGAACGAGCGGTCGATCTTGAGAGTCTGCACCGGCAGAGTCTGCAGATAGGCCAACGAGCTGTAGCCGGTGCCGTAGTCGTCGATCGCGATGGTGACGCCGAGGCCACGAAGGGACGTCAACGCGTTCACCGAGCGCACCGGATCGGTCATCGCCGTTGTCTCGGTGACCTCGAACTCCAGGGCATGCGCGGGAACCGAATGTTTCGCCAGCGCGGCCGCGACCTGTTCGGTGAGCGTCTCGTCCAGTAGGTTTCTCACCGAAAGATTCACCGAGACAGACAAATTGACTCCACGTCGACGCAGCTCGCTGCACTGAGCCAAGGCCTCGTCGAGCACGAGGGCGGTGATGGCGGGCAACATACCGGTGCGCTCGGCGTCGGGCAGGAACATCGACGGTCCGATCAGACCCTCACGTGGGTGCTGCCACCGCAGTAACGCCTCGACGCGATCGACACTGCCGGATTCCAGATCCAGGCAAGGCTGAAAGAACACTCGAAGCTGGTGGTCACCGATGGCCTTGTCGAGTTCGCCCAGCAACCGCATGTGATCGTGTCGGTCACGATCCATGTCGGGTTCGTAGCGACCGATACGAGTGTGGCCCGCCTTCGCGGCAGTCAGGGCCACGTGTGCCCGCTGCAGCATCGATTCGCCGTCTATCGACACGGTCGCCGAACCCGAGGCCGCCGGGCAGACTTCTATGGCTGCGATTCCGACCGTCGCGTCGAGTGCCACGTTGATGTCGTGCACGAACATCGTTCTACTGACTGCGAACTGGAGTTGCTCGGCAGTGTCCGATACGTCGATCTGGCCGGGACGCCTGCGCATGGCGACGACGAACTGATCCCCACCGAGCCGTCCGACGAGGTCGTCGGATCGCACCGATGCGACCAGGCGATGACCGATCTCGCGCAGGACACTGTCTCCCACGCTGTACCCGAAGGTCTCGTTGATCTGCGCGAAGCGGTCGATGTCCACCACGAGCGTGAATACGTCCGACTCGCCGCGTCCGGCGAGCATCGTGTCCAACCGCTCTCGGAGCAGGCGGCGACTGGCCAGCCCGGTCACCGCATCCGTCCGAGCCACGTCCTCGAGCACTGCGGCCTGCCGCCGCAGCGTCTCGAGGAAGTATGCGATACGGCACCCGACGAGCGCGATGATCATCGCCGACGACAGCACGATCACCCACCCCCACTGCTGGACCGGAACCCCCCGGGCCAACTGAACAGCCATCGCAAGGGGTGTCACGGCGACCGCGACCGCGAGTCCGAGAAATCTCACACGCCCGAATCTGAACGGGCTGGACCGGTCGACCCGCGACACCGCCCGCTCCGGAATGTGCAAGGCGATCACTCCGAAACACACGTACGAGGCCAACCACAGCGTGTTCAGGAGAGTCGAACGGTAGAGCTCGGACGAGTCGACCGTGGCATAGGACGCGAAATCGGCAGACACCAGGAACACGACTCCGGCCGCTGCCGCCAGGAACGGCACCGTTGTCGAGCGGGTCAGCAGGTACAGACTTCCGACGAGCGTGAGCAGAAACGCGTCGATGGTGAGGTAGACCGTGGCAGGCCACAATTCCATCGCCGACGGAAACGACAGCGTCGAATCGCCGGGGATGACGAACACCCACGTGGCGAGTCCGATACCGACTGCAACAACCAGACACTCGAGCAGTTCTTCCCACCCGAACACGAGCCCGTTCTCGTCGGCGGCTCGTGCGAAGCCGACGGCGATCACCAGATAGCCGAACAGGTAGAAGATGTCGGACGAGGAGAACGTCGATACTCGTCCACCGCTGACCTGCACCATCGCGATCAGCGCGTCGCCGATACCCCAGGAGCCGACGCCGACGGCCATGTACCTCCACGTCCGCTTGTCCGGCCCGGGTTCCCGAAAGTAGCGGTAGACGAACGCGACAATTGTGGCCAGAAGCACGATTGCGTATATCGCACCTTGGGGTATCCCCGGCGGGGCTATTGCGTACGCCGCTACGGCGAGTACACCGAGGCCCAGGAAGCGCGTCCACAACATGGTGGGGCTGATCCTTCCTAGGCCGGTCGGTGCATACCCCGAACGTACGCATCAGCCGATCGAACCCGACGTTTGAACACGATTCGTAACCGAATCACCCTGCAGATGGGTCGAGTAACGAACTATTTCAAACCTGACGATTGTTCGCCAGTCTCACATCGGGCGATTTGTCCGTTCAGCTTTCGAGAGCCGCGTCCAATGTGATCTCGACACCGGTGAGAGCCTTGCTGACGGGGCAGGTTTCCTTTGCCGCCTGAGCCGCCTTCGCGAAGCCGTCTGCATCGAGACCCTCGACCTCGCCCCGCACGGTGAGTTTGATGCCGGTCAGCTTGAAACCCGGTTCATCGGGACCCAGCGAGACATCGGCGGTGACCTCGAGGCTCTGTGGGGTGCCGCCCGCCTCGGCGATCAACGCCGACAACTGCATCGCATAGCAACTCGAGTGAGCCGCGGCGATCAATTCCTCGGGACTGGTGGTGCCGTCGGCGTTCTCGGCGGCGCGCTTGGGAAACGACACATCGAAAGTCGCCGCGCCGGAACTGGACAGCTCGACCTGGCCGGAACCTTGTTCCAGCGTTCCGTTCCAAGCTGTGCGTGAAGTACGAGTTGGCATCGAACCGAATCCTTTCGTAGTCGACCCTCTGTGGGCCTGTTTCTCAGGCTAACGTCAGCGGGGTGACCGGGCTACCGAGTGCGAAGATGTCGACACGACGGGTGCGACAATCGAGAAACTGCCCGCGCGCAGCGACGATCGTGGCAACCGCGATCCTGTCGATCGCGATCGCCGGATTCTCGACGCCGACGGCCGGCGCGAGCCCTCTGACGGACTTCTACGACGCGCCGGTTGCGGCGGTCGACACCGCGACGCTCGGCGAGGTGGTCCGAAGCCGGCCCGTCAACTCGCCCAAAGGGTTCGGTCTCGGATTCGACATCGAGCGGATTCTCTATCGGTCCACCGACACACACGATCAGCCCATGGTCGTATCCGGCTACACCATGACCCCCACCGCTCCGTGGGTCGGCCCCGGACCCCGGCCGGTGATCGCGTACGCGCCCGGCACCTCCGGTATGGCGGACCGCTGCGCCGGATCGGCTGTTCTCGGGACAGTCGGTTCGTCCCCGGCCATCCTGCCGCTGCTGTTGGCCGGATATCGCGTCGTCGCGACCGACTACCAGGGCCTGGGCACCCCCGGCGGGCACACGTACCTGAACCGAATCGCCTCGGGCCGTGCTCTGCTGGACGCCGCCAGATCAGCGGACGTCGAGCCGACCACCCCGGTGGTGCTGTTCGGCTACTCCGAAGGCGGGTTCGCGTCCGCATCCGCTGCCGAACTCGCCTCCACCTACGCTCCCGAGCTGAACGTCCGGGGAGCGTACGTCGGTGCGCCACCGGCCGATCCGACCCTCAACATCGACACGCTCGACAACACCCGCCTCGGTAGCGCCGCGCTCTTCACGGTCGACGGGATGATCAACGCCTACCCGGAACGAGCGGCAGGCATCCGCGACCTCTTCGACTCCGACGGGATCGCCGCGCTCGACGCCGCACAGAACTGGTGCACCACCGACCCCGCGGCCACCGTAACCGTACGAACGACCGAGCTCACCCGCGACGGCCGACCACTGACCGAGCAACTGAGCAACCCGGTGCTGGCCGAGATCACCGAGACGAACACCGTCGGGCGCATCGCCCCTGCCATGCCGGTGTATCTCTCGCACGCAGTCGAGGACGACACCGTGCCCGTCGAGCAGAGCCGCACCCCGCTCGGGCGCTGGCGCGATCTGGGCGCAGACGTCACCTACCGCGAATACGATCTGCCGGCCATCCCGGTGGAGGGCGCGAACCACCTACCCGGATCCCTGGCGGCCTACGACGACGTGATGCCCTGGATCGCAGGCCTCGTCCGCGCAGGAGTGGAGCTTGCAGGAACGACCCGATAGGCGGAAGCTGATCTCAGGTGTGAAATCAGGGTGTTCACCGAGGCGTCGACCGCGATGAGGTTGATTCACTCCCATCATGCGCATCGTCCACGCCCTGCTGACCGTCGTAGCGGTCCTGACCGCAGGCTCCCCCACCCCACCGGACCCCGGCGTGGCGTCGGACATCCGAGCCGTCGCAGACGAACTCGGACTGCCGGGAGTCGCGTTCCGCGTCGTCTCCGAGCACGAGGTCTTGGAGAACGTCGAGTACGGGGTGGACGGAGACGGTGCGCCGATCGACGAGACGACTCCGTTCGTGTGGGGTTCGGTATCGAAGTCGGTGACGGCGGCCACGGTGTACTCACTCGCCGAACACCGAGCCCTGACGCTGGATGGATCCGTGAATTCGATTCTGCCGGAAAGTGATTGGATCCTTCCGGACGACGTCACGATCGACGACCTGATCCACCACACGAGCGGCCTCCCGCACGATGTGACCGAACTGGACGTGTGGGGGCGCACGGAGCGAGCGCTCGACATCCTCCCCACCCTGGACGTCAGGGCCGCCGAACGCGGCACCTTCCGTTACTCGAGTCTGAACTACCTACTGCTGCAAGCGATCGTCGAGAAGGCCACCGCCGAACCTTTCGCCGACGTCGTCGCCCGTGAGACCGGGGTGCACACCGCCGACACCGTCGCACCCGGCCACGTACCGTTCTTCACCTTCCCCCGAAGAATCGATACCGGAATCGACTCCGCAGGAATGGGTTACGGCTACCTGAGCGGTTCCATCGACGAACTCTCACGCTATGCATCCAGGCAACTGACCGCTCCGGCGTCGGACAGTCCGGATACGGTGCCGACAGGTTCGGGGGCGGCGTACGGATACGGGTGGTACGTCGAAACGCTGCCCGACGGTACCGAGATGCGGTGGCATTCCGGGGCGGTCCCCGGCTATTTCACTCACGTCGCACTCGTTCCGGAACGACACCTGGCAGTGGTGTTCGCGACCAACAGATACGGCGAGCTCGAGGCCGATGCTCTGGCCTCGGCTGCCCGCTCCCTCGTGCTCACCCGACTCGGCATGGACGAACCTCGTACCGCCGGCTTCGGTCCGTACGAAGTTGCACTGATAGCGTCGACCACCCTCGCGGTGCTGTTGGCGATCTGTGCGACCAGAGCGCTCCTCGGATTCCGAACCGCTCCAGGACGATGGGCACCCGCGCATGCACTGGCCGCCCTCGGCGCAGCTGGACTGCTGTACTTTTCGCTGCCCGCACTCGCCGATGCGCCGATCTCGACACTGGCCCGCTGGGCTCCAGATATCGCGCTGCTGTTCTGGATCCTGCTCGCCGAACTTGTTGTCATCGCCGTTGCCCTCGGCGCTCGGGTCCTGCGTCAATGGACCACTGCACACGTCTGAGCGCTGCAATGTGCCATTCACCCGCGGAGCTGATCTGCGTGAATGGACCACTACATACGTCTGAAGAGTGCAATGGTCCATTGACGCGAACGGGGGTGGGTGGTCGGGCCGTGGG